>JABSOX010000012.1:11422-129607 GCA_013215655.1 Colwellia sp.
TAACCAATGTCAGTGGTTATGCCCAACAATCAGTTACTCAATATGTATTTGCACAGATTTTAGAATATTATAATCAAACAAGTCACCACAATAGCAATACAGAACAAGGTTTATGGCAACAGAGTAATACTTTCTGTTATCACGGCAATGCTATAACAGAGCTGGCCGGTAAAACCTTAGGCATTATTGGTTATGGTAATTTAGGAAAAGCAGTGGCAAACATCGCTAATGCCTTTGGTATGAAAGTCATCATTGCCGAAAGGCCCAATACGTCACAAATTAGAGGTGGACGTTTACCGTTTGCAGACATTTTACAACAAGCAGATATTCTTACCTTACATTGCCCACAAACCGTTGAAACTGAAGACCTAATTAATGACCAAGCATTTTATTTAATGAAAGCAAATGCTATGTTGATCAATACTGCTCGCGGCGCGATCATCAACAATGAAGCATTAATAGATGCACTGACTGATAAAAAAATCGCCTATGCGGTACTCGATGTACTTGATAGTGAACCGCCACCTGCAGACCACCCCTTACTGAACTGTCATTTGGACAATTTAAAAATTACTGCACATATTGCTTGGGCAAGCCTTGAAGCTCAGCAACGATTACTTGATGGCATCGCAAAAAATATTGCCGCCTTTTTCACAAATACACGTTTAAATAGGCTTGATTAAAGAAATCACCTTGATATTCATGGACTTTTAACACAATGACTTTTATTCTTATTCATTATAAAAATAAAACTTCTCTTTAAAGGATCGCTTCCATGAAAAAGCTCTATCTAACACTGTTGTTAACTTGGTTAACACTACTGTCAGGTTGTATGGGTAGCTCAGGGGAAAATACAGTTACAGATGATACTACCGAGGTCAGTAGCATTGTACTTAGCATGGTTAATGCTAGTGGAACAACAGTTCAGAGCTTTGATAAGAGTGACGAGATTACCTTAACAGCTACCGTATATGATCAATTTAGTAACCCTATTGGCAGTAAGCGCGTCGACTTTACTACCGATTTAGGATCACTTTCTGCTAGTTCAAAATTAACAGATGATAATGGCAAAGCTGTCGTTATTATTAGCAACGAGCTACAAACCATTGGCGCAGCTACAGTAAATGCAACAAGCTCAGGCGTTAGCAACTCCCAAGATTTCGAATTTGTTTATAATAGTGATATCAAAAGATTGCCCCGCATATCTACCACATTATTACTTAACGGCCAACCGGTATCACAATTTAAAGCAGATCAACAAATACAAGTTGTTAGTACTTTAGTTGATAATAATAACCAAGCAATTAACAATGAAATCATTACTTTTTCCGCCGATATTGGCACACTAAATACAGTTTCGGCACTGACAAAAATCAATGGTGTTGCGAGTGTTACGCTTTTTGGTGCTGATATCATTGGCGCAGGAGTGATCACAGCAACCCTTAAAAGCGCAGAAAATGTCAGCAATAGAATCAATTATGAAATAGTTTCAGCAAGTTCTATTATCGATGATGAAGTACATTTAGGTTATTTCGATGACAATAATAGTTTTATCGAGGGAACAATTAAACTTTCAGCTGATAATAATACTGTCAGTGCTGGTGGCACATTAGGATTAACGGTTGATCTTGTTAACAATGAAAACAAGCGCATCAATACACCAACGCCGGTCACTTTTACATCCAATTGTGTTTTAAATGGTCACGCTGTTATCGATGAGACCGTATTTAGTATTAATGGTAAAGCGCAGGCAACCTTTGAAGATGTTGACTGTGCCGGAGTTAATGGCACAGATGACGTGTTAATTGCCTCTGTTATTGTGAACGGCATTACCAATATCGCAACTGAAACAATTGTGATAACAGGGGAGCAACTCGGTTCGATAGAGTTTATTTCTGCAGAACCAGATTCTATAGTTATTAAAGGTACTGGTGGTCAAGGCAAACAAGAAACATCAACTTTAACGTTTAAAGTAAAAAGTGAATTGGGTAATGTCTTAGCTCAACAGCAGGTAACGTTTTCTTTAGATACTTCTATTGGCGGTATTATTTTAAGTAGAAACACTGGTTTAACCAATAGTCAGGGCTTGATCACAACTCAAGTTACCGCAGGAACAGTACCTACAGCGGTCAGGGTCACAGCAAAATCAGCTATGGTCATTAACAATGAGACGGTTAACGTACAAACACAATCAGATCTCTTATCAATAAATACCGGCCTTGCTGAGCAAAGATCGTTTACAATTGCCGCTTCGGTACTTAATCCTGAAGCTTTTAATGGCGAAACATCAACCATTACCGCTTGGTTAGCCGACAATTTTAATAATCCCGTACCCGATGGAACCACCATAAATTTTACCACAGAAGGCGGTAATATCGATGCAAGCTGTAATACGCTTGATGGTAAATGCTCAGTTACCTGGGAAGTAAGTGAGCCAAGATTATTGGATCACCGCAGTACCATTTTAGCTACAGCTAAAGGCCATGAAAGCTTTTTTGATACTAACGGTAATAATATATTTGATGAAAATGACGGTAAAGCCATTATTGATAATACTGTTTCATCCGGATTTAGTCGCCATAATGCCGAGTCCTCTGGTTTTATCGATATGTCGGAAGCATGGCGTGATGATAATGCTAATAATGTCAAAGACGCTAATGAAACCATCTTTTTTGATGATAATTTAGATGGTAAATTTACCGCAGCAGATGGTAAGTTTAATGGCCCGCAATGCCAAGGTAATTTATGTTCAATTGATGTACCTTCCATTACCTTACGTAAATCTTTAGAGTTAGTGATGTCGGGCTCTAGTGCTGAATATATATTAACTCCCACAAATGGTGGTACTAGTTATGAAAATACATTTTTAAATTCGAGTAGAATTATAGGAAATATAGGCAATGGCATTAGCTTAAGTTTAACCTTTTCATTTGCAGATAGTGCTCTACAAACACTGCCTTTAGGTACAAACATCACGGTAAGTTTAAGTAATGGTGAACTTGCTGGACAAACATCAACAACCGTAGCTAACAATAATTCCTCTGGGTATGGTTCAATAGATTTCATCGTCGTTAATCCTGTTGGCGGCGATCCTGAGGTTGCAACGTTAACTATCACTGTTACTACGCCAAATGGCATTATCACTTCACTAGTAAAAACTATAAACTTGTTATAGTCTTATTTATCTTCATATCCACGAAATTTCTCCGTGGATATGAATATTCCCTTAATAAAACCTCATACAACTTTAAAACCAATTATCTTTTATTCTGCCATATTGAAAGTATCCCCATTGCCCTACTCGTCGCAAAGGCGCTAACGGAAATTTAGGTAAGGCTTTTTGATATAAAGGTAAATTGGGAACAGCTTTCCCTGCGACCTTTTGTGCTAGACGTTTACCCGCTTGCACACTAAAAGAAACACCGCTACCACAATAACCCATGCTATAAAAAACACTATGTTCATCGTTTTGGTAGATATGTGGAATATCGTCTAACGACATGCAAATCCACCCTGACCATGCATAATCATATTTAAGGTTTTGCAACGCTGGAAAGCTTGTTTTTAGTACCGATAATAAACGTTTAGCATAATAAGGGTCTTCGGCGCTTTTCCCGGTGATAGCACCACGACCACCAAATAGAATCCTATTATCAGGTAACTTGCGGTAATAATATTTTAATGCCCGCGTATCCATCACCACATTTGAGGTTAAAAAGTTACAAGCTAAAAGCTGTTCATCTGTTAGTGGTTCAGTCACGATAATTTGTGATAATACCGGTAACGTTCTATTGGTAATTAAAGGATGAAAACCTTTAGGTGTATAACCATTAGTAGCAACAACCACTTTTTTAGCGGTAACGATGCCATTAGGAGTGATTAGTTGCTGTCTATTTTTCTCTTTAATTTCATTTGCAGATTTTTTTTCATGCCAATCAATAACAGGTGTAGAACAGTGAATTTCAACGCCAGCTTCTCTCGCAATTTTATGATATCCCCATGCCAATTTTAATGGATTTAGGCCAAAACCATCTTGATAACGAATAGCACCATAAGCATTGTGGTCATCCATATATCGATGACGAACATCATCTTTTGAAAGTATTTCAACATCGTAACCAAACATCTTTTTCTGTAAGTTCGCCAATGAAATAAGCTCTTTCATCGCTTTTGGTTTATGAGCAACTTTGATAAAGCCAGCAGCTTGCTGATCACAATCTATGCCTTCAGCAATCAAAGCATTAACCGTCTCAACCCCAGCGCACATTTCACCATAAATGCCACGCATCACCTCCTCACCCCATTGATTTGACATCTGACTGTAAGATTTCCGCCCTGAGGATTTAAGAATAAAACCCGCATTGCGACCACTACAGCCCCAAGCAGTTTTATTAGCTTCAAGTATATGTGCTTTAATACCATGCTCTCGTGCAAGATGTAGTGCGCATGATAACCCAGTATAACCAGCGCCGATAATGGCAACATCGACATCAATATCTTGCTTAACTTGACCATCATCTACAGGCGCATCTGTTGATACATCAGCCCAATAACTGTCAGGATATTTTTCTCCGCAACCAGGCGAACTATCATGTAAAGGATCGTACATCATTACTCCAATTTTTTTGCTAAAATGATCAGCAACTGAAGAGCATCATATAAAAAATAGCTCATAAAAACTATGGCAAAAAAGATGAACATTGCACTTAATTACAAAGAATTAACACCTGACGATTTTAAGAAAATAATAATATTGGGAACACAGGTTCACGGTGAAGGTTACTTGGATGCAGAAAATATCAAACAGTGGCATCTAAAAGGATTACATCTAGGAATTAACGCCGGTTACGTTGTATATCATCAAGAAAAATTAGTAGGTTTTCGTATCACCTATTCAGCTTCACAATGGGACATTGATCAATGGTGTACACCAAATTTATGGAGTATCGAAAGTAATAAGGTTTGTTATTTTAAATGCAATACTGTTGACGAAACTTATCGTGGTTACGGTATTGGCGGTAAACTCTTACAATTATCTATAGAGGCCGCCAAAAAACAAGGTGCACTTGCTGGCGTTAGCCACCTATGGAAACAAAGCCCAAACAATAGCGCGGTGAGATACTTCAGCAAATGCGGTGGCAAACTTATTAAAGAACATCCCGATAAATGGTATGAAGATAGTCTCAATGGTTATGGTTGTACTCTATGTGGCTTTAACTGTCATTGTGAAGCAGCTGAAATGATTATTCATTTCAGCTAAGGCCACAATTCCTCAGTTTTAAGTGAATCGTTGCTAGTAATAGAAATACCTTATTCATAAATCACTCAACATTCGCGAAAACGCACTTCAAGCCATTGATTTAATTAACGTCAATTAAATCAATGTGATTTCCTACTGTCCTAGTTAGCTAATGTAATGATCAAACAATTGCACTTTGACCATTTCACCTGCAGCAACTTTACCTTGGCATGACGGTAAAATAATATAACAATTTGCCGTTGCTAAGCTGGTTAAAATACCAGAACCTTGACTACCGGTGCTTTGCACCACCATTTCACCATTTTCATTTGTAGAGTAAATGCCACGTTGAAAGTCCATTCTACCGGGAGACTTTTTCAACTGAGTTTTAGTTTTTACCATCATGGTAACAGGCTTTTCATTTTTACAATTTTGCATTTTCAATAGCGCTGGAATTGCTAGCACATGTGCTGTAACCATGGCTGATACAGGATTACCCGGTAAACCAAAAAACACGCTATTTTTTAGTTGTCCAAAAGCAAAAGGTTTTCCCGGCTTCATCGCTATTTTCCAAAAACCGATATCACCCAGCTGTTCAAGCACATCTTTGGTATAATCAGCATCACCAACTGAAACACCACCCGATGAAATAACAGCATCAGCTTGTTGATCCGCTTGTTCAAATGCGTTTTTAATCAGTTGTAAATCATCCGCAATAACACCAAAGTTGATGACTTTGATATTCATTTTTTCCAAAATACCAGCCAGTGCAAAACTATTACTTTCATAGATGTCTCCCTCACATAATTCGGCTCCTGGCTTTTTAAGTTCATCACCTGTTGAAATGAGCGCGACAGTTAGCTGACGAAAAACTTCCACCCTTGGCACACCTAAAGAAGCTAAAATTCCTAAATCTATCGAAGATAGTTTTCTGCCCTGTTCGAAAACATGCTGTCCTCTGCCAATATCTTCACCCGCACAACGAACATTATCACCACCTTTTCGCGGTTCTAAAAAGCTAATACGATTGTCCAGCACGTCGCAATTTTCTTGCATTTCAACGGTATCGCAACCTAGAGGCATTTTTGCTCCGGTCATAATACGAATACATTGTCCTGATAGACACTCGCCTTGAAAAGGTTCACCTGCCATTGAACGTCCAGCAAGAACTAATGAGCTTTTTTCTTTAAAACTAGTAATTGCAAAAGCATAACCATCCATTGCAGAGTTATTATGAGGAGGCACATTTAATGGACTTATTATATTTTGTGACAATATCCGATCTAGCGCCTGAACAAGCGGGACATGCTCTGTTTCTGTTACAGGTTCAATAGCAGCTAACATTTCAGCCATAGCTTGTTCAAACGGCAATAAGCCCGGGGCAGAACTACAATCAACCATAATCATACTCTTCTTTTATTTGGGTAAACATAACATCATCATCTAGTGATAATCATAACAGCTCAATGACACGTTACTTTTTGATACACATCAAGCTTTTGTTTCGCTAATAATAATACAATGCCTTATCAAATTTAAGTTATAATAATTTTTACTATTATTATTCGCCGAGCTTCTTTAACTAAATCTATTTTAAAATAGACACGTTATTTAAGCCGTGGTTAGTTATTTTATCTTTTAGTTTATATCTAAACAAAAAGATAAATAACTTAAACCGCCAGGGTTTTCATGGAAACGTGTTGACCTCCCGACATTGGAAAGGTGAGATGTTAACAGACAACTTTGGTCGCAAATTTTATTATTTGCGCCTCTCAATTACCGACGTGTGTAACTTTCGTTGTAGCTACTGCCTGCCTGATGGTTATCAGTGTGATCAAAAGCGTGACTTTCTTTCTGTGCCTGAAATAAAGCGCATTGCTAATGCATTTGCACAAATGGGCACAGAAAAAATACGGATCACCGGTGGTGAACCTTCACTGCGTAAAGATCTTCCTGAAATTATCGCCACTTGTAAACAAACTCCAGGGATAAAAAGAGTAGCTATTACTAGCAATGGCTTTAAATTACCTGAGCATTTACCCGCTTGGTTAGATGCTGGTATTGATGCAATTAACATTAGTATTGATAGCTTAGACCCTCGACAATTTAATGCCATTACCGGGCATAATAAATTACCACATATCTTAAAAGGCATCGATATGGCTTTAGCTGATGGTCGTCCATCAATAAAAGTTAATACGGTGCTAATGCGTGAATACAATGGCTACGATATTCAAACTTATCTCGACTGGTTAAAAGACACCCCGGTTACATTACGATTTATAGAGCTAATGCAAACCGGTGATAATAAAAAGTTTTTTGATGCCCAACATGTACAAGGTTCACGCATTAGGCAAAACCTTATTTTGGATGGCTGGTTACCCGCTATTCGTGATAGATCATCAGGGCCTGCGCAAGAATTTTATCATCCCGACTATCTAGGTCGTATTGGTTTAATCATGCCGTATAGCAAAGACTTTTGTAATAGCTGCAATCGCTTACGGATAAGTTCACTCGGAAAACTACATTTATGTTTATTTACCGAGCAAGGTTTATCACTCAAAGAATATTTACAACAAGATGATATTGAGCCATTAAAAGCACAAATAACAGCAATGATGACGGATAAACAAGCGACCCATTTTCTCCATGAAAATTTAACCGGGGCAACCACCAATTTATCTATGTTAGGTGGTTAAAAGTGAATTTTCTATCCTCTACTCAACCAATAACAATAAACAGCAAATACCATGGTCATTGTTTAGGTGTGGTTTTAACTGGCGGTTTATCTTCACGTATGGGCAAAGATAAATCGACATTAATACGCAATGATATGGATATGTTAGATTATAGTAAGCAATTACTTACTGATGCTGGCATTGCTCAAGTTGTTATCAGTGCTAAACATCAAGAGCCTCTATCCAATGAGAACCCAACAAGTGATAATTTAGTAAAAGATATTTTTAAAAATGCAGGGCCACTAGGTGGCATATATAGCATTATCAAGCAGTATCAACCTGCTGCTTTGTTAGTATTACCTGTTGATTTACCGTTAATGAACTCAACAGCTTTAGCAAAACTAAAGCAGATAGGCGAATTGAGTCAAAAAGCGTGTTATTACGCAAATAACTATTTGCCATTATATTTACCCGTTAATGCCTTTGTTGAACAGTTTTTAGATAATATTTTCTCTTCAAGCTTTAACCGTTCAGATAAAAAACAACGTTCTATCCGTGCTCTACTCAAACAAATACCTAATAAAGAAATCACTGTTGATAGCCCAAAATTCTTATTCAACAGTAATACTCCTGAGCAATGGCAATACCTAAAAACTAACGCATTTAAATTAACCTCTGCACAGTTTAATTCGATTAATCATCATACTTTATCTCCAAGGAAAACTTATGTCTAAGCATGGCGGAAATGCCTTTATCCCTCTATCGATTGCCGTATTAACAGTTTCTGATACTCGTGATGAATCAAATGATACCTCGGGTCAAACTCTGGTAGAACGTTTGACCAATGGCGGACATAAACTTGCAGCAAAAGCCATTGTTAAAGATGATGTTTATCAACTACGCGCCATTGTCTCTAAATGGATTGCCGATGATAGTATTCATGCAATTATTACTACTGGTGGCACGGGTTTTACTGCACGAGATAATACCCCAGAAGCGTTAACAGTATTGTTTGATAAAAATGTAGAAGGCTTTGGTGAAGTATTTCGCGCGATCTCATTAGAGGAAATTGGCACATCAACCATTCAGTCACGTGCCTTTGGTGGTATTGCCAATAGTACGGTTATTTTATGTGTACCTGGTTCAACCAATGCCTGTAAAACGGCGTGGGATAAACTGATTAGTGAACAACTTGATGCGAGCCATCGCCCTTGTAATTTTGTACCCCACCTTAGAATGGCTGACGCTGAGCAATGTGAGACTCGAAACTAATGTCTAAAGAACTAATGCCTAAAGAGAAGCCAACATTAAGTCATGTTAACCAAAAAGGCGAAGCCAATATGGTTGATGTTACTGAGAAATCAATGACTTCACGTACCGCAACCGCACAAGGCATTATTAATATGTCTGCAGCGACAATTGATTTGATAACCCAAGGCGATAATAAAAAAGGCGATGTTTTTGCGGTGGCACGTATTGCTGGTATTCAAGCCGCCAAAAAATGCAGTGACTTAATCCCTCTTTGTCACCCTTTGATGTTAACAAAAGTGCAAGTTGATTTTAAAATTGATAAAGCTAATAGCCAAGTAAAAGTTACTAGCTTATGTCGATTGACCGGACAAACAGGTGTCGAAATGGAAGCGTTAACGGCGGTATCTGTTGCCTGTTTAACCTTATTTGATATGTGTAAAGCAGCTGACCCCGCTATGGAAATTCATGCTATCAAAGTACTAACAAAAGAAGGTGGCAAGTCCGGACACTGGCAAGCTAAGGCGTAGATTATGATTAAAGTGATTTTTTTTGCAGCATTACGAGAACAACTAAATTGTAGCGAAATCGAGCTAAAATATGAAAATTTATCAAGTGTAGCAAAAGTAAAACAAGCGATCATTGATACATATCCACAGTGGCAATCAATATTAGAAAGTGCCTCCTTACTTAGTGCTGTTAATCACGATATGGTCGATGCAGAATTTCCGGTCAAATCAGGTGACGAAGTCGCTTTTTTTCCGCCAGTTACAGGTGGCTAAAGCTATGACAATTATAGTACCTCCTAATAATCAGCAACGTATTAGTATTCAAAAAGAAGACTTTAACCTCGGTGATGAAGTCGCACTATTAGAGGCCGATAACCATGAAGACGGTGCTATTGTTACCTTTAGTGGCAGAGTAAGGAATAAGAACTTAGGACTAAATGTTAAAGGCTTATACCTTGAACATTACCCGGGAATGACCGAAAAATCGTTAGAGAAAATTGTTGATGATGCCAAACATCGCTGGCAGTTAGGTCGTATCACCATCATTCACCGTATTGGACAACTCTATTTAGGTGAGCAAATCGTTTTTGTTGGCGTAACCAGCAAACATCGTCAAGATGCGTTCGCGGCAACTGAATTTATTATGGATTTTCTTAAGGTCAATGCGCCATTTTGGAAAAAAGAACTGACCGAACAAGGTGAAAACTGGTTAGAAGCTCGCTCGATTGATAAAAATAAAGCGCAGCAGTGGAATTAGCCTTTCATGCACCTTTTAAAATTAATGACTAAGCGATTATTAAAACCCACACTTTTCATTTTCACCTTAATAAGCGCTACTGCCTTTTCTCAAGAACATACACCGCTACGTATTGCGGTAGCCGCTAACTTTGCACCTGTTCTTAAAAAATTATTACCTGAATTTACCGCCCAAACAAACATTGAAACACAAGTAATTAGTGCCTCTTCTGGGACTTTATATCAACAGATAAAACACGGCGCACCATTTGATATCTTTCTATCTGCCGATGCACAGCGTCCGCAACGTCTTAATGACAGCCAGTTAATTATTGAAAATAGTCTACAAACCTATACTTATGGCCAAATCGCTTTATGGTCAGCAACAAATCAATTTTCAACATTCACATCATTTTTAGCGAATATACCTACAGATCAACGATTCGCCATTGCAAATCCTGAAATAGCACCTTATGGTAAAGCAGCAAAAGAAGCTTTAATAGCATTTGGCCTATGGCAAACATTGCAAAATAAATTGATCCGAGGGAACAATATTAACCAAACATTTCAGCAAGTTCGTAGTAGAGCTGTTAATCTAGGAATTGTTTCTTATAGTCAGTTGAAATTAAATAAGCTCACCGGACTTAAGATCCCACAACAATATTACCAAGCCATTAAACAACAGCTGGTAATTTTAAAGCGCAGTAAACAAGTTGAAAATGCTCAGAAATTTACTCGCTTTTTATTAAGTGAACCTATACAAAAACAGCTGATGAAATATGGTTACGCTAAAATAAAACAAAAAACCAATGAAACTTACTAGTATGCCGAGTCATTAATGATTGTACAAAATCCTGACTTACTTGCCTTAATCACCACGTTAAAGATGGCTGCTGTCACTACACTTATTTTATTATTAATTGGTACACCACTGGCTTGGTATTTAGCCCAAATGCGTTCTCGCTATAAAGTATTCATTGAAGCTCTTGTTGCCTTACCCCTGGTATTACCGCCAACCGTGATTGGTTTTTATCTGTTACTAGCTTTATCACCTCAGTATTTACCCGGAAAAATTTGGCAAGAACTTACGGGTCAACAACTTGCTTTTAGTTTTACCGCAATCGTTATTGGCTCAGTATTATACTCCCTACCTTTTGTTGTTCAGCCATTACAAAAAGCTTTTGAGCAGCTCGGTAATGATGTGCTTGAAGCGGGTAAAATGCTTGGCGCTGGCCCTTTAGACCGTTTTTTTCATATCGTATTACCCATCACCAAGGCAAGTTTTATTACGGCTGCAAGTTTAGGTTTTGCTCATACGGTTGGGGAGTTTGGTGTGGTATTAATGATTGGCGGAAATATCCCCGGTGAAACACGTGTTTTATCAATCGCATTATTTGATCACGTTGAAGCATTCAATTATGCCAAAGCTCATGCGCTTGCCTTAAGTTTATTAGTTGGCTCAGTTATTTTATTAGCACTCATTTATCTTTTAAATTATCAACGCCCAACGGATAGAACGTAATATGAGTGATTTAAATTTAAACATTTCAGTTAATTACGATCCTTTCAACTTAACCATTGAACGACAATTGCCGATGACAGGAATAACAGGAATTTTTGGTCATTCAGGTTCAGGAAAATCGACCTTACTAAGGGTTATTGCAGGTTTAACCCAAAATGCTCAAGGTACGATAATATGCAAAGAAAAAATGATTTTTAACAGTGAAACAAATTATTTTATTAAAGCTGAGCAACGCAATATTGGCCTTGTTTTCCAAGACAGTCGCTTATTTCCACATTTAACGGTTGAAGGTAATTTACTTTTTGCGATTAATAGATGTAAAAATCCGCAATTAAATATCAAGGATATTATCGAACTAACTGACTTAACAGTACTTATAGATAAAAAAGTCACTCAGCTTTCAGGCGGCGAACAACAACGCGTAGCGCTGGCAAGAGCTTTACTCGCGGAGCCTGAGCTATTATTGCTAGACGAACCACTAAGTGCGTTAGATAAACAGAATAAATCGTTAATGTTATCCTTATTGAATAAGGTACAAAAAACATTAAACATTCCAATGTATTATGTCAGTCATAGTTTGGCTGAACTACAACAACTTGCTGATAATTTATTAGTACTTAACTCAGGAAAAGTGAGCCACTTTGGTAATATCCATCAGGTTATTCATCAACTTAACAATGGTGGCACCATACACCAACAAACCAGTTTATCGTTGCCAATTAAAAAGCATTTGGTAGATTATGGTTTAACCAGCCTGCAATTAAATAATGATCAGGAAATATATTTACCTTTGCTAGAACAATACATCACCAAAAATATAACCGAGGATAGTACTAAAACAGATCAACCCAAACACCTACGCTGTTTTATTTTTGCCAGTGATATCAGTATTACCAAACATGAACACTCGGGTAGCTCTATTGTAAATCACCTTGCTGCAAAAATTACCGATATATCAGCACAACAAAGAACTACTCTGGTTACCGTGCAGTGCCAACAACAAGTTTTTTATGTGCAAATTAGCTTGTGGTCAACAAAACGGTTAGTGCTAAAAGTTGATGATGAAATTTATATTCAATTTAAAGCAAGTGCAGTACACACTTTAGATAATGGGGATAGCTAACTATTATGCTCACGCAGCAAGAACAACTTAGATACAGCCGACAAATCATGCTCAAAAAGATTGGAGAGCAAGGTCAAGTAGCACTACGTAATGCCAATGTACTTATTGTTGGTATGGGTGGCTTAGGTAATCCTGTTGCGCTTTATTTGACTGCGGCGGGTATTGGTAAATTACTGATTGCTGATGGCGATCAAATCGATATTAGCAATTTACAACGACAAGTATTATTTAATGAAAATGATGTTGGTGACAATAAAGTAGATGTTGCCGCAGAAAAGCTTCAACAAAATAACAGCGATGTTAATATTGAAGTTATCGATGAAATGCTAGATGAAGAGCTTTGTGATTATTATTTTCCACAAGTTGATGTAATTCTTGATTGTACTGACAACATAACTACTCGTTACTTAATTAATCAGAAATGTATTGAGCATTCAATTCCATTAATTATCGGTGCAGCAATAGGTTTTGATGGTCAACAACTGGTTGTCGACCCAAGAAATCCTGAAAGTGCATGTTATCATTGCCTTTTTCCATCTAGTGAAAAAGCGCCCGTAAATAACTGTCAAACCATTGGTATTATGGGTCCTGTATTGGCGATTATCGCCGGTATGCAATCATTACAAGCAATTAAACTACTCACCAATAATACTATTCATATCAATCAACTTAACTTGTTTGATGGCTTATCTAATCAATGGCAGCAATTTAATATTAAAAAGCAACCAAATTGTGAGGTATGTGGGACACCCTCTTAAGACTGTCCGCTTTGTCGAGGTGCAGGTTATATGTTCCTGACATAACCTAAGTACCTATGTCCTACAGGCAAACATCGGCCTACAAATTGACCGTACTTTCTGACCATAAAAGGCCTTTAATCTATAAAATTAAAGGCCTTCCTTTTACAACTTTTTTAACGCTCTTAACTATTTAAATAACCCCGTACTTCTATCGGTTAGCGCCTCTCGCCAACCACCTAACCATTCAGATTTAGCATTTATATTTTGATACGGACATTTTTCTTTTGCTTTACCCGCTAGGCCTGCTTGATAACCATTTGAATGCGCTCTTCCTAATCGATCTCTTTTCTGTCTTCTCATGAACTTAACCTCTTAACCATTTGATAATTATCGATATAAATTTTATCTAGCGGTCGAAACTTAACTACAGTCGACAACTCATTTAAGAGTAATTGTGGACGTAAAGCAAGCGATAACCCCCCAACAATAATAGTTTAAACAATAAATGGTATAAGATTAAAATAATAATTTTGCTTATGTCTAACAAAACAGCTTGTTAGCATTTCGACATATATCTAAGCATGCTAAAAACGAAATTATTATGAAAAAATGATTTAATCAATTTTTTGCATGACGCTTTTAAAATTAATTAAATCATTACCTCAGAAAATTGATTACCTTTTTAAAAGCGGTTGTAGCATTTCTTCTAAACCATTCAGTTTAACTTCATACATTAATGCTAATTGTTGACCTAATTTTCCTTCTGGAAATCCTTTACCATTAAACCAAACTAAGTAAGGTTCTGGCAATTGTAATAATTTTCTGCCTGCGTATTTACCGAAGGGCATGATTTGATTAATGGCTTCACTTAATTTTTTTTGATCTGATAACACGTATTCTCCTAAATAAAAACTCTAATGTATAAGGAAGTTAACCTATACTAAAGGTATAAACCTCAACATATTATACGAATAAACGATATTAAAACATGCTAAAACCACTATCCATCTCTAAGAATATAATTGTATTGTTTTTTACTTTGTCGTTTTTATCTATCAATGCCAATACATTAACTGAAGAATTAAATCATGCAGAGTATTTAATTCATAAAGATGTAAAGTCGGCAATTCCATTACTTCAAAACTTACATCCACAAATTAACTCGGCAAGTAATTTCCAAATCATACGTTGGCTCTTCCTTAGTATGGATACGGCGATATTAAATTTTAATATTGATTTAGCCCAAGAAATTTTGTCACAATCCAATGCTTTGTTATCAAAAGACATTACTAATAAAAAAGCTTGGAAACAGCTATTAGCAACAGGTTTATATATCACCACAGATGACTACAATTTATTTTTATCGCACTTAGAAGGTATGGAGCAAGCAGTTATAGCAAGTAATGATAATCGATTAAATGCCTATTATAATCGAATGCTTCATTATGCTTACCTTTTTAAAGGAATTACCGATCTAGCTTTAGATACGGCGCTACAAAATAGAAATGAGTGGCTACAACTCGAAGAATATTACTATGCACTAGAAATGCTTCATCAAATTACTGAACTTTATATCAATATTGGCAATATTGATGGCGCTAAACAGACCTTAGCAGCTGTTGTTTTGGAAGCAAAAAAGCTAAATGTAAACAATTTTTTAATCTCGACGATTAAATTAGAATCGAGAATTATGGCAATGCAAGGTGAACCTATTAAAGGCTATCAGCATTTAAGTAAACTCATTAAAGAAGGCACTATCGATAAAAACCATGACCGATATTTGGATATAATTTCAAGCCTTGCTTTTATCAGTTACGATATTGGCAAGTTTGAAGATACCATTGAAAATTCTCGGATAATTTTAACCGCTGAGCCTGAAGCTGTGGCGATTAAAGTTTTATTGGCGCAAGCACTTATTAAAATAAAAGAATTTAATGAAGCAGCAATATTGATAGCTCAAGCAGAAAAATTCTATCTTGCTAAAAACGACCAATATGGATTATTTGATATCGACAATGCAAAAATCGATATTCTATATCAACGTGGTGATATAGAAGCACTTTATAGAAGCAGTAAAAGGTTAATTAACCGCGTCGTTAACTTTGATGACCAACAAGGCCAAAAACGTGTAGAACGCTCTCATATTGTTGCTAATGCTGATCAACAAATAAAAGTATTTGACGCTTTGGCAAAAAGTAATGTCTCTCAGCAACAAAAGATATCAGCATCAAACGAACTGATTATTACCAAAAATATATATTTGTACGCTTTATCCATAGTTATTGTGCTCTTTTTAGTACTGGTCATTTGGTTAATTTGCTTACTTAAAAAAGTTAAGAAACTTGCCAATACCGATAGCCTAACCGGTATCAATAATCGACGTGCCGGTTTAAGAAAGGCCACTAATATATTAAGAAGAAACAGAGATAAAAGTAACAAATACGTAATTGGCATTGCGATGATGGATCTCGATCGTTTTAAAAACATTAACGATACCTACGGACATGATGTCGGAGATAAAGTCATTCAAGCCACAGTTGCAACAACAAATGCATTATTATCAAAAGATGATATTTTTTGTCGGATGGGCGGTGAAGAGTTTATGATTGTGGTGGTTGGTGATACCAAACAAATAGCCATTGATAAACTTAATCTGCTTAGAGAATGTATATATAAATATGACACTGCTACTTTGGGACTCCACCAACAAATCAGTGCAAGTTTTGGCATTAGTTTTACTGATAATTCTGCCAATGATAAAACCATAACAGACTATCTTATTGATGCAGATACTGCATTATATGAGGCTAAAGAGGCTGGGCGTAATCGAGTAGTGAGTCATTAAAATTTAGACTTAACTTAACTTAACTTTACTTAAATTAACTTAACTTAACCTAAACTGGTCAATTAAATCGAGATACTTGTCTAAATACTTGTCGAGGTGCAGGTTATAAGTTCCCGACATAACCTAAGTACCTATGTCCTACAGGCAAACCTCGATCTACAAATAAACCGCACATTCTGTACATCGTCATTCCTTCACATCCATGTGACCATGACATTGCCTCCATGGATGGAGGTACTTATGATTTGTCTGGAACTAAAATCATGACCGTACATCCTGTACATCGCCATTCCTTCACATCCATGTGACCATGACATACCGTACATCGTGTACATAAAAAAACCAGTCACATCAGTAACTGGTTTTTTTCCATAACTCGATAAGCTCTATCAGATTATTTTACTTCTTTTTCTTTACCGCTTTAGCATTAGGTAAGTCAGTAATTGAACCTTCAAAGATCTCAGCCGCTAAGCCAATAGATTCGTTCAACGTTGGGTGAGCATGAATCGTTAAAGCTAGATCTTCTGCATCAGCGCCCATTTCAACCGCTAAACAGATTTCACCCAACATTTCGCCAGCATTAATACCAACAATAGCACCACCAAGAACACGACCCGTTTCTTTTTCGAAGATCATCTTAGTTTTGCCTTCAGTACGTGCTGAAGCGATAGCACGGCCAGAAGCAGCCCATGGGAAGTTAGCCACTTCAATGTTTAAACCTTGCTCTTTTGCTTCGGCTTCAGTAACACCAACCCAAGCCATTTCTGGATCAGTATAAGCAATAGAAGGGATACAACGAGGGTCAAACTCATGTTTTTTACCTGAAATTACTTCAGCTGCACAATGTGCTTCATGAACCGCTTTATGCGCAAGCATCGGTTGACCAACAACATCACCGATAGCGAAAATATGAGAAACATTAGTACGTAATTCTTTAGAAACGTTAATGAAACCACGCTCATCAACATTTACGCCGGCTTTATCAGCAGCAACTAAGTGACCATTTGGCTTACGGCCAACAGCAACTAAAATTTTGTCGTAACGTATTGCTTCAGCTGGTGCTTTTTTACCTTCAAAAGTAACGTATAAACCGTCATCTTTCGCTTCAACCGCAACAACTTTAGTAGACAACATAATGTTGAATTTTTTCTTGTTGTAGTTGGTGTAAATTCTAACAATATCTTTATCTGCAGCTGGCACTAACTGGTCAGCAAACTCAACAACAGAAACATTAGAACCTAACGCAGAATATACCGTACCCATTTCTAGACCAATGATACCGCCACCTAAAACTAACATCTCGCTTGGAACGTCTTTAAGCTCTAATGCGCCAGTTGAATCAATAACACGTGGGTCATCCATTGGAATAAAGGGTAAGTTAACCACTGATGAACCTGCCGCAATAATGGCATTATCAAAACTGATAGTGGTTGTTTCGCCATCATTGCCTTCAACAACAATCGTTTTATCTGAAGTAAATTTACCATAACCGTATACAGTGGTCACTTTACGGCTTTTTGCCATACCAGATAAACCACCAGTAAGCTGTGCAGTAACACTGTCTTTCCAGCTGCGAATTTTGTCTAAATCAATTTCAGGTTGCCCAAAAGTAACACCGTGAGATGCCATTGCCGCGGCATCGTCAATGACTTTAGCTACGTGAAGTAATGCTTTAGATGGGATACAACCGACATTTAAACAAACGCCACCTAATGTTTCACGACTTTCTACTAATACCACATCTAGGCCTAAATCAGCTGCACGGAATGCTGCTGAATAACCGCCAGGGCCTGCACCTAATATTACTACTTGAGTTTTAATTTCGTTACTCATGCTTACCTCAAATTTAATTTTTATGATGATAAAGCTTCATTTTTAAGCTTTATCATTTACTTGTTGATTTGCTTGTTGATTTGCTTATTACAGCTTATTAATAATTCTGCTGGCGATTTTACTCTCTGTAGAAAAAAATCGCCAACTTTAAATCGCCTGAATTTGTAGGTCGAGATAAACATCGACAAATGCTTAGCTAAACATTTGTCGAGCCTCACTACGCTCGTATCGACCTACTATTCATTCAATAAATAACAATTAAAGTATTAATTGTCTAATATCAGACATTACACTCGCTAAATGCACAGTAAAACGTGCCGCTAGTGCACCATCAATAACACGATGATCGTATGACATTGATAATGGCAACATAAGTTTAGGCTCAAAATCCTTACCATTCCATTTAGGCTTCATTTCAGATTTTGAAACACCCAATATCGCCACTTCGGGTGCATTAACAATAGGGGTAAATGCTGTACCGCCAATACCACCCAAGCTTGAAATAGTGAAACAACCACCTTGCATATCAGTTGCTTTTAATTTTCCTTCACGTGCTTTAAGACTAATCTCAAGTAATTCACGTGATAACTGGTGAATACCTTTTTGATCAACATCACGTACTACGGGAACAACTAAACCGTTTGGCGTATCAACCGCTACACCAATGTGAATGTACTTTTTCAAAATTAGACTTTCGCCATCTTCACTCAAGCTTGAATTAAATGCTGGGAATTCACGTAAAGCATCTGCTGCTGCTTTTAAAATAAACACTAACGGTGTAATTTTAAAACCTAGCTTTTTCTTTTCACAAATAACATTTTGTTCTTTACGGAACGCTTCAACATTAGTGATATCAGCTTCATCAAATTGCGTAACATGTGGAATAGTCACCCAGTTACGATGTAAAAATGGTCCTGATATTTTTTGAATTCGTGTTAGCGCTTTAGTTTCAATTTCACCAAATTTAGAGAAATCAATAACTCTAGTGCTAACAACTTGCAAACCGCCTTCGCCAGCAGCAACAGAACTACCTGCATTTGCTTTAGGGCGAGAAAGTTCGTATTTAACGTAAGATTGCACATCTTCTTTTAAAATACGTCCTTTATTACCGGTGCCTTTTACTTTGGTTAAATCAACACCAAATTCACGTGCAATACGACGAATTGATGGCGAAGTATAAATGCTACCAGATGAAGTCACTTTACCCGCTTGTGGATGATGTGGAACAGGTGCAGCTTTTGCCACTGGCGCTGGCTTAGCCTTTGGTGCTTCAACAACTTTTTCCGCTACCGGCGCAGAAACGACTTCAACAGGGGCGCCACTTGATGTTTCAAGCTTTATAACAATAGACCCCTGCTTTACTTTGCCACCAATACTGACAAATACTTCTTTAACAGTACCTGCATGTGATGATGGAACATCCATGGTCGCTTTGTCTGTTTCTAAGGTGATCAAACCATCTTCTACTTCGATCACATCACCAACATTCACCATGACATCAATAACTTCCACTTCGCCGTCTTCACCAATATCTGGAACAGCAATATCAATGATTTCACTTTCAGTAGCAGTTGAAGCGACAGGAGCCTCGACAGCAATAGGTGCAGCAACCGATGCAGGTATTACATCTGGAGTAGGTTCTACAATTGCAGCTGGTTCTTCTGCACCTATCGTTGATGATGTCATTTCAGCAATAACATCACCTTCTTTAATTTTATCGCCAACACTGACCAACAATGCTGATAATTTTCCGGCAAAGGGTGCTGGAATATCCATTGACGCTTTATCAGTTTCAACGGTAACAATACCTTCGTCTGCTTCAATTGAATCACCAACCGCAAAACATATTTCTATAATTTCAACTTCATCGCCACCAACATCAGGGACTAGAATTTTTTGACTATCTGACATATTAATTCTCCGAGCCTTATTAAGCGTAAAGTGGGTTAAGTTTTTCAGTGTCGATATCGAAACGTTTAATTGCTGTCGTTACGATTGAGCGTTCTACATCACCACGATTAGCTAACTCATATAATGCTGCAACAACGATGTAAGCCGCATTCACTTCAAAGTGAGTACGTAAATTTGCGCGGCTATCACTGCGACCAAAACCATCTGTACCTAAACAACGGTATTCAGTGTCAATGTAAGCACGAACTTGCTCTGAATAGTTTTTAATATAATCAGTTGCCGCAATTGCTGGACCTTTTTCTTTAGTGATAACAGAAGAAATGTAGGCTTGTTTTTGCTCACTTTCTGGGTGAAGCATATTCCAACGTGCTACATCTTGACCGTCACGTGTTAATTCGTTAAATGAGGTTACCGAATAAACATCACTTGAAATACCATAATCAGCACTTAAAATTTGTGCTGCTTCACGTACTTTTTCCAAGATAGTGCCTGAACCCATTAACTGAACGTTAGCTTTTGCTTTTTTCGTGCCTTTGATATTTACTGTTTCAAGTTTATATATACCTTTAATAATTTCATCAGCAATATCTTTACTATCTGGCAGTGCAGGATGTTTATAGTTTTCGTTCATCAAGGTCATGTAGTAGAAAATGTTTTCGTTATTTTCATACATACGACGTAAACCATCACGAACAATTACTGCAATCTCATAGCCATACGTTGGATCGTATGTTACACAGTTCGGAATTAAACCCGCTTGAACATGTGAATGACCATCTTGATGTTGTAAACCTTCACCGTTCAAGGTTGTACGACCCGCAGTAGCACCTAACAAGAACCCTTTTGCTTGGCTATCGCCAGCAGCCCAGGCTAAATCGCCGACACGTTGAAAACCAAACATTGAGTAGTAAATATAAAAAGGAATAGTCGTCGCATTACACGTTGAGTATGACGTACCTGCAGCAACCCAAGACGCCATAGCGCCTAATTCATTAATACCTTCTTGTAAAACCTGACCTTTTTTATCTTCACGATAATATGCAACTTGGTCAGCATCTTGTGGAATGTATTTTTGTCCTTCATTAGCGTAAATACCTACTTGGCGGAATAAACCTTCCATACCAAAAGTACGCGCTTCATCAGGGATAATTGGCACAATACGCTTACCAATTTTTTTATCTTTTAATAAGGCATTTAATACCCGAACAAAAGTCATCGTTGAAGAAACTTCACGATCACCAGAGCCTTTTAAAATGGCATCAAACACTTTAAGTGGTGGAATTTCTAACGTTTCGTCGGCTTCTACACGACGAGCAGGTAAAGAGCCGCCTAAAGCTTCACGACGGGCTTTCATGTATTTGAACTCTTCGCTGTCTTCTGGGAATCGATAGAAAGGTAAATCAGCAATTTCATCATCGTTAATTGGCATGTTAAAACGATCACGGTAATGTTTTATCGCTTCTACATCCATTTTCTTAACGTTATGGGCAATGTTTAACGCTTCACCTGAAGCACCTAAACCAAAACCTTTAACCGTTTTAGCTAAAATTACGGTAGGACGACCTTTAGTTTCCATCGCTTTTTTGTAAGCGGCGTAAACTTTAACTGGATCATGGCCACCACGATTTAAGCGATAAATATCTTCGTCTGACATGTTAGCCACCAGTGCCGCTGTTTCAGGATATTTATTAAAGAAATTTTCACGGGTGTACTTGCCACCTTTCGCTTTACAGTTTTGGTATTCACCATCAACCGTTTCTTCCATAAGCTGTAAAAGTTTACCTGAAGTATCACGGGCAATTAGTGCATCCCAGTATGAACCCCAAATAACTTTAACAACTTCCCAGCCAGCACCACGGAAAGTACCTTCAAGTTCTTGAATAATTTTGCCATTACCACGAACAGGACCATCAAGACGTTGTAAGTTACAGTTCACAACAAATGTTAAATTGTCTAATCCTTCACGCGAAGCTAAACCAATAGCACCTAATGATTCCGGCTCATCAGTTTCACCGTCACCTAAGTAACAGTAAACACGTTGAGCTGAACAATCTTTAATGCCGCGATCGGTTAAATACTTAAGGAAGCGCGCAGTGTAAATAGCTTGTAATGGACCTAAACCCATAGAAACTGTTGGAAATTGCCAGAAGTCTTTCATCAAATGTGGATGAGGATAAGAAGATAAACCTTTACCGTCACACTCTTGACGGAAATTGTCCATTTGCGATTCAGTTAAACGTCCTTCCATAAAAGCACGAGCATAAATCCCCGGAGATATATGGCCTTGAGCGAAAATAAAATCGCCACCATCTTTTTCAGAAGCCGCTCTGAAGAAGTGATTAAAACCAACATCGTAAAGCATAGCGGATGAAGCGAAACTACCAATATGGCCACCAAGGTCTAAATCTTTCTTAGATGCTCGAAGTACTAACACTAAAGCATTCCAACGAATTGCAGCACGAATGCGCGCTTCAATGGTTTGGTCACCCGGCATATTAGGTTCTTGCCCTGGAGGAATAGTATTTACATAAGCTGTTTTGGCATCAAATGGCAGATGAGTACCGCTGCGACGAGCACGGTCAATAAGCTTTTCTAAAATGAAGTGTGCGCGATCTGGACCTTCATTTTCCAAAATAGAATCCATAGATTCCAACCACTCTTGGGTTTCTTGTGAATCTAAATCAATATTTGGGAGTTCAGACATAATTACTTAGTCTCCAATAGTTAATAGGTTTGCTACGCATCTCAATATGAGTCACAGCGTGGCATTATGTTAATTCTTTATTCTCGATAGTATTTATTGAGAACTACTATTTTTAATTTTTATTCTGTTTTATATTATAAATTCAAAAACTTAAAGCCGTCACACCGTGACATAGATAGCGACACAGAGCCGTGCCATTAATATTCACTACGTTGCATTCTGCGCATCGATCTTTCCATACGACTATTTTCTTGGGTCATTTTTAATAATGTTTCTTCAATAAAAGCAAGGTGGCGATGGCTTGCCCCCCAAGCTTTTTGTGGCTGACCACTAATAATAGCGTCTAACAAACGCTTTCTAAATTCCGCCATTTGCGCAAATATATCGGGACGTTTAGCTAAAACAGTTAAGTTTTGTTCTATATTATCAATCAACAAACTCGACATACTGCGCGCCAAATGTAAAGTCACTGCATTATGTGAAGCTGCACATATGGCAAGGTAAAAATCAAAGATGGCTTCGGCTTCTAAACGCAAATTACTTTCTAGTTGGGCGTTGCCAATGTTGTCATGTTTTTTTTGAATTTCATCAAAATCAGATTTTGTACCACGCATTGCCGCGTAATAAGAAGACATGCCCTCAATACCATGGCGAAACTCTAATAAATCAAATTGAGATTCATTACTTTGTGACATCAATTCAAATAGAGGATCAGATAAACCCGACAATATTTGTTTACTGACAAACGTTCCGCCACCTTGGCGTCGAGTAACCAAACCTTTAGCTTCTAATTTTTGAATAGCTTCACGTAATGATGGACGAGAAACATCAAATTGCTTCGCCAGTTCACGCTCAGGCGGTAACTTTTCCCCAGCCTCAAGACTCCCTTCAAGGATCAAAGTTTCCAGTTGGTGTAAAATTACATCAGACAACTTGGTCTGTTTTACTGGTTTTTTAATGCCTGATAGCGTCATAGTTAAAGTTTATCTCGTAAATCATAGGTAAAACGTTATATTTTCATTACTAATGAAGATACTACAATAGAATAAAAACATAACAAAACTATAAAGGTAAATTGGTATTACCATTTCAAAAGTGGTGTAAAAATACCAAAAAAAACGTCTTTTGTAAATAGAACATAGCTAAGAATTGATGAGAGTCAATGAATAGAGCTTCAATTTATTTATGAGGCCATTGAAAATAACAAATGAGAAAGCGCTATACATGGACGTATACCGCTTTAAAAAATTAGATAATAATTAAGTTAAAACGCCCGTAAGAACAAGTATCGCAATAACCGCTAAACACAATAATAACGTTCTTTTAGCTAAACGCACTAACAAACATGGCTCTGCGGTACAGTCATCTGCATCAACCATAAAGTCTTCAGATTTCTCAGCGACACTAATTAACAATTGATGAGGCATTTTAGTGACATCAAATAAACTTTCTAACCAAATAGGCATAGCTTTAGAAAAGTGCCCTACTAACATATAACCAAAAGCAACAATACGCACGGGTAACCAATCTAGCCAAAATTGAAACTGCTTGGTAGATTGTGCCACCTCATCAGCAATCTCTAATTCCTCTAAAGTATTACCTTCATTCAGTGTGGTTAATAACCGATAAAACAAAGCACCCGGTGCACCAAATAAAACAAAAAAGATCATAATAGCAATGAAATAGCGATAATTGAGCCATACAAGTAACTGGCCAAAACTCATATCAGTAATGTTTTTATCTTGCTGAAGCTGCTGATGATGCAATTCACAAGTTGTTGTTTCACCTCGAAAAGCGGCTTTTAAATAGTTTTTATATTTATCACGTGTGGTAATACAGCCAAAACAGACAATCAGTACAACGGTTGAAACAATCAGGTTCAATAATCCATCATCAACCAAGTCGAGTAATAAATAACAGGCAATCACCGGAATAAATATCGCAACATAGCTCACAACTAACGAACCCCATGGCGAATCAACAAAGCTACTGCGCTTAATCAACTTAAGGTAATATTTATAATAAGTATTAAATTGCCATGCACTTGAAGATAAATAACGTTCGGCTGCCAACGCTATTAATAAACTAATTAAACTCATTATGACTATTCTTCCTTTAAATTTACTTTATTTACTTTCTTTAAGATTAACGGTTAGTGCTTGCTTAAGGGATTGGTAAAAACATCTCCAATCAAAAGCTTCTCCCGGATCTGTTTTCCTGCCGGGAGCAATATCACTATGACCAACAATATGTTCAAATTCATCTTTAACGATTTCAGGGAAACTTTTACCAAGCGCTAAAGTTAGGTTAATCAATTGCTGATATTGTGCATTAGTATAAGGAATATCATCCGCTCCTTCTAGCTCAATACCAATCGAAAAATCATTACATTGCGCTTTTCCCTTAAATGATGATGCACCAGCATGCCAAGCTTTATCATTAAAGCTCACAAACTGAGTAATAACACCTTCTCGATCGATCAAGCAATGGGCTGAAACCTTAAGTTGATGTATCTCTTTAAAATATGAGTCAGCATCAACATTTAAGTTACCTTGAAAAAAATCGATAATATGTGGTCCTCCAAATTGTCGAGGAGGTAAAGAGATATTATGTACAACTAATAAATTGATTTCTTGCTCTTGAGAGCGACAAGAAAAATGAGGAGAAGGTCGATGGCTAATATTTTGTAACCAGCCTTTACGTATTCCTAGCACTTCTAGGTTAGTTGCTTTAAAAAATGTTTTCTTCAATTGGCTAATAACAATATTCGTCATACAATAACAAAAGCTTAACACGAGTAGTAAATAACATTATGACTGAATACGATCAAACAAACAAAATTGGAAAATATTTTGTTTGGATTGCTTGGTTACTTGCCATCGCCCTGCTAGTTTTTGTTTTTCAAGGCATGTTAGATCAACAATACAATCCTAATAGTCAACCCGACATTTATCTTTCCGATGCTGGAAAAGCCGAAGTTCATTTAAAACAAAATAGACAAGGCCATTATCTAACGCGTGGTAAAATCAATGAGCAAAGTGTCACTTTTTTACTTGATACGGGTGCAACACAAGTATCTATCCCTGCACATATTGCTGAACAACTGAATTTACAAAGTAATGGTAGTTATCGTGTACAAACAGCCAATGGTTCAGTAAAAGTTTACCAAACAAGGTTAAATCAACTAAGCATTGGTAATATTTTCCTTTATAATATTGATGCTCATATTAATCCGGCAATGCAAAGTGATGAAATTCTGTTAGGGATGAGCGCCCTAAGAAAATTAGAATTTCAACAAACGGGTAAAACGTTAATACTGCGTGAACAATAACCTAAAAAAATCCATAGCCCTATACTTTTATTAGAGAAAAACAACATGCTTTCTACACAGTTACAACAAGATATCACTAAAACAATTGCATGGTCTTTACATGAAGACTTAAATGATAGCCAAGATATTACTGCTGAACTTATCCCAAGTGAACATTGTGCTGTGGCGACAGTGATCAGTCGTGATGAATGTATCATTTGTGGTGTTGAATGGGTCAATGAGGTTTTTAGACAGCTTGATGCCTTAACTAATAAAAACAGCCAACAAAGCACTCAACAACACAAGCAACCAGCCACTAAAATCACTTGGTTTGTCAGTGATGGCCAACATGTTGGTGCTAATACCACTTTATTTGAGCTTTCAGGTAACGCCCGTACACTATTAACAGGCGAAAGAACCGCACTAAATTTTTTACAGACGCTTTCTGGTACCGCAACTATTACCAGCCAATACGTTAAACAACTTAGCGATACCAATACACAATTATTAGATACTCGAAAAACCTTGCCAGGTTTGCGTAGTGCGCAGAAATATGCGGTCACTTGTGGTGGCGGCGTTAATCATCGTATTGGCTTATTTGACGCCTTTTTAATTAAAGAGAACCATATTACTGCCTGTGGTGGCATTGAAAAAGCCATTTTAACCGCGCGAAATAATCATCAAGATAAAAAAGTGGAAGTTGAAGTAGAAAGTTTAGAAGAATTAAAGCAAGCACTGAACGCTGCTGCAGATATCATCATGCTCGACAACTTTTCCCATCAGATGATTGATAAGGCAGTACTGCTTACTGGAGAAATATCGCAGGGAAGAACTAAACTAGAAGTTTCTGGCAATATGACTATCGAAACCCTCAAGAGTTATGCAAAGTCAGGGATTGATTATATTTCGGTAGGTGCACTTACTAAACATGTTAACGCTATTGATTTATCGATGCGCTTCTCTTAATAACATAAACTAAGACATGAGCTTCAAAAATAACCTTAAAAATACATTTTTCACCTTTTTAATAACTAAACTTGATGTCTAACAATAGTAAACTATAGTTAGTTTGTGTGAATTGCTGGGTTAACAATGTGTTAAATATTAACCTTTTACTCACGCAGTGGTCACAAAATAAGCACAAATAAAAGAAATACTGAATTATATTGCAACAAAATTTTACATCTGCAAAAAATTGTCGCAGTATGATGTTAGCCCCCGTAATAACATGTATGGATAAATGAATTATGAAAAAATTAAATAAAGTTAACTCAGTAAGCTCTTTAAAGAAAAGCAAGGGCTTTACCCTTATTGAATTAATGATTGTTGTTGCGATAATTGGTATTTTGGCAGCGGTAGCATTGCCCGCCTATCAAGATTATATAGCTAAATCAAAAGGCGCTGCTGCCTTAGCAGGTTTAAATGGACAGAAGTTGACCATTGAAGAAGCCTACGCTGTAGATGCGAATGTAGCTGCCGTTATCGCTATATCGATGGTGGAAGATAACGTTACTGTAACTTTGACACCAACTATTGCTAATGGTGCTATAACGTGGGCTTGTGCCACATCAGGTACTGGTGCAGTGGCGTTTAAAAATTGTCCATAACATTTTCACTATAACTGAAAAAAACCAGCAAATGCTGGTTTTTTGTTTTAAAAACAACAGTACTTTCATCAACGTATAGAGGGAAATACTAATGAAACGGCATCTATTTAAGTTGACCAATCAGGCTTCTTATGGTTTTACCCTTATTGAATTGATGATTGTCGTTGCTATTATTGGTATTTTAGCAACTGTAGCACTACCCGCTTATCAAGGTTATGTTTCAAAAGCTAAAGGAGTCAGCGCTTTAGCAAATCTTTCAGGGGAAAAGTTAACTGCAGATTTAGCTTTTCATTCAAAGCAAACTGCTCCTCCTGCTACACTAGTAGGTACGTCAACCGATGGTCAAGTTACCGTCACTTTAACATCCGTTGTTGTTGGCAATAATCTTACTTGGACATGCGCTTCGAGTGGCGAAGCATTTAAAAACTGCCCATAGCGTTAAAAATCACTTTTCATTCTAATAAAGTAATATTTATTCCATGCTATTAGGTATTTAGGTTAACTAGCAGTCTCTTTTTGCTAAAAATGCGTTACACTGTAGATGTTACCTCTAACGGAATAAAACTACTAAACTATGAAAGGTCGTCACCAACAGTCGAGTGTGCTCTCAGCGTTATCCAAACATGACCTAATTCCATTAGAGCTGGTAGAAAAGATTAGTACTGATTTTTTACAGCAAAAAAAAACCTTTATTCGTTTTCTTGTTGAAGACAAAAATTACAATGCTAAAGGTATCGCTAAAGTTTTATCAAAAAGCTTTGGTTATCCTAATATTGATTTAACCATATTTGATACATCTCTTGTGCCTGATGGCATCCGTAACGAAAAACTTATCCATAAACATAATGCCTTGCCTTTATTTTTACGTGGTAAAGTTTTATTTATAGCGGTTTCAGACCCCACTAATCTTGATGCTCTCGAAGAATTTCAATTTAATACTGGTTATAGTACTGAATTGGTACTAACTGATGAAATTAGCTTACAAAAATGTATTGAAAAAGTATTAGAAGATGAGAGTGATGCACTAGATATCAGTGATATTGATGCCGATGAACTTTCCGGTATTGATGTCCAAGAAGACAAAAAAGAAGAAGATAATGCACCAAGTGGTGGCAAAGAAGACGCACCCATTGTTGTTTATATTAATAAAATTTTATTAGATGCGATCCGAAAAGGCGCCTCTGATTTACATTTTGAACCTTATGAAAAAATGTATCGTATTCGATTTCGAGTTGATGGCATTTTAACCGAAGTCGCAAAACCACCAATTTCTTTAGCGTCACGTATGGCCGCCCGTTTAAAGGTTATGTCAAAACTCGATATTGCCGAACGGCGTTTACCACAAGATGGTCGTATAAAGCTTGCGCTATCTAAGAAGAAATCTATCGATTTTCGTGTCAGTACTCTACCCACCATGTGGGGCGAAAAAATTGTGATGCGTATTTTAGACTCATCCAGTGCAATGTTAGGCATAGAAATGCTTGGTTATGAGCCTGAACAAAAAAAAATATATACCGATGCGTTAGCACAACCACAAGGTATGATTTTAGTTACCGGACCAACAGGTTCAGGGAAAACCGTATCTTTGTATACCGGTTTAAATATTTTAAATACTCCTGAACGTAATATTTCAACTGCAGAAGACCCGGTAGAAATTAACCTCGACGGTATTAACCAAGTACAAATTAATGTTAGAACAGGTCTAACCTTCCCCAAAGCCTTACGTTCCTTTTTACGGCAAGATCCCGATATTGTGATGGTCGGTGAAATTCGTGATTTAGAAACTGCTGAAATAGCCATTAAAGCGGCACAAACAGGGCATTTAGTATTATCAACTCTACATACCAATTCAGCTGCAGAAACACTAAATCGTTTATTAAATATGGGTGTACCTGCTTATAACGTTGCTAGTTCGGTAACCATTATCATTGCGCAACGCCTTGCGCGACGATTATGCATGAAATGCAAAACTGAAGATATTATCCCTGAAACAGAATTATTAGAACAAGGTTTTTTAGCCGAACAGCTTAGAGACATAAAACTCTTTAAAGCAGTCGGTTGTGAGCAATGTACTAAGGGCTACAAAGGACGAGTTGGTATTTATGAAGTCATTAAAATAAGTCCAACAATCTCTAGTATTATTATGGAAGGTGGTAATTCCCTTGATATTGCAAAGCAATGTCAAAAAGAGGGTTACAATAACCTTCGTCAATCAGGATTAATTAAGGCAATGTCTGGCATCACCAGCTTAGAAGAAATCAACAGAATTACAAACGCTTAACTTAACTTACAAGTGCAATTTTTAATTACTATCAATTGCAATGACTTAACTACCAATTACCATAACATTAGTCTAATATTTGTTTAATACTTAATACCCTCTAATAAAATTATATTTTTCTTCCAATGTCAGGTGAAACAATGGCTTTATCAAGTACCAAAAAAATTAAAACACCAAAGCCACAGGCATTAGATGTTTATAGTTGGCAAGGAGTAAATCGCAAAGGTAAAAAGATAAGTGGTGAGCTATCTGCTCCTAATCAAATGGCACTTAAAGCGCAATTACGCAAACAAGGTGTTACTCCCGGGAAAATTAAGAAAAAAGCGAAACCTTTATTTGGTATGAGTGGTGAGAAGAAAATAACACCCGGTGATATTGCGGTTATTACCAGGCAAATAGCCACAATGTTAGGAGCAGGTGTTCCTCTCGTACAAACTATCGAGATGATAGGAAAAGGGCATGACAATGGCCGCATGCAAAAGTTATTGGCTGAGATAGGCAATAAATTACAATCTGGTATTCCTTTATCAGAATGTTTACGTGAACATCGCCTTTATTTTGATGACCTTTATTGTGATTTAGTGCAATCAGGTGAACAATCTGGTGCTCTTGAAACTATTTTTGATCGTATTGTTACTTTTAAAGAAAAATCTGAAGCACTTAAGGCAAAAATTAAAAAAGCGATGACTTATCCAATTGCGGTATTATTGATTGCTGGCGTAGTTACCTCAATATTATTAATTTTTGTAGTGCCCGTTTTTGCCGAAATTTTTGCCGGATTTGGCGCCGAACGCCCCCCATTTACCCAACTTGTATTAGAAATATCTGAATTTATGCAAGCCTATTGGTATTTAGGGTTAGCGGGTATATTCGGTGCAATATGGTTATTTAAAAGAGCGCATCGAAATAGTCAAAAGTTTAGGGATAATGTTGATAAAAACATTTTAAAAATTCCGGTTATCGGCAGTTTATTGGAAAAAGCGACGGTGGCGCGTTTTGCCCGCACCTTATCAACGACCTTTGCCGCAGGAGTACCTTTACCTGATGCATTACAATCAGCTGCTGGTGCATCGGGTAATGCCGTTTTTAGAGATGCCATTTTAGAAATTAAAGCCGAGGTTATTTCTGGTATGCAAATGAATTTGGCGATGCGTAACTGTAACTTATTTCCTCCTATGGTTATTCAAATGGTCGCAATTGGTGAAGAGTCTGGCGCCGTTGATGATATGTTGGCAAAAGTTGCCAATGTATATGAAGCCGAAGTAGATAATGCTGTTGATTCACTGACCAGTTTATTAGAGCCTCTGATTATGGCAGTATTAGGTGTAGTCATTGGCGGCCTAATTATCGCGATGTATTTACCAATATTTCAAATTGGTGCAATTATTTAAGTATGGCGTTGAGCTCATAATTTCCATGTTTAAATTTATAATAAAAAATAATAATAATAAATAGAGTAACTTGATGTTTAATGATGTAATCACCGCCTTTGAGGCTTTCCCTAACTTCTTTTATAGCACTGTTGTCATATTTTCATTAATGATTGGCAGTTTTTTAAATGTTGTTATTTATCGTTTGCCTAAAATTCTTGAGCAAGGCTGGTATAAAGAATGTCGTGAGTTCCTAGCTGATGAGCTAGCCGATGTGCCCGTAGATAAAGAAGAAGCTGATTCACCAAAGACTAACAATACCGTTATTTCTCTATCGAAACCCGACTCTACTTGTCCTCATTGTGGACACAGCATTCGCTTTTATGAAAATATCCCCATAATTAGCTGGTTATTTTTACGTGGCAAATGCAGCCAATGTAAAAATAGTATTTCTATTCGTTATCCGCTCATTGAAGCAGCTACTGCCGGATTAAGTTTGATCATCGCCATGCATTATGGTGTAAGCCTTAATACACTCTTTATTTTGATATTAACTTGGGGTCTTATTTGTTTAACATTAATTGACTATGACCATATGCTGTTACCTGATCAAATTACGTTGCCGTTATTATGGCTTGGTTTGTTGATCAATATTAATGGTTTAATTGTACCTCTAGAAAGTGCGGTTATTGGCGCCGTTGTTGGCTATATGAGTTTATTCAGTGTTTTTTGGATATTCAAATTAGTCACAGGAAAAGATGGCATGGGTCATGGTGATTTTAAATTACTGGCATTGTTTGGCGCATGGCTTGGCTGGCAATTATTACCGTTATTAATATTAATGGCCTCTGTCGTTGGCGCAATTATCGGCATATCAATGATCGTGCTTAAAAAACAAAACAGAGAACAAGCAATCCCTTTTGGTCCTTACCTTGCCATTGCAGGCTGGATAACCTTATTGTGGGGTGAACCTATTTGGTCTTGGTATTTAAACTCTCTTGTTTAAAGTAAAAAAATTAAACTATCTTATGTAAACTATAAAAAATAAACATCAGCACTTATGTCGACAGAATACATTCCTAAAAATAATGCAACGTTCATCGTTGGCCTTACCGGTGGAATTGGCAGTGGTAAAACCACCATTGCCAAACTATTTGAGCAATTGAATATTGATGTAGTTGATGCCGATATTGTCGCCCGTGAGGTTGTTGAACTGGGAAAACCTGCTTTACAAAAAATAATCCAATATTTTGGTGAAAGTATAGTTTCCAAATCAGGGCAGCTAAACCGTTCATTATTACGCACCATTATTTTCAGTGACCAGAAAAAGAAAGAATGGCTTAATGAGTTACTTCATCCATTAATAAGGCAATCAATCCTTGAGCAAATAAATGCTACAACAAGTCAATATTGCCTGTTAGTTGCACCTTTACTTATTGAAAACAACCTTCACCACCTAGTTAACCGTGTTTTAGTTATTGATATTAATGAAGATACTCAAGTATTCAGAGTAACTAAACGTGATCTAAGTAATAAACAAGAAATAAAACGTATTATTGCCAGCCAAATTCCACGTGAACAAAGAATAGCGAAAGCAGATGATATTATTAATAATGAAAGAACAGATCTAGATTTCATTAAAAAACAAGTGACTAAGCTACATAAGATGTATATTAAACTTGCAATAAACGAAAATAATCATCGTCAATAGCTTGTTTTTTAATCTTTTTTATTAATTCTAATAGCCATTTACGCTATCTATGGGTAGTATAGATCTAATTTACATTTCAACGTGTTGTTATGACAGCGATTTTATACGAACATCCGCTTAATGAGCGTATCCGCAGTTACCTCAAACTTGAGCAATTATTTGCTCAAACTGCTGATTGTTTAGAATGCGATATAAAAACAACACACAACGTTTTTTTCAATGCTTTATTTGCGATTATTGATACTTTGGATAGAAATGATATCCGCGGTGATCTAATTAAAGATATGGAAAAGCTTGAACAAAATCTAGTCATTTGGTCACAAGCTCCCGATATAGACTCAACTGCACTTGATCAAAATTTACAACAAGCAGTTGCATTAATTTGCCAACTTAAAAATAACAACCCCCAATGGACACAGCTAAAAGAAGATAAATTTTTAGCTGGCCTTAAACAACGTTTCGCTATTCAAGGGGGGAGTTGTACATTTGATTTGCCACAATTGCAATTTTGGTTAAACCAATCACAACAAAAATTAATCAAAGAAATGACTGATTGGCTAGAACTGTTAGATCAAATAAAAAGTGCCTTGTCTTTGATCCTTAAATTCATTCGTCAACGAGGTCAATTTACAGAAATTAACACAGAAAGTGGCTTTTATCAGGATAATGGTGAAGGACTATTATTACTTCGTATCAAAGTTCCTCATGGCTCTAAACATTACCCAACGATCAGTGGTAATAAATTTCGTTATTCAATTCGCTTTATGCTGCTATGCGAAGAAAATGGTCGTCGTTATTCAAATCAATCGGCAACATTTGAGTTATCTCGCTGTTAGCTTATCGTTTCATTTTTCTTTATAATAGATCTATTATTTACTCCTAGAACCAAAGATAAACATGACTTTAAAAGTAGCTTGCCCCCACTGTAATAAAGAGGTTATTTGGCAACCTGAAAACACTTTCCGCCCTTTTTGCAGTGAACGCTGTAAGTTAATTGACCTAGGTGATTGGGCTGCTGAAAATCACAAAATATCTCAGCCAATTCAAGGTAATACAGCCATTAGTGAAGAAATGTTAGATGCCTTAGAAGATGAGTTTTTACAGCATAACAAGTTCTTTGTTGAGCCCGAATGATAATTTCGTAACAGAATAGGTGAACACTTCCTCTTTTATGTTCCTGTCGTCGCGACAATAAGTTATAAAAAAATTCTTAAAACCTTATTAAAGTTACTCAGTTAAATTCTTTTTAGACTCATTAATTTTTTTCAAGTTGTATTGTCGGTGTGCCGACTACACCAAGAGGGGCATTACACGCCAAAAGCCCCTCTTAACTCCCCGTGGCGCCCAAACAGCGGAATACTTTGCTAAATATACTTACATAGACCTTAATACCTGCCGATTAATCATCCATGAACAACGACAGCCCTCGCCGTCCTGTCTCGGATCGAGGTCTACCCTGTAAGTATATTTATCAAACCGCTGACATGGGACTTAGTAAAACCTGCAAGACTCGTTTTTATAGTTAACTAAACCATGTAACAGAGTTTTGAACATGCAAACCTCTTCAATCTTAAACGGAGCATAGATCCTGCGTCATTAAACGCCGGAATTAAAATCAATATTCAGGACGAACGGTAGAGTGCGGTGCCATGGACGGCAATGAGCGCAGTGCAATCTTTGCTGTTATGTCGAAAATATTGATTTTAATGTAGGAAGACGTTTACCCCGTATTACTATGCTATGGGACTAGGATAAAAATAATAAAATTTTCAAATGTCGAGCCTCGCTGCGCTCGTATCGACCTACAAATGAACAATCACTTAACTGCTATGAATATAGATTATTCAATTTTTCTAATATCGCTTGATTAGCATCAGGTAGATCCAGCTGATGTAATTCCGCTAATGAAAACCACCCTTGTTGTTGCCCTTCTTGCGCTGTTGGTTCGCCACTAAAGTTATCCACCACAAACACCTCCAAACAAACCTTCTTATCACCGTAATCATGGCTAATTTCAATTAAAGGAATACATGCAAGCACATCAATGGCTATTTCTTCTTGTAGCTCTCTATGTAACGCTGAGGCAACAGTTTCATCTTTTTCAACCTTGCCACCGGGAAACTCCCATTTGCCACCTTGATGGACATGGTCGAGACGCTTAGTCATAAAAAACTGTTGTTCTCTCACAATCACCCCGACGGCGACATGTACTTCTTTTTTCATTAAGCTTTCCTTTGTCATCATTGTTGGACCTCGTTGCACTCGTGCCAACCTACAATATATATTAAATCTAAAAGCAAAATGCCAATCGAAAGATTGGCATTTTTATCAAATGGAATTAACTTACTAAAAAATGTTAAGTCAATTTACCATGACATTGTTTGTATTTTTTACCTGAGCCACAAGGACAAGGCTCATTACGACCAACACGAGGCACAGCTGGTTTTTCTGTCGCTGCACTTGATGACGCATGTTTGAACTCTTTAGGTAATTCTTCAGCTTTACGATGTTGTTCTTCAACTGCTTCAACATCTGACTCTGCTTTGATTTGCACTTTACTTAAAATACCAACAACGTCATATTTTAAGTTATCTAATAACTCGGCGAAAAGTTCAAACGATTCACGTTTAAATTCTTGTTTTGGATTTTTTTGTGCATAACCACGTAAATGTATGCCTTGACGTAAATGATCCATCGCCGCCAAATGTTCTTTCCAATGAGAGTCCAAGCTTTGTAACATTACCGCTTTTTCAAATTGACGTAGCACATCTGCACCAACCATCTCTTCTTTGGCAGCATAAACGCTTTCGACTTGCTCCATTATTTTTTCTCGAACCGTTTCTTCATGTAAATTGCTATCTTCCGCCAACCACTTAGCAATAGGCAAATCAAGTGTAAGTTCACCTTTAAGTTGCTCTTCTAGTGCTGGAATATCCCACATTTCTTCCATTGATTCTCGTGGAATATGTTGGTCAATAATACCCGTAACTACATCGCCACGAATGGCTTTAATGACATCTTCAATATCGGCTTCATCCATCAACTCATTACGTTGCTCATAAATAACTTTACGTTGATCGTTAGCAACATCATCAAACTCAAGTAATTGCTTACGAATATCAAAGTTACGTCCTTCAACTTTTCGTTGTGCATTTTCAATACTTTTAGTAACCCAAGGATGTTCAATAGCTTCACCATGTTCCATGCCAAGCTTACGCATCATATTACTGATACGTTCTGATGCAAAGATACGCATCAAACCATCTTCCATTGACAAGTAAAAACGTGTTGATCCAGCATCACCTTGACGACCTGAACGACCACGTAATTGATTATCGATTCGACGAGATTCATGACGTTCCGTCGCAACGATATGCAAACCACCCAGTGCTAATACTTTATCGTGCTCAATTTGCCACTCAGCCGTTAATTTTTCTGTTTGTTCTGCACTCGGGTTCTTAAGTTTTGCTAAAGTTGCCCCTAAATTACCACCTAGTACAATATCTGTACCACGACCTGCCATGTTAGTTGCTATGGTTACAGCGCCAACTTTACCGGCATCAGCAACAATCTCTGCTTCTTGCTGATGAAATTTAGCGTTAAGTACTTTATGTTTGATTTTAGCTTTCTTTAAAAAGTCAGATAAAAATTCTGACGTTTCGATGCTGATTGTACCCACTAATACTGGCTGGCCGCGTTCAACACAATCTTTTATATCTTCTAATATCGCTTCAAACTTTTCTTCTCCAGTCAGATAAATCAGATCGGCTTTATCATCACGAACCATAGGTTGATTGGTCGGAATAACAACCGTTTCTAAACCATAAATATGACTGAACTCAAATGCTTCAGTATCCGCCGTTCCGGTCATTCCTGAAAGTTTTTCATAAAGACGGAAAAAGTTTTGAAATGTTATCGAGGCAAGTGTTTGATTTTCATTTTGAATGTTTACACCTTCTTTCGCTTCAACGGCTTGATGTAAACCTTCAGACCAACGACGTCCTTCCATCGTACGGCCAGTATGTTCATCAACGATGACCACTTCGCCATCTTTAACAATATAGTCGACATCTTTTAGAAAGAGTTTATGAGCACGTAGTGCTGCCATAACATGGTGCAATAAAGTGATATTACTAGCAGAGAACAGGGAATCGCCATCTTGCATTAAGCTCTTTTCTTGCATTATTTCTTCAATGCGTATTTGTCCACGTTCAGTTAGATAAATTTGTTTGGCTTTTTCATCAATAGTGAAATCACCTTCAACAAAATCTTCTTTTTGTCCTGTTTCTTCGTCTTTATCTTCTTCGTTTTGTAAAACAAGTGTCGGTACAATGGTATTGATAATACTGTAAGTTTCTGCGTTGTCTTCAGCCTGACCCGAAATAATTAACGGCGTACGCGCTTCATCAATTAATATTGAATCAACTTCATCAATAATCGCAAAGTTAAGTTGTTTTTGAGCTCGTTCTTCTGGTGAAAACGCCATGTTGTCACGTAAATAATCAAAGCCAAACTCATTATTGGTGCCGTAAGTAACATCCGCTTGATATGCTGCTTGTTTGGCTACAGGGTCCATACCGGCAATATTACAACCAACCGTCATGCCCAAAAATTCAAATAAAGGTCTACTCCAATCGCCATCACGGGTCGCTAAGTAATCATTAACCGTAATTACATGAACACCATTTCCTGTTAGTGCATTTAAATATGATGGCAATGTTGCTGTTAGTGTTTTACCTTCACCGGTACGCATTTCAGCAATTTTACCGTCATTAAGTACCATGCCACCGATCATTTGTACGTCGAAGTGACGCATACCAAAGACACGTTTACTGGCTTCTCGCACAACTGCAAATGCTTCTGGCAAGATGTCATCTAAGGTTTCTTCCTTGGCAAGGCGCTCTTTAAATTCAGCTGTTTTTTGTTTTAATTCTTCATCGCTTAAGGCTTCAATTATTGGCTCTAGTGCATTTATTTTTTTGACTTCTTTTTGCATTTCTTTAAGTAATCGGTCATTACGACTACCAAACAGCTTTCTTATTAACTTTACAAACATCTTATTAAACCATGTTGAGAAGAAGATCTTCCGCTTGAAAATAAAATGATCGGACAATGCCGACCACGTTTTGTTGTATTAATTCTTTAAATCTATTTTTTTGCTTTTCGATAAACGTACTTTATTGGGTCTACTTGTTTATTGTTCTTTAATATTTCATAGTGAACATGTGGCCCAGTTGAACGCCCTGTGCTCCCCATATGCGCAATTACTTGACCTTTAGCAACCACATCACCTACAGCTACCAATAAGTCTTTATTATGACCATAACGGGTTTTTAACCCTTTGCCATGATTGATCTCTATCAAATGCCCGTAACCATAACGCTCTCCAGACCAAGTAACAACACCTGAAGCCGTGGCGACTATATTTGCATCTTCTTTACCTGCAAAGTCAATGCCTTTGTGCATTGCTGGTCGACCATTAAAAGGGTCTTTCCTTATACCGAAGTATGAAGATAACCATCCTTTAGTAATTGGTTTACCAGATAGATAACTGTTATTTTCTATATGGTGACCCAAAGTTAAAGATTCAAGCATTTCTAACTGTTTTTCTTCAAAACTTAATTGCGACTCTAATTTAGAAATATTTAACAATAATGCGGCCAGTGACATTTTACTGCTTTGGGCAGCTTGTAACATTGGACCACCGCTCGGCGGTAATTGTTGAAAGTTAAACTCTTTATCCGGAATATTTGCTTCACTTGCGAGGCGGTCACCCAATGCATTTAAACGTAAAACATGACTTTGTAATTCCGCCAACTTAATGGTTAACGCCGTCATTTGCTGTTCATTAATTTTTGGGGATGACAATGAGTTTTGAACTGAACTAGCGAGAGAATAAAGAGGCTTTTCTGGTACCGCATCAGACGATGCAACCAAATGAACTATAAACCCTGAAATTAAAGCAAAAAACAGCAATGCGGATAACCAATGAAGTTTATTTAACTTCATTGAAAACCTAACGTTTTTCCCTCTATACAGTAATGTTAAACTCATATGTTATTAGCTACTATCTTCACAATTTATTAGCATGATTAATAAACCACGCATTTAGGTATTATATTTTTACTAGTGCAACGCACTTTCGCATAAAACAGGTCAAAAACCAATGATTTAACTTTAATATCCAAATTTGACTATTGCTTCAATTCAGGTTTAGTTGATATTTTAAACAATGTAATCACGCGACATAGAACGAGTATAACAGCTCCCCCTTTTTTTTGTTATCGTCGCTTTCATAGATATGCAGAATCTTTTGTCGAGGTAAATCATCGACCTACAAATCATCCTGTTCATATAATAAAGCCCATCGTGAGACGGGCTTTATTAAATAATTTTTAGTTTAGAATGTTGAAGGATTCAACTCCTGATATTGGATAGGTGAAGTTTCTTCATCTTGGAATGTTACCCACTCCCACGACTCTTTTTGTTTAAATATTTCTCTTAATAAGAGGTTATTTATTGCATGCCCTGATTTGAATGCATTTAGCTCACCTAAAATACTAGTGCCAGCCATATATAGATCGCCAATCGCATCAAGCATTTTATGTTTTACAAATTCATCATCATAACGTAAGTCATCTTTATTCAGCATGCGATATTCATCAAGTACAATAGCGTTTTCTAAGCTGCCACCTAAGGCAAGATTATGAGAACGTAAAAACTCAAAATCTTTCATAAAACCGAACGTTCTTGCACGACTGATTTCTTTAATGAATGAACAGCTCGTTAAATCTAAGCTCATTGTTTGGCAAGTATTGGCAATTACCGGATGATCAAATTCGATAGCAAAATTTAACCTAAAACCTTCATAAGGTTTTAGCTCTGCCCATTTATCGCCTTCCTCAACACGAATGGTCTTTTTAATACGAATAAAGCGCTTCGCTACATTTGTGGTTTCGATGCCTACCGATTGTATTAAATAAACAAAAGGTAGGGCGCTGCCATCCATAATTGGAATTTCAGGTGAATCGACATCAATAACGAGGTTATCAATGCCTAACGCTGAAATAGCAGCTAAAAGGTGCTCGACGGTGGAAATCTTAACACCTTGTTCATTTACTAAACACGTACATAAAGTCGTTTCGCCAACAGCCTCAGGCGTCGCTTTAATATCAACAATGGGGTCGAGGTCAACACGGCGAAAAACAATACCTGTGTTTGCAGGTGCAGGACGGAGAGTGATCTGCACCTTTTCACCTTTATGTAGACCAACACCAATGGCTGATACACTTTCTTTAATCGTACGTTGTTTAATCATAAATAGCCTTCTTAAGCATTTACTTGTTGTCTGAGCCACTAAATTTGGTGAGCACACCTACTCGGTGGCCGCACTCGTTTTAACGGGCGCACAATATAGCAAATAATCTTAACAAAATCAAAACCTCAGCTTTTTATCTATTTTAGTCTGCTTGTTTACGTAAAAAAGCAGGTATATCTAAATAGTTATCTAAGTCTGCCGAAGCTACTTTTTGTACCTGTGCATTCGCTTCCGGCATCACGACAGGATTAGCGTTCACTTCAATTTGTGGGCTAGGAATAAAATCTCCGCCAACCACTTGCTGCTCAATTTGTGGCGCTGGATTAACTAAAGTAATATCAGGCTTACGTTCTGCGCCAATACCTGTAGCAACAACCGTAACTCGTAGCTCTTCTGTCATTTCTGGGTCAATAACTGCGCCAACAACAACCGTTGCATTTTCTGACGCAAAGGCTTTAACCGCATTACCAACAGTTTCAAACTCATCAATACTAATGTCCATACCAGCAGTAATATTCACTAATATACCGCGAGCACCCGCTAGATCAACATCTTCAAGTAACGGACTAGAAATCGCAGCTTCTGCCGCTTCTTCAGCACGATCTTCACCTGATGCTATACCAGACCCCATCATCGCTGTTCCCATTTCAGACATTACCGTGCGAACATCTGCAAAATCCACGTTTATGAGTCCTGGACGAGTAATAAGTTCCGCAATTCCTTGCACGGCACCTAATAAAACATCATTAGCTGCTTTAAAAGCATCTAACAAACTTGTGCCTGGACCTAATACTTTTAATAATTTTTCGTTTGGAATAGTGATTAACGAATCAACATGCTTGGACAAAAACTCAATGCCTTGATCCGCATAATTCATACGTTTTTTACCTTCAAAAGGAAAAGGTTTAGTTACAACGGCTACAGTCAATATGCCCATTTCTTTGGCAATTTCAGCAACAACAGGTGCGGCACCAGTGCCCGTACCACCACCCATACCCGCAGCAATGAAGACCATGTCTGCGCCTTTAAGTGTTTCTTTTATTATTTCTCTATCTTCTTCAGCACTACGACGACCAATTTCTGGATTAGCACCTGCACCTAAACCTTTTGTTACGTCAGCACCTATTTGTAAGGTCACATTAGCCGCTGAATTACGTAGTGCCTGCGAGTCGGTATTTGCAGTAATAAATTCAACACCTTCAATAGTTTGGCATACCATATGTTCTACCGCATTACCGCCACCGCCACCAACACCAATAACTTTAATGATCGCTTCTTCGTTATGATCTTCCATTAATTCAAACATTTTTATATTCTCCGATTTTATAATGTTTTGTTCCACCAAAACTTCTTTTTAGTCACTTCTTGTTTACAAGAAATAATTCCTAAAACTCACCTTTAAACCAAGCAACAATGCGCGCGCCAATACTTTTGACACCATCACTACTCTCGTTATTCTGTTGTTCATTAGCTTGCATACCATAATGTAACAAGCCAACAACCGTTGCATAGGTCGGGTCGTTGACATATTCCTTTAAGCCACATACATCCATAGGCGTTGCGACACGTACTGGCATTTGAAAAACTTCTTCTGCAAACTCAACCACACCTTCCATCTTAGAAGTACCACCAGTTAAAACATAACCTGCCGCAATTTGATCTTCTAAACCACTTTCACGTAACTCTTCTTGAATAAGCTCAAACAATTCCTGATAACGAGGCTCTACCACCTCAGCTAAAGTATGACGAGACATTGACCTTGCCGGACGACCACCAACACTAGGTACTTCAATGCTTTCTTCCATGCTCACCATGTGTCGTAATGCACAAGCATATTGCACTTTTATATCTTCAGCATGGCTAATCGGTGTTCTGAATATTTTTGCTATATCACTGGTTACTTGATTTCCAGCAACAGGAATAACCGCGGTATGACGCAATGCACCACCCGTAAATACTGAAATATCCATAGTGCCCGCACCAATATCAACTACACATATACCGAGTTCTTTTTCATCTTCAGTAACAACCGAGTAACTTGACGCTAGTGCTGAAAAAATCAATTGGTCTGCACTTAAATCACAGCGTTCAACACATTTAACGATGTTTTTTGCCATATCGTTAGCACAGGTAATAATATGCACTTTTGCTTCCATACGAACGCCTGACATACCGATTGGGCTTTTTATACCGTCTTGGCAATCGATGCTGTATTCCTGTGGTAATACATGCAGCATTCTACGTTCTGCAGAAATAGGCACTGAACGCGCGGTATGAATAACATTATCAACGTCTTCTTGGATCACTTCTTTGTCATTAATTGGCACCATACCATTCTCATTTTGACAACTAATGTGCTTTCCAGAGATACCTAAATACACCGAACTTATGTGACAATCTGCCATTAGTTCTGCTTCATTGATGGCACGTTGTATCGATTGGATCACCAGATTAAGGTCGTTAACACCACCTTTATCCATGCCCCGCGCAGGCTGATTACCAACACCGACAATACTCAATTGGTTATCAGGCGTAATTTCACCTACCGCCACCGATATTTTTGAAGTTCCAATGTCTAAACCTACCACGAGGTTTCTATCTATTACTTTTGACATTTATTTATACTCATGAGTATTAGCTCTTTGTTATGTATCAACGCTTTTCCAACCAACAGCTAATCCGGTATCGTAACGAAGATCGATATAATCAACTTGCTGATTTTTCTTTTTATTTATTTTAATTTGTGGATAAGCATCCATAAACCTTTGGATTCTTTCTACGCGATTTTCTCTACCTAAATCCAACGTTACGCCATCATTAAGTATTAATTGCCAAGCAAAACGCTCAGATAAAACCAATTCATCTATATTTAAATCACTATAATCAAGTAATTGATTGAGATTAGTGAAATTCTCTAGTGCTAGCTCTTCGGTACCTTCTGGACCAAAAAAATTAGGTAATTCATTGATTAAACGACTGGTATTCGCTTGAAAAACATCGCCATATTGGTTAATCAACATATCTCCATTCCAATAAGCAATGGGCGTTTGATCAACAATGTATATTTTCAATTCATTAGGCCACTGTTTACGAACAGAAACTGAATATACCCATGGCAACTGTGATACATGCTTTTGCACGTCGTTAACATCAACTTTAAAAAAGTTACCTAAATTAATATTTTCAATAGCCGTTTCTATGTCCAATTTATTGGTATAAACCATTTCTCCACTGATCACTAACGAAGTAACCGGTGCAGACTCGTCAGCAGATAAGTTCTTAGTTAATAACCAACTTGCTGATAAAATACCGACAATCACTAATACAAAAAATGTCACGCCAAACCAAAATGACCAATGAACACTTTCAGCATTTGATGGTTCATTTATCTGGTCATGAGACAGCTCACCTATTATTTCATGTAAGTCAGGCTGAAATTCTTGCTTGGTGATTTGAGTCGACATATTAGCGACTCTCCGTTGATACATCGTCATCAATACTAATTTTTATAATCTTACTCACTAACTCACTAAAACTTAGGCCATGCACAAGTGCAGCTTTAGGCACAAGTGAGGTTTCAGTCATACCGGGAACGGTATTCACTTCAAGTAATTGCCAATCCCCTTGTTCGTTACGCATTATATCAACACGTCCCCAACCTTTTGCACCCGTTGCCTTAAATGCTTTTAGTGATAATTGCTTTAATTGTTCTTCTTCATCCGCTGGTAAATCGCACGGACAATGATATTGCGTAGTAGTGGATTCATATTTAGCTTTATAATCATAAAACTCACGGGGTGTTTCCATGTGAATCGCTGGCAAAGCCTCATTACCTAAAATGGCTACGGTATATTCTGGGCCATTGATCCAAGCTTCAACTAATACCTGTTGATCAAATAAGAATGCCGCTTTTAGTGCATTATCTAATGCTTCTTTCTCTTCAGCTTGTGCCATACCAATGCTTGAGCCTTCATTAGCTGGCTTAACCATTACTCGACCACCAAGGTTCTTTAATATCTCTTCAGCTTGACTCGACTGATATTGTGTTTTTTCAACAATAGTAAAGGGCGCTGTAGGTAAACCTAATGCTTGAAAAATTTGTTTACTGCGAATTTTGTCCATTGATAGTGCCGAGCCTAAAACATCAGAACCGGTGTAAGGAATGTTCATATACTGCAAAGCACCTTGCACGCAGCCATCTTCACCACCACGGCCATGTAAAGCAATAAAAACGCGGTCAATACCTTGTTCAACTAAGTTACTTAAACAAAAACCTTTAGTATCAATAAGTTTCACGGTGAATCCCGCTTCTTTTAAACCTTTGGCAATCGCAGTTCCTGACATTAGTGATACTTCACGCTCAGCCGATATGCCGCCATACAGCACGGCGATAACTTGCGCTTTTATTGGTTTCATCCCTTGCCACCTATTAGAGAGTCACCAACTTGTACGCCGCCAAGTAAAACATCAGATGAAAGTGATTTAGCAATGGTGCCAATATTACCTGCACCTTGCGTGATCACCATGTCACCATCTTGAAGCTGTGCACTGAGTAATTCAGCAAGCTTATTAGTATCGCTGACATAAATCGGCTCAACTTGGCCACGCAGTCTAATACTACGCGCTAAGCTTTTACTATCAGCTGTGGCAATAGGTGCCTCACCCGCAGAATAGACATCTAATAAAAATAAACAGTCAACTTCTGAGAGTACTTCAACAAAATCTTCAAAAAGATCACGTGTACGTGAATAACGATGGGGTTGAAATATCATCACTAAGCGTTTATCTGACCAGCCATTTCTCATCGCTGCGATGGTTGCTTGTACTTCTCGTGGATGATGACCATAGTCATCCACTAATAGCATATTTCCCGCTTTTGTTTTTAGATCTGCAAGCTGTTCAAAACGGCGACCAATTCCTGCAAAATTCCCCAAGGCACTACTTATTGCTTTATCTTCGATACCTTCATCACCCGCTACAGCTATTGCTGCAAGCGCATTAAGCACATTATGATGTCCCGGTAAATTAACACTAAGCTCTAATGGTTTTTGTTCTGCACGTTTAACTGTAAAAGTGCTCATCGCACCGTCTTGTTTAAAGCCAGTTGCTTGCACATCAGCATCATCAGCAAAACCATAGGTAATTACCTGACGAGCAATACGTGGTAACAACTCACGTACTACTGGGTTATCTATACAAACGACTGCCAGACCATAAAAAGGCAAGTTATGAAGAAATTCAATGTAGGTATCTTTTAGTTTTTCAAAATCATTTTGGTATGTTTCCATATGATCTTCGTCAATATTGGTGATCACTGAAACCATAGGTTGTAAATGTAAAAACGACGCATCGCTTTCATCGGCTTCGGCAATTAAATATCGACTGCTGCCCAAACGTGCATTTGTTCCTGCACTATTGAGTAAGCCACCAATAACAAACGTTGGATCTAGGTCTGCTTCACCAAAAATACTAGCAATTAAGCTGGTAGTAGTGGTTTTCCCATGGGTACCAGCAATGGCGATACCATGCCTAAAACGCATTAACTCTGCTAGCATTTCTGCACGGCGTACAATAGGAATACGTAACTCTGCGGCTCTTTTTAATTCTGGATTTTCAAACGTTATTGCTGTTGAATAAACAATAACACTCGCCCCTTCAATATTATCTTGATGGTGGCCTATGGTTATTTTTGCACCTAATGTTGTTAAGCGTTTAACCACTTGGTTTTCGCCAATATCAGATCCGGTGATCTCATAACCTTCATTTAGTAATACTTCGGCAATGCCGCCCATACCAGCGCCACCAATACCAACAAAGTGAATACGTTTTACCCGACGCATTTCAGGTGTTCTACTATTTGTCTTGTTATTCATTGCTTGTTTATTTGTTAGTTTATTCATTAATTCTTTATTACTCATGGTACTAGCAACTCCTGACAAATCTTTGCAACACGGCTAGTTGCATCGGCATGGGCTGCATCATGAGCAGCCTTTGCCATTGATTGCACAACCTTATCGGAAATAAAAAGGCTGTTGAGCATTTGTGCTAATGTTGTTCCGTTAAACTCTTTTTGTGGTATTAACTTTGCTGCTCCTCGAGAGACAAGGTACATAGCATTTTTAGTTTGATGGTCATCAACCGCATGAGGTAAAGGTACAAAAACTGCGGGTTTTGCTGCCATAGCAAGTTCAGAAACCGTTAAAGCACCCGCTCTGCAAATCACCACATCAGCCCATTGATAGGCTTCTGCCATATCATCAATAAACTCTGTGACTTTAATTTTTTCATTGTCTAAGCCGTATTCACGATAACTCGCCAGCACCGATTCAATATTTCCATTACCTGTTTGATGCCAAACGTCAATACTTTGTATTTTAATTTGCTTCATTGCTTGTGGCACAGTTTCATTTAAAACTTTTGCCCCTAAACTGCCACCCACAACTAATACTTTTTTACTACTTGCAGGCTGCTTAGGAATAACATTTTCAATGGCAATAATATCATCACGTAGTGGGTTACCAATCACTTGATGTTTGATGCTTGGCTTAAATGCTCCCGGAAAGGCACTCAATACTTTATTGGCTATATTGGCTAAAAAACGATTACTCATACCAGCAACCGCATTTTGCTCATGCAATACCAAAGGCTTTCTTAATAACCAAGCGGCAACACCACCCGGAACACTTGCATAACCGCCCATACCTAAAACGACATCAGGATTTACGCTACGAATGACTTGAATAGATTGCAAAACTGACTGCATCAATTTAAAAGGCGTTTTAATCCATGCTTGCCAGTTTTTATTACGCAGCCCTGCAATATTGATAAACGAAATATCATAACCATGCTCTGGCACAAGCGTTGCTTCCATACGTTTAGCTGTGCCTAGCCAATGAATATGCCAACCCTGAGATTTTAATTCATCAGCCACGGCAATACCCGGAAAGATATGCCCGCCAGTACCACCTGCCATCACTAACAAGGTAGGTTTTTTTCCCGTTTGGGTGAGAGGCTCACTTTGAGTAGGAGATTCATCTTGAGTAAAGAATTGATTGCTCATTTTTTAGCTCCTTTACTGTAGCTTGATGTTGCTTGAATACTTTGCAAACGTAATTCATGGTCGATACGTAATAATACAATCAAGGCGATAGTCATAATAATCATCGAGCTTCCGCCGTAACTGATCAACGGCATAGTTAAGCCTTTAGTTGGTACAACTCCCGAGCTAGCACCAACATTAACCGCCGCTTGAAAGCAAAACCAAATACCAATAGCGTAAGCAAAAAAACCTTCAAAATATTTTTCTTTATTAACAGCCCTTCGACCCAACAATAAAGCTTTAATCACGAGAGTCAGACTTAATAACAAAATAACGGTAATGCCAATAAAGCCAAATTCTTCAGCCAATACTGCCATCACAAAATCAGTATGTGCTTCTGGCAAATATTCAAGCTTTTGAATGCTATTACCTAAACCTTGCCCAAATACTTCGCCACGACCATAAGCCATTAACGACTGTGTAAGCTGATATCCACTACCAAATGGATCTTGCCATGGGTCTAAAAATCCGGTGACACGCGCCCAACGATAAGGAGAAAAATAGGCAAGTGCACCAATCGCAGTTAAGCCTACTAACGCAACACTGATAAACTGCCATAACTTGGCACCCGCCAAAAATAACAAGCCAAAGGTAGTGACAAACATCACAATGACCGTACCTAAATCAGGTTGTAGTAATAGCAGGCTCGCTAATAAACCAAAAACGACAAGAGGTTTTATAAAGCCTTTAACGTTTTCCATCACCTCTTCACGACGACGTACTAAATATGCAGCGAGGTAACAGAAAAAGAATAATTTTGCCGGTTCTGCTGCCTGAATTGTTATCGGACCAATCACAATCCAGCGAGTAGAACCATTCACCGTCCGACCAACTAACAAGACAACAACCAATAAAACAATGCCAAATATTAACAGCGCAGCACTATGTTGATGCCAACGTTTCATCGGAATTTGCATCGTAATGACCGCTACAATAAGACTTATGCAAATGTAAATCATATGGCGAATAATAAAATGGAAAGGATTATCAAATAATCGCTCGGCAACAGGCATAGATGAACTTGCCACCATCACTAAACCGATCGTATACATGCTAATAGCAAGCACGATATAACTACGGTCAAATGTCGCTACATCAGTTGATTGCGGGATTAACCAGCTTGGTAGGCGAGGTAAATTAAATTGTTGATTAAGCGCCATCATTAACTTGCCTCCTGTACAGAGTGCACAGCATCAATAAAAACCTGACCACGCTCTTGGTAATTTTTAAACATGTCGAAACTTGCACATGCAGGTGATAATAAAATGATGTCACCTGTTTTTGCATTTGATTTTGCTTGAATAACCGCTTCTTTAATTGAAGAAATTGAAGTTGTGTTTTCCATTAACGAAGCAATTTTGTCACCGTCTTTACCTAACGTATAAAGATGATTAACATGTTGGACTAGTGCAGTTTTTAATGGTGTAAAATCAGCTCCTTTACCCTCCCCACCGGCGATAAGCATTAACTTATTATTGTTTGATAATGTTCCAGATAAACCATTAATTGCCGCTAAAGTTGCGCCAACATTGGTCGCTTTTGAATCATTTATCCAACTTAAGCCATCATCACTAGCAATACGTTGACAACGGTGTGGCAAACCAACAAAACTTGCCAAGTGTGCAACCATGTCAGCAACCGACCAACCAGCACAATAACCTAATGCCAATGCGGCGAGATAATTTAAGGCATTATGAAGACCCGCTAGCGGTAATTTGTTGAGTGCAACTAATCTTTGTTCACCAAACATTAAATGTTGTTGACCGGCTATTTCTTTAAGACCAAAGTGGCCAATTTCAGGATTATCACTTCCAAACGAAACAGTATTTGTTAAGTTGTCTTTAGTATTGGTTTTAGTCTTGTTTTTAGTCTTGACGATTGTTGCGGCATCATCTCGATTAACCACTGCGTTTAAACATTGCTCATAAATACGTTGTTTAATGGCGCTATAATTTTCAATTGTTTTGTGACGGTCTAAATGATCGTCACTGATATTAAGAACAGTCGCGGCAACAGCCTTCATACTGGTTAAGGTTTCAAGTTGAAAGCTTGATAACTCTAAGATTAAATAATCATTCTCTTGCGTAATGCTCTCTAAAACAGGTGTTCCTATATTGCCACCAAGTTGTGTTTTATAGCCTAACTTATTTGCGATATGATCCAATAAACTGACCACAGTAGATTTACCATTAGAGCCAGTCACCGCTAAAATAGGTAATTCTTTAAGTTGGCAATATAATTCGACATCACCTATTACTGAACAATGATTACTGATGTTATTGGCAATTTCAGCTGCCGAAGTATCAATACCGGGACTAACAATCAGCAGTTCAGCACTCGCTATTAATGCTTTATCCCAATGACCGGTGATTAAATGAACATCGCTATATAATTGTTTAAACTCGACTAAATCAATGGCATTTTCTCGGCTATCATTGACTGCACAAGGTATATTTTGCCCATGCAAAAACTGCACACAGGAAAGTCCTGTAAGCCCAGCACCAAGCACAACGATACGCTTGTTTTTTAGTTGTGCTGTTATGCGTTTTTGCAATTCAGTCATTTGTTTTCTATAACCCTTTTTACTTTATCTTTTTAAATTTAATAACGTATCTTTAGTTTTGTTCTAATGTATCTATACCATAACTCTAACGTAGCTTTAACGTGGCTAAACCAATCAAAACTAGGACTAGTGAAATTATCCAAAAACGGACGATTACCCGAGGTTCAGGCCAACCTTTTAGTTCATAGTGATGGTGAATAGGCGCCATACGGAAAATACGTTGTCCCCGTAATTTGTATGAGCCAACCTGTAGAATCACGGAAACCGTTTCCATCACAAAAACACCACCCATAATAAACAAGACTAATTCTTGGCGAACTAATACGGCAATGACACCTAGTGCCGCACCTAACGCTAACGAGCCAACATCACCCATAAAAACTTGTGCTGGATAAGTATTGAACCATAAGAAGCCAAGTCCCGCGCCAACAATAGCAGTACAAACGACAACCAGCTCACTGGTCATCGCAATATGAGGAATGTTGAGATAAGCTGAAAAATTTATATTACCCGTTACATAAGCAAATAAACCTAAAGCGCCGGCAACCATGATCGTCGGTACAATAGCTAAGCCATCAAGGCCATCGGTTAAATTAACCGCGTTGCTAGTACCAACAATCACAAAATAAGTCATTACCACATAAAAGATACCTAACTGCGGTAGAACCTCTTTTACAAAAGGAATAATCAAGGAAGTTTCTGCAGGACTTTGTGCAATATAATATAAGAAAATAGCCGTTGTTAAACCAGCAACTGTTTGCCAAAAATATTTCCAACGAGCGATTAAGCCATTAGCATCTTTGCGAATAACTTTACGATAATCATCAACAAAACCAATTAAACCAAAACTAGAGACGACAAAAAGTACCACCCAAACATAGGTATTTGAAAGATCGCCCCATAAAAGCACACTAATAACAATAGACGCTAAGATCAAAATACCGCCCATGGTAGGTGTTCCAGATTTAACCTGATGACTCTCTGGACCGTCATCACGAATCGTTTGACCTATTTGCATATCTTGCAGGTAACGAATAAGTTTTGGACCAAAATATAATGAAATAATCAACGCTGTTAAAGTGCTGATAATTGCTCTAAACGTTAAATAAGAAAAAACATTAAATGCACTATAATATTGTGTTAAATATTCACCTAACCAAAGTAACATTAGTGACACTCCTCAACACTGAGGCTTGTTCGCCAATCAATAATATCTTTAACAACATGTTCCATATGAGCACTACGTGACCCCTTAACTAAAATAGATATTTGTTGCCCCTCACCTGCTAGCAGTTCTTGTAAACAGCTAAGCAATTTATCGCGATTGCTAAAATGTAAACCTTTTTGACTAGTACCACTTACAAAGGCATCGGAGGTATTTTGGCTTAATACACCTATCGTTAATAAATCATCAATTTTGCGAGATTTTGCATATTCGCCAACTTCTTGATGATAACTTCTCGCTTCGGCACCTAATTCACCGATATCACCAAGAATAAGTACTCGACGCCCTGGGTAATTTGCCAATAAATCTATTGCCGCTTTTATCGACTCAACATTGGCATTATAGGTATCATCAATTAACTTGACGTTTTCACCTAAATGATGAAGGTTTAAACGTCCTTTGACTGGCGTCATTTCAGCGAGACCAAGACGAATATCGTCTAAACCCGCTCCAAACTCTATAGCAATAATGGCTGCCGCCACTGCGTTACAAACGTTATGTCGTCCCGGCACAGTTAATTCAATAAAGCATCGACCAATATGAGAATTTAGTTGGAACGTTGCACAACCATTTTCATCTAAAATCACATCAGTGCTATAACAATCCGAGTCAGCTAAACAAGAAAAACGACGCACATTTTTATCCGTTAAGCGCCACTGCCATTTATTGGCTAATTTACAATCTTGATTATATATAGCGACCCCATCGGCCGATAAACCTTCAAAAATCTCACCTTTTGCGCGGGCAACACCACATAGATTTCCAAACCCCTCTAAATGCGCTGCAGCAATATTATTGATAATGGCAACATCAGGTTTAACTAATTCGGTGGTATAAGCTATTTCACCAATGTGGCTAGCACCTAATTCAACCACAGCAAAGTCATGCTCTGGTTCTAGCCTTAATAAAGTTAAAGGCACACCAATATGGTTATTAAAACTGCCATGTGTCGCTAAAACATTGCCCAGTCTCGATAATATTGCAGCAACCATTTCTTTTACGGTGGTTTTACCGCTACTGCCCGTTATTGCAACAGTTTTGGGTGATACTTGTTTTTTCACATAGGCAGCAACTTTACCCAGTGCTTGCTCAGTATCTTCAACGATAATTTGAGAAAAGTTAGCGCCTTGTTCTACGAGTACTTGATGATCAACAATCACCGAACTACAGCCTAATGTTACAACTTGCTGAACAAATTTATGACCATCAAAGTTTGGCCCTTTTAAAGCTAAAAACAAATCATCTTTATTACTATGCGAGGAGTTATGCAAAGAATAAGGCGAGGAACTAGATGATGAACTGCTAAGCGAGCGACTATCAGTAGTTATCTGTTTAATGATAAAATCGTCACCGATAAGCTTGCCATTAACTACTTTAGCAATATCAGATAAAAGTAAAGGGATCATGATAGTGCCTCATTGATGTATGCATTTTCGATAAGTTGACGTTCGTTATAGGGAATTTTTTCATTACCAATGATGATGTAATCTTCATGCCCTTTACCTGCTAATAACACCATATCTTCGGGTTTAGCTAAAGCGAGTGTGTTTATAACCGCTTCTTTTCTATCTATAATCACGGTTACTTTGTCAGGTATTTTACAGCCTAATAAAATGTCTTTCACAATATCACTCGCTGACTCATTACGCGGATTGTCATTCGTCACCACAATATGATCAGCATGTAACTCTGCAGCTGTTCCCATAAGTGCACGCTTACCTTTATCTCGATCACCGCCACAACCAAAAACAACCCATAACTCACCATCACAATGTTGTCGACAAGCTATTAGGGCATTACTTAATGCGTCAGGCGTATGCGCATAATCAACAATTGCCGTTGGTTTACCCTTTAAAGTAAATGACTCCATACGACCAATAATGGGCTGTAATTGTGCAATCGCTTGATTGATAATTTTTAGTGAATAGTCTTGAGTTAATAACACCGCAATTGCTGCTAACAAGTTATCAACATTAAAATCACCTATTAAAGGGCTGCTAATATTGATATCCCCGAAGTGAGTATTTAATAAAAAACTCACTCCTTGCTTGGTATGTTTAATATCACTGGCGTAAACAAAACGAGAAAATTGTTTAATGGTATTACCACGGCCATAAACAAAAACAATTTCTTCACTTGACCAATGTTTTAACCATTCTTTAGCTTGTAAATCATCGCCATTTATTACCGCTATTTGTGTTTTGTCGTGACTAAACAACTGATATTTTGCATCAGCATAATTTGCCATGGTTTTATGGTAATCAAGATGGTCTCGGCTTAGGTTAGTAAATACTGCGACATCAATTAGCTGTGGAGAAACTCGGTGTTGTGATAATGCATGGGATGATATTTCCATCGCCACATGCGTAACGTTTTTATGGCTAAAATCACTTAATAATTGATGTAATTGTGTAGCACCGGGAGTGGTATTGTTTAGCGCAGTCAAATGTCCTAGCAGACCCGCTCCAACCGTGCCAATAACGGCACAATTCTGTTTACAGCTATTTAATAATTGAGCAATAATTTGACTCGCACTCGTTTTGCCATTGGTACCGGTAATACCGATCATACGTAATTTAGCTTGTGGATTTTGATAATAACTTTTTGCTAACGAAAATAGATAACGGTCTAATTGATAAAAATTAACAATGGCGATGGCTCTCGAATCAGGACGACCCGTAACATTTTTATATTCAATGCTGCCATGCTGTTCAACATCAAGGCACTGAGCAATCACCAGATCAGCACCTAACTTAATAGCATGTTCAATATATTTTCGGCCATCTTGTTCAGTGCCAATAACGGCGCAGAAAATATCATGAGCTTTAATGCAGCGCGTATCATTGACCAGATCACGCTGAGCAACTTGTTCTAGCTCAACATCTAACGGAATACTAAATTCAAGCAAGGCTTCATTGATAGATAAGGCTGGCATTGAAGAGTTGGAGCTATTAGACACTGTCATGCTCCAATTTTTTATTTGAGCTGATATTAGTCTGTGAGCGTAAAGTATGTGCATCTGGGGTAATATTTAATAGATGTAGAGCCCCTTTCATAATACGAGCAAAAACGGGTGCGGCAACATCAACACCATGATATAAATCGCCACCGGGCTCATTAATGACCACAACAACGACTAACTCAGGACGACTAACCGGTGCCATACCGGCAAATAATCCCACGTAATCGTTACCATAGCCGCCAGCTAGGGCCTTAAAAGCAGTGCCTGTTTTCCCACCGACACGATAACCTTCCACTCTTGCTACTTTGTAGTGGTCATCAATAACATGCTCTAACATGCCAACAACAGCTTCGGTATTTTTTTGTGAAAATATCCGTTCCGCATTTTCTTTATCGAGGGTATCTTCATCTATTTTTAAAATGCTTAACGGCATTTTAATGCCGCCATTAGCAATGGTTGAATAAAAACGAGCTAACTGTAGAGGCGTAACCGCAATCCCCATCCCGTAGGATAATGTCGCTAATTCAATTTTCGACCAGCGTTGACGATCATGCATAATGCCTGAGCTTTCACCAATTAATCCGGTACCTGTATCTTCACCAAAACCGGCATCAAAAAATTTATCAAGGAAGAATTCTTTTGGCATCGCTAAAGCAAGTTTAGTTGTGCCCATATTTGAAGAGTGTACTAAAATTTCGGTTAAGCTTAATTTACCCAAATATCTTGGATCGCTCATTCGACGACCACCTAAACGCATTGGCGAAGTATCAATAATACTATTTTCATCAACCTCGCCAAATTCTAACGCACTCAACACCGTCATCGGTTTCATTGCCGAACCCGGTTCATAAAAATCAGTAATCGCACGATTTCTAAAGCGATGTAATGCCGTATTGCGACGATTATTGGGATTATATGAAGGGCTATTCACTAAAGCTAAAATTTCGCCGGTATTAACATTAGTAACAACGACAGAGCCTGATGTGGCTTTAAAGGCTTTTACTGCGCCTTTAAGCTCTGAATAAGCCAAGGCTTGAATGCGTTGATCAATACTTAAAGTGATATCTTTAGGTTGTGTTGCCTCTTCCACTTTAAGAATTTCAATCTTTCGACCTTTTGCATCTTTGCGAAATTGTTTTTTTCCGTCTATGCCGGTAAGAAGTTGATCATAAACACGCTCTACACCTTCAATACCTTTATCATCAACATCCGTAAAACCAACCACATGGGCACTAATTTCACCCGCGGGGTAAAAGCGCTTAGACTCTTTACGAAGATAAATTCCGGGTATTCTTAGCTCACGAACATAGTCTGCCATAGCAGGTGATACTTGACGCTCAACGTAAACAAAACGTTTTGCAGGATTGCGAGCAACACGACTGGTTAACTTATTAACATCTTGTCCTAAGACATCAGCCAATGCTTGCCAATGTTCAACCATTGCTAGAGCATTATTCTGCATTAATATTTTGGGATCAGCCCAAATGGTTTCAACGGGAACACTGATCGCCAACTCTCTACCATTTCGATCAACAATTGAACCACGCTGTACCGTTCGAGCAGCAGTGCGTAATGAACGCATGTCTCCCTGCTTTTTTAACATGTCGGGTTCAAAAACTTGAATATAAGCACTGCGCGCTAATAAACCCGCGTAAATAAAGACAATAACACCTAACACTACGTAAAAACGCCATGTTACCGTTGTTGCTTTAAATGTATCGGCTCGTTTATCCACGGTTTTTGCTCATTCTTTTGTTCGCTACTTTACTCATTGCAAGGTAATTATTATTTCTGATTTTGCATCGGGTCGTTTCATATTAAGTTTTTTAATGGCTTTATTTTCAATGGAACTATGTTCCGCCAAGCTATTTTGCTCTAACAATAAATTACGCCACTCAATATCTAATTCATCACGTTCGGTTAATAAGACTTCTCGTGCGCTTGTTGATTGACGATTTAAATGGGTAAAATAAATCACTGAAAACGCAGATAAAACCACTAAAATCAATAAAATATAGACTAATATATTTCTTTGAATGTCTTGCCATATATCAAATACAAGCACGACCTTTGCCGCAGCCATTGATTAAAGCACCACGACTAATGCGCCAATCTCTGCGCAATACGTAAAACAGAACTACGCGAGCGAACATTCTCTTCAACCTCTGTTTTACTCGGTTTTAGTCTGCGTCCAACTAAAGCTAATTTTTTACCTTTTTGTAATTCAACTTCACTAATAGGTAAACCACGAGGTACCTGTTTTCCTTGTGAATGTTTTCTCATAAACTGTTTAACTAAGCGGTCTTCAAGGGAGTGAAAACTGATAACTACTAAACGTCCACCCTCAGCAAGCACGTTAAGCGATGATGCCAAAACCTTTTCAATTTGTTCAAGTTCGCTATTTATATAAATACGAATAGCTTGAAAACTACGGGTCGCAGGATGTTTTTTAATTTCTCGTTGAGGTGCTGTGGTTTTGATCAATTTAGCTAACTGTGCGGTACGGGTAAATGGCGTTTCTTCACGTGCATCAACAATGGCGTTAGCAATACGCCAAGCATGTTTTTCTTCACCAAAGGTACGCAATACCCAAGTAATGTCTTCAACATCTGCAACCGCTAACCACTCGGCCGCTGTTTGGCCTCGTGTTGTATCCATACGCATATCTAATGGACCGTCTTTCATAAAACTAAAACCACGGTCGGCATCGTCAAGTTGCGGAGATGAAACACCTAAGTCTAATAATATGCCATCAATTTTTTTTGTTAACTGGTGCTTCTCAACAATATTTTCTAGCTCAGCAAAACCATGATGTTCGATAAGGAATCGTTTATCATCAGCAAATTTTTCAGCGGCAGCAATGGCAGTTAAGTCACGATCGATAGCAATTAAACGGCCATGCTCAGATAATTGTGAAAGAATAACGCCAGAATGGCCACCACGACCAAAAGTACAATCGATATAGATACCGTCTGGTTTAATGTCTAAACCGGAAACAGCTTCTTCAAGTAAAACTGAAATGTGAGAATTATCTATTTGCATTTTTATGGTTCTATTGGCTGTTAGTTTTTATTTTAAAGTGATAAATCTAATAAACGTTCAGTCAGTTGAATTTCACTCGACTGTACTTCACTAAGGTTTTGTTGCATTTGGGCTTGCCAAGCAGACTCACTCCAAATTTCAAACTTTTTCAGTTGACCCACTAAAATTATATTTTTTTCTAAGTTTGCATGTTGTCTTAATGGCCCATTGATCAACAACCGACCACTTTTATCAATTTCACAATCATTGGCATTACCCAATAATTTTTGCTGAGCTAAACGCTCTTGTGGGTTCATGCTGGACAATTCACACAACTTAAGTTCTATTTCTTCCCATTCAGGAAGCGGATAAAGCAATAAACAAGCGTGTTGTATGTCAATGGTACAAACCATTTTTCCGGCACAATCAGCAAATAGCTCTTCACGATACTTAGTTGGTATCGTGATCCTATTTTTACTGTCAAGCGTAATTGCGCTGGTGCCTCGAAACATATTCTCAATTCTTGTTGTTATAATTTATCAGGAAATTGTTTTTGATCCACTTTTTCCCACTTTTCTCCACATTGACCAGTTTAGTGACTAATGTGAACCTATGTCAAGCAAAGTTTCGAAAAATCGATCTGGCTGAAGGTCAATAAAATTGAGGTCTTTAAGGAAGTTTATGAATTTGTGGGGTTTTGTGGATCTCGAGCCCAATTAATTAGAAATAATTCGTCTAAAAAGTCGTTTTTAGCGAAAAAATAGACTATGCCTATGGATAAAGTGGTTGGTCATCCCAAGCCGAATCGATTTTTCATATGTGCTGCTTTTTAAAACATTCATGGAGTAAATAAATTTGGTAAAAATCAAATTTTAATACCAACCATACCAATAATGAGTAACCAAAAAGCAAAAAATAGTTTTAGTCGAGTTGCCGATAAATAGCCGACTAAGGTTTTAGCAAATATTCCGCCTAATACGGCACCGGGTCCGGCAAATATAACCACCTGCCAATAAACTTGGAAATCCACCGCTGTATGCTGCCAAATTCCTGCCCATATCGTTATTGCCGAAACGATCACCGCAGCAGATACCGCCATGCTGATATCAAATCGTCTTAAAATAAGATATATCGCCAATAATTCACCGACACCAACGGATAACCATGCCGTTAATGCGCCACCAAAAATGCCTATTGCTGATAAAACTAAGCCATCAAAAAGATAAAGCTGACTACGTTCGCGGTGCGGCTTTAAAAAATAAACCGTTATTACAATGAACATCCCCAGTAATAACGAAAACCAGTTAAAACTTTGATGCAAACTCGACGGTGATGGAATATCAAAACCATAAACTAGCCAAAGACCAATAACCGAAGCAATACTGGTAATCGCAATAATCCGTTTAAAGCCCTGCCACAAACGTAGTTCCGTTTTTTGCGCTTGATAATGACTCCACCATGTTATGGCTCCAGCGGTCATGCCAAAACATTGAATAGCAAAACTAGTTGCTATCGATTGCTTATCCGTAAATCCTAATTCATTAAACATTGGAATGAAAACAACACCACCACCCGCGCCAGTAGAATTGGCAAAGATAGCGCCTAAGATACCTAATAAGCTAAATAAAATGTAATCAAGCAATTCAGCTAAAGACGCAGGGGCAAGATATAACAATAAAAACCAACAAATTATAAACGACGATATAAAATATAGATTTGAGAGACGGATAGGGTTATTCATTAAGATGGTATCTTTATTTAGTGCTTTGTCGCCAAAAATTGTTGTGCATCGCTTGAGATACAGGCATTGGAAATATAATTTTTACCTGTTGTATGAGTAATTAACCAACCTTTATCCGTAGACTTAAGCTCGGTAATGTTTTCCCATAAAATATCAAGATTCACATAATAAGACTCAGTAGAAATACCTTGTTCATTAATGGTTAGTTTTACTTCGCCTTTAGCTGACTTACCCAGCATTTGACGCATTACCCACCATGGTTTCTGATAATAAACACTTAACGCTTCTAAAATTCCCAAAGCAAAAACAAACCAAGCCGCATAAGCATTAATTTCAGTGAAGAGTACTAACACCATACCAAACAAAGTTAAAATAATAGCTTTAAGGTATGCTTTTACGGAATAATCACTACCAACAGATTGACTATGACATTCATTAAAATGCGCTTTATCTAAGGTAAACTGGCTAACGTAAGATACGGATTCATTCATGTGATGATTAAATATTGATGTACTAGAATACTTGCACGCTAGTGTAACGATTAGTCTTTATTGAAGATAGCACTATCTTTCAATATTCAAGCCAGTAAAACACCATCATATTAACAAATAACATAAGCCCATGATCAAGCGCTTTGCATAACACATTGTTCAATACTTAAATTTTCAATGCTCAAATGCGGTTCTCCTTCAAACTTGATTTGTGATAACCCCAAACGCTGGCAAAGTTTCATGAAAGTAGAATAATCTTCTTGATTCAATTTTTTATCATCTTTGGTCATTAAACCATCGATGTAGACACTGTCACCATTTATACATAAGTTAGCGATAGCATTATAAGGTTCTCCGTAACTATCAACTCGAATCGCGCGAACACTTTTTAACTCAAATATCCAATCATCTACTTCTACATATCTTAATATAGTATCACTCATGACAATGTCCTTAAGTTTGGGTTTATGTTTACAAAAAAGGCCGATTGCAAAATAATTTGGTTGGGGCAACCGGCATAAAGGGAATAGATTGACTTCCCAAAAGAGCAAATACGTTATTTATTCAGTTTGATCTTATTAGTAAAAGCAACAAACTCTTGTTCACTAATATTATCGTCAGTATTAATATCTAATTTATTAAACGCGATATGTAAGGCTTGATTGTTACTTGCTTTGAGTTCGCTCTGACTTAATAAGCCATTATTGTCTGTATCAAATTGAGCAGTAAGTTGAGAAAATTTAATTTGCTTCTTCATTGGTTTATTAGCTTGTTTAGCTTTTTGCTTAGCGGCCTGTTTAGTGACGACAACATCCTTTACTTGCACTGTAGTAGCAATATCATCACTGGCACTCACCAGTAAGGTTGTAAAGGTGGCCGCAATAACAACCAGTGAAATTTTAGTTAATCTTAAATTATTCATATCCATTCCTTTTCTTAATTTGTTTTTGGTTTTTTGATGTTCAACTCAGGTGTTGCACAAGCCATACCAAAATGTAACTTATTGATATTTATAAATAATATACAAACCACACCTTAACTCGTGTCGCCATTTAGCGACAAGTATAAATAATTTGATTAATTAAAAAGAAAAAAACATCGAGACTTTACATAAAAACACCTTAAAATCAAAGACTAACAAATAACAATAACGTTAAGTAAAAATGTCGCCACTTTGAGACACCCTTATCTTTTCCCTAAATATCACTTAAAATACAACTTCAATTTCTCCGTAATGTTAACCATGGTAATCACCTGTGCAAAGCTCAAATTATATTACAAACGTCATTGTTAAGAGTTTTACAAAGATAGAAACAATATCTATAAAGAAGCTCACCCCTCTTGGCTTTGCTTTAGTTGCACTGCCGCTGGTGATTGCACTTATTTATGCGGCAATACAAGTTAATCAATTAGCTAAAAATAGTGAAGGTGCAATAAGGGATACCGCAAAAATCACTGAAAACATCGGGGAGTTAAGGGCGACTTTATCTAAAATGGAAAGATATGCCAGCCAATACATAGTGCTTAATGATCCTGAATTAATTAATAGTTACCTCCAGCAAGAACAAGTAATAATAAGCTCACTTGATAACAACTTAATCACTCATCAGGATACTTTACTCAGTAAAAATAGCGATGAACTTAAACAAGCATTAATTACCTTACAGCAACAATTGTTACCCAACCCATCTAAAAAAAATGCAGAACTGTCTTTAACCGAATTACAGCGTGAATTTAGCAATCTGGTTAACATCAGTCAAAAGATTACTCGCCGTAGTAATACCTTAATTTCGTTACAAGTAAACCACATCAGGGCTTCAGCAATAGCACTTAGTCAAACGATGTTAAATAGCTTGATGATCATTCCTGTCACTATAGCCATTGCGTTTTATTTTATCTTTATTATTGCTAAGCCACTTAAGAAATTAACGGCAAAAATCCAACAATTTGAACACGGAAATTTTGAACAAACCATCACACTACGCAGCTCCCCTGAAATAAATGAAATAGTTGATGCGTTAGAAGTTATGCGTACACGCTTGCACGCGCTAGAATTACAAAAATCGAGTTTTATTCGACATATATCTCATGAATTAAAAACCCCATTAGCAGCAATACGCGAAGGTACAGAATTACTGTATGACAACAGTGTTGGTGAATTAAATGATCAACAACAAGAAATCAGTCTCATTATCAGAACCAGCGTTACACGTTTACAACGCCTTATTGAAGATTTGCTTAATTTCAATATTGTTTTAGATTCCACCAGCTTACAAGATTCCATCGCAATAAATGTGAACGCTGTGCTTGAAAGTGTTTTGCTTGCTCAAAAACTTGATATTAAACGTAAACATCTTGTTATTAATAACTCACCCGTTGATATACAAGTGCAAAGTAACGAAAAGCAGCTCAATGTCATCTTGGACAATCTCGTATCAAATGCAATCAAGTATTCACCGGACCACGGAGAAATCACCATTGATTGCAAATTAATAGGTGAACATTTAGCAATCAGTGTCATTGATCAAGGGTCAGGCATTGAAGTGACTCAACAAGAGCGAATATTTGATGCTTTTTATCAAGGGTCACCACCACAAGATAGTCATATAAAAAGCAGTGGCTTAGGCTTAACCATCGTAAAGGAATTATTGATGAGAATTAATGGCACAATACAAATACAAAGTAAGACATCTGAAATTTCTGGTACACAAGTAACCATCATTCTACCTAAAGCACAGTACATAAATAAACAACAGACAGGAAAAAGATAATGAGTACTTTAATCATTGTTAGAAAAACCATCTTACATATCTCTTTGTTGATTTTTTTGTCACTCAATACTGGCTGCCAATTACTTAACCAAACAACAATGATAACAGCAAGCTACGGTCAATATTATCTTTGGCTTAAAAGTCTCAATCTAGAAGAATTACAACAAGAAATTGTACAACAGAAATATAATCTAACGGAAATAAATAGCGATGCAGAGCTCTATTTATTATTAATACATGCCTTGCCTAACTCACCTATTCATAACCCTTATACTGCCAAGGCTTTATTAAATGTTTTCCAATTGCAATATGTGAGCACCCGTTATAATTCTGAGAATTTGGCATTTATTACTATGCTAAGAGATCAATTAAATGAACAATTACTGATCTTAGAAAAACTCAATAAGGCATCAAAAATCAACGAAGAAAATCAAATAATTCAAGCTTCACTACATAAAGAAAACGTTCAACTCCAACAAGACATAGAGCGATTAACCCAACAAATTATTCAACTCAAAAAAATAGAACAAACCATTAATAATCACGGGCAATAGTAATAATGAAACAAACAGTAACTGAACAACGTAATGAAGTGATTAAAAATAAAATTTTAATTGTTGATGATGATCCAAATTTATTACGTTTACTTGGTATTCGACTGTCTGCTGCTGGTTATGATGTTGAATCAGCTGCCAATGCCAAAATAGCTTTGGGAAAACTTGAAAGTTTTCATCCTCAATTGGTGGTCAGCGATCTAAAAATGGAAGGTATGGACGGTATGGCACTTTTTGAACAGATCAGGCAACGCCATGCAAATATGCCCGTTATCATTATGACCGCCCACGGTACTATTCCTGATGCTATTAATGCCACTAAGCAAGGAGTATTTAGCTTTTTGACCAAGCCCTTTGAAAGCAAGGAACTGCTAGATACAGTTCAGCAAGCCATACGTTTACAGCCAAACGAAGAACGTCATGATAAAGAAGAAAATAGCTGGCGTGCAAAAATCATTAGTCGTAGTGCAGTCATGGAGACTTTACTACAGCAAACTAAACAAGTTGCCAATAGTGATTTTAGTTTATTAATTCATAGCCAAAGTGGTACGGGTAAAGAGTTATTAGCAACGGCTATTCATCAAGCAAGTAAAAGACGTGATAAATCATTCACTGCAATTAATTGTGCTGCAATACCAGAGCAGTTACTAGAGTCTGAATTATTTGGTCACTGTAAAGGCGCTTTTACTGGCGCTGAAAAAAAACATATTGGCTTATTTCAAGCAAGTTGTGGTGGCACATTATTTCTTGATGAAATTGGCGATATGCCAATGAGCTTTCAAGTTAAATTATTAAGGGCGTTACAAGAAAAAGAAATAAGACCACTAGGTAGCACTCAAACAATTAAAGTTGATGTTCGGATCATTGCCGCCACCCATAAAAATTTGCAACAAGCGATTATAGATAAAACCTTTCGTGAAGATCTTTATTATCGCTTAAATGTTGTTGAGCTTGAATTACCCCCACTATCTGAACGCCGAGAAGATATTCCATTACTTGCCCAATATTTTTTGTCAAAAATTAACAAAAATTCAGAGAGTGCCATCAATGGATTTTCTCAGCAAGCGATGGAGTTATTAATCAGCGCGCCGTGGCCGGGAAATATTCGTCAATTACAAAACGTCGTAGAACAAAGTGTTGCGCTTTCTACAGAGTCATTAATAAGTGAAACACTGATCAAAAATGCGTTACGCGATAAAACGACTATTTTACCTTCGTTTCAACAGGCACGAGATAAATTTGAACGTGATTATTTAGCCAAACTATTAAGGATAACAGCCGGTAATGTTTCGCAAGCAGCTCGTATTGCCCAGCGTAATCGCACTGAGTTTTACAAGCTGCTTAACCGCCATCATTTAACAGCGGAAGCTTTTCGTGATGACTAGCAAGCAATCCAATTAAAAAGAAAGCTCTATTCGTTAATCGCTAACAATTCCACATCAAAAATAAGTAAAGAACCTGGTGCTATTTTTCCTGAAGCTCTATTACCGTAACCTAAGTTAGCTGGAATGAAAAAACGTGTTTTATCGCCAACAACCATAAGTTGCACACCTTCTGTCCAACCTTTTATTACTTGGTTTAAGCCAAAACTTATCGGTTGATTACGTTCAACCGAACTATCAAAGACGGTGTCATCAAGTAATGTACCGTGATAATGCACTTTTACTTTATCTGTAGCATTAGGATGTTCGCTACCAGAGCCCGCAGTTAATACTTTATATTGAAGTCCTGATGATGTTTCGATCACTCCTTCTACATTCTTATTCTCTGCCAAAAAGGTCAGTCCCTTTTGAATGTTCTCTTTTGCCACTTCTTTATTATTATTGGAATTAATAAAATAATACGCTGCTAGCGCAAATATAACGGCTAATACAATAAATTTACTCACTAAATATTCTCTTTACTTAAACTAGAAACAATATGTATGTCTCTTTGTGGAAACGGTATTTTAATTTTTTCTTGCTCTAGTGCAACATATATCGCTTCATAAGCTTTATATTTAGCGGCATACAAGCTAATTGTTGGTGTCCATAATCTTATGGCTATATTAATTGAACTATCAGCAAAAGCATCAATACCAACCATCGGCTCTCTAATATCACTAACAATATCAAGTTCGCCTATCACCTTTTTTAATAGTTCAACCACTTCAATGGGATTATGTTGATAATCAATACCTACGGTTAACTCAAGTAATGAGTCATTTTTTGAATTAAGTAATATTTCGCCAACAATATGTTTATTTGGAATGGTGATTTCAACGTTGTCTTCATCACTTAAAATGGTGTAAGCGAGTAGAACTTCTTTAACAATCCCAGTTACCCCGTCAACAGTTATAGTATCGCCTACGACAAAAGGACGTATGATAATAATGTTAAAACCCGCCGCGTAGTTAGCAAGTAAACCTTGCAAAGCTAAGCCTGCACCTAAAGAAATAGCACCAATTGCGGCGATAAAGGGTGTAACACTGATACCTAGTTTTCCTAAAGAAATAATGGTGATCATAATAACAATCAACATTTTTGTGGTATTCGCCAAGAAACGACTCAAGGTAATATCAAGCTTATTTCTTTCACATAAACGTAGAACTAAGCCTGAGATTTTTCCGGCAAAAACATAACCGATAATGAAGATAATAAAGGCACCAACCAATTGAAAACTATAGTTGGTAAAAAATTCAATCAAGACATCATAAAATTGACTAACCTGATCAATTTCATCTTTTAACAAATCAATAGGAACAAGTTCACTGATTGTTTCACTAGTAGATTTTTCTGTAGCTGTTTCAGACATGATTATTTCCTCATTTTCCCTTTTCTAATAGTTTTGATCATATTGATTTTTTTGAGTAAATTAAAGAAAAATTTAAGTTTTCACGATAAAAGATTTTGTGCTGAACTGATAATTTCTTCTGATATTTTTTTGTTTACGCCCTTCACAAGAACCCAACTGTGCCAATATAAATTTTCAATCAAAACCTTATCAGGACACAAGTTAATCAACTGACCATTTATTAATTCATCTTTAATCTGTAATTCCGAGATCAAACTATAAGCTAAACCTCGTTTTGTTAAATTAACAAAGGCTTCAGAAGAACGCACATTATGGCAATAATATTCACTTGCAGCCAAATTAAAATGTTTAGTAATGAAGTGCTCATGCATATCATCTTTAGAGTCGTAACTAATACCCGGTGCCATTTTTAGGCTTTGTGTCGTAACGCCATCGCTAAAATAACGGTGTCGAAACTCTTTTGATGCAACCAAAATATACTTTAATTGACCTAATTTAGAAGATTGATAACCGGGTAACGGTGTCGATTGCTTTGAAACAGCGCCAATGGCTTCACCTGAACGAAGTTTGCTTACGGTATCTTGCTCATTTTCAATCAGTATATTTAATTCAATCAGATAATTTTTAAGTAGTGGTGCCATCGCATCAAAAAACCACGTCGCAATGCTATCGGCATTAATGGCAAGAGTGATCCTTATGGGTTGCTTGGGCATATCAGGCAACAACTCTGGCAATAACTCATTCTCAAGCTGCTCAACCATTTTAAAGTGGCTCAAAAGTTTCTCGCCTGCCATCGTTTTTTTTATTGGCTGACCTCTAATGATAACCGGTTGACCAATATTTTCTTCTAAGGCTTTAATACGTTGAGATACAGCAGATTGGGTGATGAAAAGTTTTTGTGCTGCATTATCAAAACCCTGCTCTTCTACTACGGCATTTAATGCTTCTAATAACTTGTAATCGAATTTCACATTAGAACCACTAATGAATGATAAGATTTATTAATTATATTTATATTAAAATAAATTGCAAAATAATCTCATTATTTATTCGGTTGAGAGAAAAACAATGGGTTTCTTTATTTTAGTTAAAGGTTTTGCGTTAGGTTTAAGTATGATTGTGCCAATTGGTAGTCAAAATGCGATGATTTTAAATCAAGGCATTGCTCGAAATCATCACTTAACCACTGCTGCACTTTTTGCAAGTTATGATATTTTATTAATTGCTCTAGGGGTAATGGGCGGTAGTTTATTGTTATCAAGCAATAGTACCGCCTTTAATATACTTTCTTGGGGAGGAATAATATTTTTGCTTTGTTATGGTGCTTTATCATTTCAGCAAGCAATGAATAATTCAACAGCTAACAATGACGGTTCATCAAGTAAAAAATCATACAAAGTTGTTATTATAACCACACTCATTGTTACTTTTTTAAATCCACATGTTTATGTTGATACAGTAATGGTGATCGGTAGTGTCGGTGGGCAATATCAAGATAATAATAAGTTGTTTTTCATGATTGGTACCATGTTAGCGTCTATTGTTTGGTTTTTTGCATTAGCAATAAGTGCAGCAAAGCTATCAGTACAGTTAAGTAAACCCAAAGTTAAACGTTTTATCGATAGTGCAGTTGCGTTCATTATGTGGGGCATTGCTTGGTCTTTATATCAGAGTTGGTTAATACATTAACGCATATACCCGTTGCCATTCAAAGTGCATGATTTCAGTTGGAGTTATAAGCACTTTAAGCGAGGCATTCATTTTAGATAATGGTCATTCTCGGAAAATGCGTCCTGCGTTGCCCTAATGGTCCACATCCATGTGGAAACCTTGTCACAATGAATAACGTGGCATAAAGTGCTTATAAACCAACCCAGAGGGGACTACTGAGCAAACCATGCTCGTCGTTGTCTCTTTTTTTAAGGGAATGACCATTAATAAAAAGAGACGCCTTGACCATGAATTGCTCAGTAATCCTGAAACATGCATCTTGATTGGCAACGGGTATCTACCATCTGGTCAGATCACTTTACATCAGTACAATATATTGCCATGATGAAAAAAATAATTACGAGTGTTTATCATGAAAAGTGTTGAAGAGCAGTTATCTCAATATAAAAGTGTTCACTTTAATAAAAATAATATCAAAACACATTTTGTTGGCATTCCGTTAATTATATTGGCATTAACACTTTTACTAAGCTTGTATTCATTTGATGTGAACTTACTCAGCATAAAGATAAACCTTACCCCAGCGATAATATTTTTCAGTGGCGTATTGATTTATTATTTTGTGCTGCACTGGCGATTGGCATTAGGCATGGTTTTTTATATTATCCCAAACTTATATATTGCCAGTTTGATGGCACCCATGCCAAACAGCTATTTACTGGCAATCATTATTTTTGTGGTTGGTTGGATAATTCAATTTATTGGCCATTACTTTGAAAAAGCCAAACCTGCTTTTGTTGATGATTTAAGCCAATTTTTAATTGGCCCTTTTTTCTTAATGGCAGAGGTTTACTTTTATATAGGGCTGGAAAAAAAACTCAATGAAGACATTACGCCGCTAGCAATTAAGCGACGTCGACAGCTAGAAGAAAATAAAAGGTGATTTCTGGTGACCGCTAGGCTCAATGTTTAAACTGAACCACATTACCAGCACCATTCTTAGTATTTAGGTTCACCAACGGGTTTGCAACGTTAGAGTGCCCGTTTACCTGTACTTCTAAAGAGTTAAGATACATTTGATACGCTTTTTCTGTATCTTCATTTGCCAACACGAGCAACTCTCCTAAACAGTCAACTATATCTAAAAATTTATTTAATTGCGGCTCTGATAATGTTTCTGAAAACTTTTGAATATTTGTAAGCATCACTTGGTTAGTAGTCGGCATAGTGTTCTTCCTTTGGCATTGCGTCAAAATAATGGATAACAATTTCGTTAACCAATAGAGAGCAAATATTGAGCCAATAGGGAGGTAAAAATAAAGAAAGCTATTGGCCATACCAATAAGATTATTTAACTGATCATTTAGTGAGAACTAACCACCAAGTAATTTACTAATAAAGTTACGTTCAGACTCCTGACTTTTAACAAAAAGTTTAGTACTTATCTCTTGGGAAAGGCGTGCTTGAATGAACTCAGAAATAGAACGTGCATAATCAGCATCTTGTATACGAGAACGTGAACTCTCAGATTGGATCATTGAATCAGATAAATTGCTAATGGTGGAGATGAAACGCGATTGAGTAGCTCCTAAACTACTACGCGCTTCACTAACTTGATTGATAAGATTATCGATGCTGCTAATTAAATCCCCCGAATTTTCAACCGTAGCCACATTGCCGCCAGTGTTTGTAGAAAATCCACCAACATCACTTAATCCTAATTTACTGATTGCTGCACTTTGTGATGATATATCAGCATTGGAACTAATATTAATTTCGCCTCCGTTACTTGCACTTAAACTCATTTCACCACGTTGACTAAAGTTATTATTAATTGCCGTGCCATTTTGACTCAGTGCAGTTGCACCATTATCAATATTGATATCTTGCCCTGAGTTTGAGCTTAATACTAATTCGCCATCAACATTACTACTTGCCGTAATATCGCCTATGCCTGCTGCGTTCACTTGGCTAATAACGTCACTCAATGAACTTCCAGAGAAGCTACTAAAAACGTCAACCCCATTAATCGTTAAGTTATTATTTTGTAATGCCGAAACATCTGCGCTGAATTCAACTTGTGTATTAGCCGTTGCCGTTACGCCCGTTTCATTGCTGATATTATTAATTGCTTGGCTAATGTCACTAGCATTAATTGTTGAACCGCTAGTGCCTACGCTTCCAAGTGCTACGCCATTAATTTCAATACCATCAGCTTGACTAATACTTTGTCCTGTTACTTGACCACCAGAAAGTGATGAAGCACCTTGTTGCTGATTAAAACCAAATATTTTTAAATCATCAATACTACCGGTATCCGTTGTGGAGATTGAGATATCATCGCCGTTTGCGCTCGATAAACTAATACTTCCAGAGTAATTTCCAGCACTTAAACCTAAGCTACCTAACCCGCCAACAGTATTATCCGCTAAAGTAATATCTTTTCCGGTGTTATTGTATATTTGCAATGAACCATCACTACCAATTTTTGCTTCAGCACCTGCAACATTAAGATTAAAGTCTTTAACAAAATCATTAAGATTCGCCGAACTGCCTAACGTCGTAGTATTACCATCAACCGTTACGCTAATGCCTTGAGTTATCGGTTGATTGGCATTGACACTGCCGCCTTGAATGACATTACTTGCGGTCGCGGTAACGCCTGTTTGCCCCGATACTTGATTAATTAAATCGGTTTTTACATCTGCTTGTCCCGCCGTTGATGCCGCTAAAGCGCCAAGCTCAACACCATTAAGACTAATGCTTCCGGCACTAACGCCCGCAGTTGCCGCATCAACTCGGCCACTTTCTAAATCTCCCGAGGCACTATTTAATCCACTCGTTAAACTACTGCTTGAAAAACTACCCAGTTCAAGGGAAATACTTTGGTTAAAACCGACTTGTATATTAAGTGAAGTATTATTCTCAAAAACATTAATACCGTTAAATCTTGTATTTTTACCAATATCGCCAAGTTGATCAGTTAACTGATTAATTTCTTCTTGAATATTATCGCGATTTGAATCATTTAATGTACCGTTACCCGCTTGTACCGCTAATTCTCTAATTCTTTGCAATACATCATTGGCACCACTTAAGGCTCCATCAGCGACTTGTGTTAAAGAAATCCCGTCATTGGCATTACGAATTGATTGATTATTTTCTCGAATTTGCGAAGTAAGTAGGTTAGCAATGGCCAGACCTGCGGGATCATCTTTTGCGCTATTAATACGCTTGCCTGAGGTTAATTTTGAACTTGCATCAAATAATGCTTGTTGACTTTTTTGCAGCTGGAAAGCACCTTGCATATTTCTAACCATAGAACCAACAGTGATCATCATTCCCTCTTATACAAAACCAGTAGCATGTCTAACTATTATCTAGCATAATTATAGCTTATTTTTCAATCAAAATAGATTTTAATAATGCGACGGAGATAAAAAAACAATTTCAACTTTTATTCACATTAAAGTCATTGTTTAGTAATAATTTTTTATATTGGACTATAATTTATGAGGTGTCTAAAAATGAAAGTTTACGCTCCGCTCCTATACAAAAAAACTAAATGAAAATCATGAGAAAACATTTTGCATAGCAATAAAATAAAAATAGCCGTTGCTTTACTGATGTTATTTTTCAGCTTTCAAAGTACATTTGCTGCAACCAATAATATTTCCGAAGCAAAAATTAAAGCAGCGTTAATTGTCAATTTCATTAATTTTACTCGTTGGCCAAGTACTGCCTTTTTAGACAATCCCAAAAGCTATAAATTATGTATTGCCGGTGACGATCCATATTCCAAAATATTCGATAATTACCCAGAGCTATCCGTTAAGGGAAAGAGCTTGCAACTGCTCCATCTCGATGAAAGTCCTTCACATCTAGTCGTGCAATCTTGTCATATTCTCATTCTCCAATTTAAAAGAAATAACAAAATTCAGGCGCTGTTGAAAAAAAGTAACAACAAGCCTGTTTTAACGATTAGTGAATCAACGCTAGACGAAGCAATGATCATCTTTGTCAAAAATAAGGGCAAAGTTGGCTTTGCTATTAATAGAACAGTCGCACAGAAATTAGGTATTGATTTTAGCTCAAAAATGCTGCGCCTAGCCACTAAAGTTGTAGAGAATAAAGTCTAATGACCTTGCTCTCAACATCAAAATCTTGGCTAGCTAAGTGCTCAATTAGCACTAAGTTAAAGCTCATCATTATGTTTGTAAGTACTATGGGAATCGTACTGGCAGGCACTAGTTTAGCGGTTTTTCAATGGTATGACATCAGAGCAAACATGGCAAATAAACTAGTTACCATTACTCGGATCATTGCTGATAATACAACGTCTGCCGTCTCATTTGTAGATACTCAAGATGCCAATGAGGTTTTACTATCATTAAAAAGAAACTCCGCTATTATTGGCGCAATAATATACGATAGTTCAGGCAAGATATTAGCTCACTATGCACGAGACAAAAATGCGTTAAGCACTAAAAGCTATAGTATTTTGAAATCGTTCAAAGAATATCGATTTATCAAGCAAACGCTCGAGGTTCAACAAAATATCTATTTAGATGATGTTATTATTGGTAAGGTATTGATATGCTCCGACTTAAGTGAACTCAATAACGCATTACTACGATTAACCTATCTTTTTTTAACCATATTGGTCGTTGTCGGCTTATTTGCATATTTTTTAACCTCAATTATGCAAAAAATTATTTCCCAGCCACTTCTATCTTTGGCAAAACTCACCCGGAAAATTTCTCAACAGAAAAACTATACCTTGCGTGCAAAAAAATCGAGTGACGATGAATTAGGTGCTTTAGCTGATGATTTTAATGAAATGATCAGCCAAATAGAAAAACGAGATAAAGCCCTAACCGAAAGTGAACACCGCTTTCATATCCTCATAGAACAAGCCGCCGATGCAATATATCTATGTGACCTTGACGGCAACATACTACATGTAAATGCCAGTGCCACAAATTCTTTGGGATTTGATAAAGATGAATTATTACAAATGTCACTTACCGACATAGATTTAATCTTTAAACAAGTACCGCCTAAAAATCATGACTGGCAAGATCTTAAACCTGAACATTCATATATTTCTTACAGCTCTTATCAACGAAAAAATGGCGAAGATTTTCCTGTTGAAATCCACTTCGGTGCTTTACAACTCGACAATCAATCGTTAGTGCTCTCATTTGTTCGTGACATAACAGAGAGAAAACAAGCTGAGCAAGATCTTAAAAAAGCCAATGATGAACTTGAAGATAAAGTCAGTGAACGTACTATTGAACTCATTGAATCAAATAAACATCTCAAACTTGCCAAAGATCAAGCAGAAACAGCCAGCCATGTAAAGTCAGAGTTTTTAGCTAACATGAGCCACGAAATAAGAACACCGATGAACGCGGTTATTGGTTTTACCGAATTACTACAACAGTCTGAACTAGATGAAAAACAACGCTCCTATATGTATTCCATTCAAGCAGGAGCAAAAGGTTTAATGACCATTATTAATGATGTGCTCGACTTATCTAAACTTGAAGCAGGAAAAATAAGTCTCGAATATGAAATCGTTGATTTACATAGCTTTGTCACCAGTATTAAACAAATATTCAGCCAAGCGATGCTTGATAAAGGGCTAGCGTTTGAAATATTAATAGATGATAACCTACCCGACGCTGTGATTTTTGACCAAACAAGAGTCAGGCAAATATTGGTAAATTTAATTGGCAATGCCATTAAATTTACTGAACAGGGTTTTATTCAGGTGAGGATTATTGCCGAAATACAATCCCCGGATAAACAAATCGACCTTGAAAGTTCCATAACTCTTTTATTTTCCGTTGAAGATAGCGGTATTGGTATCAGAAAAGACCAACAGGAGCTTATATTTGAACAGTTTACCCAACAAGAAGGACAAAGCGTTAAGCAGAATGGCGGTACAGGACTTGGTTTATCTATATGCCTAAATTTAGCCCATATCATGGATGGCAGCATAAATTTAGTCAGTGACGAAGGTAAAGGTTCGTTATTTACGCTTTATTTGCACAATGTTGAAGTTGCCAGTACTTACGATGAAACTCGCCATGAGAACGACAAAAATCATAAGCTCACATTCAATAGTGCAACCATTTTACTGGTCGATGATATTGCCGTTAATCGCCAGCTGGTCAAAGAACAATTCAGTGACTTTACGTTTTCATTCATTGAAGCCGAAAATGGCGTACAAGCCATAGAGCTAACAAAAAAATTCAAACCTGCCTTAATCCTAATGGACATTAGAATGCCAGTAATGAACGGTATCGATGCCACTATCAGGTTAAAGAAAGACCCACAAACTAATCATATTCCCATTATCGCCTTAACCGCTTCAATATTGATCACCAATGCTCAAGTAGAACTACAACAACACTTCGATATGTTGCTACACAAGCCCATTAGACGCACAGAGATCATTAACGCTTTTAAACAATATTTACCCTACCAAGAAGTTTTAAATAATACTGAGTTCAATAAAAAATCAGAGGGAAGCCCTTCTAGTGAAATACCAAATGACTTTAATCATCAAAAAGTTCTAGTTGTTGATGATTTTGAGCTCAACAGAGAGCTGTTTATCGAGCAGTTTGAAGAAAGTAATCTGAAATTTATCCAAGCTGAAAATGGTAAACAAGCTATAGAAATTTGCTTAAGTGATAAACCTGATGTTGTGTTCATGGATTTAAATATGCCAATAATGAGCGGCCAAGAAGCTTGCGAAAAATTAAAAAGACATGAACAAACCCAATCAATTCCTATCATTGCCATGACCGGGCATATTCTGGGGTCTGATGATGCTAAACAATTTGACCAAGTACTTACCAAGCCGATCAAAAAATCTGATTTTGAAGATGCATTAAACAACGCTTTTTTAAAAAATAAAAAACGACAAGCTGAGCAGAATTTGGAAAAACAAAAATTATCGCCAACAGATCAAATAAAACTACTAAAAGAGCTTAATAGTATTCTGGAAAGCTCATATCAGAAAGCATCCACCAGTGGCTTAATGGATGATATTGAAATATTTACAACAATGTTAGGTGAACTAAGTCTACAATTTAGTCAGTTAGAGATAAGCAATTACAGTGAAAAACTAGTAAATTATGCTAACCTTTTTGATATCAAGGAAATAGAAAGATTACTAGCTCAATATCCCGCATTAATTGAGAGTATTTCGCCAAGAGTAAGCCCCAAGGATAGTAAAAATGTGTAAAAACAACTTCAGAATATTAGTCGTTGATGATAACCCCACCAACATTCAGCTTATTGCTCAAGTACTTAAAATTAAAAACTATCATATTGCTTATGCTACTAGTGGTGCAAAAGCGTTATCCTCACTTAAAGAGAATGACTTTGACTTAGTACTTCTTGACGTCATGATGCCAGGGCTAAATGGCTATGAAACGTGTAAGGAAATAAAAAAACAGCCAAAACATGAACATCTACCGATTATTTTTCTTACGGCAAAAACAGACGACGAAAGCATTATTGCGGGATTTGATTGTGGTGGTGTTGATTATGTTGCCAAACCTTTTAATCAACGTGAACTATTAGCCCGCATAGAAACACATTTAAAGTTAAAGGATTACGAAGACAATTTAGAATATAAAGTGCTACAACTCACCCATGAAATTGAAGCAACTCAACGCGAAGTTGTTTTTACCATGGGTGCTATCGGTGAAACACGCTCAAAAGAAACCGGTAATCATGTTAAACGGGTAGCAAAATACAGCTATCTGTTTGCAATAAAGTCAGGACTATCGGAATCGGAAGCGCAACTATTGAAAGAATCGTCACCTATGCATGACATAGGTAAAGTTGGTATTCCTGACTCCATATTAAACAAACCGGGCAAGTTAACCGCCGATGAGTGGCAAGTTATGATGACTCATGCACAAATAGGCTACGATATGTTAAAAATGTCAGAACGCCCTATTCTTAAAGCTGCTGCAACGGTAGCCATTATGCATCATGAAAAGTATGACGGTAGTGGTTACCCCAATGGACTAGCCGGGGAAGCCATTCATATTTATGGACGTATTACTGCAATTTCAGATGTTTTTGATGCTCTTGGTAGTGCCCGCTGCTATAAAGAAGCGTGGCCAGATCAGGATATATTTAATTTAATGAAAGAAGAACGAGGTAAACACTTTGACCCTCAACTTATTGATATTTTCTTTGAAAATTTAGATGAGTTTTTATCGATCAGGAATAATTTAAAGGATAGTGATTAACTTTAACCTCCCTATTTATACTTAAAAGTTATACCAATAACATTGCCTATAAACTTCCAAAAAATAAAAAAGCCTTATTGTGTTCACACAACAAGGCTTTTATAAAGATTGTTTACTTAACAACATTACCTAAGTAAGTTTAAAACTCTTTCGCTACACCTAAGTAGAAAAAGCGACCACGTAGTGAGTAGGTATTGAAGTCGACACCGTTAGTACCTTCATAGCGTAGAGGTGGTTCTTTGTCCCACAAGTTTTTAATACCTAAGTTAAAATCAATACCTAAGTTTTCATAATGATAATCGACCTGCGCATGATGAAAATTAGTTGCTCCCATTTCATGTCCGCCCGGCTCCGTTGTTGCTGAAATATATTCAACATTGTAAGAAGCTGACCAGTCATCATTCTTCCAACCTGCGGTGAAATTAGCACGGTCTTCTGGAATGTTACCAAAGGAATTATCATATTCACCGATGATTGAACGTGACGGTGAGTCCGCCGTATCTTGCACATCAAAAGTAAGGAAGTGAGATACTTCCAAATTAACGTCAAATTCGCCATATGATGTATCAAAGGCATACATTACGGCGATATCTAAACCATCAAGAGTACGCTCAGCAATATTGTCATTTGGAGCATAAACCGAGACAATGTAACCTTTACCCGCTTCAGCACGTGTAACTGAATTTGCATACGCTGGGTTTTGTGCAACATAGGCTTGATTAATAACATATTCAGGACTTTGAAAAACAACGTTTTCTTGACTAATGCGGAAATAATCCAAGGTAAAAGAAAGCTTATCTGTCGGCTGGTAAACTAAACCAAGTGTTAAGTTTTCAGCTTCTTCAGGCTTAAGCTCTGGGTTGCCACCGGAAGTAACATTAAAGCCTTTAACTGTGTTTTGAACAAGACCATCAACTAAACCTGAACAGCCCGGTAAGCTTGCAACTACGCCTGTACCTGTTGGATCACATGGGTCTGCAATTCCTTCGGTAAAGTTGGCTGCTTGACCAGAATACATTTGCAACATGGTAGGCGCTCTAAAACCAGTCGAATAACTACCACGTACGGTAACTTCTTCAATAGGTTTCCAAATAACACCAAACTTAGGGTTAGTGGTGGTTTTATCAAGGTCGCTGTACTCAGAAGTACGCACAGCCAGTTCCACTTCTAAATTGTCTAAAATAGGGATAACCACTTCGGCATAAAATTCATCAATTTTACGAACCGGCGTTATGACATCTGGTGATGCGCCGCCCCACGAAACATCAAACGTCTCTGTTTGTTGGCTGATATCTGCTCGCTGTGTCGCTTGCTCTTCACGATGTTCATAACCCACAGCAAATTGTATCGAACCTGCTGGTAAGTCCATTACTGGTCCCGCTAAACTTGCCTGATAATAATCAAGGCTATTGTCATTAATCACAAAAGGTTTAGTGGTATTGATGTAATCAAGCATATCTGTAGTAATTGAACCTGGAGGACCAAATACATTTAGAGGTACACAAGATGGATCTGCTGTAGTTCCACAAGCATCAGATAATGCAGCATCAATGCGCATTAGTGAAGGCTGACGGCCACCGTCAGTAGTAACACGACCATCTTGAGCAGAATAGGTGACGTTCCAATCATAATCACCAAAGGTACCATTTAGGCCTAAAGTATAACGACTGATATCTGTTTCAGTTGAATAAATTCGCGGACCATATTCAACAAAACGACGTGATACATTACCCGATACACCAAACGGATTGTAAAATTGATTGGCACCGATACCAAACTGCTTACCGTCTGCATCATTATGATGAAATGCAGGTGTTTCCGTACCACCACCGTACCAACCGGTATCAACACCAGGAGGTGCCTGATTTCCCTGGTTCCAGCCTTGGAAAGAACTTACTTCCGCAAAAAATTGAATGTCATCAGTTAAATCGTATTCTGCGGTTAAAAACATCGTGGTGTTTTTAATACTGTTTGAACCTGAAGTTACGCTGTGATAATTATAGCCCATCTCATCATAATTCCATGGCACAACGTTACTTGGATTATTTGCATCCATTATTGTCCAATTGCCATCACCCAAACCGAAACCTGATAACTTAGAATTTGGTGCAGTTCCTGAACGTTGGTTTTGTCCGCCAACATGCCTAAAATCAGCATCTTGTGTACGTTTACGATCTTTCGATAACCAACCATCAGTATTATTATGTGATAACGCTAACATTAAACTACCACGGTCACTACTTGTGCCGATGGTTAAACCAACACGTTTTTCCGCACCATCATTTTCGCTAGAAACCCCATAACTACTATTAAAACTAACACCATCAAAATCAGTTTTGGTGATAATATTAACAACACCAGCAATAGCATCTGAACCATATATTGCTGAAGCGCCGTCTTTTAATACTTGAATTTGTTCAACGGCTTCAAAAGGAATAGACAATAAATCTACTTCATTACGCGCATTAGCGGCAATTGTGCGGCGACCATTGATCAGAATAAGGGTATTACTTGCTTCAATGCCACGCAAAGTCACGGTTGCTGTTGAACCATTACCGCTATCCGATTGTGAATTGGCTGTATTCCCCGTTAGCGCTGGCAATTTACGCAATGCTTCCCCTATATCCGTAATACCTAATCGTTCCATCTGCACTTTAGTCACTACGGTGATCGGAGAAGACGAGGCAAGTTCGGTACGAGCAATTCTCGAACCAGTAACCATAATTTTTTCAATTTCTTCTTCTTCAGCCGCATATGCTGGCGTAACGATAGCAGGTACTGATGCAATAACAGCAAGCGCAAGTGCTGAATATTTGAGTTCTTTTATTGTTTTCATTAGTAAAACCTTATGTTTTTAATCTCATGTTTTTAACTATTCATTAAATTCCTTGTAGCTAGACTTGTATCTCCATATAACAAAGTATAATGTATACAATATATCGCACTTAGATCAAGGATAATTTTTGTCCGTCCCTATAATTAATAAACATAAGAATGACAAGTTAAATTTATTACTATAAAAAACAACCTGTTAACAATTGAAAACTAATTGAAACAAATAATTAATGAGGTATTAAAAATGAATACACAAACACCGCCCTTGTTTGTTATAGAAGAAGAGTTGGAAAGTAAATTAATAACTACTAATGAAAAAAACAATGAAGAGCCTACAAACCTTTATGAAAAGGAAGGTGATGAAAAGTTTTTTATTAAGGGGTACAACTAGTTGAGTTATATACCCGTGATACTTCAAACTGCATGATTCAGTTGGAATTAGAAACGTTTTAGGCAAGGCATTGATTGTAGAGAATGGTTATTCCCTTATCAAAATCTATAACGAAGCATAAAGCGTTTATAAACCAACCCGTAGGGGACTTCTGAGTAAATCATGCTCGTCGTTGCATCTATTTAAAGGGAGCAACCATTAATAAAAAGATGCGCCTTGATCATGAATTACTCAGCAGTCCTGAACAAGCATTTTGAAGTAACACGGGTATAGATAATTAATAACAATAAAAAATATCTAACGGGTGGTAATAATGTCAGCTATAGCAAAACGAAATAATAATGAAAATTGGTCATCACGACTCACCTTCTTAATGGCCTCAATTGGTTTTTCAGTTGGTTTGGGCAATATATGGCGCTTTCCTTATATCGTCGGTGAAAATGGTGGGGCAGCATTTGTACTAGTATATTTAGCCTGTGCATTATGTATTGGTGTGCCCTTAGTTATGTCAGAGTGGGCTATTGGTCGACGCGCACGTAACGCATCATCAGCCGTAAGCTGTTTTGCAGAACTCAGTAAAGATAATAAATTATCAAGACACTGGTCACATGTTGGAGGAATGGCAATAGCCGCTGTTTTTTTATTGATGTTAACTTATACCGTGATCACTGGCTGGACACTCGATTATTTTGTCAAAGCAATTTCCGGCGAACTTAACAATGTTGATGCGACAACCTCAAAAGGCATATTCGATAATCTGTTGGCAGACCCTGTTAGATTATTGTTTTGGCATACCTTTGTTGTAGCTATCACAATATTCATCAGTGCCAAAGGACTAAAGGGCGGGATAGAAAAAGCGGTTAATTTTTTAATGCCAGCATTATTCATTTGTTTAATTATCATGGTTATCTATTCAAGTATTGTCGGTAATATGAATGCAGCAGTGCATTTCTTGCTGACACCTGACTTTAGCCAAATCACCGCAGATACATTCTTGTTGGCGCTAGGACAAGCATTTTTCTCAATTGGTATTGCTATGGCAGTGATGATTACCTACGGTTCATACTTAAGTGACGACTCCCCTATCACCCAAAATGCCTTTATTGTTGTATTTGCTGATACTTTTGTAGCCATGTTAGCCGGATTTGCAATATTTCCGTTAGTGTTTGCCCATGGGCTAACACCTGATGCTGGCGCCGGTCTAGTATTTCAAGTACTTCCTATTGCATTTGGCAACTTAAATGGTGGGCAAATTTTTAGTGCGGTATTTTTTTTCTTGTTAGTTGCTGCCGCCTTAACCTCTTGTATTGGTAACTTTGAACCCATAGTTGCTTGGACCAAAGAACGCTTTAAACTTAGTAGAACTAAAGCTACCTTAGTCTGTGGTACAACAATCTGGCTGTTAGGCATCTTGTCCATATTGTCACTTAATATTTTAAAGGATTTTCATCCTTTTGATTTTATTAGCCTGTTAAAAGGTAAAACTATCTTTGAAAGTCTAGATTACATATCTGCTGCTATTCTTCTTCCTCTAGGTGGATTATTAACAGCTATATTTGTCGGTTGGCGATTACCATTAAAAGAAATCAAAGCTGAGCTAAAAATTAGCGGTTGGAAGTTTAATCTCTGGAAAATATTAATACGTTATGTAGCCCCTATTGCTATTGGACTTGTTTTCATCGTCGGTATAACTAAATAACCTCAACACGGGATAAGCAGCACTTGCTCAATATTCGCCTTTATTCGATCCTCTGCGTTAAAACGTCGATAAATAGCTCGCTATTCATAAACGTTTTTCCTTGATAATTGAATAAATTGAAACATCGATTGAGTTGTTATTACCCTTAATTAACCTGCTAAAATTGAGCTTATAGTCAACTTGTTGATTTTACTTAGATATCAAGCACTCATTATCCCGAGTTCAGGTTAAATGAACTTTGTCGAAAGTGGGAGTACTAAACTTGGAAAGATAATATGTGTGAACAAAAATAATTCACACATAAGGTGTCACTACTGCTCTATATTTTGAATACTTTTAGTTTCGGTTAATAAAACCTGTAACCTCTGCAATAACTCTTGAGCTTTATAAGGTTTATGCAGAACATTTTCTTGTAAGGTTTTTCCAACTAAATCTATATGACTGCTCTCACTGAAACCACTAGCGAGTTGTATTTTTATATCTGGATAGTGTTTTCGCACTTCAGTTGCCAGTTGGTAACCATTCATTTCAGGCATAATAATGTCAGAAAAAACCAAATCGATTTTTTCTTTAGATAAAAGTTCTAAAGCCAACATTGCATTTTCAGCCTTAAAAGTTACATAACCATGTTGATTTAATATTTCACAAGAAAGGTTAAGTAATGCCAGTTCGTCATCCACAACTAAAATTATCTCGCCATTACTTTTTTCCGCTAAAGCGACTGTCTCGATTGCTTTTTTATCATTATTCTCACTTTGATGATAACGAGGAAAATATAATGAAAACCGAGTACCTACTCCTACTTCTGAATATACATTAATAACACCGCCACAACGTTCAACAAAGCTGTATACCTGACTTAACCCTAGGCCTGTACCTTTTTCACCTTTCGTTGAAAAGAAAGGGTCAAAAATCTTTTCTACAGTTTCTTTTGTCATACCACAACCAGTATCAGTGATATTAAGTAATACATAATCGCCAGCATCTACTTGCGATATTTTTGCATCAACTTCATTAATATGTTCATTACTGGTTTGTATAGTCAAACAACCACTTTCCTTAATTGCATGCATGGCATTGATACTTAAGTTAATCACGGTATCTTCAAAATCGCCGCTATCCACTTTAACCGACCATAAATCGTTACTTAATTGATGTTCTAGCGCAATACGTGCTGTTAACGTTTTCTCCATCATTTCTTGTTCTTCTTTAAGAAGATCATTAATATTTATCGGCTTAACATTGGCGCTACGTTTACTTGAAAAAGCTAACAATTTTTTTGTTAAATCGGCACTTCGTTCACCTGCATGAATAATTTTCTGACAGAATTTTTCAAGTTTAGGTTGATCAGATAAAGAGCGTTCAAGTAATTCAGCAAAACCCAGAATAACCCCCAACATATTATTATAATCATGTGCTATACCACCGGTTAGTTTGCCTAGGGCTTCCATTTTCTGGCTACGACGTAACTTCTCTTCTTGTTGATTACGTTCACTCAAATCAATAATAAAAACGATAAACTCATCACCATCATCACGATATCTTGAACCGCCAATTAAAATAGGAATACGATAGCCATCTTTGTGATAATACTCTTTTTCAAATGGCGTCCAAAAGCCTCTACTTTGTGCTTCTATAATCGCTTTTTCGTCAAGAGGAAAATATTCTTCAGGTGTTAACGTCCTCCAGTCAATACTTCCTTCTAATAACTCTTGTTTGGTGTAACCTAGCATATCAAGCATCATTTGATTTGCTTCAATTATTCGACCATCAGACCAGGTATGTAAAATTCCAATAAAGTTAGATTCTTTCCAGAGCTCAAAGCGTTTAGCGTTTTCTCTGAGCATATTTTCCATTTTTTTACGCTCAGTTATATCGGTTGAAATACTACATACGGTATTTTCTTTTTCAGTATCTCCTGATATTAGGAACTTAACCGAAACATAAGTATGCACGCCATCTTCCTGAGGAATTAACTCCTCAACTTCCAAGGACTGTTCAGACTCTAGTACATTACTATCGTGGCTTTGTAGCATTTGAACTATATCTTCAGGAAAGATCTCATGCTCAGTTAAACCGATAATTTTTTTTCTTTCAATGTTATAAAGCTGTTCAAACCTTTTATTAACAAAAGTAAAACGTCCTTTTATATCTTTAACATAAATAACCGCGGGAGAATTATCCATAATCGCTTGTAAATGCTTTTTATTTCTTGTTGCAGCTTGGCGTAGTTGGTACTGCTCAGTAATATCATTAAAAACTAATACCATGCCTAAAATGACACCCTCTTCATCTCGAATAGGTGCAGCAGAGTCGGCAATTTGATACTCCTTACCATCTTTAGAAATAAGCGTTGTATGGTTACTTAAATAGACGGTTTCTCCTGATTTCAATACTTGTTCAACAGGATTACTGACCATTCTTCGTGTAGAAACATCCATAATAGGAAAAATCACACTTAAAGACTGTTTTTGTGCTTCAGCAAATGACCACCCCGTCAAAATTTCTGCAACGGGATTCATGCGCGTAATGTTACCTTTTTCATCTGTCGTAATAACCGCATCACCAATACTATTAAGTGTCGTTTTTAAGTCTTGCTCACTTTCAACAACTTCTTGAGTTGCCTGTCGTAAGTTATCTTGCATTTGCGATAAAGCAATTTGCAACATATCCAATTCATCATAATATTTTTTACTATTAACTGGTCGATTTAAAACAAGCTCTTGATGTAACGTATTTAAATTTAGGTTTTGTGAAAACATTGCAATTTGATTTAAATGACGAGCCACTAATCGGTGAAAAATCAATAGAATTAATCCTGCAACAATAAACGTTTTAATGGCATTAGTAAGCAGAATAAATACCGCTCGGTTGATCATGTTTTGATATATATCATCGAGTGTGGCTTGTACAACAAGTTCACCTATCAATCTGTTTTGCTCGTTAAAGCGATGAAAGAGAGGGTATCTCTTTACGATAATATTATCTTTGTGACTAACACCTGTAGATAAGAGCAATTCATCATCGGCATAAATGGTAACAGACTGGATATAGGGAAGGTCTAATAAACCTTTTAAGGTGATCTTCAAATCTTCTGTTTCTAATTGCCAAACACGTGAAGATATATTTGAAAGATGGGTTTTCTCAATTTGTTCAAGCCCTAAATGTACTACATCAAGATCGTTTTGAAATTCCGAATAAATTTGTAACGATGTGGTAAAAATAGCGATAATGGTACTGGCAAAAATAACATATAAGCTTAACTTCCGAGCTAAGCGGCCTTTGATAAACTGAACTTTATCTTTCATCAATACATGCCCTTATGATGTATATTTATCACGTAATCTCTCAAGTTCACCACGGAGAAGTATTTTCTGAAAAGATTTATATAACTGATTTATAAATGCTTTGTGTTGACTCTTTTTAGATATTTGTAACCAAGGAATACGCTCAGAAACAACTAAAGGTTTACCCAAGTTTTTATTCGAAAAACCTACCTCTTTTGCTGCTTTCAATAATGCCTCATAAGGACCAATCATGGCGTCAACACGTCCAGCTACCAACATTTCTGCAGCCTTTTTAAAATTCTGTGTATAGTGCTTTTTAATGCTGGGATCATTGTCAATTGCCTGACTAAATTTAGCGCCTCGTAAATAGGCAATACTTTTCCCCTTCAATGCATCAATTGATGTAAAAGAATTCATTTTTAAACCAATCACTACATTTTTGATCGGTGGCAATGGTGCTATATAAGTTACAAACTCTTCAAGCTCTTGATATTTAAACATAATAGTAATATCAGTTTGACCCGATTTTAGTTCATGAATAATTCTAGCGTAGGGGTAAATGTAATGTTCTACATCAATATCAATATCATTCGCCAACATTTCGGCTAGATCATAATATATACCACTAGAGTTACTTGAACTTGTAATCCCATAGGGGGATACCCCAATTGTCCTTACCTGCAATAAAGCAGTATCTTGACTAAAGGTCATATTCGAAAAAAGTAACAAGAAACAAAGTAACAGTATGAAGCTTTTATTAATTGAGCTTTTATTAATTGAGCTTTTTATAAGTAAGTAAGCTAACAACCTTTTCCTTAAGTATTAACAAATTAAGTTAGCTTAACTGTTAATTTTATTCATTTTATTTGAACTAAACGTTATTGATAAAAGTGTAGCTTATTTTTATAATTAACGCACTAAAGGAACGAACTAGTGATTTATATCAAAAATTTTATTGAAGTATAGTCTTTATAAGGCTAGCCAAGACGCGGATAATATTTCACGATGATGTTGAAATACACGAACAGAAAACTTAGCATCAGGAAGAATAGTACCAACACCTTTAGGGGTTCCCGTCATAACTATATCGCCATCTTTTAAGGTAATAAAACGTTCCAATTCGGCTAAAATTTTTCGCGGTTTATAGATCATCAGCTCAATAGCTCCCATTTGTACTACTTTATTATCAATGCACAATTCAAAAGATAGTGAAGCGTCAACATCATCAATTGCAACAAAGTCACTAAAAACGGCCGAACCATCAAATGACTTAGCGCGCTCCCAAGGTAACCCCTTCACTTTAAGTTTGCTTTGTAAATTACGCTTAGTTATATCTAAGCCAAACCCAACGGCAGCAAAGCCCCCATTTTGATATAAAAAGCACAGTTCTCCTTCAAAATGGAGTTGCTCTTGATGAAACGATCGAAGCTCAGTAGAAATAGCGGAATTGGGTTTTATGAAAACAACCATTTCATCAGGAACTTCATTACCTAATTCTTTAATATGTTCTACATAATTTCGACCAATGCAGATGATTTTTGAAGGTATTATATTTTGATTATTAAGATTTATTGAAGACATTTTTTCTTAAAAATAGAACGATAAAGGTTTTATGATTATAAAAGATAAGTATGGTTAAGGACAATAACAGTGGTGAATACTAGTTATCTGCTTTAAATGACTAAAACAATACTTCAGCACTTGAAATGTTATTAAAATGGTTGATTTTTAGTTCGTGAATGGCGAGTGTACTTTCAAAAATACTTAAGTCACTTTGGGTATCTTGGCTTACTATAGCTATTCTCCAAACACATTCCATTAAATCAGAAAACAACATCGATATATCCAAGACACTTTCCATACTTCGATTAAAAATACTCTCCTTTGATGTTATTAATAGGTTTTTAACCTTAGCCGACATCGCAATAACTTTTGCTTTACGTAATGATCGCTCTAGATGTTGTAAATCCCAATGACTCGGTAGCGTTAATAAGATATACCGACCATTTTCCGAAATAGTTACGCTATCAATATTCATAATTTTCTTTGCTTGATTGCACGTTGTCAGGTTTTACTTTGTCGGATAAAAATTTCTTAAAAACTTGGTTAAAATGCGCAGTATCTTTATAGCCTATTTTTGCACTGATTTCTTTGGCTGAATACCCTTTACCATTCAATTCCTGTGCATAATTCATTCGGATTTTTAGAATGTATTCGCTACATGAACAATTCAAATATTGTTTAACTTTTCGTTGTAATTGCCTTTTACTATGAGCCATTTCACTGGCTAAATGGTCAATTGAAAGGCTATTCTTGCCAACTAACAATCCTACAACATGTTGCAATTTTTCAACAAATATCTCGCTTTTACTTAGCAGCGATTCAGAGAACTCGGAATTGGCTAACGTTGGTACCACAGTGTTATTACGACACCAATCAACCACTCGTTGTCGATTTTTTAGTTGCGAATCAATTCGATGTAGAAGTTCGTTGTTTGACCACGGTTTTTTTATATAATCGTTAGCCCCAAATAAAAGCCCTTTAGTGATAGCGCTTTCAGAGTTGAAACCAGAAATAATTATTATTGGGATGTGTGAATATTCATCGCTAGATTTTAACTCTTGGATAATATCTAAACCACAGCCATCAGGTAACTTTAAGTCACATAAAATAAGATCAGGAGTGACCTCTTTGAATAGCTTGAAAGTACTTTTAATATCAATGGCAATATATAAAAAGTACGTGTCACAAAGTAAGGCAACTAGTGCATCATAAACGATAGGATCATCATCAATGATAAATAACGTCTTTTTACTTCTTTGGTCAAAAGCTAAATTATTAAACTCCAAAAATACTTTCCTTAATATCTAACTAATATCTAACTAATATCTAACTAATATCTAACTAATATCTACGTCGCTATAATTAAATTACACGAAAAGTACATAAAATATTATAGATATTGAAATATTGGCACAAATTCCGCATTTTTTGACACTCTTTTCACTACTTGACTAAAATTAGACTATAAAACATTCAATAAAACAGTACTCTTATTGCAAAAAAATAGAATAATACCATTTTCATTAGGTTCAAGATCTTGTAGTGCGCAGGAAAAACATTTCAAGGCAAGGCATTAGATTGACCAATAGTTGGCCTATTGCGATTGATAGCAACGCAGCCATGGACTATTTTAACTAACACAAGGGCAATATTGGTATAAGACTGTCTTATCAGCTAGAGCTGTTATTACAGCGTATTTTTAATCAGCCCATTTCTGTACATCATTGTTTATAAATTAAAGTGAATAGCACAGTGAAATTATTTGGACAATAATGTCTAGAAAAGATTTATACCAAGTTAGCAGATGAACGAGGTAATTTAAGTTTGCAACTCCAACAAAGGAAAAATTTGGAAGGATGAATAAAGTTTTTGCAAAGATTCTCATAATAAAATCGGCTAAAAAACCGATTTTATTATGAACTATGGAGATACTTTTATTGCTGGATAAGCTAACGTCTTGGCGCTTTATCTTTGTCTATCGCACCTAGTCCTCGCCATAACACTGCATTTTCTTTATCAATATCAACTTGTGTACGACAAATAGTTTTTCTAATTCTAGAGCCTGTTTGAGTTACCGCTTTACATACCAGATCATCTGCGTAATCAGTTTCTATCTTAGTCTCTGCGCTTGAAAGCATGCTTGAACAACTTTCATTTTTTGTTTTAATTATACTAGGTCCTGAATAGGGCTCTCTATCAATTCGACCAACACCACTGTCTTCCCACTCAGCATTACGAACATAGCCAATATAATAAGTAATATTCGGTTCAACAGTTAAACTAATAATATCTTTAATACTATTAGAATAACGTTTGTTAACTTTTAAGGTATGCTCACCAACAGCTAAACGATGGCTCAAGGTTTGTACACTTACATTTTGACCATCAATATTAGATATTGCAGCGGTTCCCGAAAGACGAGAAAATTCTGATAAATATCGACCAACAATCACTCGACCACAAGATGCATATAAATCACTGTCTGCCGATGTAGGAGGGACGTTAACCGGATTGTTTTCTAATATCAGTGAACTACTACTCAATGACCATTGTGGAATATATTTAGGTTTTAAAGTCCCAATAAGTAATAAATCTTTGGAACTATTTAGCTGCCATTGGGGTGTATATTTAGCTTTAAATGCACCACCTAACATTAATTCTTGATTGTTTCTTTGTACCTTTAAAGTCAAGTCGGTATTTGCTTCAGCATATTGTAATTGCTTATGCCAATCGTTTTTTGATAGTAAAATTGGCGAGTTATTAACTTCGAGAATGATATCACCCGACTGTAAACCTAATGTATATGCAGGACTTCTTGGCGTTATTGATATAATTTTCCCTTGAATACGAGCATCAAGGATAGCGCCAAATCGACCACTGTCATAGCGTTCAGTTTGACTTAGATCTATCTTTATATCTTCAGGCTCAGCGCCAGCAGCAATTTCCAAAGCGGCTATTTCAGCTAATTTTTGATTAATAGAACGAACAAGTTGATCTGCAAGTCGCTGTGATTTGGCAGATAAAAACTCATGAGCCAATAAAGGAAAATTAATGAGCAGTAAACAACATATTATTTTTTTCATCTAGCTTCTCTATATTTCGTGCATTTCAAAAGGATGTACATAAAAATCAATCATCTGTGTTAATAGTTGCGTACGACTTGACCACAAATTCAAATCAAATAATTCAAGTTCTTGGTGTTCTATGTTTTGGTCAATAAGTTCTAATTCAGCATACCAATTACTCATAATCATCTGTTGACCATCTGTCAATGACATAAAAGAAACCTGAGCAAGTTTAATTTCTAAGGCTTGGTTTTGCGCAACCAAATGAGTTGAGTCAAATTCTCTTGGTACATCTACAAACCATAATAAGAAACAAACTAAGGTGATACTGGCTGCTACAGCGATATGTCGTAAATTCTTTTTCTGCTGATAACGACGCCAAATTTTATGTGAAAAGTCGGGTGCTTTATGAATGGTCATCACGTCTTCACTAGCATCTAAATAGTCGTTGATTTGCTGTTCAATACTATTCATTATTTTCACCTTGTTTTTTTAAACAAGACCTCATTTGTTTCAATGCTCGGCGGTATAATTGCCTACTGTTACTTTCTTCAATGCCCAAATTAGGGGCGATCTCACTATGCTTTAAGTCTTTAACCGTATGTAAATAAACCACTGAACGGGAAGTTGATGACAACTGTTCTAATGCAGAATTAACTGTAACATCGCTACTTTCATCTCTAGCATATTGTTGTTCTGCTGAATTATTAACAACATGCAAAGGACTATTGAAAAATATATTATCGCGCTTAGTTTGCCTAAAGTAATTCATACATGCATTAACCGAACATTTTTTTAGCCAAGGACCAAATGTTTCTGCTCCTTGTAATTTCGATGACTTATTTAGTAAGGTTTCGAATACAGCTTGCAATAAATCAGATGAAACTTGTTCATTACCCACAATATGAAAACACAGAGAATAGACATGATCAGCATACAGCTTATATGCAGCATTAAATCCATAGTGTTTCCCTTTTTTCAGTGCGATAAAGTCAATTTCTGACAGTACCTGACCGAAGCCCTTTTTGATCATGAAAATCCAATTTTATTTTTAATTGATTATTATATTAATTTTTTCGATCTTATATTAGATGTTCTAATAAAAGAAAGTGTGACAAATTATTTTAAATAATTTATTCAGCCGCATTAATAGCATATTTACAGGTGATGGAATTATTATTTCACGATTTAAAGAGTAACAAATCATTAACATTTTGCTAAAACTGGCAATTTCGGGCATAGTAATCATAATCAATGTAAGCAATATTGCCTCTTATAATTTGTAATTCATTGAAAAATTAAATAAGTTTATTTCAACGCTGTAAATTATTAGCTTATATGACTAAAGATTATTCTCGATACCAAAAAATCATCACTCAATTTCGTGGTCAAGTACACAACAACGATTTTGATAATACATTTTCGCTTGTAGCAAAACATATCCCAAAAACTGAACGTTTTTTATTAAAAATGGAATTAAAACGCTTAGCAACTCCGTGTGTTCGCTCTTTGGATTTACGAGAATATGTAGAAGACAAATGTTTATTTTTTGAATATGGCGAACAACAACATATTCTTAACCAAGACGCTATCAATATATTTGAAGATAACGTCAATGCTTATGGAGGATATACCTTCGGTGTATACGAATCCGTAATAAAATCGGCAACAAGTTCCCGTTATAATATTCAGGCAGAAAGCTCTGCAGCTGCCCCAAAAAACAAAACAAATTTCTTAGTTAAATTTTACCAATTTGGCCCATATTTTAATCGAAGCCAAGAACGTATGAATTACGCTACCTCCTTACAGTTAACACTAAATGACAAATACGTTGTTGAGGCGATAAGTTCAGATATTAGCGAAAGTGGTTGTAAAGTACGTTTTAACAAAACACAAAACCTGCGTATTGGGCAAATAATAAATATTAGATTTTCAAAATTCAAAACAGACTTCCCTGTAGATGTTGACAATAAATATGCCTATCAAGTTTGTAATATTTACTTTAGCAATGACATGCAATTTGTCGGTTTATCTCGAGTCTATAAAAATGAAGCCACCGACAGTCTAAGGATTTTTCTTCGCGACTATATTCAAAATAATAAAAGTCGTTACAAAATAAATATGGATAATACGCTAAATGCCATCCGCTCACGGAGCTTTGAACATTTTAGTTTACCGAAATCGAATGAATTAGCTGTTTTTATTGAACATGATAAAAAAGATATGCGCCCTCGCTATGCGTTGACAACCAACAACAACGAATCTGTTTATAGATACTGGAAAAATGAAGACAACAAGTCACAATTACATTGTTTAATAACCCCAGAACGCATTGCTCTTTTAAAGAAAGCGGCAACACTTGGACGTACATTACTGGTTTATAGTTTTATTCATATAAACCAAGGTAAATGCTATTTTTATACTGCTGATGAGAAACAGTTAACCGAAGAGCCAAACTTAATGGCAAAGTTTTTGAGTTTTGCAGCATCAAAAACTTCTTTTGCTATAACCAACTTAACTATCATTAAAACCAATGATAGATTAGCACATTCACCTTTGACCTTAACTGACACATTATCTGATAATACTTTATCAAAAGAGGTTGAAGTAACATTATCTAATTTGCCTTATATTATTGTCACCAATGCCATTAATCATGAAAATGTAATTGATGAATACACTAAACTCCCTTTTGATAAAAGCAATTTAGCAAATCTAAAGAAGTTTGGTCATCAAAGAACCTATGACAATAAAATTGATGAAGTATTTATTAACTATAATGAACAAGAATTTGAACCTCGTTATCATTATAAAACATCTGTTCTTATCACATCATCGAAAAAAGACATTAAAGGGCAGTCTCAAGATATCTCAATTTCTGGTTTAAAAATAATATTGGATGAAGCGGTAACATTACAGAAAGGTGACATGGTTAGTTTGACTCTGCCAGAATTGCAAAAACTAACCGTTAGCTACAACTTAAAAAAATTATCTTATAGGGTTGTACAAATCACAAAAGCAGAACAAGTGGTACACTTAGAGGCTATTGATAAAAGATCACCACATCAAGGAAAACTCTTCTTTAAACAACTTATTGAAAAAAATAAGGCACAACTTGCCACAGAGTTATGTGAAACAATTATTCCAGGTTTAGCAAAAGCTTTACGCAACATTTATAGCCAAAGCCTAATAAATCCGGCATTAATGATTCAAGCTGATGGTAATGGTTATAACATTGAAGCACTGGTTAGTGGTGCTGAACAAGGTAAAATTTTATCGCATATGCGTCATTTGAGCACTCAGCAGTCATTTTACAATTTATATCCAATCTTAAATAAAATTCAAATGTTCGACTTAATGATCACTGAATTAAAAACTATGCATGAGAATGATGCGCCATTGGTTAATACATTATATATTGCAATAAACCCCAATGGTGAAACAATTGAACGTTCAGTAACCACAAAACTAGAAAGTGAGTTAACTTCACAAAAGCTCAAACAAATATTCATTAATAACGCCCTAAAACGTGGTCACTTCTTTTGCTTACAAATTAAATTATCACGTACAGAAAAACCAGAGATGAGCTATCTTGCTCCCGAGTTGAAATACATCAGTACTTACTTCAAACAAAAAGCGAAAGAAATAGAAATTGAAAATTCCAAAGTTATTGGGGTTATGCAGTTGTTTGATATTACTCAAGAAGCTCTTATTCGCCATAAATGCATGACTACTATCGCTAAATAAGAATTTGCTAACTCGATACGTTTAAACAATAAAACAAATAGTAATTTGGGTTCCTTCACCTTCGCCCGACTCAATATCAATACTGCGTGTGTCAGTAACATATTATGACGATTGAATACGAATATAAATTAGCAGCATCATCAAATTTCAGGCATAAAAAAACGACTCGAAGTCGCTTATATCTACAATAACACTTAAAAACTCTTTTAAAAACAAAGGAATGGTACCAGTGGCCGGACTCGAACCGGCACGCTTATTCAGCGGGGGATTTTGAATCCCCTATGTATACCAATTTCATCACACTGGCATTCCAAGTTTTATTTTCTACTACTTTTCAAAATTTATGCTGTCCATGCAAAGGATTTTGAATTCGTCATGCATACCAATTTCACCAAACCGACGATGAAATCACTTCAAATTGCTGTAAAACATCATGAAGTGGCAGGCATTATACGAAATTTATTTCTCTTGGCAATAGTTTTTATCATTCAAGCGTTTGTTTGTTGATAATTTAGCCAATACTTAAGATAGCAATTGTTCAAGCCATGATTTGGCATCTTTCGTATTATCAAAAAAAGCGTGCTTTAAGCCCGTTTTTTCATAAACTTGCCTAAACATGCTTTCGCCACTTAAAGGCGTACTACTATATTGTAAATTAATAGCTATACCTTTGGCGTTGCCTTGTAAAACAAATGATTCGTGTAAAGTAAGCGCTTCTGATATTGCTATAGTTTCACCGTGAGGAATAAACAATATCGCATAATTATTTTTATCTAACTGGTGATAAGCGGCTCTAAAATCATCATGCATTTGTTGAAAAAACTCAAGATTCCATGGTCCCTCTGCTTCAATAACAATGATATTATCGCTCGTTGATAATTTATATTGTCCGTGTATTGCAAATTTATTATTAGTCATCACTTATCAACATCATCTGTTAAAATAAAACGCCTACTAACAATGATACAACAACAGATAAAAATTCGCGCTTATACTTTACTACCCACTTTTGCTAAACTACCGAAAATTACTTAATGATGTGTTGTATAAGATTGTCTAATTCTGAATCATTCCCCCGCGCTGGCTTTCGACGTCGTTTCGCTTCATGGATATATGATGTACTTGTCGCTTTTGCTGTTTATATGACAGCAGGCGCTTTGTCATTTCTATTTATGTATTGTTGTTATTACTTTGGTTTATTTGATATGCAAGGTTATGAACATTTCTCTGACACTATCGCAAATACCTACTGGTTAAAGTGGCCTAACGAAATGTGGAAACTTGGTTGGGTTGCCTTTTTCTTTGTATGGTTTTGGTCTAAGAGTGGTCAAACTATTGGTATGAAAGCATGGCGTTTACGTGTGCAAAATACTGATGGTTCACGTATATCTATACTTACAGGTGTGAAGCGGTTAATTCCAACCTTAATGGGGCTAGGTAATATATTAGTTATTTTTGATCGAAAAAATAAGTTAAGTTTACAAGATAGATTAACAAAAACCGAGATTGTTTTATTAACATTAGACGCTAATAGAGGCCGACTTTAACATTCTGGTTTAACTACTAAACTGTTTGACCACAAATTTAATCTTATACCCTTTGTGGTCTTTCTCCCCGCTATGTCGGGCGTTTATTCATAAAATATAATGCCACACTAACAAACAATATACTTGGCATTATAGCGCCCATAAAAGGGTGTAATTGATATACTAAACTCATTGACCCCATCACTTGATTGCTAATATGAAAAAGTATGCCCGTTGCAACTCCCATCATAATGCGAGCCCCCATGGATACACTTCTTAATGGGCCAAAAATAAAGGATAAAGCAACAAATAACATTACAGCGACAGTAAAGGGTTGCACAACCTTACGCCAAAAGGCTAATAAATAACGACTAGTATCTTGGTCATTATCAGCTAAGTAGTCTAAGTATTCAGAAAGGCCACTTAAAGATAACGATTCAGGAGTGATCACACTTAGTTTATTTGGCGTTAACGAAGACTGCCAAATTTTTTCATCTATTTTCTCAGAAACAACTTGTTGCTCTTTGACCGTTGTTTCAACTACATTCAGTAAACGCCAATGGTTATCATCATAGAGTGCACTTTGTGCAGATATCCAACTATCCAGTTTCAGTTCTTCGTTGAAGCGGTATATTTGAATATCTTTTAAAACGCCCTGCTCTTGCACTTCACCGATATGAACAAAATAATCACCATCTTTAGCCCACATACCATTTTTAGAGGAAACTAAACTACCACCCGAAATTGCTTGTGCTCGAACTTGTCTTGAGGCAGCTTCTCCTTGTGGTGCTAACCATTCACCAATAGCCATACTTACAAAAATCATAATCACTGCGGTTTTCATCACGGATTTAATAATATCTAAGCGTGATAAACCAGCAGACTGCATAATGATAAGTTCACTATTACTTGCCATCATACCAATACCAATCAAACCACCAATTAACGTCGACATTGGAAAGAATATTTCAACATCACGTGGTACCGCGTATAAAACAAATAAGGCAACATGAGAAATATCATAGTTACCACGACCAACCAAATTCATTTGCTCAACAAATTTAATGATGCTACTTAAACTAACAAATACTGCAAGTGTTAAAAAGGTCGTAGAAGCGATCACTTTACCTATGTAAATATCAAGGATACGCATTATTGTACTCCCTGATTGTTACGATAATTCATCAGTCTTGTAAGTATTTTTTTTCCCTTTGGTCGATCTTTACTCAATAATACTCCACCCAAAATTAAAGCAGATAAATGTATCGGCCATAAACCAATTAAGCTTGGCATAGCACCACTTTCGATACCTGAACGCAACGCGGTTAACATTAAAAAATAACTGAGAAATAAAATAAGTGCTGGCAGCATTTTTGCAAATTTACCCTGTCGAGGGTTTACAACACTCAGCGGTACCGCAATAAAAGTAACAATGAGACACACCAAAGGAAAAGCAATACGCCAATGAATTTCTGCACGATAATTGGCGCTATCATCATCAAAGAGTTGATGAGTAGGAATAGCCCTTAATTTTCGCCGTTTATGTTCAACTTTTTGGTCTTCAATTTGAATGTAGTATTTACTGAAAGCAACTTCTCTAAATTCATTGTTTTTTATATCATTTTGATAGCGTATGCCATCTGTAAGAATGAGCCGCTGCAAACCGTTATCTTCTTCAATTATCTGCCCTTTAGCAGCATATACTAAACTAGTATTTATAATGCTTTGCTGATCACCATGATTTTTAGGTAGTTGGGCGACAAATACTTTTTCTAGTGAGCCATCATCTCGGTTTTTATTATGAATAAATACCACCGCTTTTTTATTACCCGTTTTTTGAAAACGCCCAGCAGTTAAAGCACTTAAACCTGAGTCTGCCGCGAGTTTATCTTTTACTTGATATTCATATTCGGCCGCTAAAGGGGTGAGGTATAGCGTAAACATTCCGGTCAATAATGCAGTAATAAAGCCAAGAATTAAGGTTATACGCACCACATACCATTCACTAATACCACAGGCATGTAACACCGTCATTTCACTGTCAGCATAAATACGCCCGTAGGCTAGCAATACACCAAGAAAAAAACTCAGCGGTAAAATCATACTGGCCAATTCAGGAATTCTCAGTGCAATAAAAATCATCACCAATTGTCCGGGAATACCACCTTCGGTAGCCTTACCCAGTACATTAACAAATTCGTTACTAATAAAAATTGCCATTAATATGATGAACACAGCAAACTCAGCTTTGGCAACTTCTTTAAGTAAATAACGAAAAATAATCATATGTATATCCTACAAAAACTTAGTTTTTTTCTGACAATTGCTCTATTTTTAAGTAAACTGGTCGTTTTCATATATATAATATTTATTCGCATTAGAGTGAAGGTTGGTCAATCCAGCGTTTATTATAGCCTTTAGCTGAATAGATTTAAAAGTAAGCTTATCTATTAATTGTAGATTTAAGCAAGTTAAAGTACATTTTTTACAATGAAAAGTGCTTTTATTGAAATATTTAGGAGATCTCATGGAGTTTAGTGTTAAAAGTGGTAGCCCAGAAAAGCAACGTAGCGCATGTATTGTTGTTGGGGTATTTGAACCACGTCGACTTTCAGCAATAGCTGAACAACTAGACGAGATCAGCGAAGGTTATATTAGTAACTTACTTCGTCGCGGCGACCTAGAAGGAAAATCAGGACAGATGTTATTGTTACATCAGGTACCAAATATTCTTAGCGAACGTGTATTATTAGTAGGTTGTGGTAAAGAAAGAGAATTAGACGAACGTCAATATCGTCAAATAATCAGTAAAACAATTAACACCTTAAATGAAACCGGTTCAATGGAAGCGGTTTGTTTCTTATCTGAATTACATGTTAAGGGACGAGATACTTATTGGAAAGTTCGTCAAGCTATTGAAGCAACACAAGATTGTTTATATAGCTTCAATAGCCTTAAAACACGCAAAGAAGAAGCCCGTCGTCCATTACGAAAAATTGTTTTTAATGTGCCAACACGTCGTGAATTACCCATTGGTGAACGTGCAATAAATCATGGTTTAGCTGTTTCAGAAGGTGTCAGTACCTGTAAAAATGTAGGGAATATGCCACCTAACATCTGTAATCCAGCCTATTTAGCTGAACAAGCAAAAATTCTCGAAAATGACTATGAAAAAGTCAGTACACACATAGTTGATGAAAAAGAAATGGAAGAATTAGGTATGGGCTCATACCTTGCTGTGGGTAGAGGTTCGGTAAATGAATCGATGATGAGTGTCATTAAATATAATGGCGCTGGCGATGATTCAAACCCGATTGTATTTGTAGGCAAAGGTGTAACGTTTGACAGCGGCGGTATTTCTCTCAAACCTGGCGAAGCCATGGACGAAATGAAATATGATATGGGTGGTGCTGCCAGTGTTTTAGGGGCAATGCATTCTTTAGCAGAACTTAATTTACCCCTCAATGTCATTGGCATATTAGCGGGTTGTGAAAATATGCCCGGCGGCAATGCTTATCGTCCGGGAGATATATTAACGACGATGTCAGGGCAAACTGTAGAAGTATTAAATACTGATGCTGAAGGCCGTTTAGTATTATGTGACGCCTTAACTTATGTAGAACGTTTTGAACCAGATACTGTAATAGATGTAGCAACACTAACCGGTGCTTGTGTGGTTGCTTTAGGTAAACATGCAACGGGTTTATTAAGTAGCCACAATCCACTGGCTCATGAGTTACTCAATGCATCAGAGCAGAGTGGTGACAGAGCTTGGCGTATGCCGCTTTGGGATGAATACCAAGAACAACTAGAAAGTCCGTTTGCTGATTTTACCAATTTAGGTGGTCGTGGCGCGGGTACTATTACAGCCGCATGCTTCTTATCTCGTTTTACCAAGAAATATCATTGGGCACATTTAGATATTGCGGGTACAGCATGGCGTAGTGGTGGTAAAGATAAAGGTTCAACAGGTCGTCCAGTAAGCATGTTAACCCAATTTTTATTAAACCGCTCAGGTGCAGAACAAGGCGAATAAGCCGATAACCTTAGTTATCCTATTATTATAATAAATTTAAATGTAAGAATTTAAAATGCAAACACAGGTTATGTTTTATCTGCTCAATGAAAATGAGCAACCCCAATTAGTATCGGATAAAAACAAACCTTTTTATCCTGTTTGCCTGCATGCATGTCAGCAAGCTGCAAAGTTTTATCGCAATAACCAACGTGTTTTTATTTACACTGAAAATCAGCAAGATGCTCACGACATTGATGAAATGTTATGGGCATTTGAACCGGACTCTTTTGTTCCTCATAACCTTACAGGTGAAGGGCCAAGAAACGGTGCTGCGGTTGAAATTAGCTGGCAAATGCCAACAAATCGTCGACCCATATTAATTAATTTGACTAGCACAGTGCCAAATTTTGCTAGTCAATTTTCAACCATTATTGATTTTGTTCCCACTGATGAAACATTAAAACAACAAGCAAGAGAACGATTTCGAACTTGTCGACAATGGGGGTTTGCCGTTGATAATCAAGCAGTCCCACAAATCATTATTGAAAGTACAATATCTCAATAGACCTCTTAAATTGATAAAATATTCTGACGGAAAATCTGATGGAAAAAACGTTTACCCCCTCTGACATAGAACAATCCCTGTACAAAAGCTGGGAAGAACAAGGTTATTTTAGCCCAACGGGCGAAGGCGAAGGTTATTGTATCGCCATTCCACCACCCAATGTCACGGGTAGTTTGCATATGGGTCATGCCTTTCAACAAACGATCATGGATACTTTAATTCGTTATCAACGTATGCAAGGAAAAAACACCTTATGGCAGTCTGGTTGTGATCATGCTGGTATTGCTACACAAATGGTGGTTGAACGTAAAATAGCAGCTGAAGAAGGTAAAACTCGCCACGATTATGGTCGTGAAGCGTTTATCGATAAAGTTTGGCAATGGAAAGAGGAATCTGGCGGCACCATAGGTACACAAATGCGCCGTTTAGGAAATTCAATTGATTGGAGCCGCGAGCGCTTCACCATGGATGAAGGCATGTCTGAAGCGGTGCAAGAAGTTTTTGTACGTTTATTTGAAGACGACCTAATTTACCGTGGTAAACGACTCGTCAATTGGGATCCAAAATTTCATACCGCTATTTCTGACTTAGAAGTTGAAAATAAAGATAAAAAAGGCCACATGTGGCACTTGCGCTACCCATTAGCAGATGGCGCTAAAACAGCAGACGGTAAAGACTATATTGTAGTTGCAACAACTCGCCCAGAAACCATGTTAGGTGATACTGGCATTGCCGTTAACCCTGAAGATGAACGTTATCAGCACCTAATTGGTAAACACGTATTACTGCCACTGGTTAATCGTTTGATTCCTATTGTCGGTGACGATCATGCTGATATGGAAAAAGGCACGGGTTGTGTAAAAATCACCCCAGCCCATGACTTTAACGATAATGAAGTGGGTAAACGTCATAACTTACCTTTGATCAATATATTAGATAAAAATGCTGCCATTTTAGCAACCGCTGAAATTTATAGTGGCAACGGTGAAGTTAGTGATGCTTATGATCCTAGTTTGCCCCCTGAATTTGCAGGCCTTGATCGTTTTGTTGCTCGTAAAGCTATTGTTGCACAATTTGATGAATTGGGACTTTTAGTTGAAGTTAAAGAACATGACTTAGTCGCGCCATATGGCGATAGATCGGGCGTTATCATTGAGCCACTACTAACCGACCAATGGTATGTACGTGTGGAAAAGCTTGCCGGTCCAGCCGTTGACGCGGTAAAAGATGGACAAATCGAATTTGTACCAAAGCAATATGAAAACTTATATTTCTCTTGGATGAAAGATGTTCAAGACTGGTGTATCTCTCGCCAACTTTGGTGGGGACATCGTATCCCGGCATGGTATGACGAAAACGGTAATGTGTATGTTGGTCGTAACGAAGACGAAGTTCGTGCTAAACATGCTCTTGGCGCAGATATTAAACTGAGCCAAGATGACGATGTATTAGATACTTGGTTTTCTTCTGCACTATGGACATTTTCCACATTAGGTTGGCCTAAAGAAACAGAAGACTTAAAGAATTTTCATCCTACTGATGTTTTAGTAACGGGTTTTGACATTATCTTTTTTTGGGTTGCACGTATGATCATGATGACCATGCATTTCAACAAAGACGAAAAGGGTAAACCACAAATTCCTTTCAAAAAAATCTACATGACGGGTCTTATTCGTGATGAAAATGGCGATAAGATGAGTAAGTCTAAAGGTAACGTGATTGATCCTCTCGATATGATTGATGGTATATCTTTAGAAGACTTATTGAAAAAGCGTACCGGCAATATGATGCAGCCAAAAATGGCGGCAAAAATTGATAAGTTAACCAAAAAAGAATTTCCTAACGGTATTGAAGCACACGGCACTGATGCCTTACGTTTTACACTCACGTCAGTTGCCACGACAGGCCGAGATATAAGTTGGGATATGAAACGACTTGAAGGTTACCGTAACTTTACTAATAAATTATGGAATGCCAGTCGTTATGTATTAATGAATACCGAAGAGCATGATTGCGGTAAACCTTCACCACAAGGAAAGAGTGCTGAAATGGAGTTTTCACTCGCTGACCGTTGGATATTAGGACAATTCCAACAAACGGTTAAAACCGTGCATGAGGCATTTGATACTTTCCGTTTCGACTTAGCGTCACAAGCCTTGTATGAGTTTACTTGGAATCAATTCTGCGACTGGTATTTAGAATTAACTAAACCGGTACTCTTCAAAGGTAATAAAGCTCAGCAACGAGCAACTCGCCATACCTTAGTTAACGTTTTGGAAGGTTTATTACGCTTAATGCACCCAATAATGCCTTACATTACTGAAACGATTTGGCAGCGCGTAGCTCCTCTAACTAACTTTATCAAAGAAAATGGCAGTAAACATGGTGACAGCATCATGGTGCAAAGTTTCCCTCAATTTGATGAAAAGCAATATGACCAACAAGCCATTGATGATTTAGAGTGGGTTAAGCAATTTGTTGTTGCTATTCGTAATATCCGCGGCGAAATGGATATATCTCCTGCTAAAACCCTGCCCGTTTTATTGAAAAATGTTAATGCTGAAGATCAACGTCGCTTAAATGAAAATCAACAATTTTTAAGTGCTCTTGCAAAACTCGAAAGCATTGATATTTTAGCTAATGATGATAATGGCCCTTTATCAGCCACTGCCGTAGTAGGCGATTTATCGATATTAATTCCAATGGCAGGTTTGATTGATAAAGATGCTGAAATTGCACGTTTAAATAAGACGATAGATAAGTTAAATGCTGATGCACAACGCACCCGTGGCAAGCTAAGTAATGAAAAGTTTGTTAGTAAAGCGCCTGAAGCAGTTATTAATAAAGAAAAAACCAAATTAACTGAAACTGAATCAGCCTTAACTAAAATGATCGATCAAAAAGCCCAAATTGAAGCGCTTTAGTTTATTAATTAGTGGTCAACCTCTTTTAAAGTTAGTTTTGTAAAGTACATAAAATTGTGCAAAGCCAGCGATTTAGCTGGCTTTTTTATTGTAAAAAAATAAAGAAACATGGGAACTAATATGTTACCATGCGGTCGCGTTGAGTTTTTGCGTTTCGGGAGAGGGATGAATTTTCTTAAGTTGTTTAGTAATAGATAACTAAGTTGATTAACCCAGACGCTTTAGTATTGTGTTAGTAGAAACTTTCTTTATTAGCATTTGTTAATGAAGAGCATTTACTCCGTATTTATTGTAACCATTTTGGTTATATTTTTAATTTTTGACCTGCGAGAAATGCAAGTATGTCTGATACAGTAACTGGTAAAGTAAAATTTTTTAACGAATCTAAAGGATTTGGTTTCATCGAGCAAGAAAACGGTCCTGACGTTTTTGTTCACTTCAGCGCAATCTCTGGTGACGGTTTCCGTACATTAGTTGATGGCCAAGCAGTAACTTTTACAGTAAAACAAGGCCAAAAAGGTCCTGAAGCTGAAAACGTTATAGCACAATAATTAGTACTTTCTTTATCAATTAAAGAAATACGATTAAAGTAACAAATTCAAAAAAAGGTGAACAGAATTTCTGTATCACCTTTTTTATTGTCTATTTTTTATGGCACAAAATTTTAGTAAATGAGATATACCCATTCGATTAATTAATTGATGGCTCTATAATAGCTAATAACGCTTCAATATGATCATCACGATCATTTAATGCCGCAATATATCGATATTCCTGTCCACCCTCATTAATAAAAACATCACGATTTTCCTTTTCTAGCTCTTCAAGTGTTTCTAAACAATCGGCACTAAAAGCAGGGCTGATAATCGCTATATTCTTACACCCTTGCGCAGGTAGCCCCGCTAGCGCTTCATCCGTATAGGGTTTTAGCCATTCAGCCTTACCAAACCTTGATTGAAAGGTCATTACAAAGTCGTCTTGTTTAAGATCAAGTTTCTCAACTAACAACTCGGTCGTTTTATGACAAAACTCAAAATATGGGTCACCCCATTGATGAAAGAGCTTCGGCATACCGTGGTAAGATAAAACTAACTTATCAGGTTTACCGTGTTCTTTAATATGCTCTTCTATACTATTAGCAAGTGCATTGATGTAAAGCGGATGATCGTGATAACTACTGATAAAATGTAAACTTGGTACCCAACGCCATTGCTTAAGCTCATTGGTCACCTCTTCAAAAGTTGAACCTGTTGTTGGCCCTGCATATTGAGGATACAAGGGCATAACAACGATATTATGTACGTTAAGCTCTCGAAAACGCTCTAACGCAGCAGTTATAGAAGGTTTTCCATAACGCATCGCCAATTCAACAATAACATCATCGCCAAATTTTTTGGCTAACTGTACTTCAACTTTCTGCTTTTGCTGTTCACTGATCACCAATAATGGCGAGCCAGCTTCGGTCCATATCTTTTGATAAAGTTTTGCAGACTTGGCCGGACGAAATCGTAAAATAAACCCATGTAAAATAACCATCCAAATAAAACGTGGAATTTCTACAACACGGGGATCAGATAAAAATTCGCTAAGATAATGACGTAATGCCGAGGGTGAAGGTTGTTCAGGCGTGCCTAAATTAGTTAACAATACACCAGTACGTTTATTATTTACACCTGAAAGATCACTACTACCTTTATATCTAGACACTTATTTTTATCTCAGTATTTATGGCATTAAATTCATTTATTGCGTTAAATTCATCTATTGCACTATATCATTAATCAGTAAACTTAAAGGCTCAGCTGATTTAACATCAACACCAAGCATTTCAGCTTTATAATCACCTGGTTTTATACCTGCGCCGCCACTCGCAGAAACAATGGCATAAACATGCACACGCTCAACATCACTTAATTTTGCTTGTGGCGTCATAGCACGGCTATCATTAAGTATTATAGTTGTTGGTAAATCACTGATGTTCATTTTAATTGCTGCAACAGGCATGCGCCCTTTTGATGAATCGGCAGGAATTGCATAAATAAAGACAACTTTATCTTCGCCCTGCTCTAATTTAGCCTGTAACGCATCACTCAACTTAACCGTTATTTTTAATTGCGGTCCTTGGCTTTCGTCAACATTTGAAGACGGTGTATTGGCTACGCCGGATTGTCTTTGTTTAGCCTCTTCAATAGCTTCAATTAATGCTGGTGAATTAACATTACTACGATCCGAGTCTACCACTAGCTGCCAGTGCTTTATTGCCTTAGCATAATCGCCAGCAATGAAACTATGCATGCCAATTAAAATATTGGTTGATGGATCTGCAGGGTCCATTGTTAGCGCTTTATCAATTAATGATTGTACAACCTCATCAATTTTCTGATCATTTTTATAATAATTTGCTTGCGCCTTTGCGCCAAGTAAATCTGCTGTTTCGCCCTCGATACGAATTACTTGATCATAAGCATTTAAGGCTTGCTGATATTCGCCCATGCCTATATATGATTGCCCTAAACTATACCAAGCATCAGAATTTTCAGGCTCTTGTGCCGTTAAGGTTAATAATGACTTAACTTGCTGCAGCGCTTGTTGTTGAGCTTTTTGTTGCGAATTAACGGGCGCTTGTGCCGTCGGTATTGGTTTACTGAGCTGTTGATAAGCACCATTTTTACTATAAAGCATAAAGCTGAAAATAATAATGAACAAACTAAGTGTCGCAGGCCATAACATCGATATCGGCTTATCAACAATCTGCTCTTTAGCCGATGCTATTTTATTTACTTCAATATCTTGTATAAGGCTTTTATCTAGTTCCGACAATAGATACTGATAATTTTCATCGTCGATAGTACCTTGTGAGAAGTCTTTTTCAATTTCTTGTTTATGCTCGTGATATAAACGTATATTGGTATCGTCACGCTGGCTATTATCAACAAGTCCAACTTTTTGACTTTGTCGTAAAACAGGTAACCATACAATAACGAGAATGAATAAAACAAAGGCAACAATTAATATAATGAGTTCTAACATATTATTCTTTATCTTTTAAAATATTATTAAGCTGATTTTTTTGTTCTGCACTCAGAGCTTGCTCGGATTGAACCGCGGGTTTTTTACGTAAAATAACAATAACGATAATCACACCAAACAATAATAAGAGCGCAGGACCAAACCATAAAACATAGGTGAGACTAGATACGCGAGGACGATATAACACAAAATCACCGTATCGTTTCACCATAAAATCTACAATTTCTATATCCGCTTTACCCTGTTGCAGTAATTCATATACTTCTCGACGTAAGTCTGCCGCAATAGGAGAATTAGAATCAGCTAAATTTTGATTTTGACACTTCGGACAACGTAACTCTTTGGTCAGCGCATTAAAACGAGTCTTGGTTACTTCGTTTTGAAATTCATACGTATCAACCGGACTGGCGTAAACAGGTACATTACTTATAAAAAGCAATGAAAATAAAGCCAACACAATAACCTTATGCAACATAATTAATTGCTCCTTTGCTTACGTTCTTTTTCTATTTGAATGATAAGTGGTTCAAATTCTCGACGCCAAACACGCGCATCAATAGGACCAGCAAAACGTTTACGAATAATCCCTAAATCATCAACTACAAAAGTTTCTGGTGCAGCGTATACACCTAAATTCATACTGAGCTTACCTTGTTCATCAAAAGCAGAAAACTCATAGGGATCACCTAATCGAGCTAACCACTGTTGAGCAAGCCCTCTTTCATCATCGTAATTTAAACCATATAAACTAAAACGTTTACTTTTTGACAGTTCAAGTAAAAAAGAATGTTCAACTCGACAAGACGGACACCATGTCCCCCAAACATTGACGAGTTTAATACCACTTTTTAAATCAGCTTTGGTGACCGTACGTTGTGCATCATTCACCACTGCCAATGAAAACTCAGGAAAAGGCTTGCCAATTAATGCCGAAGGTAATGACGTTGGGTCTAATGATAAACCTCGAAATAATACAATACCCAAGGCAACAAACAAAACTAACGGTAGAAAACGAATAACTTTATTCATGATTGCTTTCCTACTGATTGAGCCATAGATTCAGTCATTGAGGATTGAAGAATAACGTCATCGTTACATTTTTCAGTAGATAGCGACGCTTTAGTTGGTATCACTTTTTCTTTTTTACGACGATAACGTTTATCCATCACTGCACACACACCTCCCAAAGCCATCAACATTGCTCCGAACCAAATCCAGCGTACAAAAGGTTTAAAATGCACACGTATTGCCCAAGCATTTCCTGATAAGGGATCTCCCAAGGCAATATATACATCTCTAAATAAACCGGCATCCATCGCAGCTTCAGTCATGCCCATCGTTTGCACAAGATAAGTTCGCCTTTCAGGTTGTAACAAACTAATGAAATCACCATTTTTTGATAAGGTTATTTGTCCTTGGTCGGCACTGTAATTGGGTCCTTGAACTTGTTTAACGCCATCAAAACGAATATCAAAACCGGCAACAGTAACACTTTCACCGGCTATCATTTTGACATTAGTTTCTGTTTCATAAATAGACACTAATGTTATACCGACAATTGTCATGGCAATACCGCTATGCGCTATTGTCATACCCCACTGACTCAAGGTTAAACGAGCAAAACTACGTCTGCCGTTATTTAATTTGGTTTGATTAAAAAGCTCTTTTAAAACGACAAGTTGTACCCAGCAAGCTAAAGTGATCCCCATAGTTACCCATGCATTAAATTCGCCACCGTAAACAAAGGGAAAAGCAAGTCCAATGAATATACTCATAACTGATGGTGAAGATAGCTGTTTACGTAGCTCACCTTTTTTGGCTTTTTTCCAGCGAATTAAAGGGCCTATGCCCATCACGATAAACAACAAACTCATAATGGGAACAAATACCGCATTAAAGTAAGGAGGACCAACGGACATTTTCCCTAAACCCATAGCATCTACGAGTAGTGGATATAAAGTACCTAAGAGCACAGTAATACAAGCAATAACTAAAATAATATTGCAGATTAATATTGCCGTTTCTCTTGAGTACAATGCAAAACGACTAAAGCTAGCAACATTTGAAGCCCTAAAAGCAAACAAGGTAAGTGAACCACCTACAGTGATAGCTAGTAGATATAAAATAAACATACCGCGGCTAGGATCAGCTGCAAATGAATGTACCGAGGTGATGATCCCTGAACGAACAATAAAAGTACCTAATAAACTTAAGCTGAAAGCAAAAATAGCTAATAAAACTGTCCAGTTTCTAAAGGCACCGCGTTTTTCAGTTACCGCTAAAGAATGAATAAGCGCAGTACCAATTAACCATGGCATAAAGGAGGCATTTTCAACAGGATCCCAGAACCACCAACCGCCCCAACCTAATTCGTAATATGCCCACCAACTGCCAAGGGCAATACCTACGGTAAGAAAAACCCAAGCAGCAACTGTCCAAGGTCTTGCCCAACGCGCCCAAGCAGCATCTAGTTTCCCGCACATTAATGCGGCGACAGCAAAAGCAAAGGCAACAGCAAAACCAACATAGCCCATATATAATATTGGCGGATGGATCAAAAATAATACATCTTGTAGTAATGGATTTAAATCTCGACCTTCCATAGGAACATTTGGCCATAAACGGTCAAAAGGATTGGAAGTTAAAATGGTAAAAGCAATAAAACCAACAACAATCATGCCTAAGACCGCGAGTACTCGCGCAATAAAAACATCTTCAATGTCTTTACTGAATTTAGCTACCGCTGCTGTCCATATCGTTAAGGAAAAAACCCATAATAATAAAGAACCTTCATGCCCACCCCATATGGCACTCATTTTAAAATAATAAGGTAGATGAGTATTAGAATGACTGGCAACATATTTCACCGAGAAGTCATCGGTTACAAAACTATAAGCCAAAATGATAATGCTGATCGCGGTAAATGAAAACATACCAAAAGTTAATGGCTTAGCATAAGTGATTAACTTTTGATGATTACTGATGATGCCAACCAAGGGCACAATACTTAGGCAAATTGCAAAAGCTAAAGCGATAATAAGAGCAAAGTGCCCTAACTCAGGTATCATTTAATTCTCCACGTTATACCAAATGAAATAATGATTTGATCAATTCTTGAATTCAATTGGTATTACCCAATTAGGTAAAATATAACAGTTTCAACGAATACCTTGGATGACTTCAGGGTAAATATTAATGTCACTATAGGTGACTTAATTAGCATTAAAACGAATATTGGTACGATTAGTTGGGAAGTAACAAACTAACAACTAAAAATTGCGGTTATTCTAGCACTAAGTGATCCTAATATTCATCAAAGTTGAAAGGATTAATAATTATTAATATTCTCCGGTCGTATAACTAGCCTTTATTGGTTGCTATAGTATGATAAGTACCGCATTGTTTGTGCGATCTAAATCAACTGTTGCATAAGATTATTCGGTTATTATAAGTATATAGATAAATACAAACCGCCTTACGCAACTCACTACATATAGGTTCATTGTTGAATAATCCCGAAGTCTATTCTCCCCTACCATTAATCACTGCAAGCGGTTTAACCTGTATCCGTGAAGAGCGTATCTTATTTGAATCATTAGATTTAGAAGTGAAAGCGGGTGATATTGTACAAATTGAAGGACCCAATGGTGTTGGCAAAACAAGTTTATTACGAATACTTGCGGGACTATCAATGCCCTATGATGGCGATGTTCACTTTCAAGGAACATCAATCTCATCAGTAAGAGATGACTTTCATCAAAATTTACTCTATTTGGGGCATTTACCCGGCGTAAAAGGGGAAATGACCGCACAAGAAAATTTAGAATTTAACTTATCTATGCATGGACTTAATCCCGAATATGCGGAAGCAACATTGCAAGAAGTTAACTTATTAGGTTTTGAAGATGCCCTTGCCTCTCATTTAAGTGCAGGACAACATCGACGTATAGCACTTGCTAAATTATGGCAAAGCAATGCTCCTATTTGGATCCTCGATGAACCTTTTACTGCCATAGATAAATTAGGGGTTAAAAAATTAGAGCAGTTATTCATTGACCATGCCAAACAAGGCGGCTGTGTGATACTTACTACTCATCAAGACTTAGCCATTCCTGAGACACTTTTAAAGAAAGTCACTTTAGCCTATCGGTTTTATTGAGAATAATAATGAATAACAATAATTCAATAACAACGATTAATCAGGAAAAGATAAAAAATAATTTGTCTTATCGCGCGGCTTTTATGTTGATATTAAAACGTGATATCACCATAGCTTTTCGTCATCGGGATGACATTATCAACCCACTATTATTTTTTGTTATTGTGGTCACCTTATTTCCTTTAGGCATAGGTCCTGAATCATCAACTCTGTCACGTATTGCCCCCGGAATTATTTGGGTAGCGGCATTACTTTCTACGCTATTATCTTTAGATAGGTTATTCAAATCAGATCATGATGACGGTTCATTAGAGCAAATGTTATTAAGCCCTCATCCGGTATTTATTTTAGTTTTAGCAAAAATTGTGGCTCATTGGTTATTAACAGGTTTACCTTTAATTTTTATTGCTCCGTTATTAGCGGTATTACTGCATCTAAATGAAAATAGTTATGGGGCATTAATGCTAACCCTTTTACTTGGTACGCCCATTTTAAGCCTGATCGGCGCTATAGGTGTCGCTTTGACTGTCGGCATTAAAAAAGGCGGTGTATTGCTAAGTTTGCTGGTCTTGCCGTTGTATATTCCCGTACTTATTTTCGCGACCAGCGCCATCGATACAGCAGCAATGAATTTACCCTTTAGCGGACAACTTGCTATAATCGCCGCACTATTTTTTGGCTCTTTAACCTTAGCCCCTTTTGCTGTTAGCGCGGCCTTAAAAGTGAGTACCAACTAATGTGGAAATGGTTACATCCTTATGCTAAACCTGAAATTACCTATCACTTTACCGGTAAAATATTGCCTTGGTTTTCCTATCTAGCAACCATATTACTTTCAATTGGTATTGTTTGGGCACTTCTTTTTGCTCCAGCAGATTACCAACAAGGTGATAGTTTTCGAATTTTCTATCTACATGTACCAGCCGCATCACTTTCGATGGGCATATATGTAGGCATGGCTACTGCTGCATTATGCAGTTTAGTATGGCAATTAAAATTGGCTGATGCTTCAGCCGCTGCTATGGCACCCGTTGGCGCCACATTTACCTTAATAGCCCTAATAACAGGTGCTGCTTGGGGAAAACCTATGTGGGGCACATGGTGGATTTGGGATGCACGGTTAACCTCAGAGCTTATTCTATTATTTTTATATTTAGGTGTTATTGCACTACACAATGCTTTTGAAGATAAAACACTGGCAGGTAAAGCCGCAGCAATATTGACACTAGTTGGTGTGATTAATATACCCATTATTAAGTATTCCGTTGAGTGGTGGAATACCCTTCATCAAGGCGCCACCGTGAGTAAGTTAGGAAAGCCATCCATGACCATGGATATGTTTTGGCCGTTTGTTTTTTGTTTTTTAGGTTTTGCTTTATTAGTAGCAACCATTATTTGTATTCGCTTTCGAACAGAGATATTAGCGCGCAATAGCATGCGTCCCTGGGTTCGTGAACTTGTCGAAAAAGTAGAGGGGTAACCATGCAGTTTGACAGTATCAATGCATTTTTTAATATGGGTGGCTATGCCTTCTATGTTTGGTTATCTTACGGCGTTAGCACTTGTTTGCTCGTTGCCTTATTTTTCTCTAGTAAGGCTAACAACCAAAAAATAATTAAAAAAATAGCACAACGTCAAAAACGTGAAAATAAACTACGACAAGCAGCAAAGCTTCAAAATGAACAAAATAAACAAAATAAACAAAATAAACAAAATGAGAAAAATACTATTACATCCTCAGAGGAAAAGTCATGAACCCACGTCGTAAAAAACGACTTACCATTGTCACCGCTATTATTATTGGTTTAAGCCTAGTTACCGGACTAGTACTTTATGCTCTAAGCCAAAATATCGATCTTTTCTACAAACCTTCAGAAATTTACTTAGGTAAAGAAGATACTGGAATTAAACCCATTAATGGTCAACGACTACGTATCGGTGGTTTAGTTGTACCGGGCAGTGTGCACAGAGATGAAGACAGCTTAAAAGTAAACTTTAAGTTAGCTGATATGAAAATGCCGATCACTTTCAACGAATCAGATCCTACGGTCACTGTAAGATACGATGGCATATTGCCTGACTTATTTAGAGAGGGACAAGGCATTGTCGCTAATGGTGTCTTAGTCGATGGTAAGTTTATTGAAGCAAGTGAAGTTTTAGCTAAGCATGATGAAAACTACATGCCAAAAGAGTTAGCTGAGGATGCTGGTGAACAACACGAAAAACCAAGCTACAGTCAAGAGCAGCTGAAAAAGGATAATTAAGAGTTTGAATTACACTGCGCCTTGAATTTTAAGGCGCTGTTTTAAAGAGATGTATACTGAAAAGGCTATTCTGTAAATGATTAACTTTATAGATGATTATTTGTATACTTGAGAAAAGACTACGCGACAAAATCCACCGATAAGATCCTATCACCCACTTTATTTAATATCTCAACTTCACCATCACAAACAGCAATAATTGATTTATGTTCTTTATATAATTCAGGGATGATGACACGACCATTTTTATTTTCATCAAAATCGAGTACTTCATGTACTAATTCAAGAGAGCCTTCTCTATAGTATATAACTGTAACGGTACGGCGTTGCACGTCAACCATAATACTTCCTCGCTTTATTTATTTTTTTATACTAAAAAATACTACAAACAATGACAAGTTCTAATATGCATTAAATATTGTATATAAGTTAATATGCTCACATTTATTAACTTAATTTTTATCAAACGCATCATACCTGTTTTTTTATTTAAGACAAAACTCAATACTGATGTTATTTTGTACATAGTTAGAGTGTTTTGTAAACATACGATGACAATGATGTCTTTATTTGCACTGTATTGATAAGTCCTTTTAATATAACAATGACTTATGCTCTTTACTATATTTTTTAGTATTAACTATAATTTTGACAAAAAAAACCCTGAGCATAAACTCAGGGTCGATCAAAATAGACCGTTTAACGCACCCTCAACAAGTGAGATCGAATATCCTTACGGATAAATATTTTACAAAAACTTAACAATTCGCTTGGCGACTTTATTTCCAACTTTTCATTTTATGACCTTTAATGGCATAAAATAAGATGAAGCCATAAATAGGTACTACCATCCAATAAGCTGACTGCCCATCAATAGACTCTGACAACATGCCATAAATAAGAGGCAACAAGGCTCCGCCTGATATGCCCATAATAAGTAGTGCAGAACCTTTAGACGTGAACTTACCTAAACCTTCTAGCGCTAATGGCCACACTGCAGGCCAAACCAATGCATTAGATAAACCAAGTAGAGCGATAAAGGTAATGGTATCGGGCAACGTTGGAATACCCGTCCAGCCCCATAGAACTTCTGAAACCATATAGCTTTCAGTACTACTGAATACAATAAACATGGAAAAAATCAAACCTGAAATTGCCGAAGCAATCAACGCTTTTTCTTGATTAATAAAGCGAGGAATTAGTGCAATGCCTAAGGTATAACCAATTAACATAAATGCCATGGTATAAGATGTTAAAGAAGTCGCATTGGCCACACCTAAATTTGAAGCAAATAAACCAATAGTATCACCAGCAATAACCTCAGTACCTACATAAACAAAGATAGTTATCGCACCTAAAACTAGACTTGGAAAATGCATAATAGATGTTTTACTTTTACCATTGCCATTATCCAAATCTTCTTCATGTGTATTAACATTTGGTAACTCAGGTAATGATGATGCTTTCAGCAAAGCGGCTATTACGATGAAGACAACTGCCATACCAATATAAGGATTAATTAAACCTTCAGATAACTGAGTGATCATTGCTGATTTTTCAGGTTCAACCATAGCAGCTACACTAACAGCAGTAATGCCGGTCATATCACCTAAAACAACAGCAGTGAAAGCAAGAGGAGCAATAACACCTGCACCTTTATTCATTAGCCCCATAAACATAATGCGTACAGCGGCACTTTCGCTAGGACCAATTTTAACTACATAGGGATTTGCAGCCGTTTGCAATAAGGTTAAACCGCTACCTATAATGAATTGCGCCAGCAAAAACAGTCCAAATTCTTGGCTACTTGCTGCGGGTATATAAGCCAAAAAGCCTACAACTAAAATAAGTAAACCAACAGCCATGCCGTTTTTATAGCCGATTTTCTCTAATATAGATGCAGAAGGTAAAGCCATTAATGTAAAAGCAAAATAAAACGTTACTGCAACGAGTAAAGCTTCAGTATCAGTTAATTGGCAAACAATTTGTAAATAAGGAACCAATGCACCATTTTGCCAAGTAACAAAACCAAAAATAAAAAATAACGCACCAATAATGGCGAGTGGTCCCAAATTGCTTTGGGTTTGTGTCATATCATCTGTCATAACTGTAGTACTCATAAAGCTTCCTATTAATTACTCAATTTAGTGTAAACTCAATATCAATACAACGATAATTTGCTCTTTGTTCAACTAATTAGAGTGTTTCTTATTATATAATTTTTTTATAAACTTGCTGTCCTGCAATCCATGTTGATAGCACTTTAAGTTTTTCATTAAGGACTACAAAATCGGCCTGATACCCTATTGTTAATTCACCGCGAATACCTGACTGATTGATATAATTTGCCGGGTATTGAGTTGCCATTCGAATCGCTTCATCTAAAGGTAAATTTACACCCAAATGTGCATTTTCAACAGCAGTCGACATTTCAAGAGCAGCCCCCGCTAACTCTCCTGTAGTAGAAGTTAATCTGCCATCTTTTAAATAGACGGTGCGATCAAAAAACGAAAATTCAGTTTGGTCAGTACCAATTGTTGACATCGCATCAGACACTAAAAAAACTTTGCCCTTAGGCTTTGTTTTTAATGCTAGTTTCACAGTTTCATAATCAACATGATGACCATCAATAATAATGCCACATGCTGTATGATCATTTAATAATGCACACCCTACTACGCCAGGCTCTCTGCCTTGCAGAGGTGACATCGCATTAAACAAATGCGTAAAACCATCAGCACCTGCATCAATAGCAGCTTGCGCGGTTTGGAAATCTGCATTGGTATGACCTAAACAAACTTTAATACCTAAAGAAACCATACGTTCAATATCATTAGGTGTAACAGACTCTGGCGCTAACGTGACTAAAATTTGACCTATATCTTTACGCTCAAGTACTCGCCACTCGTCATCTGAAATAGGACGAATATGTTCTTCTGGATGAGTGCCTTTTTTAGCAAAAGACAGGTGTGGTCCTTCAAAATGAATACCTAAAATACCGGGAACATTTTCTGCAATAGCCTGCGCCATAGCATCCGCGGCTGCGGCCATCACTTCAACTTTATCGGTGATCAGTGTTGGCAACATACCGGTTGTGCCAAACTGAGAATGAGCGGTGATGATGGTTTTCAAACCATGCAATGTGGGAGAGACATTAAATAGTTTTCCACCACCACCATTAACTTGTAAATCGATATACCCCGGAACAACTAAACCCTCAGCAACAACATCACAACGCGAAATATCAGCGTCGATTGCAACAATTTTACCATCAGCAATTGTTAATACTTGATCATCACTGTAGCTCTGCCCATCAAATAGTCGTTGAGCATGAAGGCGAAGTTCTTTCATTATAAAGTCCGTGTTACCTTTTTAAGGCCTTTAGGCTCATCAGGATTAAAACCACGGGTAACTGCAACTTCAGCGACATCAAGATAAAAACGTTGTAAAACAACTAATGGTGCTAAACGAGGATGAACATTTAAGTCTGTTTGACGCATATGTACTAAGTCTGCACCACGGTCTTTCATTTCTTGAATTTGTTCTTGATGAGACGTTGCACTTTCATCATTTACTTCACAGTTTAAAATAGCTAAGCCCTGCTCAACTAATGTCACCGGACCATGTAAAAATTCTGCACTACTGAAGGCTTCAGCATGAATACTGCTGACTTCTTTTAGTTTAAGCGCCATCTCTTTAGTGATTGCATAACCTAAACCACGGCCTAAAATCACCATATTTTTAACACCAGCGATAGATTGTGATGTTAGTTGAGGCTCTGAATCGATGATAGTTTGTAATGCAGCAGGTAATGTATCTAATGCAGAAATTAGCTCTTCGTTTTCAGTCCAGTAAGCAGTTAATTGCAACAATGCTGATAAGGTTGCCAAATAACTCTTTGTCGCAGCAACTGATATTTCTGCGCCCGCTTTAAGTGGTAATACTTCATCAACAATATCTTTTAACGGTGACGTTTCATCGTTAACCAAGGCGATACAAAATGCACCAGCTGCTTTCGCCATTTTTGCTTGCGCTAAAATATCTGGACTACGACCTGATTGAGAAATAACAATCACTAAAGCTTGTTCAAGTTTAAGTTGTTTACCATAAACACTAGAAACAGAAGGTGCCGCTGCAAATGTTGGTACTCCCGCTTCAATTTCAATAAGGTATTTACCAAATACACCCGCATGATCAGATGAACCACGTCCAATGATCATTACCATTTTAGGGTTAAATTCACGCAATTTAGCACCGATAGATTCGGCTAAGTCTTTGTTTGTCTTTAATTGGTTTTTTATAACAACAGGCGTTTGTTTTGCCTCTTGTTCCATAATTGTTTGTGTCATGTTTTAACCTTTATATAATCTTAAAATTTTTAAATTACACTAATGCCAGTTGCTGTTGAGCAAACAGTATCGAACCAATTTCTGGTGGGCTTAGTGGCTCTAAGAGCTTATCTTGTATTTCTTGAGCTAACCATGGTTTAAGCCTTGGCGTTAAACCACCGATCATCGACATGCGCGGGGGATTTTGTCGCCATAATTGACGGGCGACGTTATTGATGTATTCAGAACCTTCTGCAACAATTGAGGCGGCTAGTTCATCACCTTGTTCTGCACAATCAAATACTAAGTTTGCCATACGCGCATAAAATGCGGCAGGCTTACCAGCAATTGCTTCAACTAATTCAACGCCATTAGTAACACTGAGTAAATCTAATACTTTGTCATTCATTAGTGATAAGGGGATCAAACCATCTAATGATAATAAAACTTGTTTTGCAGCTTGTAGGCCAAACCATGCGCCGCTGCCTTTATCTCCATGAGGAAAACCATGAGCACCAACAATAAACGGATGACCATCTACATTGGAAAAACCGCAAGAACCGGTTCCGGTGATCATCACAGCTCCATCTGCACCTTGATGTGCACCTAAACAAGCAATCAGTAAATCAGTTGCCAAAAACATACGTTTAAAAGGATGTTGCCAATTGGACATCTGCTCAAACAATACCGGTAAATTCACACCGGCTAATCCTACACCAGCGACAACTTCAGATAATGCGATATCTTCGAGCCCTGCATCTTTTAAAGCCAAAAGTGCAGATTCAGTTATTGAATTAACGGCTTGGTCGTAACCATGTCCTGGATTTGCAGGTCCAGAAATTCCTGTGCCTAAAATTTTGTTATCTGTTGATGTAATTATGGCTTTACATTTACTTCCACCACCATCAATACCTAAAAAATATTTATTGTTCTTGTCACTGCTACTAAGCATGCCGACCTCATGTTTACTACAATTCGATTTAGGATTTTTAACATTCCTTAAATCTGACTTGTTTTCATCTTAACTATAAATGACAGCGTTGTCATTTATTTTTTTAACAAAACGCATATTTTTTAATTAATCCGTTTCTGCTCATTTATAACGCACTGGTTACACTACAAAAAGTTAATAACGAGTACTCAAAGTAATATTATTTACTCGCGCTAACTTTACTAATACGACCTGTTCTTTGACCATTATGACTACGACTTCGAACCAAAATCTTACTAGAAACCTTATCAGAAACCTTGCTCGGTTCTTTATAAGTAAACCACTGACCACCGTTTTCTTGGTACTCAATAGTAAGACCCGGAAAAGCAATATTGGCATGTAACAGGCCATCTTTTATTAGCGCGCCAACAGTAGGTAAACGATAATCAATATTAAACTGCTCAAGCTTTATTAGCTCTTTCTGCCCTAAGGCATTCGCAAATAGTTTCCATTTAACATCACGATTTGCACGTAATTCATCGTTAAATTCATTGGTATTTTGACTGTACTTAGCGCCTTGATAATTATAAGGAACTGCCCAGTCAGCTAAATGCCATGCTCGTTCAGCTAAGGCATGTAAACGAGGAAATACTTTATATTCAGCCATAGTGTCATTACGAGTATTTTCACTCCATAATTGCCCTTGAATACCTAAAAATTTACGATTAGCATCTAGCGGCGTTTTAGTATCATCAGTTTCGTAAGCATTATCTTGTCGATCTAACCAAAACTCGGCATGCACAGGTAGATTATCAGGCATAAACTGGAATACTTTTTCAGTATTGGTGTGTCGTGATGCCCAATAATAACCATGTTCTTTAGGATCAGCTTCATAAGGGAAATCAAAATATAAAACATCAGGACTAGAGATAACCACTTGCCAGTCACGATTCGCTATTTGATGCACCTTATTTTGACCATTCCAAAATAGCGCATCCCAAGCATTTGACTGCACAATAGCAGGCATATTTTCTTTACGAGTATGTTCTAAACCATCACTCCAACCTGCTGTTTCAATATTTAAATCAGATAAAATTCCCGCAACACGTTCAATAAAGTAAGCGCCTAATTCGCTCATTTCTTTAACGCCTTTATCATTATTGGCAATAAAATCTTTACAGGCTTGTGACTCTAACCATGCACCGGCTGTTTCATCAGCACCAATGTGGTAGCGAGTTAATGGTTGACCTGCATCCGCATGAATTTGTTTTACTTGTGTCATCACTTCAGTAACAAAGGCATAAGAGGACTCCAAACAAACATTAATAGTATTATCGTTGTAATACTGAACTGATGAGTACACGGTAGGATCATTTTTATCGTATAAATTAAATTGCAGAGCTTTATCGTCTTGTTCTGCAATAGAGTATTTTTTAGTACGTGCTGCCATGGCTTTTATTGCGGCTCTCGAATGGCCCGGCATATCAAGTGAAGGGATCACTTGGATATGTCTTGCCGTTGCCGCTTTTAAAATTTCTTGATAATCAGCGACCGAATAAAAACCATTAACTTCAGTTGTTTTATCAACACCGGCTCCTAGCTGAGAGACTAAACATTGTTCATCATTTATATCAAAACAACGGGTAGAGCTTAGTTCTGTTAATTCAGGAAGACTGGGTATTTCCAAACGCCAACCTTCATCATCACCTAAATGCAGATGTAATTTATTAAGTTTATAGGCAGCCATTTGCTCAAGCATGTCTAAAATAAATTCTTTACTATGAAAGTTGCGTGCAACATCAATTAACAAGCCACGGAAGGCGAAATGAGGTTCATCAATTGCAGTTAATACCGGTAACGTATTTGAACCTAATGTTACTAAGCTAGCTAACGATTGCAGACCATTAAAGACACCGTTATCATCAACACCTTGTATTGAGATTTCAGACTTACCTACTGTTAATTGATAACTACCAATAGGTTTATCATTATCTTTAAC
>JABSOX010000012.1:129617-131546 GCA_013215655.1 Colwellia sp.
AAGTGGTATACCCTGCTCATTGCTTTTTAAACCAAAATCAGCCAATCGCTTTAACGCAACTGCCACAAGGTTTTGCTCAACATTATCAAAATTAATCTTAAGACCTGATGATACATCTAATTCAGCATGATTTTTATCATAAGAAACTGACTTAGGTGTTGGAATTATTACATTTTTAACATTAAGTTTTTTTGTACCTAATTTTTCGTTACGTGCAAATAGAATTTCACTATTAAGCCACTGCGTTGAATCTTCAGCGGTACGCTTAAATTGTTTTTGATAATCAGTAAAAGGTACAATATAAGGTAAGGTTTCTAAACCTGTTGCTTGATCAATTTTTGGTCGGGTACTTTCAATAACCTTGGCTTCGCTATTATTTGCACTGACAATATAGTTGGGCATCGCATCCCACTCAGAAAGTGACCAAAACATAGAGCGGAAGACTAAAGTCTTGGTCTCACCTTGTTTGAAGCCCTGATATTGTTCATTAAGTGATAACTTATGTAAATCACCATTAATATGTTCAATGGTAAATTCTTTACTATCAAAAGATTGCGCGGGTAATATTTGGCTAAAGTGAATATTCCAATCTTTTGCTTGAATATCTTTTTTCGCAGTAAAACTTAGCTGTACTTCAAAACATAGGCCATCTGCAATTTTTTTATCACATTTTTGTGAAGGGATATTGGTAACAACTTGATATTTTACATCTAAATTTGCAGCTATATTATCAATATCTGCTTGGCCAGCCGTATGAAGCACCACAGGCTTTATTTCTGATTCACTACTTGTTTGAACATTTTGTGTCGCTTGTTCACAACTCAATAAAATGGAGCTAGCTCCGATCAGCATTACTAAAAGTTTTTTATTCATTATTATGCTACTCAATAGACTTTGTGATTGTTTGATACTTAAGATTATTTTTCTTATCTAAATTCAGCTAGGGTCTAAAAAACAAGATTAGAATTCATAACAGCTTCATACATATACCCGTTATTATTGTATAAAAACCCATCGTGACAGCGCTGTCAAAATGAGTATGACACAGATCAAAGAATTATGGCTAGTTTTAGATACTATTATTGTATAAATTTTGTAAGGGGTATTTAAATGTCATCTTTCATAAATAATATCTTTAATAAATGATATCGTCATTGTTGGTGGTGGTACCGCCGGTTGGTTAACCGCGTGTAATCTAGCAAAACAACTAAATATAACAGCAGATAATTCCTTCAGTGTGACTTTAATTGAATCTCCTGATATTCCTACCATAGGTGTTGGCGAAGGAACTTGGCCAACGATGCGTAAAACACTCAGCAGGCTTGGCATTGACGAATGCCGATTTTATGCGGGAATGTAATGCCACTTTCAAACATGGCACTAAGTTTGTTAATTGGCGAAAAACACCAAAAAATAATTCATCGGAATATTACTACAACTTATTCACCTCATATGTAGACCCTGCTGAATTTAATTTAGCGCCCTATTGGCAAATGGGTTAAGCGGCACCGGGAAAATCATACCCTGACGCTGTTTCAATGCAAGAACAGGTTTGCCAACATGGCTTAGCACCTAAAAAATAACCACTCCACAATATGATGGTATTGTTAATTATGCCTATAGTTTGGATGCAGGTAAATTTGGACAACTCTTAAAACGTCTTGGTGTAGAAACATTAGGCGTGAAACATATCTCGGCCAATGTTAGCGATGTTAATTTAGATGATGAGGGTTATATTTCCTCGGTAAATACTGATTCGTCGGGAATAATACGGGTGACTTTTTTGTTGATTGCTCTGGCACTAAATCATTGCTGATCGGTACAGCACTTCAAATTCCATTTAAATCATTTAGCGATACAATCATCACTAACAGCGCCGTGTTTATGCTTGTTCCTTATAAATCAGAGAATGATAACATTATGCCTTGT
>JABSOX010000012.1:131556-184293 GCA_013215655.1 Colwellia sp.
CAACCGCTCAAGAGTGTGGTTGGATATGGGATATTGATTTAACCACTCGTCGCGGAGTTGGCTATGTATATTCAGACAAGTACTGTACACATCAACGTGCAGAAGAAGTATTAAGTGAATATATCGGCGAACAAGCTCAAGGGGTAACGGCAAAACGTGTTGGTGTAAATGTGGGTCAACGTGAGAAGTCATTCCATAAAAATTGCTTAGCATTAGGTATGGCAGAGGCCTTTATTGAGCCGTTAGAAGCATCGGCAATTTTTTTAATGGAAGCAGGCGCTAATATGCTTGCCGATTTGTTCCCAAGAGATTGTGACGTCCTCGCCCAAGTTGAAAAAATATTTAATCATTCTTTTAACTATCGATGGTCAAAAACGGTTGAGTTTATCAAAATGCATTATTATTTATCTGAACGTGATGACAGTGATTTTTGGCGAGATAATCGAAAGCGAGCCACAGTTCCTGAAACCCTTCAGTTAAGCTTGGCACATTGGCAAAAACACCCAATCAGTAAATATGATTTCCCGCATTCATTTGAACCTTTTTCCATGGAAAGCTATCAATTTGTACTTTACGGTATGAACAATAAAATTGAGTTTAAAAATATTGGTTCGTTTGGCGAGCTACAAAAAGCGAAGAAATTATTTGATGATATTCAAACAACCACTGAGATTGCTTTAAAAGAATTGCCAAATCATCGAGAGTTATTAAATAAGATAAGTGAATATGGTTTAGCAAAAATTTAGAATAAAGCGCCCAATAATCATTGGGCCGTTCATCCTGAACATAAAACCGATAACAAGGTTATCGGTTTTATCATACTTTTGATTAATACCTATTTATTTAACTGACTGTCTATTTGCTAATTGATGAATACGTTGCATTGACATAAGTGAAGCATAGATAGCCGGTAAGGCACCTGTTTTTCTTAATTCTACAAAGTCATCATCTGACAAGGCATTGAGCTTCTGCTCATCAACTACGTACAATCCAGCTAAGTTGTATTCTTCTTGGCCTTCAATTTTTAGATTTAAGGTTTGTGGCGCAAGTAATTCTTTATCTAGCAATAACTTAATGAAATGTTTGGTGATCTCAGTTTTTTCAACATAGTCAACAACACTCTCACCTTTTGCTGCTAACCATTTATTTTGATTTCCACTTTCATCAAAAAGAGCCTCGCCAGTGACTTCATTAACTAATGGTGAGTCTTCATCGAAACATAAAATTGCGTTCTCGTTCCCTTTCTCTTGATGGATCACAAACGGATAAAGTTTCAGGGCTTGTGGTACGTAACTAGCTTGCCAAGACTTTTCATCAAAAAATAAATTTTCTTGTGGTTTAAGGCCAAGTAATACAATGGCATTAAATTGCCCTGTCTCTGCATCCTTAATAAATGCAATTGGAAACTCTTGGCTAGCACTAACAAACTCTTGTACAACAACAGGGGCAAAATGTTTATTTTTACTTTGTATATAGTTTAGGTTATTTTTAATTTTAGTTTTACTATGAGAATTACTGTTAATAGCTTTGATTGATGTCATTTTTATCTCCATCACTTTTAAATATGTTTAAAATTCGGTTTTAAATTACTAGGTTTTTGTTATATCTGTGGTAAACCATATTGAGCAATTTTTTTCAATAATGTTCTATTATCTGGTAATTGTTCTTGTATTTTTGGGGTTAAAGCTTGCACTCTTTCGTAATGCTGTTTTGCCACTTTATCCATAGAATATGCACTTTGATTAAAAGCTAATTTTTGTTCAAAACCCATACCATAAAGTACATATTGGTAGCTATCTAAAGGGAAAGGTTCATAAACATTATCAAAGTCATACCCCGTGACTAATTGGTGTTGCCAGCATTCCAATGACTCGAGTAGTGAATCAGGTACTGTACTGAGCTCTTTATTGTCTTGCCAAAAAGGCTCAGTTCTTTTTGATAAAAAGTAATGCATCTTAATAAATTCTATGGTTTTATCCCATCGAAATTTAAAAGACTTATTCACCTTTTTCTCAACCGCTAACATTGCTTGACGATCACGTGGGAATAATTCTGACAGCATGTTCGCAGAAGCTTCAATGAGAAAAATAGCTGAGGCTTCTAAGGGTTCAACAAAGGCGGCAGACAAACCAACAGCAAAACAGTTTTTATGCCAAAATTTCTCTCGATAACCGACATTCATTTTAATTAAACGCGCATCAAGTTGCTCAGCTTGTGGGCCGATATAATTACGTAATACTTGTTCGGCTCGTTCATGGGTTGTATGGGCAGAAGAATATACATAACCAGTACCTCTTCGATTTGATAAAGCTATATCCCAAGTCCACCCAGCTTCATGTGCGGTAGAAATAGTACAACTTGAAATCATTGATTTTTCTGATTCATACGGTACTTGAATAGCAAGTGCATGGTCAGAAAGTAAGGTGTCATTGATACTTTTAAAAGGGATGCCTAGAGCTTTGCCAATTAACAGACTTTTAAAACCCGTACAATCGACAAAGAAGTCACCTGAAATAATACCCACTGTATCGGTATTTATAGAGGCAATGTAGCCATCTTCATCGAGATTAACATCAGTAACATTGGCCGAAATATGCTTTACACCGAGATTTTTTGTACCATGCTCACGTAATAAGTCAGTAAACAGTCCCGCATCTAAGTGATAAGCATAGTTTTGCAGCCCCTCAAATTCTTTATTGGTAATTAACTTCGGCGCCAATCCTCGTTCACAAATCGCTGCTTGCATACTCACCGTATCTGCATAGCTTTTGTTTTCACCAATAATACCTAGCTTCCAATACGGTGCTAAATTAAATTCTAAGGGATCATTGATTGAAGTAAATAAATGATAATAGCTTGTATCTATGCCATTTTTTGCTGCCTGTTGCCAATTAACAAACTTAGTGGCTTGTTTAAAAGAGGCATTACATTTAATCAGGAATTCGGTTTCGCTAATACCAAGCTTTGCCAATGTTTTTCGCATCGTTGGCCAAGTACCTTCACCAACACCAATAGTAGGAATATCGGGCGATTCAATTAAGGTTACTTGAATCGCCTGGGCATCAACACTGTTAAATTTTTTAGCTAAATTTGCAGCAGTTAACCAACCGGCTGTGCCACCGCCAACAACAATAACTTGTTTAACATTCTTATTTTGCATAATTTACCGCTACCTATACTCGACTAAAGCCATATTGAATGACTTTTTCAATTAATTCTCTTTGTTTTGGTAATTTATTTATCAATACTTCGCTGGCCTTATCAATATTACTAAATAACAACTCAGCTTTAACTTTATCCGTATATACGGCAGCAAGATTAGCAACATCGGTTTCAAACCCCATACCATAAAGTACATATAAGTAGCTGTCTAGATTAAAGGGCTCCCAAGCATTTTCAAAGTCATATTTAGTCGGTATTTGACCTTTCCAAAAGTCTAAGCGTTGTTTGAGATTTTCTGGAATACTGGCTGGATCACAGTTATCTATCCAATATTGGCTATCTCTGCGCTGAGAAATACAATAATGTAACTTAATAAATTCGACCGTTCGTTGCATGCGCATGGTTAAATGCTGGTTAAACTTCTGCTCCGCATACTTCATCTTCGTTTTATCACGCGGAAATTGTGCTGCAACCATATTGGCTGCCGCATCAAATAAAAATATAGCTGACGCTTCCAGTGGCTCGACAAACCCCGCCGACATACCAATAGCAACGCTATTTTTATGCCAGAACTTTTTATGATAACCATGATTTAAGTTGATTTTTCGGATCATTAACTCATCATTGTAATTATCGCCTAAGTAGTCAATTAGCTGCTGTTTAGCTTTTTGCTCCGTGGTATATTTACTACTGTAAACATGACCAACCCCACGACGATTTTGTAGACCTATATCCCAGATCCAACCTGCATCTTGAGCTGTTGCTAAAGTGTGGGTATTAATGGCTTGATTTTGATCTTTATAAGGAACTTGTACCGCTAGCGCGGTATCGTTAAAAATAACATCACTAATACTGTGCCAAGCAATGTTATAAGTTTCTTTAATGATTAAGCCTTTAGCACCACTACAATCGATAAAAAAGTCTGCATCTATTTTCTTAATACTGTCATGATCGGTTTCTACATGGGTAATAAATTCATCGTCATCAAGCACAATGTGAGTAACATTAGCACTAACAAAGTTCACTCCTAACTTTTCAATACAATGACGTTTTAAAAATTCGGCCAACTTGTTTGCATTTAAATGATAGGCGTATTCTTGTGCAGCACTGTATTCAGGCATGACTATTTGTTTAGGTGCAAGTCCTTCATCACATATTCTCGCTTGCGAGGCTACGGCTCTATCATAGGGCAGGCGAGTATTTTTATCTTGTTGTAACCAATAAGGTGCAAGATTAAAATCATAAGAAGAATGGCTTACGGTACTAAGCGGATGATAATAACTATGGGATTGTTCAGGATCAGGTGTTTTCGCCCAATTAATAAATTCAGCACCTTGTTTAAAGGTGGCGTCACACTCACGGATAAAATCGGTTTCACTAATACCTATCTTATGTAGAGTCGCCCTTAAATTAGGCCAAGTACCTTCACCGACACCTAAAATTGGAATATCTGGAGATTCAATCAAGGTGACTTTGACACCGGTTTCCTGCTTACTATTTAAACTTTTTGCTAAGATAGCCGCACTCAACCAGCCTGCAGTACCACCACCAATAATTAGAATATGATTATTGTCTGCTGCCATAATAATCTCCTGTTAGAAAGTAAAAATACTTTAACACAAATAAAAAAGGGGCAAATGGAAAGTGAATATTTAGGAACCAGCTTAATTAGTAGCCCCTAAATAAAAAAAAGGAAAGTTAAACTTTCCTTTTTTATGTTTACTTTAGATTAACTATCGTTATAGACGATAAGAAACTTTAAGATAAACGTTACGACCATTGTCAGCAGCTAAACGCATAGCGTCAAATTCTGAAACGAAACGTTGAGTCGTTGTTTCTTCCAAAATGTTCGATGCTTCAAGGCTTACATCAATGTTATCTGTTGCATGCCAAGTTACATTTGCATCTAAGAATCCATGTGCATCCCAACCTGTATTGCCACCAATACCTGTTGATTGAGCAATAAAGTCATCACGGTAAGTATAAGCAATACGCGTAGATACTAGATCAGTTTCATAGTACGCGCTTAAGTTGTAGCTCATTTTAGACATACCAGGCAACGTTGTTTTCTCAATGGTAATTCCATTATCTTGTAAACCGTAACCTTCAGTATATGTTAAGTTAGCAGACCAACCAAACTCACCCATTTGTTGTTGATATTGTACTTCTACGCCTTCAAGCTGACCACCAAGGCCTTGACCTGGTTCAACTAAAATATAGGTTTCACCTAAGTATTGAGTTTTTGTTTCATTGGCACCAGGAATGATGAATGAGCGGATATCTTTATTAAATAAAGTTGCCGAAACTAGTGATTCTTCATTAAAGTACCACTCTAAACCAATATCAAATTGAGTTGCACGGTAAGGGTCAAGTTTAACACTGCCTTTAGAAATACGCTTCGTGGTTGTATTAACACCAGCAGCAGGATTTAAGAATGAATAGTTAGGGCGACTAATAACTTTGGCCGCTGACATCCGTAAAATCAAATCAGTGTCTAGATTAATTGCCAAGTTAAAGCTTGGTAACCAATCAGCATAATCACTTTTTTCCGTCGCTGGAGTATTTTCTAAGAAGAAATCGGCAGAAGTTTTAGTTTTTACATAACGTAAACCAATGTTACCACGGTAGTCATCACCACTGAAGTTACCTTGCACATAAGCAGCAAAAATATCTTCTTTAATGACACCATAACTATTTTTATTTAATGACTCACCCGTTTTTACACTATCCATGTAAGCACGGATTTTGTCACCATCAATACGGGCAACATTAAGTGGTGAAGCACCATTTAAACCAATACCTGAATGACCAAAGTTCCCGTCAGCAAAATCTGCTTTGGTTTTACCATTAGTAAAGCCGTCTTGGAAAGTCCATGCATTAGAATAACTAGTGAATTCATGGTCACGTAATTTAATACCCGTTTTAATGCTAGAAAGAGGACCAAAGTCAACATCAAAATCAACATCCACTTGGGCAAATGTTTCGTCATCTTCTCGGTAACCCGCAGCATTAACTGACGCATTATTCATAATATATTCACTATGATTACTGGCATCAGCATTAATTGGTAATAATAACATGCTGTCATGACCTGACATATCAAATTGAATACTTTGATTAGCGTTGCTTGAGATCCAACCAACATTATAGTTACCGCCGTCACCACCAGTAGCATTAGTATTACCAATTTTAGCATTTAATGTGTAGCTATCGCCTGAGTACTCAATTTCAAAAGCGATTACACCCGTATCAGTTTCAGCGTTACGGGAGTTAGTATCGTCAAATGCGTTACCGGCATATGTGCCGTTTAAAGCAAAACCATTTACTGGACCAAATTTAGTTGCACCCGTTACATTGCTATTAAAGCCTGCAGGATCAGTACCGGCAATAATAAGGTAATTTTGGTTAGTATTTGCGGCATTTAAATCAACATTCAAATAATGAAGATTCATTGATAATTCATCAGATGGCGCATACTGAATAGTTAAATCTATGGTGTCACGTTTTCTTTCTTGGTTAAATTCAGCAATACCTGCACCTGCCCAGCCGTCATCCATATAGTTTTCGGCTTTATGAGCACGACCAACAGTTTCTAGGGTTGAAAAAGACCCCAAGATACCAAAGTTTTCTTGTTCATTTTTCCAGCTATACATGCCTGTAAAGCCCGTACCAGTGCCTTCAGAAATGCTATTATCTTGCATTTCACCAGAAAGATATAAAGTATTTGAGTCTAGTTCTAATGGCTTACGTGTGCGCACAGCAACTGTGCCACCGACACCACCTTCATCTAAAGAAGCCATTGGAGATTTATATACATCAACACCAGCAACGAGTTCAGGAGGAAGTAAGTCCATGTCAAATGAACGACTCGCAGGTTGTTGAGAAAACCAACCAGTAGAAGCCAAATAGTTACCGTTCATCGTCACTAACGTTAATTCTGGATTAGTACCACGAATTGAAACATTGCCACCTTCACCGGCAAAATTTCTTGCGATAGTAATACCGGGAATTCGTTGTAAAGATTCGGCTATATTTCGATCTGGAAACTTACCAATATCTTCTGCTGAAATTGAATCTACCACAGCATCAGCAAAACGCTTGCTATTAAGCGCTGCTTTTAAAGAGCCACGGATACCCGTAACTTGAATTACTTCTATTTCGTTTTCTGCTTTAGCTTCTTCAGCAGCCATTGCAAATGGTGTAGCACCACCGGCAAGTATCAAAGCGATACTACTCGCTAAGACGCCTTTTTTAAATTTTTTAGATGACATCGACTTTCCCTTACACACGTTTTTTATAAATATAATTAGTTATCTAGTATAACCCAACTCAAGATAAGGTTGTATTTTTCAGTTCACAACAACCACCTGAGACAAGTCTGTCTTTTTCAGTTCATGACATTAACTTGAGACAGCGCTGTCTTTTTCAGTTCATGACAGCGTTGTCATAGGTCAGCTAAAACCATACACAATAATGTTACTTCTGGCTAGGGCTGAACATAATTTAATCTACAAAAAAAGATAACCATTTATATAATAAGAGGTTTTAATTAAATTTAACTATAGAAGAGAACCATACTTTTAATGTAATTAGGAAAAAGCAATTCACTTATATTAATTTTTAGTAACTTTTAGTAAATAAAAATTACGTCAATTACATTAATAAATTGATTTGTTGATAAAAACAAAAAGGGAAGTAATAAATATTACTTCCCTTTACGGAGACTACTTTTAAAATAGGACTAATTCTGTTGAGCTTGCTTATAATATTTAATTAAACGCTCTGTAGAGCAATCATGCTCTGTTGATACTTGATCACTTTCTAATTCATCTTGAATGGTAGCAGCAAGCCCCTTTCCTAGTTCAACGCCCCACTGATCAAATGAACAAATCTGTAAAACAATGCCCTGAACAAATATTTTATGTTCGTACAACGCAATTAAGCTGCCTAAGGTTGTAGGATCAATTCTTTTTAATAAGATAGTATTGGTTGGTCGATTGCCTTTGTGTACTTTATGTGGAGCAACTTTATCGATATATTCTTGAGTACGACCTTTCGCTTTTAGATCTGCCCTTACTTGTACTTCGTTAACTCCTGTCATCAACGCTTGTGTCTGCGCAAAAAAGTTAGACATCAGCGTTGCATGATGGCCTTTCACAGGTGTAACACTTTCCACAGAGCCAATAAAGTCAGCGGGCACAACATTATTACTTTGATGGAGGTATTGATAAAAAGCATGTTGACCATTGATGCCTAACTCACCCCATATCGACGGTACGGTCGCATAATCAATTTCTACACCATCCCACGAAACCGATTTTCCGTTACTTTCCATTTCAGCTTGTTGTAAATAGGCTGCAAGCATATGCAAAGTTTGATCGTAAGGTAATATTGCTTGCGACCTTGCGCCTAGAAAAGTAGTATTCCATACACTAAGTAATGCCATTATTGCCGGCATATTCTCTTCAAGCGGCGCATTTTGAAAATGTTCATCCATTTCATTAGCACCATCAAGTAGCTCTTTAAATTTATCAAAACCTAAATCAAGCGCTATCGCTAAACCAATTGCTGACCATAAAGAAAAGCGACCACCAACCCAGTCCCACATACCAAAGATATTATCTTCTTCAATACCAAACCCCATTGCATTTTCTTTATTTGCGGTAACCGCAACAAAGTGCTTTGCCACAGCGTTCTCATCAAATGAAGAAGCTGTTAGCCAATTTATTGCCGTACGCGCATTGGTCATAGTCTCGGTGGTAGTAAATGTTTTTGACGAAACAATAAACAATACTTTTTCAGGATCAAGTGGACGCAGTATTTCAACAATTTGCGCACCATCAACATTTGAAACATAGTGCACATTAACGCAGTTATCACTGTAGTGCTTTAACGCTTCGGTAACCATTTGTGGACCGAGGTTTGACCCACCTACACCAATATTAACGATATCGGCAATACGTTTACCTGAATAACCTAACCATTTACCTTCGCGTACTTTATTAACAAAACCTTCCATTTTTTCTAACTGGACTTGCACACTTTGGGTAACGTTTTCACCATCAATAATTAAAGGTTCACTACTTTTACGCCGTAAAGCGGTATGTAATACAGCACGATCTTCAGTTTTATTGATTTTTTCGCCACTAAACATTTTTTCACGCCATTCGAGTACTTGGCATTCATTTGCCAGTTCAAATAATGTGGTCATAGTTTCACTATCAATAAGGTTTTTTGAGTAATCTAACAATAACTTAGGTAGCTCTATAGAGAATTTGTCAAAGCGTTCGCTGTCTTGAGCAAACAGATCATTCATATGCTGAGATTTTTTTTGTTGAGCAAGCTCTGTGAGCTTTTTCCAACTATTTAGTGCTTGACGACTTGACATAACTATTCCTATAGTGCATTAATTTATATCTTTATGGGCTTACAATATGCAAAAATGACAGCGCTGTCAATTGCTATATTTTAACTATCAAAATAGATAGAAATAAATTATGTTAGCATATATTGTTATAAGCGCTTGCGAGACAAGCGTATAAACAATATTCTATGCGCGCTATTAAATTTTGAATATATTCTAAGAAAAATAATTAAATAAAGGCTGTACAGTTCGATGAAAGCTACAATAAATGATGTTGCCAAACAAGCTGGTGTTTCGATAAAAACAGTCTCGCGAGTGATGAATAACGAACCCTCCGTTCGTCAGCCTACTCGTGACAAAGTTATGGCTGCTGTATCGGAATTACAATATAAACCAAACCTTGCTGCGCGTAATTTAGCGGGTACAAAATCTTATAGCATTGCCTTTATTTACGATAATCCGAACGCATATTATATTATCGACATGCAAAATGGAATTCTTTCAGCTTGTAAAAAACAGGGCTTTGAATTATTAATTCACCCATGTAATTCAAAAGCTGATAACATTTTAGACGAAATAACAAACATGATCAGACATTCTAGAATAGCAGGGTTAGTACTAACACCTCCTTTCTCAGAAATGCCTGAGTTCGTTGAACAAATTCTCAGGTTAGATATTGATGTCGTTAGAATTATTTCAGGAAATACCGCCCCTGATAACCTCGCGCCATGCATTATGGTCAACGATTTAGAAGCGTCAATTAATATAACTCAACACCTTATCGACTTAGGCCATAAAAACATTGGTTTCATTGCGGGTAATGCGAGTCATAAATCAACGGTTGAACGACTAAAAGGTTATAAAAAGGCACTTTCTGACAATAATATATCTATCAATGAAAGCTTGATCATTGATGGCCAATACTCTTTTGATTCAGGGGTATTTGGCGCAAAACAATTAATGTCTGAGGATACACCACCAACAGCGATTGTTTCATGTAATGATGAAATTGCTGCTGGTGCATTATTTGCCGCACGCTTAATGGGACTTTCTATTCCTGGAGATTTAGCTATTACAGGATTTGAAAATAGCCCATTTTCTCGACAAACATGGCCGAAACTCACTACCGCGGATCAACCTAATCTGGTTATAGCTGAAAATGCAGCAAACTTACTTATTGCGAAATCGCGTAAACAAGCTGTCACTGGCATTGCAACACAATATACACCAAAATTAGTTATTAGAGATTCAACTGGCCAACTTAAAACGACAAGCAAAATAAGCTAGCTCGGAAGTTCTCCTGATTGTTAACGTTTAGTTATTAACTATCGGGATCCATCCCCTGCTTAATTTTCTCAATACGCTCTACATGCCTGTGGTGAGCTTTAAAAGCTGCAATACTAAAACCACCTACTATGGCGGAAATAGGAATTAACATTGCCAAAGTTCCAGGGTTTAAAAGATCTTTTAACCAATCCATAGAAATTATCCTTTCATTTGATTTTATTATTATTCTTCTTCTTCGAAATATGTACCCCAACCATCATAATCGACTTTGCATTTTTTCGCCAATTCAAACATAGCTTTAGTTTCAGTCGACAAAACTTCATATTCTAGTTCTTGCTGAGTAACAATATCAAACGCAAAAACTTTATCGCCATTTTCTAGTTCAGCCTCTTCCGGCTCTTCAACTTCTAAGCCCATTTTAAAAGCCGTTACGGCTGCTGCTTCTAATAATTCAAAATTAGCACTAGAAAAATGATGTTCAATCGTATGATGTACTTCTTCATTGGTGCCATCGGCTATAAGATCAGCTATAAGGTTTTTAGTATGTTCGAGCCAAAGATTTAATTCGTCATCTGCCATTAGTTTACTCCTTTGACTTCACCTGAAATTTCAGATGTTATCTCTTGATTTAATAATTTAAATTTTTCACACATCATTTGTCGAGTATCATTGGTTACAGCTCTAATATTATCTTTGCCATCCCCAGCTAAATAAACAGGATCTAAAAATTCAATAATTATTTTACCATTATCCCATCGATTCATTTTAATGATGTCGTGATAACTACTTGCACAAATAGGTACAATAGGAACATCAGCTTGTAATGCGGTTCTAAAAGCGCCCGTTTTAAAAGGTAAAATCCCTCTGCCCTTACTACGAGTTCCTTCTGGAAATAGCCACACAGATAAGTTTTTTTCTTTTATTTTTTTAGCCGTTAATGAAATAGTATTCATCGCTTTATTAGTATTAGTACGGTCAATTAAAATATTACCCGTCAACCAATACATTTGCCCAAAGAAAGGGATCCATTTTAAGCTTTTTTTTCCCAAACTCACGGTATTAGGCTGAACAGCATTAGCTAAGGTAAAGATATCCCAACTACTTTGATGGTTACAAACATAAACGACTGGGCCAATATTTTTGACGCTATCAGGCATTCTTATTTCAATTTCAAGACCTAAAAGTCTCGTTATTTTTCCTAAATATTTAGCTGCATAATGCACATTATTTTTATGAAATGGACGCAACAAACTAAAAAGTGAGGCAAATACACACACGATAACCAAAGCAATAGTTACCAATAATATTCGAATAACAGCTAACAACTGGACTTCTCAATGAGGAACAAAACAGCAGTATACATTGAAATCAGCTAAAAAGTTAATTGCTCTAAATTAAATAAATTTATCGGACATTAATTAGAATGATTTCAGCCTATTGCTTCCTATAACACGACATTTTCATTAGCCCTTTGACAAAATATTACAAAAACCCTCTGCTTTAATACAAGGATTGGCTATAGTTAAGTTTGCAGCGATTAAATAAATATAATATTGATCTGCGAATAATAAAAAACATTGAACCCACACTTTAAACGAACAACTAAGGAAGCAATATGAGAAAGTTAATCTTACTTTCTTTGCTTACATTAAGTCTTCAAGTGACTGCAAAATCTAATTCCGTCAATAGCGTGATAGATATTGAAGATAATGTATCAGGAGAATTATCTAATGAGGGCAATCAAACGCTATTTACTAATAAAGATTTAAATACATGGTTCTGGGCTCAAAATAATCAAAATTTACAGATAAAAAACATCAGCTCCGTATTTCAAAAACAAGTAAGCAATTTTTCATATACGGCGACTGAAGTATATAATCAAACTGATACTGAAAAACAAGTGAATGCGGCTTATATCAACGGACGATTTAGTGCACAAACAGGATATTTAATTGATCAGAATGAAGCAGCTAAGTTTTTTGTGCAAAGCTCCTACCTAGTCTTTACTAATTACAAATTGAATATAACGGTTACCGCAAAAATTGAAGCCCTAGATACTGAACGAGTACAGCATTATTACGGTGTTATAAATCCTAATGTATATATTTCAGATACCAATACTAATGCAACATTAGGATTAATTGGCACTTATGAACTAAGCCCAAAATGGACTATTATTGGCGCACTAACATCAACAGCTTTAGCTAATGACATAGCTGACAGTCCCTTAATCGAGCATAACAAATACAACATGGCACTCATTGGCACGACTTATTCCTTTTAAAAAGTTAATTTGATTTAATACCTAGTTAATATGGCGCTGTTTCTTTAATACCTTTATAGGTAGATGTTGTAAATCTAAAAGATGTTAAATGCATAAATTTATCTAAAACATACAGCTCACGAAAATCAATCCAATCGAGTAAACAATATAAACAAATCGCAGGATAATTCCATTGTTTAAACTCACCCTCCGCAGCCTTTTTTTCAAGTGCTGTTAATACTTGTTCAATACGTTCATGTTGTAAATTATAAAATAATCTATCTTCAGATGAGTCTAGTTGTGACCGACTTAACAGTAATAAATTAATAAATGTGTCATTGGCAGCATCAATCAATGTCAGTTGATTTTCTTGAAGCCAAGTTAATTTAGCTTCATCATACTTTTCCGCAAGATAACGATAAATAACCCTTGAGTCATAAATGCAAAAATCATCATCAATCAATGCAGGTATTTTTTGAGCAGGGTTATTTTTAGTTAATATATGACGACCTTCTGTTGAAAATATATCAAGATCAACAAACTCGTATTCTTTTTCAAATAAATAGAGTCTTAAACGACGGGCAAAGGGAGAGGTAGTGGAGCCAAGTAATTGCATTATTTAATAACCAAATGAACGAAGGAGGAAATAATAGTTTATTTCCTCCTTTGTTATAAAGATATAAAGACTTTATTTTTGTTTTCTCAACTAAAATAAATCTTCATCAATATTAAATAGACAGTCGCTACCCGATTTTGCTGAAACGATTAACGATAATCTACGCGGTAATATTCTTGTAAAATAATAACGAGCCGTATGAATTTTACTGATATAAAAATCATCTCCTGATGCTTGTTTACTTAATGCTGCTTCTGCCATTTTCGCCCATATATAGGCCATCGCGGTATAACCAAATACATGTAGATAGTCATTTGCAGCAGCACCTAACTCTTCGATATTCCCTTCTGCAGCAGATAATAAGTATGTCGTTAGGTCACTTAACTCACCTATAGCTTGTTTTAGTGGTTCAATAAATTCGTCCATATTTGTAGAAGAAGTATCAGCAATATAGTCTTTTACTTCATTAAGAAATATTTGCATCAGCTGCCCTTTACTACCGGCGACTTTACGCACCAGTAAATCCATAGCTTGTACACCATTTGTGCCTTCATAAATTTGTGCAATGCGAACATCTCTTACTAACTGCTCTTGACCCCATTCACGAATAAAGCCATGACCACCAAAAACTTGCTGTCCGGCAACTGCACTATCAAAGCCCATGTCAGTAAAAAATGCTTTTGCTAGTGGCGTCATTAACGCAGCTAAGCTTTCACCTTGCTGCTGCTGCTCACCTTCACCGTAAGTTGCCATATCAAGTTGCATTGAAATATACGTTGATAGTGCTCTTGAGCCTTCATTTAGTGCTTTCATATTAAGTAACATGCGGCGAACATCACCATGCACCATAATTGAGTCTGCAGATTTTTCAGGTGATTTAGCACCACTTAACGCCCGGCCTTGAATACTATCTTTAGCATATTCTAATGCGTTTTGATAAGAGCGTACTCCAGCACCAATTCCTTGAATACCCACACCGATACGTTCAAAATTCATCATGGTAAACATACACGCAAGTCCTTTATTTACTTCACCAATCAGATAACCTTCAGCACCATCAAAATTAATGACACACGTAGCAGAGGCATGAATACCCATTTTATGTTCAATTGAGCCACAACTTACGTGATTAGCTGCACCTAAACTTTCATCATCATTAACTTTATATTTTGGTACAAGAAATAAAGAGATACCTTTAGGGCCAGTTGGCGCATCAGGTAATTTAGCAAGAACAAGATGAACAATATTCTCCGTCAAATCATGTTCACCAGCAGTGATGAATATTTTATTACCGGTAATATTGTAGCTACCATCATGATTAGGTATTGCCTTTGTTCTTATCATGCCTAAATCAGTACCTGCATGTGATTCAGTTAAGCACATACTTGCGGTCCAATCACCCGCATATAATCGTGTTAAATAACGTTGTTTTAGTGTTTCACTACCATGCTTAGCAAGTGATAGAGCAGCCCCTGCCGTTAATCCAGGATAAAGTGCAAATGATATATCACCAGAGCAAAGCATTTCTTCGTGCAACCCCGTAATCACTTTAGGCATGCCCATGCCGCCGTATTCAATATCGCCACCTAATGCCGTCCACCCTCCTTGTGCATATGTTGCAAATGCGGCTTTATATCCCGGAGCAGTGGTCACTTGACCATTATCAAAACTTACACCAATTTCGTCTCCTTGGCGTGATAAAGGCGCTATTTCTTGCTCTGCTATTTTTGCGCATTCTTGCAGTATCGCATCCGCCGTTTCACGGTCTACGTGTTCGGCAAGTGCTGGTAATTTCTGCCATAATTTATCAATTTTTAATACATCATATAAAACAAAACTCATATCTTTTAACGGAACTTGATAATCGGCCATAAATACCTCAATAGACAATGACTCGTTAAATCCAGTCATTTAAACAAACAATTAAAACATGCGTTTGAATATAGCTTAATATTGAAAAATGTAAAGCCAAATATATTTACTCCTTAATCATGTATATACGTGTTACTTTTAGATTTAAGCGAGATGTATAATTATTGTATAAAATGAAAGAGATAATAAAATATTAAAAAAGGCGGAAATGTGATTTATTACAAGAGACTCAGTTATTTATTGATATTCTTTTGCTGCTCTGCGATTGCCGAACAAGCCCATTTTTCAAAAAAAGAATATGACGATAGTTACCAATTTAGCTATCAATGGCAAGATACCAACAAAATAACACAATCAATAACCTTTTCTTTACCTAAAAACAACCTATTTGATCAGTTCAGAAATTTCAAAACATACAAAGTTGACTTAGCTAAGCAGTTTGTTAATAAACGCATCAGACGAAGATTAAGAAAAAAGCCATTAGCTAATGTTCAAGTACATTTTAATAATCTCAACAATAGTATAGATATCACCGGTAGAAATGAGCTAAATATACAACAGGCTTACACGACACTTAGCAATATGGAAGTAGAAATCTCAGCACAATATCTTAAAAATAACTTTTATCATCGCTTTGTTACCCATAACCAAGTTAACGCCATTAAACCGGATCATAGACGATTCGCTAATTTATCCTCAGATAGCCTAAAACCACTAAAACCGGTTATTTTAGAAAATGTTTCTATTAAAAATATTCGTGAAGTAACAGATTTTACGCTTGGCTTTATACAGAGCATTCCCTACTCGACACTTGAATCACGAATGACTTCTGCGGGTGCTGGTTTTAATCCTCCTTTGAAGCTCCTTTGGGAAAACCAAGGTGATTGTGATAGTAAAGTAACATTAACGGCAGCACTACTGAGATCACTAATGCCGAGAATTAACATCGCTCTCATTTTTATTGATAACCATGCATTAATTGGCGTTAATATCGCAGCAGAAATTGGCAATGACGAAATGACTGTAGAGCATGAAGGCATCACTTATTTACTTGCTGAGCCTACAGGTCCCGCTTTATTGGCCTTAGGAACAATATCTGAAGACTCTCGACATGCTATATTACAAGGACAATATAGTCTTGAAACTATGTAACCTTAGCCATAAAAATCTTGACCACGATAAAACTAATTTCTTGTTGTTAACATAAGAATGGTTTTTAATAACACGTTGGCTTGCACAGGTTTAGCCATATGAATATCCATTCCTGCTGCCATACTATTATCACGGTCTTCTTTACGAGCATGTGCTGTCATGGCAATAATAGGTAATTGCTCATACTGTTCTTGTTGACGAATTAACCGAGTAGCGGTTAAACCATCCATAACGGGCATCTGTATATCCATCAAGATAACGTCAAAAGCTTGTGACTTTAAAATATCCAATGCAATCTTGCCATTGTCTGCAATCGTAACTTTAGCCTTCATATTTTTAAGTAATTCCTTGGCAACCAATTGATTGACAAGATTATCTTCAACGAGCAAAATATTAACACCTTCAAGATTTTGTGGTAAACATACTTTTGAATTATTTTTTCCTATTACAGATAAAGTCTCTTGTTGTGAAGTCATGACCTTATCAATATCAAGTAACAGCTGTCGATAATAAGCTTGTTGCCAAAAAATATAAGGTATTGTTAGCTTTTTAAGTTTTTCTTCTGCGTAGATTTCTGAACTTGTTAAGGATTGGCAAACAACAAGTAAATCCACCTGACTGTTTATTTCAGATAAGCTACCATCAGCAAGTAAATTTTCAGCAATAATCAGTACTACTTTTTTAGCTTTACTCTGCTTGATATCCGTCAAACCTTTCAATTGATGAAAATGCCAACCTATATACTCTATTGATAGAATCAAATTTTTTGGAAAGTCATCACCTAAGAAAAATACATCTAATTCTGCCACTTCTGGTTCAAAATTTAGTTTTTCAATAGTGATCGGTAAAGTGAAATTGAACTCACACCCTTGACCCAACTCACTGCTCAGCTCTATATTTCCTCCCAGTAAATTAACTATTTGCTGGCATATGGATAAACCTAAACCTGAGCCTCCATATTGACGAGTCATTGATTCATCAGCTTGTCGAAATGCTTCAAATAAATATTTTTGTTTATCTTTAGCGATACCTATACCGGTGTCGTTTATTTTAAAAGTGACATATGCTTGGCTTTCACTTTTAAAGGTAGTGCTAATAGTGAGTGTTATTTTCCCCTTATGGGTAAATTTCACCGAGTTATTTAAAAGATTGGTCAGTACTTGTACCAGACGCATTTCATCAGTAAGTATAAATACGGGCACATCAGGACTAATATCAACTAGGAGCTGCAATTTTTTACTTTTTGCCATACTCATATTCAGTTTAATCGCATTATTGACAAGAGAATCTAAACGGCAACTTGCTTTAACGATCGACATTTTTCCAGCTTCAATTTTTGCCAAATCCAACAACTCATCAACAAGATACAGTAATGTTTTGGAGGCATCATAGGCATTATCGATATGTTGTTGCTGATACGTTGACAAAATAGAACCGTCAAGCAATGAAATCATGCCCTGTATCGCATTAATAGGGGTTCTTATTTCATGACTCATATTAGCCAAAAATTGGCTTTTTGCCTTATTCGCGTACTCAGCCTGATCCTTAGCTCGTTGCAACGCCGCCTGCACTGCATATTGCTTGGTAACATCGCGAACAATATTCAGTATGCCAATATTTTCATCAACATTGTTATATATATGAGTACAAAATACCTCGAAAGTATTTTCCTTTGCTTTCACAATGCGTTGAATGCCACTCTCATCAAAAGTGATTAAAGTAGATAACTCAGTGAGATTTCCTCCTAATTCATTATTAATAATAACATTAGCTTGTTTACCCAATACGTTTTGCTCTTGTGCATTAACATATTTTTCAAATGCTTTATTGCAGCCAACTATATTTCCAGCTAAATCATTAAAGAGTATATATTCAGGTATAGCATCCATAACAGAACGTAATAACGCATAGTCACGTTGATGTTTTTCAATCGATTTTTGTAATTCTTTGGTCTTTTCATTCACCTTGATATCAAGCAAAGTATTATGCTCTTTTAAACGCTGTAATAAGCTTCTATTTTGCCCAAAAATATCTTCAACGACTTTAAACCAGTGATGCCAACCTTTGGCCGGTTTTATTTTACCCGGATCGCCGTGTGAACAATGCTCAATATGACTAATAAACTGTTTAGTTGGCTTAATGAAAGTACTGCGAGTTAGAAAATAAATTAAGATTAATAACCCCAACAACCCAAGAAACAATGCGATAAATACCGACAAAAATTGGTAATATAAAGGAGCAACAAACTGCTCATAAGGTTGGTATTTAATTAATGTCCAACCATTAATGTCTAATACTTGTTTTTGAATATACCATTGTCCAATGATGGCACTGCCTTCAATATTTGCTAGAGTTGACGAAGGTAAATCAGCCAACTCGTCAGGCATTACTTCTTGCCACTGGACACTTTTATTAATTGTTATATTGTCTTTATTTTGATGTGCTAATACGTTGTTATCTTTATTTAATAATAATAGCCCTTGATCGGGTTGAGTTATTTTAGATAAATTTTGATGAAGACTTACCAAGCTGATTTCTATTATAACAGCGCCAGTAAGTTGTTGATCTCGGTATACACCGAGACCCAGAGCAGTCGTTAAACCTGTTCCCGCAGAATCAATAAAAGGCACCGACCATATCGCTTTTTTATTATCTACAGTAGATAGTTTAATTTCTTGCAAGTGCGTATTGTTGATCATTCTATCGCTATAATGCCAACTTTTATGCCCCAGCCATGGATATAAACTGATAAAACGATTCAATGAAACATAATAAAGCCAGGTTACTTCTTTATTCGCTTTTTTCGCCGTCATAAAGGCTGGAGTTAATGCATTTGCCATCGCCAATTCTTGTTTAAAAGGCGCTTCAAATTGATGACTATTACTTAGGCCGGTAATGTTGCTTGAAATATACTGCTGATGATCAATCACATCATGATAAGGTTTATCTAAATAGAAGCGCTCTTTATCATGTATAAGCTTCGGAGGTTTTGTGATCAGTTCCTCAGGATATTCTAGATAGTAGTTTGCAAACTCTTGCATACTTAATAGCGAATTTACGCTATTTTCTAATCTATTTTCAAGTGTTCTCGACTGTTTAATTAATTGCTTTAGATCTTCTTTTTTGTATTCAGATAATTCAATAAAATACCGATAAGTCGCCAGAAATAATGCGGATAGTAAAATAAGTAAAAATACAGCAATAACAGAAATATAGTACCGACTAAACACCCTGTTCTTTGTGCCTTTATCAAACACGATTTATCCTTTAAACAAACGAGCTAAATTCAATTAAAACTGATGGTAACATAATAAAACAAATACAGCGTTCATCTCTAAAATTATTAGAGATGCCACGATAAAACACCAAGTAATAATTAGCTTAATGTTATACAACAAACGCCGATTGGTTATTTTTCCTTCAAAACGTTACACTTTAGTTATTAAGGAAAATTGTGTCGCGTTAATTATCACAGTATTCATCCGCTCCACTATCATTTTTTGAATGGAATAATACCACTAATCTATCGCCGCAATAGGTTAAACTATGCAACGAAATTATCTTAATAATACTATTCTGACATCACTCATTGTCGTGACATTTATTGTTATATTGCTACAGGAATTTTCGTTCAATAAAACCTTTAGCATTACAGGGGACACTGAATTTTCTGTAAGTAATGTTAATGATAGTGGTGATAACGGGGGTAAATCAGAAAGCTCATTGAAAGCTGAAAATGGTCAATTCATTTTATTATGTAAAATTGTCGCTTCAGATTTTTTGTGGCCTTTTTGTGAAATAACTATCACTTTATTTAACTCTGAAGATATTCAACAACAATACGGCATCGATTTATCTACATACGATACAGTCAATATTTCAGCTAAATATGAAAACCATAAAAACGCAAGCATACGTTTTCAAATACGTAGTTTTAATGAAAAATATTCATCGTTAACCGATCAAAACACCTGGAAATATAATGGCTTAGAATATCAGCCTAAAAACACTCAATATCCAGCCACTATACCAATGAATTCTTTGCAAGTATCAACTTGGTGGCTGATTGAAAACCAAATACCTATTGAACTGTCAGCTCCTGAATTTGAACATGCTATGGTTATAGAGATAGCGACAGGTAACGGTATTAGTCCCGGTGAATATAAGCTTATTATTGAAAAAATAGAGTTTTTAGGAAAACGATTTAATACCCGAAAACTCTACATCACCATTATTGTTATTTGGTTATTGTTTGCAACATCGGTGTTATTTATACAACTTAGCCGCTCAAAGAGAAAACTGATCAGAGCTGAACGTCGAACACATGAACTTAAACAGCTCAATAAATTATTAAATGTAGAATCTAAAGTTCTTAAAGATCAGGCCGAACGTGATCCATTAACTGGCGCACTAAACCGCAGTGGTATTCAAGCCATTTTTACAGAAGAGTTGAAAGTACTATCTCTGATGTTTGTTGATATTGACCACTTTAAAAAAGTTAACGATGAATATGGTCATACCATTGGTGATGAAATATTAAAAAAATTCGCAAAATTATTGAGTGAAAACAGTAGGACAACTGATTTTTTAGCGCGCTGGGGAGGAGAAGAGTTTTTACTTGTTTGTCCCAATACTGATTTATTTTCAACTGCAGATTTAGCTGAAGACATTCGTGAAATCATTGAAAGTTCCCTATGGCCAAAGGGTATTCGACTCACCGCCAGTTTTGGCATTGCCCAACGCGATAATGAATCACCAACCGCCTTTATTGATCGAGCCGACAAAGCATTATATGCCGCAAAAGCCAGAGGAAGAAATTTAGTAGTAGCCTCTAAAAGTAGTCGAAATACCTAAAACTAATCGAATAAATTGATTTTTCAAACTCTTTTTATACTGATTAATCGTATACATCATTAAATAGTTTACCCCTAAAACTCAATCAGTAACAAACCACCAAATATCCAATACAGGGTTGGATTAAGAATGCTAATTATCAAAGCGCTGCCTGTACATAGATGACAAATAAACAACCACTGACCATACTATTTCTTTAAAAACTCATGCAGTTCTGGGATATGGTACATCACGCTAAAATTAGTTAAACAACACTGTTGTTAATGGGTATAACTTAAAAAGGTAATATCTTTAATAACAGCAGCCTCGACACCAATAAATAAGGGGGCACACTCAAGATATTCTGAAGTTAAATATTGGGGAATTGAACTCATTTTGATGCCTAAATTACTAGTATAAAATTGAGGTTTTATACTAGCAATTATAGAGGATACAACTTTGACCTATGATAAGAAGTTAAAGCTTAATACTCAGTAAAACATTAATTATTTGCAGAAAGTAAAAACGCGTCGCCATCTTCAATACGATTTCTCATCGTAGCAAGTCGAGCCTTTACGCCACCCATCATTTGAGTAAATTGTTTTTCTGAAGATAAATGAGCATAAATGGGTTCCAACTCTGCTTCCCATGCTCTTACCCACCCAGCGTCTATAGCACCTTGTAAATAATAAAATGCTTCATCCTTATTTTCTTCAATGGATCTAATCATCGCCATATTGTAATAATATTCATAAGAGTTGTTTTCTTTAAGCTTGTCATTTGCCACAACTTGTAAATATGAACTGATGACATTTTTACCATCTTCAGGTTGTTCAATTTGAAAATATGAATAGGCTAAATGTAACGCTGCACGCCCATCTTCTAATCGATAAAAGTAACTTGCGTTAACCTTGTCATTAGCCCTAACTTGCTCAAATGCATTTATCGCCTGTGAATATTTACCTTGATAATAGGCGATTTTAGCGGTGATCAAACTCTTTTCACCCATTTTATTACCGCTAAACTTAATGGATTTTAACGCGTTTAGTGAATTTTCCCAATCTCCAAGTGATGCATAAAAGCTACTTTTCAGATAGCTAATATGAGTTTGAGAAAGAAGTGAGCCTTTTTCCTTACTATAAGCAAACCAACGGTTGGCTATTTCACTATTGCCCATATCAATATTGGCATTAATTAAACCAGCAACAGCATGTTTATTGATAGGGTCAACATCAATGGCTCTCTGATACATGTTAACTGATTCATCTAAACGACCATTATCGGTTAAAATATCGCCCACTAAATTATAAGCTCCCGGATAATAAGGATCATTAGCAATAATTTGAGAAAATATTTCCATCGCTTTTGCTTCATTACCTTGATTGTAATATCCCGAAGCAACATTGTAAGCCGCTATTGGCGACTTGGGGTCTAATTCAAACGCTTTTTCGTTTAATGCTTGAGCTTCACTTAAATTACCGACTTCTCTTAATAAGCTCGCATACCACATATACGTCATCGCATAATTTGGACTTAACTCAATGGCCTTTTTAAAATGTTCTTCAGCCGCTTTAGGATCGGTATAACTTACCAATAGTCCTTTGGAAGCATAAGCAGCACCGAGTTTAGGGTTTAAACTCAATGCTCTTTCGATAGCACTGAGTGCTTCTTTATGGATATCTTTAACCGCCAAGTCACTATACAAGGCAAGAAGAATACTAGCATCAGCAATTCCTACATAAGCACGTGCATAGTTTTCATCAAAGTCAGCGGCATCTTTAAAATATTCTAACGCTTTAGCAATTGAAGGTGCCGTACGATGTGCTAATTCAGCTTTCCCTTTACCAAAAGCAACCATAGCATCAACATTTAATGTATCGGCAACAAACTCATTTGTTGAAATACCTAACAAGGTCACCTTCATTTTATCAACAACAGCGCGGGCAATATCATCTTGAATTTGAAAAATATCTCGGTATTCACGGTCATAGGTTTCTGACCACAGATGCTCACCCGTACTAACTTTGATTAACTGTGCGGTGACTCGAATTTTATTAGTGACATCGTTTTTTCTAATACTGCCTTCTAAAATCGTATCAACACCTAATTCTTTGCCTATTTCGGCAATAGTCTTATTTGAAACACCCTTATAGGCAAAAGAAGAAGTACGTGCAGCAACTTGTAAATCTGGAATTTTAGCCAATAAGTTTAATAACTCTTCAACCATACCATCGGCAAAAAACTCATCATCTGGGTCATTACTAAAAGGCACAAAGGGAAGAATAGCAATTGACTCTTTTTTAACAACGGGTAATACGGGAACTGCTGGTGGTTTTATTTGAATATCTGTCTGATTAGCTACCGGTGTTAGTTCTCCTCGCCATAATTGACTAGCAAGGGTAATAATCACCGCTAAAACTAATGTACCTGCTACAGCGATAGTTGTTTGTACATTTGCCTGTGAAGCTTGCTGATTTTGAGCGTCGTCAGTTGCTCTAACAATACCTTTAGATGTGAAATTAAATAACCACGCAAAAATAAGACTTATCGGAAAACCGATAATAAATATTTTCAAAAGTAAGGTCATTACCGAATCAGGTAAACCTAGTGCAGGTACAGCAAGATCTGCAATTTGTATTAATGGCCAAGCAGAAACAGCATATATCGTTGCTACTTTGAATACTTGACGTTGTTTTAATTTCTCAACAAAACCATCATTGGGTTGATCCAAAATATCAGCCATTAGCCGTCAATATCCTTTTTGATTACTAGAATGACGTCTAGCCCATCTAAACCCTCTAAACCTTCGAGTCCATCTAGCCCATCCAATCCATCCAATCCATCAAGTCCTTCTATATCTTCAATACTAACTGAACCAGTAACAGTATTAATAATAAGTTTTCCTGAGCCATTCCCAGAAACAAAACTTAAATTATTTTGACTAAGCATAGACATTTTAGGCATGTCATCAGTCAGCATGTTTTTTATTTTGCCACCAAATTGACTGGCAATTTTACATTCTGCGTTTAGCTCGCCAACGTCTTTATAAAATATATCGCCACTAACACTGTTTAGGTGAACATAAGCATCATCATTGATTTCACCACGAATGATAGTCTCACCAGACATATTTTTAATAGTGAGTTTATCGATATTTTCGATATCGGCAACAATACTTCCCGTCATTGATTCTAAAAAAACATCGCTGAATGTTCCGGAAAAATCAATGGAGCCATTAACAACTTCAACTCTAGCACGCCCCGAAGATTCAATAACTTTTACACTGCCACTCATTGAAGAGACATCAATATTTTTATGAACATTTTCAATAATTAAATCGCCATTAATGGTTTTACCATCAACACCATTATGTAACTCTTCAAGTTTAAATGTCGTATCAACGCCCTTAAACCTTATACGAGAATTTTCAGGCACACGAAGCTTCAATACACTTGAATCACCCCAATGACGACGACCTTTAGTTACTATTTTTATTAACGTTTTATGGCCTTTATTTTTAAATATCAGTTCTTTGACGGTATCATCAAGTTCTCCTTTTAAAGACACCTGATCTTTATCCCAGCCTCTAATTTTGACAAAACCACGGCTAACATCAACTAAGACAATACCTTCTTCTTGAACGTTCAATATCTGAGCAACTTTTTGCCCAGCTAAACAAAATACTGAATAAGTAAATAAGAAAACTATGGAAAAAAACTTTAAAAAAGTATTCAAAAAAACCTCACTTATATTGCGTATGTCCATAAGAACATCACGATAAATAGAGTATACAAAAAATCATCGAGCAAAGTTACCTAAAAATAGTTAATTAATGTTTCTCAGAAAAACAATAGAAATACAAAAAGCAGGTATGAAATACGATGCCTATTAGATAAGACGCGCTTAATCGTAAAAAAGTTGCACATTTTTATTTTCAATTTAAAAAGTAAGGAAGAAATTGCTGAATAACTTTGCTTGGCTATACTCTCTAAAATACATAGGAATTATTCACCTAATTAATACATCGACAAATAGCTAAGTAACTATGGAATATAAACTGTCTGAATTGGAAATTGACGCTCTCACTGAAATCTTCAACATTGGTGTAGGTAGAGCGGCAGACTCCCTCAATAAAATGGTCTCAAAAACCGTAGAGTTAACAATACCTATTGTTGAGATACTGCCCAACAATGAAGCTAAAATAAAACTCGACTTTTCTGAGAACTTTACCATTAGTGCCGTCACTCAAAAGTTTGTCGGTGATTTTAATGGTCAAGCATTTCTAATGTTTGGTCAAGAAAGTGGTTTAAATTTAGTACGTATATTGTTAGGTAGAGATATCCCCATCGAAGTTCTTTCTGATTTAGAGGAAGACTCTCTCGTAGAGATAGGTAATCTCATCTTAAATGCCTGCTTTGGCACCGTTATTAACTTCCTTAAATCAACCATTGAAATAGAAATGCCTGAATTCGTTCAGGGCTCTATTGACGATATATTTACCGATGCAAACGAAAACGATTGGTCACTTTATATTAAAGTTAAATTTTCATTACCTAACGAAAATATCGAAGGACATATCTCTTTTCTTATGGATATAAAGTCTTTAGTTATATTTCAAGAATCAGTACGTCAATTAGTCCACAACCTAACAAATACATAACTGAATTCTATATAATATGAAGAACCTTTCTGAAAATTTTTTATATAACTCACTAAACCAATTAACACTTGGTGTTATTATTATTGACAGTAATTTGCAGGTTGTTTTTTTTAATCAATGGGTCGGCGAGAGAACAGGCATTCACCCAACGACAATAATAGGTAAACAAATCACTGACATTTTTAGTGAATATACTAATTCCCGATTAAGCCAAGCTTGTGACGAAGCATTAAATTTAGGTCTGCCAAGTAAACTTTCAAATACTTTTAATGCAGCTCCCCTTCCCTTGTATCAAAAAAAACACTTATTTAATGAGCGTTATCGTTTACAGCAACAAATAAGCATAAAAAAAATGACTTCCGAATCAGGAGAGAGCTTTTGTGAAATTCTTATTTATGACGTGACCAGCACCGTAAAAAAAGAGTCCATGCTAAAAAAATTAGCATCTGAAAATCAAAGAGAAAGAATAAAAGCGGAAACAGCCAACCGAGCAAAATCCGAATTTTTAGCCAATATGAGTCATGAAATAAGAACACCAATGAACGGCGTATTAGGCATGCCCAATTTATTATCTCAAACTGAATTATCACAACAACAACTGCAATTTAATCAACTCGCAATTAGTAGTGCCGACACCTTATTATTACTGATAAATGACATCCTAGATTTTTCGAAAATTGAAGCAGGTAAATTAGATCTGGAATTCATCGATTTTGATATACGCAACCATTTAGGTGACTTCTCACAAGCAATGGCACTCAAAGCTAAAGAGAACAATTTAGAGATTATTCTCGACCTCACTGAAATAACACATTCTATGGTCGTAGGAGATCCCGGTAGATTACGTCAGATACTCAGTAATTTAGTTGGCAATGCGATTAAGTTTACCCACAACGGCACCATCATTATTAAAGCATCCTTAACTAAACAAACTGATCATAGTCTGCTATTTTCTTGCTCTGTTTCTGATACAGGCATCGGCATTGCACAAAATAAGTTAGATACCCTTTTTAATTCGTTTAGCCAAGTGGATACATCAACAACTCGGAAATACGGCGGTACGGGATTAGGATTAACCATAGCAAAACAATTATGTTTATTGATGGGCGGAAGCATTAGCGTTAATAGTATTGTTGAGCAAGGTAGTATATTTAACTTTCAAATCAAGCTAAGAAATAGTGATTCTGAGCTCACTAATCTTCCTGTTGTTGATATAAATAATGAAAAAATTCTAATCATTGATAATAACCCGATGAGCAGGCGTGTTTTATGCAAACAACTAAAATTATGGGGAGCTAATATTGTCTCGGTAAGTGATAGTAAATCAGCGATAACTGCATTCCATGCTCATACAGAGCAACCATTCAACATTGCTATAATCGATATCGATATGCTGGAGAGTTTAAACGTAAATTTAAGTAAAATAATTGAAGAAAGCCCAAATTTTAATAAAACAAAATTAATCTTATTAACATCCATCGGACAACGTGGTGATGCCCAATATTTTTCCAATATGGGATTTTCAGCTTATTTATCAAAACCAATAACAATATCAGATTTACATAATGCTTTAACCATTGTAATCGACGATAACAAGGCTTCAAAAAATGCCAAACCATTAATAACTCAGCACTATATCTCAAATTTACAAACGGGAACGAAACCCCGATACGCAAAAATTTTACTTGTTGAAGATAATCGTATTAATCAGCAAGTCGCCATAGGGCTTTTAAAAAACTTTGGTTACCAAAGTGATATTGCTGCGAATGGCCTCGAAGCCATAAAAATATTAAATAAAGCAAATTCAAACGAACCCTACCAACTCATTTTAATGGATTGCCAAATGCCTGAGATGGACGGTTATGAAGCCACTCAGGCAATTCGCCAAGGACTTTTGGAGGTAACTAATACACAAATCCCCATTATTGCAATGACAGCAAACAGTATGAAAGGAGATAAAGAAAAATGCCTTGATGCCGGTATGAATGATTATTTATCAAAACCTATCAATCCAACACTACTAAAAGAGAAATTAGAATTTTGGCTAGCTAAATGTTAGTTAAAGTAGAAACTACTCTTTAGGTTTCGCTGCGATGTTACCGATACTTTCCTTCTTATTAACTGAGTTATCTTTTTTCACCATTTTATCTAAATAGCGATCAATCGATGCTTTCGCTGCAGCGGTGACACCACCTTTATTATGTTGCTCTTTTAATAACGTTTCGATCTTATCAAATAATTGATCAACGTTTGGATCTGAATTTTTTTTCTTAAAAAAATCGTTAGTATTGGTTGTTGTACTATTTGAACCAAATAAATTAAGCCACTTATCTGTTTGATGACCAAACGCCATTAATCGATGAAAATAACTTTGTTGTTGAGAATGGCCTTTTATTAAATCAACAACTAAACAAACGATAGAGATGGGACTTAATAATAAATCTCTAATTGCATCCATACCTAATTTCAATTGAAAAATAATAGCATCTTTTATTAACGGCCAACGCCCCTGTTTAGTATTATTCATTGTCACTTCTTAAACGTTCTATCACTTTATGTTAAAGCCTATCATTATCAACTAAGCGAATATACAGTTCACGAACCTCATTTCATCGTGACCTATTGTACTTTCAACTACATTTAGCCACGGTTAATCGTTAAGCACTGTCATCTAGACAGAGAGTTCGATAAGCTATTAGTAATTATGTAACTCTCATCATAGACATTCCATGACAGAAAAAGTAAATAGAACCATAAACCTAAAAACCATAACCTTATTATTAATCGCCATTTGGCTAGGATTAGCATTTTTTGCCGTTTTATCACAAATATCAAACTGGTTAACAAGTCATCACTTTGAGATGAGCTTTTTTTCTCATTTAGAATTTTTTACGATTCGAGTGTGGCTACCTTGGGTAATATTAACCCCCATCGCATTATGGCTAGCACTGCAATTCCCAATAAAACCGAAAGCTTGGTTAAAAGCATTATTATTACATGCATTCTTTTTACTATGTTTATCAATAGCTGCAGGTTTGCTGATAAGTTTTCACTATCATTTTTTTGAGGATATGAGTCCTAGCATGATGGATTATAAGCCTTGGCAACATGCTGGACATTTTCTTTTTGGTGATAATTTATTTTTATTTAATACAATTATTTATACTATTTTAGTCACCAATATTAATATCAAATACTTTTCACAATTAGCACAACAAGAAGCATTGATAGCGAGTCAGCTTAATAACCAACTTATTGAATCGCAATTGCAAACCTTAAAAATGCAAATCAATCCACACTTTTTATTTAATACTCTCAATGTTATTTCAGTATTAGTAATGAAAGCTGAAACTGAGCAAGCAAACGAAATGATCAATAAACTGAGTAGTTTCTTTAGAAGTACACTCGATGATAAAACTCAACAGTGGTTGCCACTGAAAAAAGAGCTGGAACATGTAGAGCAATATCTTGCCATTGAACAAGTAAGATTTGGCGAGCGTATTCAAATAGTTAAAAACTATGACCCCGAAGTACTATCAATACCTGTACCCGCAATGATTTTACAACCATTAATTGAAAATGCGATGCAACATGGGCTTGAAGAAAAAGAAGGGAAAGGTCAATTAACTATCAATTGCCACCTTGAAAATTTTCAACTCATTATTAGTATCATTGATGATGGTGCTGGCTGTAATTTTTATGATGAAAACTTTAAAGAAGGTATCGGTATCAGCAATATAAAATCTAGATTGCAGCAGCTCTATGATAATAAACACCAGTTTACGCTAAGTAGTAATGAGCAAGGTGGTGTTACTGCAACACTCAAATTACCAATGAATATTGGAGAGTAACAGATGAGTATCAACGTAGTTATTGTCGATGATGAACCACTTGCCCGAGAAGGTGTTGCTCTTCGTTTACAAAAAGAAAAAGACATCAACATAGTAGCTGAATGTGAAAATGGCAGTGACGCAATTCGAACGATATTATCGTTAAAACCCGATCTGGTATTTCTAGATATTAAAATGCCGAAAGTAAATGGTTTTGATGTAGTTAATGCCATTGGTAGTGAACACATGCCGCCAGTAATATTTTTAACTGCTTATGATGAATACGCTATCGAAGCTTTTAATGCTCATGCTATCGATTATTTATTAAAGCCCATTGATAATGAACGTTTTAAAGAATGTTTAACTCACGCTCGAGAGCACATATTAAAAAATAAAATATCTCAACGTAGTGAACAATTAACGCAATTATTAAGTCAGACAAAAGGGTTAACCAGTACATCAAACTCCACCAACCTTCCATCTGCCAATATCAATAATGAACGACTAGTGATCCGCTCAAATGGCCATGTTTATTTATTAAAGTCAGAAGATATTTATTGGGTAGAAGCTGAAGGCGATTATGTCAGTGTACATACACCACAAAAATCACACTTAGTTCGAGAAACCATGAAGAATATGGAACAACGTCTCAATGAACAAGGGTTTCAGCGTGTACATCGCTCCAGCATTGTCAATTTAAACTATGTGAGTGAACTGATCAGTTTAGACAGTGGCGATTACCAAATTATTCTTCGTAATAATACCAAAGTAAAACTCAGTCGAAATTATCGAGATATATTATATCAACGTTTAAATGCCGTACCTTAATCAGCAACATTAGGCAGCAACATTAGGACTTGGGATGATAGCAAATAAATGTTATTTAATTTTAGTTAAATAACGTTTACCCAATACCACAATAAATATTCCACCCAAAACCATAAATGATGATATAGCTAAACGTAAAGAAAGTGCTTCATTGACAAAAATAATACCGCCAACTGCAGCAATAACTGGCACTAACAATTGTAGAACGGCGGCTTGTGTTACTGATAATCCTTTTAAAGCAGCATACCAAATAGCATAACCTATACCTGATGTCACAGCCCCTGAAATAACAGCTAAAAATACGCCTTGCCACGATAAAGACAACTCTTGATAAGTAAATATTATTAAAATCAAAATAAAAGGCAAGGTTCGAAAAAAGTTATAAGCAGTATCACCAACAGGATTTTGAGATGATCGACCTTTAATGGTATAAAATGCCCAAGATATTCCTGCAATAGTCATCAATATAAAGCCCGTAAATGAAGGTAATTGCAAATTAGGTAAGACCAAATAAATAAAGCCTGCAAAGGCAATGCTTATTCCCAACCATTCACTGTAATGCAATTTATGCCCAGAAAACACATTGGCGATGATCATGGTTATTTGCACAGCGCCAAATAGCACTAAAGCGCCCGTTCCAGTATCTAAAGAAATATAACCAAAAGAAAAAGTAACCGCATAAAGAAATAACCAAAATGAAGCAACCCAACTTCCTTTTGAATTTATTTCACTAGTTCCTTGTTTATTATCTTTATTGAATAACCTAATAATTAATAATAAAACCAAGATCCCAGACAATAAGCGAATAATCGTAAATCCTGCAGCATCAAGTAAATGATCACCCAAGACTAATCGGCATAAAATTGAGTTACCGGCAAAAGCTAGTAACGAGATGAATGTAAAAACACTTGTTTTTAATGACGTCATAATTGTAGTGGCCGGCTAATATTAAAAGACTTAAAATGACATCGGATATTGCTTTAATACTTGGGTAATATCCGCTAATAAATCTTGAGGTAATGGCTCTGCAAAGGCGCTAATATTTTCTTTAAGCTGTGTCATCGTAGTTGCGCCAATTATTGTTGAAGTAACCCCGTTAACTTGCTCACACCAAGCCAACGCTAATGTCGCTGGAGAAAGTCCATACTTTTTAGCTAAATCAACATAAGCGCTAGCCGCTTTATTTGATAACTCAGAATCTCTAAATAAACCGTTACGTTGCATAAATGTCCATCGGCTACCCTGTGGTCGTGCGCCATCTATATACTTACCCGTTAACACGCCAGTAGCCAAAGGTGACCAAGGTAAATAAGCAATATCGTCATGCACACATTGTTCAATTAAATACGGCCAGTCTTTAGTTTGTAATAAACTAAATTCATTTTGAATTGACACCATACGTGGCAAATCGTACTTTTCACTTAAGCGTAAATATTGATTTAAGCCCCACGGTGTATCGTCAGACAAACCACAATAGCGAATTTTTCCTGCTTTTACACATTCAGCCAAGCCATTTAAAATATCCAACATTTGCTCAGTCTGTTCTGCTGCATTTACTTTAGTGAAATTAATACTATCAGGCCAATGATTGCCAAAATGAGGTGATGTCCTGTTTGGCCAATGCAGCTGATATAAATCGATATAATCTGTTTGTAAACGTTTTAACGAAGCATCAACGGCTTCTTTTACTGTTTCTCCGGAAATAGGTTTACCGGCTCGAATATAGGAAAAACCGGGACCCGCAATCTTTGATGCTAAAACAATTTCTTTGCGTCTTGAAGGATTTGCCGCTAACCAATGTCCAATAATAGTTTCTGTTTTACCATAGGTATCCTTTGACGGCGGCACCGCATACATTTCAGCCGTGTCTATAAAATTGATGCCCTGTGTTTGCGAATAATCAATTTGTGCATTGGCATCGGCTTGGTTGTTTTGTAATCCCCATGTCATACTGCCTAAACAAATACGCGATACTTCTAAGCTACTACTTCCTAAACGAACATACTTCATTAAATCTCCTGAATAATTATTTTTAATCTATACCCGTTGCCAATCAAGATGTATGTTTCAGGCACTTTGAATGGTAACGGGTATAAACAACCTGTAGGTATCTTTTACATAAGTTTTACATTGGCATGCTTTAACAACAGCTATCATATCAGCTCATTTGTTCATTCACCGAAAAAGGCGCACACCATGCGAACGATTTATTTAACCATAATAATGTCTATTATATTATTATCTTTTTCCAATAATTTATTGGCACAGGAACAAGCCGTTAAGGGTAATGGAAAAGCAATACAATACGATTTTGGTCACCAATATCAAGTACATTCGAAAATTCTAGGGGAAGATCGAAAATTACTGATATACGTACCTGAGGAATACCAAAAATCAGCTGACAAATTCCCTGTTGTCTACCTGTTAGAAGGCCAATTACACTATAAACATGCCACCATCGCCATAGAGAAAGTACAAAAAACTGGTTGGATGCCGGCCAGTATTATTGTTGCAATTACCGATAACAAAGGCACAAATTCACGTGATTATGGTAAAGAAAGTGACAATTTTTTACGCTTTATCAATGAAGAAGTTCAAGCTTTTGTCGCCAAAAAATTTAGAGTAAATAGTTATAAAACAATTTTTGGTCATGGCGCGGCTGGAACATTTTTGTTAGAAACATTCATCAAAGATCCTGATGGATTTGAAAATTATATAGTAGCAAATCCATTTGGTTTGCGGAAATCCATACTCTCTCGATTTGAAAACTTACTGGATAAAAACAAAACACTCAATCAATCATTGTATTTCTCCGTGGGCACCGTGCTTGATAATGGCTCTTACAATGTAGAACCAGTAGAAGAACTTGCTGAATTACTTAAAAACAAAGCGCCACAAAGTTTACAGTGGACGTATGAATACTTACCTCTACATGGCACCTTTGGTTCAGCGAATGTGACTTTATACAATGGCCTTTCAAAGAACTTTACTTTTTATCAAGGCCCTTTTATTGGTAGTTATCAGGAGTTTATCGACGGTAATAAAATGGCAGGTGTTGAAGCATACTTTCGAGAACGCGGTGAAAAGTATGATATCTCTGACGAGGTAACTATGGGGACATTTATGGGGCTGGGTTTTATGTTACTTGATAGCGGTCATCCGAAAGTAGCGGCTGAAATACTTCTAGACGCTATTAGGGATCGTTTTCCAGAGTCGGCACAGCTTTATAGAGTATTAGGCCGTGCTTATATGAAAATGGAAGACAAAGAAAAAACCATTAAGGCGTATGAAACAATGGTATTGAAAGCTAAGCAACAAAAACACCCACAACTTGAGCGTTTTGAAAATGCTCTTAAGTGGGTAAAGAAAAAGCTATAAGCGAAATGACACTACCGAAAACAGTACATTTCCTGAAGTTTACTTTCTCATTAAACTTCAGGAAATACTCTTCAAAACTGTACCATTCATGAATTAAAATACTCTTTGGAAGCTTTATGAATAAATCAATCTTACCTTTGGCGATAGCAACGACTTTGCTCTTTACTGCCTATAATGTTCAATCACATGATGCACATACTAAAAAACAGTCAGCGCAGCATTCGGCTCAATCACTATCGATGATTCTTGATAGCAGACCAACTAAAGCTAAAGCACGATATGATGCTCGTCATCCTGCACAGACTATGGAGTTTTTTGGCATTAATCCTGGGATGACTGTAGTTGAAGCATTCCCTAGTAATGGGGGTTGGTATAGCAAAATATTGCTCCCTTACTTAGGTAAACAAGGAATGTTGATCGGTGTTAATTATGCGTTTGATATGTGGGCTAAATTTGATTGGATGACCGAAAAAAGATTATCAAAAAATAAAACGTGGGTAAAAGACTGGACCAGTAGAGCACTAGAATGGCATAACGATAATAGTGCAAAGGTTAGCGCATTTCAGTTCGGCTCTATGCCCAAAGAAATTAACGGCAGCGCCGATGCTGTTGTATTTATTCGAGCCTTACATAATTTAGCCGTTTTTGAGAATGATGGCGGTTACTTAACCGCTGCGCTAAAAGATGCCTACCAAGCGCTTAAACCGGGAGGCATTGTTGGTATTGTACAACATATGGCTCCCGAAACGGCATCTGACGAATGGGCAAATGGCGACAAGGGTTATTTAAAGAAGTCATTCGTCATTTCAAAAATGGAAGCGGCGGGATTTGAATATATGGATTCTAGCGATATCAATATTAATCCTAAAGACAAACCAAGCGAAAGTGACGGTGTATGGCGTTTGCCACCGTCATTTGCAACCAGCAAGGATAAACCTGAGTTGAAAAAAGAGTATATAGCAGTAGGAGAGTCCACTCGTATGACACTAAGGTTTAGGAAAAAAAAGTAAACTTAATAGCTGAATACTGAGTCAACAAAAGGCTAGCTGCTTATTGTTGACTTAGTTTTGTCCTAGTGCTTTCTTAGTGACCATGGCACGGGCACGAAAGAAAACAAAGATCTTTTAGGGTTTATCGAACATAACACTTTGCTAAATCCACTTTTACATAAGTTTTACATTGGCCTGTTTTAGCAACTGTTACAGTTTATCCATAGAACGAAATACCAACAGGAATCTTCATGAATAAACTAACACATGCAGCTAAACATACTCTTTTAGTAAGTAGTTTAGCAGTTTTTCCCTTTGCAAATGCAGCTAAAAACACTTCCTCGGTAACCATTAATAAAGCTACAGCATTTATTGAAGCTGCTGATATTGCACAAAAAGAACTTGTTGATACCGGAAATCTTGCCTGGTATATCAAAGATCGATTTAGGACGTTAGATACAGAAAATCACATTGCTAATCTAATTGTGCAAGGAAAAAGATTAGATTTAAAATTAGGTTATCAAGCAAATCAATATAAAAACCTAAACCTTAATAAAGATTTAACTCGACGCCTTAATGGCATCCTTTCCGCTGCATATATTTACCCAAGTCACCCTCATCCACAAAATAAAAAAAAAGTAACAATACTTAAAAAAATCACCCGTGATTTAGCAAAAAAACAAGCTGACAACACGGCTTGTATTGATGGGGATTCAGTAGAGAAAGAATGCTTAAATGCTCAACAACTAGCTAAAAAAATGACCAACAGTACCGACGAAAATGAGTTGAAAGTACTGTGGACAAATTGGCACAACAACTTAACACCGCTTAAGTCTATTTATCAGCAGCAAGTACAACTCAATAATGAAGGTGCCCAACGTTTTGGCTTCTCAAATAGAGCAGAAATGCAACTTAGCCAATTTGAAATGCCAGTTGATGACTTCATTAATGAACTTGATCAGGCATGGGCAGACGTAAAACCTTTGTATGATTCGTTACTACTTCATGTACGCAACAAACTTATCGAAAAATACGGAGCTGATGTGGTAAAACCCAATCAACCGATCCCTGCTCATCTGCTTGGCAGCCTAAATGTAAATAATCTCAGCAATCTGTATGAGCTAGTGAAACCAGAGGGAGCAGTAAAGGATCGTGGTTACAACATTGAGGAAAAGTTAAAAGAGTATCCAGAATTGGATACACCAGCAATGCTACACGGTCTTGAAAAATACATAATGTCAATGGGCTTTACGCCTTTTAAAAAATCTCTTTACGAATTTTCGCAATTTACCAAACCAACCTCACATGATGCTTCTTGTGATCCTAGTGCATGGTGGTTGCCAGAAAACGAAGAAGCAAGAGTAGGTGGTTGTTGGGAAATCAATGAAGATACCTTCATGCGCTTTAATACGACATCATTGTTAACACCCATGTATTTTCGTGCCGCACACGCCGAACAACCTGGACATTATAGTATATGGCCAGCTGGAACTTTTAGAGGAACCAATCGAGCATTTCAATATGCTTATACACCGGATTATTTACAATCAATAGGCATGTTAGACGAAATTCCTGATGAATCAGCTGACTTGGGCTATTTAATGCAGTTGGCTCTTAATACCGTTGCAAGTATGCCTTATAAACTTGCTGTCAATAAATGGCAAAAAGAAATTGCCTCTGGTGAAATATCCCCGAAAGAATACAACAATAGATGGTGGCAATTACGTGAACATTATCAAGGAATAACAGCGCCTGTTGATAGAGACAATAATGCCTTTGATGCCGGCGCCATCCCGGCAATTATTCATAATCAAAACCAAGCTGGTAGTTTCATCGGTGAAATTTTAGGATTTCAATTTTATCAATCTTTATGTGAAGCTGCAGGCAACAAAAACACACTATCTCGTTGTTCTTTTTACGGTTCAAAAGACGTTGGTAAAAAGCTGCAAGCAATGTTTGAATTAGGAAATAGTCAACCATGGTTTGAAGTGATGTCAGAAGTTACAGGGCAAACAAAACTTGATGGCTCTGCTATCACTAATTACTTCAAAACCTTGCAAAAATATCTAGACCAGCAAAATGAGAATTAAACTTGCAGTTTAAATTCATCAATAAAGACATCAATGCCTAATAAGCGTTGGGGGTCTTTACAGCAACTGTAAGTAGCAGATGAAGCCTATCTGCCATTACCTTTATAAATTGCTAATATATAATGAATGGAAATACATGATCATGATAAAGAGCTCTCTAATGACACATAAACCTAAATTACTGATTGTTGAAGACGAAGCCGCAATTTTAAGAGGCTTAACTGACTTATTTACACTGCAAGGATTTTATGTTGAAAGTGAGCAAGACGGCCAAAAAGGGTTAGAAACTGCATTAGCAGGTAAGTTTGACTGCATATTATTGGATGTAATGCTGCCATCACTAGATGGCTTTAGTATCTGTAATAAAATTCGCGAAGTTTCACGTGAACAAGCCATTATCATGTTAACCGCAAAAAGCTCTGAAGAAGATATTATTACCGGCCTCACCTTAGGTGCAGACGACTACATAGCCAAACCTTTTTCAGTAAAGGAACTGCTATTACGTGTAAAAACGATATTACGCCGTACTGGTTTTAATGAAAATATTAAGACCTTAACCTTAGGTGAAAACATTACTATTGATTGCGTCCACCTCACAGGGCAAGTTAATGGCAAAGAACAGCTATTTACCCGACGAGAAGTTGATATTCTAAGCTATTTGAATAAAAATCAACGCCCTATTCCACGTAGCGAATTATTGGCACAAATATGGGGGTACAATGACCCCAGCGAAATAGATACCCGAACAGTTGATATTCATATCGCTAAACTGAGAAAAAAAATTGAGCATAAAGCTAGCGACCCCAAATTATTGGTTACCTATAGAGGTGAAGGTTATAAATTGTGTTTGTAAAGGCTATTGTTAATTTTCAACCTAATATCGTTAAAAACAATTAAAGTAGAATAACTACATCGCATTATTTTTGCCTTGTTATCTTAAAAATTAACCTATAGCAGAAGATAAAATGAAAGTTCAACAGACTCTAGTAATAAAGACAGACATAATTATTCATAAAGTTAGGAAGTAACTCACTTTGGTGCTTAATAAAAATTTAAATACTCATCAACAAATACTACGCTTTCGTAAAATTGTTTTTATTTTTTTCATTTGTTTAACTTTGCCGTTAGCTATGGTTGTTTATTATGGTTTTCAAAAATTTGAAAATGAAATGCTTTTTCAATATCGTTGGAAATCTGCAAATGTCGTTACACAAATTAATAAAGTAATAACCAAACGCATAACAAAAGAACAACAGCGTTCACCACTTGATTATTATTATTATCGAAATATTGAAAATGAAGAATCACAAAACATTTCGCCTTTGTCTTATCAACGACAGCCACATTACCAAACTGATTTATTTGGTCTTGTCGGCTTTTTTAATATCGTCGACAAAAAGAAACTTAATACCCCCATATTACCTTTCACTCAAAAAAGAGGAATAATCAGAACAGATCAAACACCCACAAACCTGCAACTAAATAGCAACGACATCGACCGTCGTATAACAAAAATAAAACAGTTAAAAAAAATATTAGGTGAAAATGGTTTTCTGCAAACAGGGAATAAAAATAATCATTTCTCTCAAAGAGAGTTATCCACATCTACTCAACCAATAGAAACACAAGTCGGTAGTTTTAAGTTGATGATAACTAAAAACCAGCAGTTTGTTTTTTATCGCAATGCATCCATTAATCAACAGATATCAGTACAAGGTTTTGTTGTTAATAGAAAAGAATTTCTTGAGCAGTTGTTCAGTGACTACATCAGGTTTGCTCGCTATGATAATGCGGTGCAAGTACAAATGGTCAACACATTAAATAAACCTGAGCTGCAATATTATCAATACAATATCAATGAAGAAGGAGATGCGGGCGTAAAAATATCGACAGAAGAAAATAGAGATTTACTATCCCAATCTTTATTTAAAGGAGAATTAATAGAACCATTTGCCAATATCAGTTTACAATTTACCACTGGGGATCTGCCATTAGGTCCCGCTACTAGCTTTGTATTTATATTTATTGTGGTACTTAGTTTAGTCATTGTTGCTGGCAGTATTGGTTTTTACTGGTTAGGCGTAAAACAAATTGCCCTTGCCGAACAGCGCATGAATTTTGTATCTGCTGTTAGCCATGAGCTTAAAACACCATTAACGTCTATTTTAATGTACTCTGAAATGCTCAAATCAGGCATGGTGCCAGACCAAAAAAATCAGCAGGACTACCACCACTTTATTTTTGATGAAAGTGAACGACTCTCTCGTTTAATCAATAACGTTTTACAGTTATCTAACCTCAGCCGCAATCAAGAAGTGGTAACACCTGAGTATGTGAGTATTGATGTTTTAAAAGATATTATTCAATCAAAAGTATCAACGTTAATAGCCAAAAATAATTTTCAACTTAATTTTATTGTTGATAAAAATAGTTCGTCAGATATACAAGCTTTTATAGACCTTGACGCTTTTGCACAAATCATCATCAATCTAATAGACAATTCAGTTAAATTTTACAACGCCGCAAAGATTAACGAGCCACAACGACAAAAAATTGATATTAGCTTTGCCCACCATAAAAACGCTAAAGATAAACTTAACTTTTCTATTCGAGATTATGGTCCGGGTATCTCTCATTCACAGCATGAGAAAATATTTGACCTCTTCTATCGTTGCGGCAATGAAATGACCCGTACCACCTCAGGCACAGGTATCGGCCTAGCACTTGTACATCAACTTGTTATCGCACAAGGCGGAGAGATAAATGTTACTCGTCATCAACAAGGTGTTTCTTTTGATCTTAGCTTCTCTATTCTTCAAAGCTAACGCTGATTTCATCTTAATTTCCTTTGCTTGTTTTACAAAAGTTTTACAGTACCTCTTCCTTTACCCCTCTATTATTCACCGCATAATTGAAATCATCTAAAGGAAGCCCTCTCATGAATAAATTTAGTTTATTAAAACTAACAATACTCACCAGTACTCTTGCAGTAATAACTAACTTCGCTGTTCAAGCTGAAGTCACTGAACAATCAGCTAACAGTTTTACTGTAAAACATAGTTTTTTATCCAACAAAAACACCTCAACAGCGCGTCATGAATTTGGACATGTCGGACGCTGGTGGACATCAGAGTTTACTCAGTCGGGTAAAGGTCACAATATGTTTTTTGACGGAAAAGGCATGCATGAAAGAATGCCTAATGGCAAAACCATAACTCATCTCTCAAAAGTTGAAAAAGAAAATAACCAATGGGTTTGGCTTGGTGCTCTGGGCAAATTAAGAAATGAAGATGCGAAAGGAAAAATGAAAATAAGTATTAAAGAGCAGCATCATCATACAAAAGTCACCATGGAATATACCGTGACAAGTGACTCACTCGTTTCAAACAAAAATTGGCCAAAATATATCGATAAGATGTTAGCTGCTCAAATGAACAGCCTAAAAAGTTCTTTAAACAAGAGATAGTATCAACTGAGGGTTACACATTAATTTTTACGGTAACTACCCGTAAGTTGTTACCGTAATACGCACTTACTTTCTCGTTGCTCAACATATAACTCTAAAGAGGCGGGCAACAAGTTAAAAGAATAATTTTCAATGGGATATAGCAAAGTTTGGTCGGAAATTTTAGCAACATGGACCAATAAAAAACAGCTCGATGGTAACGCTTTAGTTGAATATTTTGCACCATTGCAGCAATACCTTGATGAACAAAAAAAAGGTCTTTCCTGCGCTATTTAACAGCGAAGATAAATTTAACCATAATTATAATTACCAATTAATTACGGTTAATATGTTTCTAACTCATGATTAATATAATTGGAAAACTTATGAATAAAATTTTTATCACTGCTTTAATTTTTATATCTTTTCAAATCACAGCTCAGGAAAGAACAGTGTTTGAGTCTTCTGATGGCTTGAAAATCACCGCGGATCTATATGTCACCAACCCCGAAAACAGCCCTTTTATCATTTTATTTCATCAAGCTAGATGGAGTCGCGGTGAGTATCAAGAGATAGCCCCTAAATTAAGTAAACTGGGATTTAATAGCATGGCAATTGACCAACGATCAGGTGGTAAAGTAAATGATGTGATTAATGAAACACATCGACGAGCAGTAAAACAAAACTTGCCAACAGAGTATACCGACGCTGAGGTCGATATGAATTCGGCCATTGATTATGTAAAAACGAAGTTTAGTAAAGCATCAAAGTTAATTATTTGGGGTAGCTCATACTCTTCGGCATTGGTTTTAAAAATTGCAGGAGAAAGAGAAGATATTGATGGTGCATTATCCTTTGCTCCTGGTGAATATTTTCCAAACAAAGGAAGAGACTACATCACAAAAAGCGCAATAAATATCACTAAGCCTGTTTTTATTACATCTGCAAAAAATGAAAAAAATAGTTGGTGGGATATATATAATAAAATTCCATCTAGAAAAAAAATATATTTTTTGCCAAATGAGAGTGGTCAGCATGGTTCGAGAGCTTTATGGGAAAAATTTCCTGAGCACAAAGACTATTGGAATGCTGTCACTGAGTTTCTTAAGACAATATAATTAAATTTATTGTACTGGTTAAGTCATAGAAAATTCAACGTCGAAGTGCATATGGTAGCTGTAGTGTAGCTACCATATGTGCAGTCATTAATTGATGTTTGCCATCGTTTTAACTGTGACTCACTCTTTTAACTTTTACAAAAGTTTTACAATCCATACCATATTATTCCTCTAAAATTCACTTCCGACTATAAGTTCACAATTACAGAACCAGAACAGTAGTCAAAAGTAAAAGTGCAATAGGTATTACTCACACTTTTTGTATCAAATATCAATAATGGATTAACAATAAAATGAAATATGTAACTCCCCTGCTACTGATCCTATCTTTAACTATATCGACATCATTAACAGCCAAAACTATTAAAAATAAAGCCTCTGAATCCCAAAGTAAACAACTAACAATTTCATTGGGTGAAAGTATTAAATTCCATTCTGAAGCCTTGGGAGAAGATAGAGAAATAATAGTACACGTTCCTGATGGTTATGAAGATTCAAATATTCAATATCCAGTTCTTTACGTATTAGATGGAGAAGAGTTTTTAGCCTTAGTTACTGCAGCAGTTGACAGTATGGTTAACGAATTTATGCCAAATAGTATTATTGTTGCAATCACCAATGCTAAAAATACTAGGTCAAGAGACCTCGGCAGAGAAAAAGACAAATTCCTTCAATTTATCAAAGAAGAAGTTATCCCTCGTACAGAAAGAAAGTACAGAACGTTACCGATCAAAATACTACTCGGACATTCCTTTGCTGGTTATTTTGTATTAAGTACTTTAGCTAGCGACCCAAAATTATTCGATGCTTATATAGCTGCCAGTCCAATCGTTGAAATTTTCGACTCGGAATTACTTGCAAGATACGAAACATTATTAAAAGGTAATTATCTAACAGATTTATCACTTTATATGTCGATGGGAGGCAAGGTCTCTGAAGGTAAATCTAGAATAGATGCATATAACAAACTTTCTCAATTATTTAGTGATAACGCCCCTCAAGATTTTACGTGGACTTCGGAACTCATGTCTGACCAAACACATGGTTCTACTGTCTACCCTTCATTTTATAAAGGTTTGCAGCACACCTTTCAAGAGTTTCGTGATGTTGGTTTTATTGATTATTCTGACTATAAGAGTCGTGGAAAAATGGCAGGTCTTGTACAGTTTTATAAATCACGTTCAGAAAAATACTTTACCGATATAACCATTCCAGAATGGAACATTGCTGGCGTGGCCAAAATGCTCTTAGAAAGTGAACATAATAAAGAAGCTATAGTATTATTTAAACGAAATGTAACAAATCATCCAAAATCCATTAGCGCCATCGTTAATTTAGCGCGCGCTTTTGAGCGTATAGGTAAAAATAACAGTGCGATAGATCTTTATGAAAACACGATTAACGCTGACATAGAGCTGTCTTTATCAGCGATAGATTACTTAAAGAAGCAAGTTTTGAGACTTAAATCGGAAAAATAATAACAAACCCCTTCCCTGTGCCACTTATGAAGATAATGCACTCAACAGCTATTGAGTGCATTAGCTCAAACCTGAATTTATACTTTTGGTAAATAGGTTTTCATCGAGCCTGACAGTCGAAAAAGCCACCATAGCAGTCGTTCACATAATCGCAGAAGCATGCTTTTATAGTGCGCAGAGCTAAAAGTAGTTAACCTCAACTCGGGATGATGAGTACTTGAACTCTAAATAAAATCAATAGGTTGACTATAAACTCAAGATTCATAGGTTAATTAAAAGTAATAACAACTCAATCAATGTTTCAATTTATTCGATTATCAAGGCAAAACGTTTATGAATAGCGAGCTATTTATCGACGTTTTAACGCAGAGAATTGGATAAAGGGGAATATTGAGCAAATGCTGCTTATCCCGAGTTGAGGTTAGTTAGTACAATATTTCACATTTGGCTGGTGACCAGTTCTACCACTTTACGGAACTATCTAGAGGGCTATAGGTTCTACAAGTTTGGCCTTTTAGCGTTCGAGCGATGGTTCGGTAACAGTTTCTGATGAAAGAGCCCGCGCTTTACTTTTAGCTCTTTTTTTTCTTTGTTCTTTTTTACTCGCTAAAACTACTGTATTAATAAACTCTGCTGATTTTTTGGTGGGATTATAAGCGACCTTAATAATTTTACCGTTATATTCGATAATATCGCCGTTTCGAATTTTTTTACGCTTTTGAACTACAACTTTATTATTTACTAAAACATTACCTTCACTGATCATGGTTTTAGCTTCGCCGCCACCACCAACCATATTGGCTATTTTGAGTAATTTACAAAGTTCTATTGGTTCAACACAAATGTCGATAATTGAGTGTTCAGACATGAAATACGCCTAATGATTTTAAATAATAATATTGTTAAATTATAACATATATAAGGATACTTTATAATGCTGAGCTTGCAGGAGGAGACGTATCAATTCTGATTATGACTCAACTTGACTGGCTTTTGCACACCATAGCAGTCGTTCACGGATATTTATTTGGATGGCTTCAAAGTGCAAAAAGCGGTTATTCGGATAACGCCTAATCCATAGCCTTTCATATACTTTTTATTGTTTGGAATCCCATTGAATATCCCCTACAGCTAAATTGAGTTCATCTTTGTGGATATATTGGCTACATGTAACACAAGTAATAATCTGCACACAGGCGAAGCTCTTCTACCTGAAAACAGGCTTTCGCTATGTCTTTGATTGATATTTTTTTAGAAGCGAACCTCTAACATTAATTGAAGAAAACTGCCCATATTGTTATCGATATAATATTTGACACGAGTGATTACAGGTGTAATTATAAATATAGATTACACTCGTAATCTATATTTACAAATGGACATCTAAAAAGTACATGAAAAAGCTCTAATAGATTAGTCCTTATTAAAGAAACAGGAATTACTTATCACTCATCATTACCGAGGAAAAGAAAACATGAAAGAACTCTTAAGTAATATTCGAAATGGACGCACTAGTATTTGGCGTTTTGTACCTGCTGCAATTTTACTAATATTAAGCTCAATTGCTTTTCAAACTATTGGAGGCAATCAGGTAGACACTAGTAATATAGAGGTATCAGTAATTAAAAGAGCCGAACCAATTTATCCAAAGTACGCTATAAAAAAAGGGATAGAGGGGACTGTTTTATTAAACTTCAGTATTGAAAAAGATGGTAACGTGTCTGATATTCAGGTAGTTGCGTCTGACCACGATGGGCTTTTTGATGCTAGCGCAATATTAGGTGCTCAAAAGTGGGTCTACACCAAACCGGCACAAAAAGTTCGTAATAATTACGTGGCAATTGAATTTGCTCTTACTGATGAACCTGCTACATCACAGTTTAGCAACGTTGAAAAGATTCAAATTAGAGGGGAGTAACATCGTAGTTTAAGATTTCATCTTTTTACAACAGAGAAAACACTATTTTAAAAACGTGCGGTTTTCTCTGTTATACCTTTAATGAAAACACAAAACTGCATTTTTGTTACCTTGTTCAGTGTGTAAGCTAACAAAGATAATGAAAACCCAATTTATACGTGTCCATAAACGATTTTTACTTCAGACTAATGCCGACTTCCACTTTGGCGTGCACTGAGTCATCGAGCGAATGTCTGCTTCTCGCTCTTAGCCGTAAATCTAATTGATAAATTGAACGACTCCTTTTAGCTGCCTACCAGAATTTAGTTAAGCTTTGAGATTTAAAAGCGTCAGTTCAAGTTTGAGCTCCTACATATTAAACATTGTTCAATAGCTGCTTTCGTTCTTAAAAACACCTTTATTGTTACTTATTTCCTACCTCCTCTATATTTTTACAAATGTTTTACAGTGTCCATGAAATGTTCTCGTTATGATCCACTCTTACATCATTTATCTTCCCATTGATTCTTCAAGACGAAAAGGCAACATCTACACTCAACAAGGTAACGAAGCCTACGTGCCAGTTCTGCCATGGGGATATTGGCACAAGATGGAAATAGCGGGAGTGGATCTATTTCCCAATCAGGTTATTACTACCAACGGGAAATAGCGTCGACTTATCATAAAGATACTGAAAATTATGATGGAACAGGAGAACAACTTGAATTTAAAGATGATCAAGTCACAGACTATGTTCGTACACCTGCTGGCTGGAAAATGGTTGCAAAGACTTTTCTGTTAATGCTATACAAAAATCATCGCAATAGTGTTTATTGTACAGCTCTATGTGCATCAAATTAAATGCTCTATTCTTATGAACGTGGAGACAAACTTTGCTTAGAATACTTATTTTGACGAAAAAAAATAAAAGTTTAACTTGTAACCTTTAAATTAATGACCGCATCAAAGAATACCCTAATAATATTATCGGGGTATTCTTTAAAAATAGATAAGTTATAAAAGGAAAATAATGAACAAACTTAAATCAATTTTTATCGGTGTTTATTTAATGCTAGCGATGGCAATTAGCACCATTGGCATCTACCAAATAATTAACTCTGGATTTAGTTTGATTTGGCTTGGTGCAGCACTGATAAATCTACTAATAACGCTATTTATCGGAAGAATCATGATCTTTAAAAATGTAGCCAGAACCTCTGCTCATTTCCCCATGCTGTCGTTAATTACCGTAATTGGTCTTATTTTAGTATTTAATGATCTTTATCGTATCGGCTTTAATTCATTATCTAGCTCTGAGCAAACAGCCTTATATTTATCCATTATTAGTTTTACGATGTTTCTTTTATATAATTTTTGGTATTCAAAATTAGTACGAGTAACTAACTATAAATTACAAATAAACGAACAACTGCCCTCTTTTTATCTAACTGATATTAATTCTAAAAAAGTCAATTCTGCTGACTTTAAAGGCCAGTCAACAATATTAATATTTTTCCGTGGTAATTGGTGTCCACTCTGTATGGCGCAGATAAAAGAAATAGCAGGTTATTATCAACAACTCTCTGACTTAGGTGCAAAAATTGTACTTATTTCTCCACAACCAGAAAAAAATACTCAAGCCTTAGCCGCTAAATTTAATGTAGATTTCTACTTTATGACAGATATAAATAATGAGGCAGCTAAAAGCTTAGGCATTGAAATGACAAATGGGCTACCTATGGGCATGGAAGTATTAGGTTACCAACAAGATACTGTACTCCCAACCGTACTTATTACCGATGAAAACGGAAAAATAATATACAGTGATTTCACCGAAAATTACCGTATTCGTCCTGATCCAGAAGAGTTTATTAAAGTCTTAACTAAAGACAATATCTAGCAATGTTTTAATTCATTTAGTGAATGAACCACCACATAGCGGTTCATTCATTAAATTAAAACAACAAGACGATCTTGATTAAATTGTTACAAGGTACTTCTTAATTAATCCCCTATAAAAAAGTATCAATAAGCAACAGTAAAGCGCTTTCTACTGTGTTGTGTTTGCTCAGCTTCATCTAATAAAGCAATGGCAAAGTCCTCTAACGAAATAGTTGAATTACCTTGTTCATCAATCAGCAATTCGTCAATTCCTATTCGAAAACACCCAGTGCGTTCGCCAGGCATAATCATTGCGGGTGGACTTAAATAACTCCAATCAACAAGCTCATTTTCTTGACATAGCTTATGTTGGGCTAAACATGCCAACGCGATATCGCGCCAAGCGAGAGGAACCAAATTAATATCATCAACCACTAAACTACCATTGGAGTTAGGCACGATTAAACTTGCTGCGCCACCGACCAATAACAACCTTACTTTAGTTTGTTCTAGCCCTGACAATAGTGATTGAGTTGTTGCTACTAACTGTTCTTCTGCGCCTTGTGGTGGCCGAGTTGCACTTATGACTAAATCTTGCCCCTTACTAAACTTCACCACATCGTCGATATTGCCAACATCACCAATAACCACGTTCACTGCCGAACTTAATTCGTTAACACGAGAGCTATTGCGTAATACAGCAGTGACCTCATGACCTCTTAATAACGCTTCATCTATAACTCTTGAACCGACATTGCCCATTGCACCAAAAACTGTAATTTTCATTTGTTGTAACTCCACTTGATATTGTTTTGCTTGATTTGATAACCGCAGTTTACAAACAAGTTTTAAGAGCAACATTAACCTAGGTTTATTGTTTGCATAAAAACAATCACAACAAAAACAACTTTATTACAAAGCTTTGGGACTAAATATAGTGGCTATATCTAGGGGACTAAACCTAGGTTAAGTACGTCGGAATTTTTATCAATTAAACTGCACATATCGATTAATAAAAAACGCTTAAAAGGATAATAAGATGACACATTCACAAGTAGCATCGGCCTATTTAGCCGACCTACACATTGAAAAAAACGAATTAGGTGTAGATTTTTTAAATGAATTACAAAGTAAACATATTGCGCAGTATAGTTTTAATAACCTTGCCGTAGTATTAGGACAAGAACTACCTTTAGATGCCGAATCGCTGTTTAATAAGATTGTTGAAAGACGCCGTGGTGGCTACTGCTTTGAGCATAATAAATTAGTTTTAACTGTACTTGCTGAGCTAAATTTTGAAGTGCGTTTATTACTTGCTAAAGTTATTTACAACCGAGACATTGAAGTCGCTAGAACACATCGAGTAACACTGCTTACTTTAGCAGGTGAAGATTACATCATTGATGCGGGTTTTGGTCATTTAGGTGCTCGTTTTCCTGTAAAAATTGAACTTGGCTTAGTACAGGATCAAGGAGATGCGAAGTATCTTATTATCAAAAATGCAAAAGGAGAGTATTGCTATCAAGTTTTTAAAGATGGCGATTTCTTTACCTTGTATCTTTTTGATTTACATCACTATACCGAATCAGACTGTGTCTTAGGTCACTTTTACTCTCACCAACACCCCAGTGCGGCTTTTGTTAATAATTTAGTCATTTGCCGAAAGTTTTTTAATGAGATTAAATCACTACGTAATAATGAATACCACCATGTTATAAACGGAAAAACACAAACAACAACAATAACCAGCATCCAACAATTACATCAATTGTTAACGGTCGTTTATGAATTAGATATAGACATCGCTATTTCAGAGTTCTTATTCCATAAATTTGTCATCCCAAAAGCCGCTTAAGAGATGGAGGTGTAAATATGAAACAAGCATTAACAGATAACTTTATCTTACTATTTTGGGTAAGCTTGATGGCATCATCATTTGTTGTTTCAGAGCAGTTACTTCCCTTTGCAAACCCTATTGCTAGCACCGCGCTAAGATTTATTTTGGCAACAGCGCTGATGCTACCTTTTATTTGGAAAAAGTCCTTACAACAAATAAATTGCAAAATATTGCGTCAATATAGCCTTATTAGCTTATTCTTAGTGTTGTTTTTCTTAGGATTATTTGAAGCACTAAAAACGACAACGGCTCTGCGTACATCGGTAATTTATACCTTGTTGCCACTACTCAGTGTTGTATTAACCTATGTGGTTTTAAAACTAGTCACACCAAATAAGCTCATAGTCGCTTTTGTTATAGGTACACTCGGTGCTCTGTGGGTATTACTGGCTTTTACTCAAGAAAAACTAGTTATTAGCCAATGGCGACTTGGCGACAGTATATTCTTAGGCGCGTGTTGTTGTTTGGCTTTACATGTAATTTTAGTAAAAAAATGGGCATCTGATGTGCCTCCAGCTCTTGGGGCATTTTATATTATGCTTTTAGGCAGCTTAATCTTATTACCTTTTCTGATACTTTTTGGCGACTTAAATAATGTTGCCTGGCAACAAAGTGAGTTTTGGCAGACATTACTATATTTAACAATATTTACTACGATGACGACCTTTTATTTACAACAACATCTCGTCAAAAAAGTGGGCCCAAATCGTCTATTAGCTTTTACTTATTTAATCCCAAGTTTGGTTGTTATTCCTCAGGGTTTAGCGAATATATATCAATTATACAGCGCTTTACCGGGGATAATGTTAACCTTATTGGCACTCTACCTCATTTCCCAACAAAACCCACAAATACCAGAATCGACGCATAAATAAAGAGATAAAATCAAATGAGTTTACAACCTCACATGGAAGACTTTGTCCAATATTTCTCAGGGATAAACTTAAGTATCGACAGTGCAAATTTTGATAAGTTTGGCCTAAAAGCTAAGCTCAAACATTACCAAAAAGGCGAACTATTAATTACGCAAGGACAACCAGCTCCCAAGGTTTTTTTTCTGGTCAAAGGTTTTGTGCGTTACCTGAATGTTTCTGTCGAAGGCAAGGAGTTCACCCAATCATTTTCTTGTGCACCTAGCATTAGCGGTTCAACTCGGGCAATGACTAGAAATGTTGATGCGCTGTTTAGCATTGAAGCTTTAGATGATGTTATTTGTTTAGAATTTGACTGGCAGATGTTTTTTGAGAAAATGCAATTTCAACCCGGCTTTATGCAAGCTTATAATCGCCTTTTAGAGAATATGTTTATTAAAAAGGAAGAGCGTGAATATGCGTTTGTCCAAGATAGCGCCGAACAACGTTATTTAACCTTTTTAGACACTAACCCGCAGCTGCGCGATAAAATCCCTTTAAAGATGATCGCCTCACACATCGGCATCACCCCAATAGCGCTGAGCCGTATTCGTAAAAAACTTCAATAACCACAAATAAAGAATAAATGAAATACACGCCTTGCTCTTGAATTGCTCAGGTGTCCTTAAACTGGCATATTGATGCTACTTGCTACTTGGGTATAAAACTTTTTAAAGACCGCTCTCATTGTCAATGTAATGTTGACAATAATTCAATATCCCCCCTATTTATCATTAATTAATAAACTCTCATAATTCACCCCATCAAACAGATATTGAAATCAGACAAGTGAGGAAATGATGAAAAAATTAATTAAAGCAGGTTTAAAAGCAAGCATAAGTGCTCTGGTATTATCACAAATAGCTTTTAGTACACTAGCGCATGCTGACAATACTAAAGCACCAACAGAGTTAAACACTCAAACAACATACCATACGATGAAAATTGAAGGGTTAGACATTTTCTATCGTGAAGCAGGATCTCCACAAAATCCAACACTGTTGTTATTGCATGGTTTTCCAACATCTTCACATATGTTTAGAAATTTAATTCCTAAGCTTTCAGCAAAATATCATGTAATCGCACCTGACTATCCTGGCTACGGTAATTCTTCAATGCCGAGTATTGATGAATTTGATTATACTTTTGATCATATGGCCAGCATTGTTGAAACCTTGCTTAAAAAGAAATCGATTTCAAAATACAGCATGTATGTAATGGACTATGGCGCACCTGTTGGCTTTAGAATCGCGAGTGCTAATCCAGAGCAAATAGAGTCATTAATTATCCAAAATGGTAATGCCTATGATGAAGGTCTAAATAACAACTTTTGGGAGCCGATCAAGGAGTACTGGAAAGATAGAGACGCTGTCAATAAAGGCTTAGATAATGATTGGTGGAAAAATATTAAAGCTGCCTATAAACAGCCAAACATGACTAATGATTCAGCATTACGCTTTTTATTAACGAAAGGCGCAACCACTTGGCAATATACTAACGGTGTTCGTGATGTATCAAAAATTAGTTTAGATGCAATTAATGAAGATCAACGACTGTTAGACCGAGCGGGTAACCAAGAAATTCAACTACAAATGTTTTATGACTATGGTACTAACCCTGCACAATACCCTAAATGGCAAACGTATTTCCGCAAATATCAACCAGAAACATTGATTGTTTGGGGCGATAAAGATGAAATATTTCCGTCTGCAGGTGCATACCCTTATAAAAGAGATTTGAAAAACTTAGAATTCCACCTTTTAAACACCGGCCATTTTGTACTGGAAGAAGATGGGCAACAAGTCGCACAAATTATCGAATCATTTTTAGATAAACATGTTAAAAAATAGGATGAAATAAAGTTTACCTTCACGAACGCTATAAAACATTATTTTTATAGCGTTCGCTCATATTTCGGCCACTCTCTTTTGCTTTATAAAGTGCACTATCCGCTTGTTTAAACAAATCGGTACCATTAATACCATTTCGTCTAAATAGGTGATCAATGATAGCGTAGAAAAAATTAGTAAGAGCAAGGCGCTTGATTGAGTAATAACCGGCTATTAGGATTGAAAGCACAGGTTTTTAGTTCCAGACAAAACCTAAGTACTCTCATCCCTGTCAGCAACGCAGCACTTGTTAATTTTAGCAAGTAAGGGTGAGCAAATATTTAGATGAATTGGTATAAGTTCACACTCGGTTAATGACGAGACTCCAATACTCACAGTAACAATGTCAGCCATTAACCTAATGGCCGTTACTTTTACAAAAGTTTTACAATGCCTGCCAAATATTCTCAGTATGCTCAACTAAGAATAAAATAACCGTTTTCGCTGTCTTATATCTATGAAGCATCAAATAACAATAAATAACAGAGCATAATTTATGAATAAATTTATCAAATACATTGTTACTCTTGGCGTAGTATTCACATTTAGTGTACAAGCAAAAAGTAGCTTATCTGACAATATCCGTATTGACAGTAAAGAACTTAGTTATGCTTTGCAGTATCGGGTATATACACCTGATGGTGTAAAAAGCACAGATAAACTGCCAACACTTTATATTGCTGACGGCCAATGGTATTTAGGAGCTGGTAATATGGTTGAAGTATTAGATGCTGAAATATCTTCCGGACGCATTAAGCCAATAATCGCGGTTTTTATTGATAACCGTAACCCCAATGATCTTAACGAAAATCGTCGCAATCAACAGTTCTTCTGCAATGAAAAATACGTATCCTTTTACCAAAAAGAATTATTACCCGCAATTGCGACTAACTATCC
>JABSOX010000156.1 GCA_013215655.1 Colwellia sp.
TCAAACCCAACAAATACATATCCCCACAATCCAAACGGAAGTAAATATGGTATAGCTGCTTTATGCTCCAAAGACGGTCGGCATTTAGTTATGATGCCACATCCTGAACGTGTATTTAGAACGGTAGCTAACTCTTGGCACCCTGATGAATGGCAAGAAGATTCACCTTGGGTTCGTATGTTCCGCAACGCTCGAGCCTTCATCGGTTAACCTTGTTGCTATTAACCCCAATTTATTTGTCAAAAGTACTCATTGACTAGCGTCAACTCTGTGCTTTTTCCGCTAATTTGGGCTAACTAGCTTCAAGGAAGTTTAAATATTTATCAGTTTTAAAAAAGACGCCTTGGCGTCTTTTTTGTTATTAGAAATGCAATTATTTTATGCGTATAAAGTACGCCTTTTAATGCACTTGGTGTAAATCTAAAACCAGACTGAGATGTTGCACTTGCAATATCTACAAAACTCTATATGCTTACATCATACAAAAAACATTAGGAATAGTACCAATGCAAGACCATGACTCATCGCCATTAAACGATTATATTGAATACCCCGTTGAAGAAATGTTGGCGCGTTCAAAAGCTTTTTATACCGATATAAAGCGACGTCATACTATTCGTAGTTTTAGTGATCGAGCTGTACCAAAAGAAATCATCGAAAATTGCATAAAAGCAGCAGCAACTGCACCAAGTGGCGCTAATCACCAACCATGGCACTTTGTTGCCGTACACAGTAGTGATATAAAGAAACAAATTCGTGAACAAGCTGAACTACACGAACGTAGCTTTTATGAAGGTCGCGCTGGAGAGGAGTGGTTAGGTGCATTAAAAGCTTTAGGTACGGATGCTGATAAACCCTATTTGGAAACAGCACCTTGGCTTATTGCAATTTTCAGTCAGAAAAAAGGCGGTATACATACTGAAGATAAAAATACTAATTATTATGTTCATGAATCCGTTGGTATTGCGACAGGTTTCTTGATCAACGCCTTACATTCATCAGGGTTAGTAACATTAACGCACACCCCTAAACCAATGTCTTTTTTAAGTAAAGTTTGTGGTCGACCAGAAAATGATCGTGCCTACATGTTACTCATTGCAGGATACCCCGCAACTGATGCTACCGTGCCACATCACGCGGCAGTCAAAAAGCCATTTGATGAGGTTGCGACTTTTTTATAATCATTTATACCCGTTACCATTCAAAGTGCGTGATTTCAGTTGGAGTTATAAGCACTTTAGGCAAGGCATTCATTTTAGATAATGGTCATTCTCGGCAAATGCGTCCTGCGTTGCCCTAATGGTCCACATCCATGTGGAAACCTTGTCACAATGAATAACGCGGCATAAAGTGCTTATAAACCAACCCAGAGGGGACTTCTGAGCAAACCATGCTCATCGTTACCTCTGTTTTTAAGGGAATGACCATGAATAAAAAGAGGTGCCTTGATCATGAATCACTCAGCAGTCCTGAAACATGCATCTTGATTGGTAACGGGTATATAAATAACAGGGCTTTGACATTTAAGCAAAGTCCAGACTAATATCAGTGCATCTCTTTTGACAATATATTCCTGGCTGGCTGCTATTTTCGGGCAGCATTAGCTGTAAAGGTTGTCCGCAAGTTTTGCATTTAATTAATCGTCCAGACATAACTTTTTTGATCAAGGCCTTTTGATCGTTAAATGATTTTGCACTATTTTTTTTCAATTCAGAAAACTGCTTAATATCTATCATTAAATTTCTATTTTAAGTTATTTAGGTAGGCAAAACCAACCATCGTACTTTCCGGAAAACGGTTCAGAGTTCTTGGTAAGTAAATCTTTATAGCCAACAATATTAACATAATTGGGTACAACTTCAGGATATGCGGTCACTTCCCATGGCATTTGTTCATCACCTTGATAAGTACATAATGACAATTTTTGGTTATTTTCTAATAACAAATTACCAAATTTTAATGCCTGATCATATTTTGCAAAAATCACTGAAAACTGCAATTCTCTTACTTGCGTAAGATCATCTCCTGCAAGTAACATTTTCCATAAAATATCACCGATTTTGTTTTCAGGAAAAAGCGTATTATCGCGTTTCATTCTTTATTCCTAACTTTGCTCTTAACTACTATTTTATATTGGGGAAGCAAATATTGCCAATATCATAGTTAAAATTTTGATAAGCCAACATAAATCGTCACCAAGAAACTGTTTACGTAAACCTTCTATTGTGAACAACTAAAATTGCACTTTAACAGTGCATCACCACAATTACGGTGCATATATAAAAATAATAAAAAAAACATTAACTCTAACTAATTAATAAATAACGACTTAAAAACTTTAAGTCACTGGCACTGTGTTTGCTCTAACAAAGTTAATGAAAAACATTTAACTTTATGGAGCTTATAATTATGAGCATTAACAGTAACCCTGTCGGTATTAAATTACTGTCCTTTACGGGGAAAATTAAAGTATTGCACCTCAGTTGGATGGCATTCTTTATTACTTTTATGGTGTGGTTTAACCATGCGCCACTACTTGCGGTTATTGCCAAAAGCTTAGGATTGTCGAGCAGCGAAATTAAAACACTACTCATCCTCAATGTTGCTCTAACCATTCCTGCACGCGTTATTATTGGTATGCTTACCGACAAATATGGCCCTCGACTAACTTTTTCAGTTTTGCTCGCCACTTGTAGCCTACCCTGCTTTATGTTTGCCCTTGCTAATAATTTTGAACAAGCCGCCCTTGCTCGCTTTTTATTAGGTTTTATTGGCGCAGGTTTTGTTATTGGTATTCGCCTAGTAAGTGAATGGTTTCCAGCTAATGAACTAGGTACTGCCGAAGGTATATATGGCGGTTGGGGAAATTTTGGTTCTGCGGCGGCGGCCATGTCGTTACCTGTTATCGCGCTACTTTTTGGCGGTGAAAACGGTTGGCGTTATGCCATTGCTTTAACAGGATTAATGAGTTTACTCTTTAGTTTTGTTTGGTATTTCAACATAAACGATACACCAAAAGGTTCAACCTATTTCAAGCCTAAACAAACGGGAGCCATGGAAGTTACCAGTGTTAGCGACTTTTATTTACTACTGATCATGAAATTACCTATGTATGGCGCGTTAGCGTTATTAACATGGAAATTATCTCCAAACGGTGTCAGTTTATTTGGCGATAATATTGCCCTGTTTGCTTATCTCGCTTTAGTGGTTTTATTTATTGTTGAAGTGATACAAACCTATAAAGTTAACGGTCATTTGTTTAGCAAAACAGTGCCTGTTGAACACCAATATAAATTCAAACAAGTCGCAGTATTGAATGTTTTGTATTTTGCGACCTTTGGTTCAGAACTAGCCGTAATTTCCATGTTACCGCTATTTTTTGCGGATGTATTTAGCTTAGATATGGTTTATGCAGGTTTATTAGCCTCACTTTATGCCTTTATGAATTTAATGTCTCGCCCTGGCGGCGGTTGGTTAAGTGATAAATTTGGCCGTAAAAAAACCTTACTTATTTTAACCGCAGGTTTAGCTCTTGGTTATTTTGCAATGGCGAATATTGATAGTTCATGGCCATTAGCACTTGCCGTTGTTACCGCCATGGCATGTTCATTCTTCGTACAAGCGGGTGAAGGTGCAGTATTCGCCGCCGTACCATTAATTAAACG
>JABSOX010000157.1 GCA_013215655.1 Colwellia sp.
GCCACGCGTATAATTAGACATGTAATAGCGATTTCCACGTACAAAACCATTATGATCTATCGCTTTAGTCTCTCCTGTCCATTGACCCACTTGTACTGGGGTATTAAGATCTTCAATAGAAAAAATTCTAACCGTAGTATTTAAACCGCCTTTATTTTCATCAAATTCATCATGTAATAAAATAAATTGTTTATCTTCGGTGCCCCAACCTGAATGGATGTATTGCTGACTAGATGGCACATCGGAGTAACTGACTTCACCTAGTTTTGAAACGTTATTTTGGTCGGATATATTCCATAACTTTAATTCATTTTCATTGAAGTCGATAAATACCGTACAGGCTCCCTCGGTAATATTGCAATCGTTTATAGCGCGTTGATCGTCTATTGATAATGAACTGCCATCATGGGTATAACCATTGCCAAAATAATTGCCGGAACTTGCCACTAATGTGGCTGGATCGCTCAATGAATAATTTTGAAATGCGCCACCTCGGCTAGTCGCTCCGATAAGCTGCAAACTTGGTGTTGTATTGGGTAAGGCAATATTTAAAGTATAATCAATATTGGTGATATAAATATTATGTGCTTTGGATACTACCTTATTTTTTTCAACTAAACTCACCGAATTAGGCAGGCTATTTAAATCGATAATAGTAACATAGTCAGCAGTACCCGTGCGGCTACGTTCAGAGGTTACATAGGCATAGGCTTTCCATTGTTCTATTACTTGGTCATAATATTGATAAACCTTCACATCACGCCAACTTGAATCAACACCTGCAATAGAGCCCACTTCAACAGGCGCTTCAGGATTGGTTACATCAAATATGGTTGCACCGTTGTACGTGGTCATAATGGCATATTCATTATTATTATTGAGATCAACATGACCCCAAATATCACTACCTTGTGCTGGTCTTGATGAAAAATCAGATAAAGGAATATGTGCTAACAAGTCTATATTTTTACAGGAAAAAACATCTGCTTTACCCTCTTGGCAAAGAGTACTTTGTTGCATTTTACTTAGTTGTTGGTATTGGCTAATTTTATGACTAAGCGCTTTATTGTTCTTAAACGACTTACCATCAGAGAGTACCGTAAAACCTTGTTTTCTTAATTGTCCGGCCATTTCGACAGGAATATTGGTTAGGGTACTTATATTTGATTGTGGACTTTGTGATTGAAAATGGTCAAAGCGATTATAACCACCCATTATTGGGACCAAGGCACTTTTTAAATAGAACAGCTCATCAGTAGCTGCAATATCATATTGTCCAGCAGCAACTAATACACGATCACCTTTATTGGCTTGTTTTACCGCGTAGGCAATGGTTTTACATGGGCGCAATACGTTATCACATTGGCCGATGTCTTGGCCTTGTGGTGCAACAAAGCGTGCTTTGTCATGTTCTGAATGAGCCCAAGTATTATTACTGATTAAGGTAAATAATAGCATGGTAAAAATAGCAGAAAACCTAAACATTTAGTGATCCTTAAAAATGTACAGAATATGAATTCAATTGATAATAACTATAAGATAAGCTTTTGCATGGCGAGTGTAAATGTTATCTTTTTGTTAATTATCATTTTAAATTCAATAACCTAATTATTTCTATGAAAGTTATCAAAATTCAAAATTTGCAGTACTTATTCATGCTCTTTAGTGTCTCGCTGTTTATTAGTTGCTCAGAACAAAAAAAAGAAATTGAAACGTTATACTTTTCACCAAGCTTCAGTGGTGTATCACTCAATTGTGATAGCGTTTTTAATGTTGATAACAAAAAATGGCACTATCAAAAATTACAAATGTATATCAGTAATGTGCAATTACAGAATGAAATGGGCAAATGGCAATCATGGCCAATGAACGTTTCCAACTACCAGTATAGTGATACCGCCCTAATTGGTGACAACTGTCTTGACGGGCACAACTCGGCTAATTGGCAAATAGAACTTGCACCAATGCCGGCGTTAACTGACATGGGCAAGATAAGGTTTACTCTTGGTATACCGTTTGAGCTGAATCATTTAAACCCACTGACACAACCTAGCCCCTTAAATGATTCTTCAATGTTTTGGGTATGGCAAACCGGGCATAAGTTTTTGCGTATAGAGTTAGCCAGTGCAGATGATAATTGGTTATTTCATTTGGGCTCCACTGGCTGTAGCGCGCCAAGTGTGATGCGCGCCCCCAAGCAGCCTTGCAAACAGCCTAATCAGGTTTTGGTTGAATTGCCCTTTAATCATAAGTTAAAGAACATTGATTTTGATATAGCTGCCTTGTTGCAAGGAGTCAATGTCACCATGAATAACAGTTGTCAGTCGACACCTGATCAGCAAAGCTGCTTAAACCCGTTAAGTAATATTGGTGTAAATAGTAAACAACAGGTTTTTACTAGCCATGCTCAATAATAAAATGTTCAATAATCGCTTTTCGAAAAATATTAGTATCATCTTCATACTAAATATTCTTGTTTCTTGCAGTGAAGAACCAAAGCAGATAGTAAACAATTCGGCTTATCAATGGCCGATAACTGAGGGATTCCCTAAACCACAAGTACCTAGCAATAACCTGATGAGTGATGAAAAAGTCGCTCTTGGCCGTGTCCTTTTTTACGATACCAATCTTTCGTTTAATCAAACGCAGTCCTGTGCAAGCTGTCACTTGCAAGAAAACGCCATAGATGAATCTTTAGCTGATTCAGTAGGTTCAACAGGGCAGGCTCATCGTCGTAATGCACCCGCATTGGTTAATATCGCCTATAACAAAACACTCACTTGGGCGCACGATGGTTTAACCACCTTAGAGCGACAAATTTTATTACCGATGTTTGGTGAACAACCCATTGAATTGGGTATAACCGGGCATGACGATGAAGTTTTAAAGCGTTTTGATAATCAAGAATATCGTCAGTTGTTTACACAAGCTTTTCCACAGCAAACCTCAGCGGGGCAAAACGTAAACTTCGATTTAATTGTTAAAGCACTATCAAGTTTTGTCCGCAGCCTTATCTCTTTAAACTCACCAATTGATCAGTACGCCTATCAAGGAGACGATAATGCTATTTCAGCTTCGGCATTACGGGGCATGAACTTATTCTTTTCAGAAAAATTGGAATGTCAT
>JABSOX010000158.1 GCA_013215655.1 Colwellia sp.
ATTAAGTATTTTTGCATTTTCTGCTTTTGTTACTTTACCAGCGAAAGCTGCAGTAAACCCATTTGCTGATCACAACATTGTTACAATTGTTGATCATGATGAGAAGCAAGGAAAATCTGGAGAAGATAAAAAAGCCATGAAGAAAGGTAAGTGCGGTGAAGGAAAATGTGGCGAAGGTAAAAAAGCTGCAAAGAAAGGAAAATGTGGTGAAGGTAAAGCCAAAGCCAAAAAATGTGGCGGTTAATCAATCATTAGGTTGAAATAAAAGGGTAATAACTGAATTAATTTTATTGCCTTTTTATTTATTTGATCTAAATCATAATTTGATTTAGATCAAATAAAGCTACTGTTTAGGCTGTTGATGGGCTAGAATGCGCGCCTAAATTTAGTAGTATAGAAGTTTAAGTATGTCTGAGCACAACGATTTCAAAGATGTTTTTTCTAAACGCCACTTTTTTGCCATTATCATCTTATTGTTGGCAATGCCTCTTTTGCCTATGTTAATGGGTTGGTATACACTTCTTGCCTAATAAATTTTGAGAACGGTTTAATGCATATATTAATAGTTGATGATAAACAACCCATACTAGATGTAGTTAGCGCTATGCTTGAAAAATCAGGGCATACAGTTGATGTTGCATCAAATGGTTTGAATGCATTTGAAAAAATAAAAGGCACACCGTTTGACTTATTTATTATTGATCACTTGATGCCTCTAATGAACGGCATACAACTATCTAAAAATATACGGTTACATGAAGATTATCAAGACAAGCCGATCATTTTTATGACAACACAGGATGTCAAAGTGCTAGCCTTATCAAATGATGCGAAGTTATTTGATGAAATAATCCCTAAGCCTATAGATGAAACATATTTGTTAAGTGTAGTTTCGCAGCTTAATATCGAAAATACTCTTTATCAATCACTATAAAATCACTTCAATTTGCTTTATTCTTTAGTCATCGTACTCTGATACCAATTTAAAATGACTGAAACAAAAATAAATATTCTAAAAAATGCAGTCCATACTGTTCCTGATTATCCTAAAAAAGGTATATTATTTCGTGATGTAACCGGGCTACTTGATGATGCAACCGCATTTTCATTAACTATAGAGCTTTTGTATGAAAAATATAAAAATAAAGGATTTACCAAGATTGTAGGTACCGAAGCAAGAGGCTTCTTATTTGGTGCTCCTTTAGCATTTGCATTAGGTATTGGCTTTGTACCTGTTAGAAAACCAGGAAAGCTTCCTAGAGCGACCTTTGCTCAAGAGTATCAGTTAGAATACGGTCAAGATACTTTGGAAATACATCAAGATGCATTAACGCCCGATGATAAAGTGCTCATTGTTGATGATTTATTAGCAACAGGTGGCACTATTGACGCGACGGCAAAACTTATACGTCGCATCGGCGCTGATGCAAAAGATGCCGCATTTGTTATTTCTTTACCTGATCTTGGCGGAGAGTCTAAACTTTCTGAAATAGGTTTATCGGTATTTTCTCTTCTGCAGTATGAAGGTGAGTAAACCGTATGAGTTATCAAGTTTTAGCAAGAAAGTGGCGACCAAAAACATTTACAGAATTAATGGGCCAAGAACATGTCGTTACTGTTCTGGTCAATGCTCTTGATCAACAACGTTTGCATCATGCTTATTTGTTTACTGGAACACGTGGTGTCGGTAAAACAACCATTGCTAGAATATTTGCAAAAAGTTTAAATTGCGAAAAAGGCATCACATCATCTCCTTGTGGGGTTTGTGATACTTGTACAGATATCGATAAAGGACGTTTTGTTGATCTACTTGAGATTGATGCAGCGTCTCGTACCAAAGTTGATGATACCCGTGAAATACTCGATAACGTGCAATATGCTCCAAGTAGAGGGCGTTATAAGGTTTATCTTATTGATGAAGTTCATATGCTTTCACGGAGTAGTTTTAATGCTTTATTAAAAACATTGGAAGAGCCCCCTGAGCATGTAAAATTTATTCTTGCAACAACTGATCCTCAGAAATTGCCGGTAACCGTTTTGTCACGTTGTTTACAATTTCATTTAAAAGCTTTATCTGTCATTCAAATCGAAACACAACTCAAAACTATTTTAGCAGCTGAAACTGTTGAATATGATAATGCGGCTATTACTTTATTAGCAAAAGCTGCGCGTGGCAGTATGCGTGACTCGTTGAGTTTAACTGATCAAGGAATTGCACAAGGCAAAGGAACAATAACTCTAGAAAATACTCAACAAATGTTAGGAGGGGTTGATCAAAACTGGATCTTTAAAATAATTATTGCCTTAATTAAGCAAGACTCCTCTCAATTAATGACTTTATCCCTTGAAATTGCCTCTTATGCTCCCAGTTATAGCCGATTATTAGCCGACTTAATTCAGTTGTTACATCAGATCGCTATGACTCAAATCATCGATCGCCATTTCGACTTATCACCTGAGCATAATCAGTTACTCATCAAGTTTTCTCAAACGATGTCACCTGAAGATGTACAGTTGTATTATCAAATTGTTTTAAATGGTCGCAAAGATTTACCTTACGCTGCAGATGAACAAGCAGCTTTTGATATGGTTTTATTGCGCTTACTGGCGTTTAAACCAATGGTAAATGTTACCGTAAAAAATGAAGTAGAAAAAACGTCAC
>JABSOX010000159.1 GCA_013215655.1 Colwellia sp.
GTCTGGAACTAAAAAGTTGTGTCTCTAAGCCTTTTAAATCTCGCTGAGCGGGAAGAAACTTAATCAAAATGGTATTACTTCCCCCAACGGAACTGATTTATCTATATATACCCATTACCATTCAAAGTACTCGATTTCAGTGGGAATTTAAATTGTGTTGCGAGAAAACTTAACGAAGGAGCAAGCAGCCCTAAATATGAAAATCTCAATCTGTGTACTGCGTGCACCGATTGAATTCAAGTGGCAAAGCAGACTATTTATAATGATAAATACGTGCCTAAATTTGGTCGGCTTCTTGGTGCGCGTTGCGGAAATCACCTACTACTTGTGGCAAATGCCTTCCCGCTATTGATGCGTTAACTTTTGTTGTAATAGCTAACTCCTCACTAATGCCACTATCCACAAAGATAGCTGGTATTAATATATATAATCTATAGTTCTATCTCCGCAATGCGAGATGAAAAATATAAACCCGTGACCAGAATTAGTTGACCATTGAAACCTAATGTTGGGCATCTAAAGTGTTAATCATCATTCTTTGTCCTTTTACAAGTTTTCGAAACAGTTTTTTTAAGATGAGTTAATCTTATTGGTTTTTGGAGTATTTCTTCCTCTTTCACATATTTGGATACATCACTAGAGAACCCTGTCATGATCAAACAAGGGATTCCATTGATATTCTCAGTAATATGTTTATATACATCGACTCCTTGAATGTCGCCAGGCATACAATTATCAGTAATCACTAGGTCAATTGAAGTTTGATTAATATCTATATAACTCAACGCCTTCTGAGGCTCTGAAAAGCACGTAATGTTAGCTCCTTCACTTTGGAAGTAATCACTTACAAGTTCCAGAAGTGATGCTTCGTCGTCGATATATACTATTTGTAAACCTGAGATACTGCCAGAATCTAAAGTCAGTTCTTGTTGAAGTGGGGCGTCAACTGCCACTTCTGGTAGCCAGAGGTTCATTGTGGTTCCTATACCAACATGACTTTGAATAGTGAGGCCCACCCCCTCGTTATTTAAAAACTCAGCTAACATACTTAAACCAAGTCCCGTACCACTTTCATTACTTCGCGTCGAAAAGAAGGGATCAAATATTTTTGAAATGTTTTCTGGAGAAATACCCTTTCCCGTATCCCGGACACTTATTACAATATATTGACTGGCTTCTTTGGGTTTACTTATCAAAACATTATCTCCTTGGATAAATGTCTTAAAATTATGGGTCAATATTTCAATTTTACCGTGATGCTCTATTGCGTGTTTGGCATTTATTATAATATTAATAACTGAATCTATAAGTTCGTCTTTATTTAGAAATACAGTTTTTCCTGAATTAAACGACGATATTATATTTATGTTTTTAGTGATAGACACTCTGAGCATTTCAACTGTACTTGATAATTCCTTATCAATATCGACAAGTTCAGAATAATCAGACTGTTTTTCAGTCGATTTCAAAATTCTTGTCGTTATTGTCGTAGCCCTTAAAATAGCAGTGTTCATATTCCCCAAATATTTGTTTAAATTAGCATCATCATTTTTGATACTAAGCAATTCCATATTGCCAGTTAGAATTCCAAGTATATTATTAAAATCATGGCATATACCAGCAGCTAACTGCCCTATGGCATCTACACGTTGGTGTCTTATGATAAGCTCTTCTTGTTGTTTTCTTTCACTTATATCATTTTGTATTCCTACAAAATGGGTAATATTTCCCTCGCTATCTTTAACTGAAGATATCAACAAATTAACCCAATATGTATCTCCATTTTTGTGATAGTTAATCATTTCTACATCGGTACTATTATCATTTTTAAAATTATTTCTTATCTGTTGAACCGTTTTTTTATCAGTATCCGAACCTTGTAAAAGATGCCCAATGTTTCTTCCTTTCACTTCGTCAAACCCATATCCGGTCAATGAGGTAAATGTTCTATTAACCCATACTACTTCACGTTTATTATCACAAATGACTACTCCAGCATTAGAGATATTTGCAACATGAGAAAGAAGATCTACTTGCTTGTTCACTGTTTTTAGCTCTGATTCCTTACTTCTGACTTGAGTATATAGCTCGTCTTTTTTCTCCTCTGTCAGTAACTGAACAATTAAATCACTGGAAAGTGCAAACCATAAAGCAACACCATAGGCAATAAAACGTAGAATATGCCAACCCCACCAAGTTATGTCCCACAGATTAGATTGTTCAAACATAATTGCAGCAAGACCAAACATTGTGCAATGCAATATAAATAACAAATCATCGTTTTTACCGAAACTTCTAAATGTCATATAGAGTTTTACTGCAACAAACAATAAAAGTATTCCACCACATATATTAAGAAGCTCCGCTAATATGGTAAACCCTTCTTGATTAACCATAGAGGGAATAAATTCATCATAATAAATAGACAAAATACAAAAACAAAGTGAGAACCAAAATACTTTAGGTGGAAAATTAGTCGAAATACGCTTTTGCAACTTGATTGGAAGA
>JABSOX010000160.1 GCA_013215655.1 Colwellia sp.
AAAATATCTATTTTGCCTTCAGTATCGCGCCATATTTCAGGCCCCGTGGTTTCTTCATGAATTTTTGGGTTTGCAGGGTTGTCAAACTGGCCTAAAAGTACATATTTACTTGGATCTGAATCTTTAATCTCTTGTGCTTTAGCAATAGCGCCATTCATGCCTTTAGCGCCGTCGGTTAGTTCTACTTTAGCACCCAGTGCTGTAAGTAACTGTCTGCGCTCTAAACTCATTGTACTTGGCATGGTCAAGGTGATTTTGTAACCACGTGCTGCGGCAACAAATGCCAAAGCAATCCCGGTGTTACCGCTGGTTGGTTCAACAATACTTTTTCCTGCTGTTAAAAGACCTTTTTTCTCTGCATCCCAAATCATGTTAGCGCCAATACGACATTTAACACTAAAACTTGGGTTTCTTGCTTCTACTTTGGCATATACGTTGCCGCTAGTTACACGATTGAGTTTAACTAATGGGGTTTTACCTATTGAGGTAGAGTTGTCTTCAAATATTGTTGACATCGTAATATCCTATGGTCTTTTATTGAAAGGTGCATTTATGAAGTGAATATAATATTTACTATAAAAATTCACTTTGGTTAATTTTTTAAGAGAAACAATTACTAGCAGTTATCGTGTTAATAATGACTTCTATATAACAACAAGATTATATCGTTATAGCAAAAATAGAAGTGATATTTAGTTATAACTTATTTCTTTATATATAAAAATAGAATAGATAATTGTTTTTTTAGTTCAAAATTATAAAAACTCCTTGTTATCTTATTTGAGACAACTTATGGCATCCAAGCATAGCTTATCTTAGTAAAAAATGTTTTTTGCTCTTGTTTTAAATTACTTAAATCATCATCTTGATAACTATTATCTGAGTAGCCTAAGAAAAATACGGTTTGCGGATTAAGTTTATAAGCGTAGATCAACTGAGTTGAGATACTTTTATCTTTTTGAGACGTATCATAAAAAGGATTATTATCAGGGTTTCTATTAACATCACTGTAAACCAAACTTAATTTTAAATAACTCTGTACGTCAAATTGATATGAAATACGTAGATCGGTTAAATTCGCTGAGTAGACTTCCTTATTATCGGCATCCAACTTACTGTAGGTATGGTAAAGGTCGATAAATAAATGCTCAGAGACATGCACCTGAATATAGGTATAAATTTCTTGGAATTCCCCTAAGCGGTTATTTCTATAATCGATTTTATCGCCTGCTTTAATTCCTACACCTGTATATACATGAGCGGTTGGCTGAAATTCAGCGTAAATATCTGCAAGTGACTCATCAAATTTTGTAGTATTGCCACGAATAGCTATCTTTGATTCATCGTGGCGTAAGCCAACGTTAGTTGTTTTGGAAAAGTCGATACTCAGCAGTGAAAGCATTGGGCCAGTGACTTCAAAACCAGTAGAAAACGAACGTTTTAGTAATTCACCCGCTTCGTTTTGCTGTAAACGCCAGTCACTTTTCAAAGTGAATTCTTGCCATAGCGAGTCGTTATCACTATAAAATAATCGATCGATACTTAGCTTGTTTTCTTGAAAATCTACTTTTGTCATAAAACCTAAATCAGCGCGAAAAAGATCAGTGATTTTTTGGTGCTCTGCGTCGATTTCCCAATACTCAGAGTCATGTTTAAATTGAACTTTATAGGCTTGTCCTTCAAACTCATCTTGAATATCTGCTCTTTGTACCAGTTCCGGGTATTGACTATTTGAATGTAAAATTTGTGCAGAGATTTTATTAGAGTCATTTAAACGATATTTAGCATCAAAACCAGCAACAATATTATGGTAGTTGTCTGCTGTTCTCACCGTCGATATCGCGCCAAGAGAAAGGCTTTCACTGTAGTTGTAACGATAGTTGAATGCCCCAGAATGACTTTTTGTATTTAAACTGGCAATGTTATTAGTGATATTACCGGGAACGATAAAATTAGTTTCAGTATCATTGGTAACAAATACGCCATAACTATGTTTTTTATCTCTCCCAGTTAATTTTACTCCATAATCAGGATTGGCAATATTGCGGGTGTAAACTAAATTATAATTGCTACTGAAGTAGTCAGAATTTTCTAAAAAGAAACTACGTTTTTCATCATAATACAGAGAAAATGTTTTGTTAATGTTTACTGGATTGACGGCTGCGAAGCTTTGGAATTTGCCGACACAATAAAACTTTTAGCAAGAGGTAAAAATGGTAAATCAAAAATAAGAGAAAAATTACGCATCCACGAGATGTAATTACACAATTATATATAATTATATAGAGTAGAGGAAATTATATTCTATTAAACTTTATTTTTAT
>JABSOX010000161.1 GCA_013215655.1 Colwellia sp.
ATTGTCATTATATTTATGAAATTTATCTGTCGTTCCCTTGCGGAATAACAAGCCCTCACTACTGCCCAACCACAACACACCGTCATGGTCCTCAACCATAGCAGTAACATTGCTAAAGTCTTCTATTTCAGCAGATACCGATTCAAACGAGTTATATTCATTAAACGTTTTTGCTGAAAATTTCAGCCGTATCAAGCCGGCATAACGTGTAGAAACCCACAATAGACCAGATTTATCAACGACGATATCTCGAATGTCATCGCGCGGAAACATTTTGTAATTTTGGCCAGAGACTAATGCCGTGTACTTTTTATTGACGGGCTCATAGCGATATATTCCTTTTTGGGTACCAATCCATATATTTCCCCGCTTGCCTTCTCTTATTCGGGTAATTGGTGCCAGACTTTGGTTTTCACTTGGGTTAATACGAATAAAACGCTCTGTTTCGATGTCAAACAAGCCAAAACCTGATTCAGTTCCTATCCAAAGATTTCCTTTTTTGTCTACTAATAAACTGCGAATCAATGAGTCATCTAAAGAATAACGATTGTTGTCATCATGATGATAACGCGTAAATATACCCGGTTCTTTCAGTACGAATCGGTTAAGTCCATGAGTTGTTCCAACCCAGATTACTTTTCCTGCTGACTCGGAAATACTCCATACGCGATTATTGCTGAGGCTTCTGTCATTGTCGGGGTCATTGATAAAATTAGTGAAATTTTGGGATTCATTGTTATATATCGACAGACCACCACCATTAGTACCAACCCATATATTACCATCAGAATCTTCAAATAACGCTTGAATAAAATGACTGTTAATCGAATGTTGATCTTCTACGTTATGTACAAAGTGTGCAATGAAATTCATCGATTTATCATAAAGATAAAGTCCTTCTCCCCATGTGCCGATCCACATTCTCTGCTTGCTATCAATAAAAATATTACTGGAATCATCTGATTGAAGAGTGACTGCATTGTCAGAATTACTAGAATATACTTGAAATTGATTGCCATCATAGCGAACCAACCCTTTCGGCGTGCCTAGCCATAGAAATCCAGAATCGTCTTCTATTAGCGAGTAAATAGTTATATCGGGTAAGGCGGAATTGGTAGATATGCGTTCAACCGAAGAATGAAACGATTGAGCACATGTCACCGTTGAAATTACAAGCGTGATTATGGTCGGTAAACAGCGGAAAAAGAAGCATGAAATACAATGGCAGATTTTTCTGTATGTCTGATTACCTAGTTGTTCGTATGCAGAGTTAGTTGACATATTTTAACGTTCTCAACCTCGCAATTCAAAAAATGCCATATTGGAAAAAGCAGTAAATACTGCTCGCATTTCTAATTATAAAATCAGAATAATTAAATATCATTATCGCCTTCCTCTTTAACATTTTGGCCAGTTTCATAAGAAAGTGAAGATAATAAATTAATCACGTCCATACTCACACTCTCCATACTTATGAGTTCTTTCACAGTGCCAATGTTCTACTTCATCAGCGACAACAGTAATGCCACGACCTTGCTCGCCAGCCCTTGCTGCTTCAATAGCTTCATTTAGCGCCAACAACTTAGTTTGGTCAGATATATCCTTAATAACATTAACAAAATAGTTAATTCCAGCGGTGCCGTTTTAAGGTTAGCGGTAGACTCAGACGCTTCTTTAGCACCAACCTCAATTTTTTAGATGATTGTATTGTTGCAAAAAACATGTTTATTATTTGGTCGAATAGTTGCTGAGACGGCTGGAATGTATCGCGATGTTGAACTAACGTTGTCGCTGAGCCAGTCATTCCATAGCGTATATTATCCACCGATACGGAGGAGCTAAGCCGTAATTTATTTAGCTCAGTCAGGTACAAACATTGTTCAGTTTTTTGCGACATATCGCCAAGAATTTGTTGATTTTCATCGGTGGTATTGGCTAATGCCGTTTGTAATTACATTACTTGATTTTCAAATTGTTCATTTTCAT
>JABSOX010000013.1 GCA_013215655.1 Colwellia sp.
TGTTATATTGTGTTGTGTTGTGATATTGTGTTATGATGTGCTATTGTGTTGTGTTATTGTATTGTGTTGTGTTGTGTTTTTGTGTTGTGTTGTGTTGTGTTGTCCTTTGCCTTGCCTTGTGCGTATCTGTCTCTATCTCTGTGTCTTGTGTCTTGTGTGTTGCTTGCGAGCGTGCGTGCGCTATCGGTGGCGGCTCGAGGGCCCCGGGATCGGTGGAGGGCCTGGTAACGGTGGAGGTCCTGGCAATGGTGGAGGCCCCGGTAACGGCGGTCGACCAATTCCAACAATTAATGATTTGGAAAATGCTCAAGAAAATTTACAAGCATTAATTACTGACTTAAATTTAACAGCGATTAATCTTCAGGAAGAAAACCTACCAACCATTACCGACGATAAAGCACAACTGGGTAAACAGCTATTTTTCGCAAAAAATCTTGGTGGTGAACAGAGTGTCGCATGTGTGAGTTGTCATCATCCGGTACTTGGCGGTGGTGATCAACTGTCATTACCCATTGGCGTCAATGCAATGAATGAGCTTGAACAAAGTAGTCACGACTTATTAGGCCATGGTCGCTTTAATGGTAATGAGCTAAATAATTTACCTAACGTGCCGAGAAATTCACCGACCATTTTTAATTTGGGTTTAAATAATCGTGCTCTTTTTTGGGATGGCCGAGTTGAAAGAAGACGAGGCGGTGGAATAATTACGCCTGACTCTCCTATCGATGACCAAGGACGTCGACTTCGTGACCCAAACTTACCTGCTAATACGACACTAGCAGCTGCCCAAGCACGATTTCCAGTAACATCGGCTGACGAGATGCGCGGCAGCTTTTTATCTAATGATGACAGTCAGGATTTAAGAGTAGAGCTGGCGACAAGATTTACTAATAATAGCGACTTTACCAGTAACTGGCCTGCTTCTTTTATACAAGCATTTGGTGATGATGGTATTACCTTTAATCGTATTGCCGATGCGATTGGGGAATATGAACGTTCGATGGTATTTGTTAATAATCCTTGGCAGGCATATTTAGAAGGAAATAATGATGCGCTAACGCAAGAGCAAAAAGCGGGTGCGGTGCTATTTTTTAGCAATCGAAGAGACGGTGGTGCTGGATGTGTTGGCTGTCATCGTGGTCAAACATTGGCGAGTAATCGACATCACTTGGTTGCTTATCCACAAATAGGACCCGGTAAAGGTAACGATACAGGCACCAATACCAGCAATGATTTTGGTCGTGAAAATATCAATAATCAAACTGAAGAGCGTTTTCACTTTCGTGCACCAAGTTTACTCAACATCGAAGTGACAGCGCCTTATGGCCATACTGGCGCCTATCAAACATTGGAGGAAGTAGTCGCTCACTACAATAACCCTAGAGATGCCATTGACAGATTGTTTGCAGCGAACAATAACCGAGCTTTTACTGGTGCAAATGCGCCTTTTTGCCAGTTAACTCAAATCCGTGATTTGATGGCTAAAAATAACCAATCCTGTGAAAGTTTGTATCCTGACGCATATCAAAACTCTATAGCTGTGGTCACACATTTAGAGCAAGCGCGAGATGGCACCGTAGATGCAAGATCGCCACTGCGCGGTAGACGAAACTTATCGCCAGAACAAGTATCCCATGTTGCAGAATTTATGCGGGCACTTACCGATCCTTGTGTAACCAATCGAGCATGCCTAGAGCCTTGGTTAGTTGAAGAGTCAGATCGAGCTAACTACCCTGACAATTTACCACTCATAGCCACTGACAAAAATGGTAATAGTCTTTAGTTAAAGTCTTTATTAATCGACGGTAAGTTAATAGTAAAAAACGAGTACGTCCAAAAAATAAGTCGCTTAAAACGAATTTCTGTTTTAAGCGACTTTTCTTTAATGAACAATAAAGCAATTTCTCATAGAAACATCTTTAATTTTTTACAAATCAATGGAACTCATATCTCATTGATTTAAATACTAAAAAACAAAAATAGTCAAGTAAATCAAACTTTTAATTAAATCATGTCAACCAAACCGGTGTTAGTGCGTTTTAACTATTGAAAGCACATAAATTAATCAACAAACTCTTTCGGAGCAATTATGACTAACCTGACAAAAAAAATTAATCCTGTAGTACTAGCAAGTATCTTAGCAACCACCATCTTATCTATGTCACAAGCAGCAGCCTTTGATCGTGGTGAACGTGGCGGTCAAAGAGGATCTGGTGGATTTACACGCATAGATGTTGACCAAGATGGGTTATTATCGTTAGAAGAACTTACCTCTCCGATGATGGCAAGGTCAACAAGAAAATTTAATAGAAAAGACAGTGATGAAGATGGTTTCTTAACACTTGAAGAATTTCAACAAACAAGAAATGATACAAGCTTAAATTTAGCCGATATTGCTGATGAGATTGTACAATGTGTTAGTGATGTAAAAGCTGAGTCTGGTGATGAAAATATCATGGTACCAACAGCTGACCAATTTATGTCGGTTGAAGACAAGTTTGCTAACATGGATGCGGATAGTGACGGTTTTATTAGCCTAGACGAACTACAAGCTAAGGTTACCGATAAAATTGCTATGTCATTTATTACTATGGATCTAGACGCCGATAACTTTGTTAGTGAAGAAGAATTTAATGCTGCCAATCTAGTTCGTAGCGCAACTAAACAAGCTATTCGTCAGTGTATTGATGAAATAAACGCCGACGAAATTATCTAATCGACAGGTTTCACTTTTTTAAATTTTCCAAACGGATTCTTACAGCACATTGGTAATTATCCGTTTTTTTAATAAGAGTGCTTAAGTAAAACTATATAATCAAAATACAATCGACTATTCTAGGGCTAATATCCATTTACCTATAGATTGACGCTCTCGTGCTTAAAAACCAATACTCTTATCCTAATTCTCTGTTTAGATACTCTCAAACCAAAATTTTAACTGCTATTTTACTCTCTCTCATAACAAGCAGCTCTTACGCCAACAGTGTTAGCCTTAATTACAGTCAACTAGAACAACAAATTAGCCTACAAGATGAAAATATATTGCTTAAACCTGCAGGCGCTGGGGTTAATGTTTCTTTCGATTTAACATCAGAACTTAGCTTGAAATTTGATTATCAAACATGGCAAGATGACCAGCAAGCTAGTAATTTATCAACCGTAGATATCGACTTATCAACAATAGGCGGCAGTTTAAGTTACCTTAAAGATAACTGGTTTTTCTCAGCAAGCATCAGTGCTTCTGAAGATGATATTACCTATCTAATAGAACGAAGAGACACCCCTTATCGAGCAGAAGAGACACAAACTACATCGCTAGGTTTAAATATTGGCTACGGTGGCTTAATTGATCATTGGATGTATGATTTTTCGGTAGGTGTACAATATACAGACTGGGAAATTGACAGTATGCAGCTTGATCCTCAAGCACTACCTCCTCGTCCCAATGATCCAAATCCACTTTTAACTAACACATCAAAGACAGACGAAAACACCACAAATATTAGTACTAATGCCGCTATTGCTCGATACTGGCAACTAACGGGTGATAATGGCGTATTGGCAGGTGCGATGTTTTCATGGAATCATCAACTTTCAGGTGATAATGATTTAGCTTCAGGTAATAATCCACCTCCTCCTCCACGAACAAATACTCCTACACGAACCAGTAGAGTGGGCGGTAATGCACCAACAAGAGCAACGTCTGGTGATGATAGTTACGGACAAGTACTTTTATATGTTTCTTATGATCTCAATTCAGCATGGTCAATAGACCTTGATACGGCGATAGAAGTTGCCAGCGATAACAATAACCAAAGCTGGGCTGCAGGACTAAGTTACTCTTTTTAAAGCGGTATTTATAATATACCCATTGCCAATCAAAATACATGTTTCATGGGTACTTTGGTTGGTAACGAGTATTTAACTATCTTTGACGTGTTCTGGGTTTTTTACGTGTCATATTCTTTTGCTTCTTTTGCTGTGTTCTTTTAAATTTATCCATCAACTGACGCTGTTTATTGTTTGATAGTTTTTTGAAGTTTTTATGTGTGCTGCGTATTTGTTTTTGCTGCGCTGGTGGCATTTTATTAAATTGATTAAATTGTTTAGACAGTGACTCTCGTTGCTGTTTCGGCATTTTCTGCCATTGATTGAATTTCGTTAATAAGTTATTCCGCTGCTCTGTTGGCATTTTTATCCAACGACTTGCACCTAACTGTAATTTTTGTTGCTGCGCCGTAGATAACTGACCCCACTGCTGTGAAAGAGATTTTAATACACCCTGCTCTTTACTCGACAATTTATTCCAATCAACAGCCGCACTATTAAATACAACAGCCACATTAAGTAAAATAAATAAAATTAACTTAATCATTATTTATACACTCCTGAGCAAGTAGCGGCTTATCATTTTTTGGGGCTTGTTCGGTATACCCGTTACTTGATTCATCTTTATTTTCATCTCGTTTTAAACTACTTTTTTTACAAATAACGACAGGTAAATCTTGAGGCCCGTAGAGTTTGCCATCTATCTCGGTCATTTCCGCTAAATATTCTAGAAAAGCCATACTCGGCAGTTCATCATGAACGTCTTGCGCTTTTAAAGGTGTAATACACATACACAACATCACTAGGTTACAACAATGCGCTTTGTTCATTTTCAGCCAGCCATACAACAAATTCTAAATCCTCTAGCATTGCAAAATCTTCATTAGGTACTTCAGTAGCCATCATTGCTAATGGCAACTCAGGAATATTTTCCAGTGCAGTATATTTTACTGAAACAGTGATTAAAACAGCTAAAGCAGCAGGTAAACCCATAGTAATAGATGGCATAGTCAGCCAGTTTTTCACAGTATTTATATATGATTTTTTACTATTACTTTCATTGAAGTACTTTAACGCTTGCATTCGAGCTTGGGTAATATCAGACAAAGTTGAAGCTGATAATTTTTCGACAGACTGATCTAAGGCCTCATTTATCGATTTTTCAATTTTCTTTTGTTCGCTTTCAGCCATGTTCAAAGTAATAGTCTCATTAGAAGGTGATTTCATGGTCGTCCCCCATCAATGTACGTAATTTAGTTACTGCCCTAAAATAATGCGTTTTTACACTGCCTTGTGAACACCCCATCACATCAGCAGTTTCTGCTACCGATAAACCTTCCCAACTTCGTAATAAAAAGCATTGCTGTTGCTTTCCAGAGAGTTGTTTTAAATGTACTAATGCCGCTTGTTGTTGCTGTACTTTAGTCATGTTTTTTTCTGGAGTATCTGTCTGCAAGTCTATTTCTTGAGTAGGAAGCCATTCCTCTTTGTCATCATTTTTCCAAAAAAATAGCACATTTTTTACTTTTTGATGACGATGCCAATCACGAATACGATTTTGCAATATCTTGTAGAATAAAGGTTTCCACTCATTTGCCGGTTTTTCTTGATATTTAGTGACCAGTTTTATCATGCTATCTTGCAATAAATCTAACGCATCAGCATGTGAACCCGTTGCAAACGCCGCCATATGATAAGCCTTTTTTTCAATATCAGCTAAAAACGCCGCCATGGTTAATGGTGGCGACAAGTTTTCACCGCTTGAGTATTCATGTTGCTCGGTGATGAGTTCAGATCCCATGTTAAGCATTCTATGGTTAATAATTCTGACCTATATTGTCGATACTTACAATTCCTACCAATTTACTTCTATAAATTACTTGTTTACTGCGATGCTCAGGTACGATTTTGAGCACTGCTTTAACGGGAACTTTATTTCGCTTCATTTTTTTGCCGCGATGAGGATGAACAGTACATCCAGAAAATATCACTAATATAACCAGCCAATACAACATAAACGGGTACTTCATTATTATCTCAAATTTAATGCTTCTACTAATACTAACGGTCGATAACAACTTTGGTTGACAGAGTAAAAATAAAATGACGAAAAATTGGATATTAATAATAATTAGTCACTTTCAGCGCGAGTAAATTTAACTACCGTATTTTTTGAGGTAAGTATCTCAGTTTCGATAGTTTCGTTATTATCACTTAACTTAATTTGGCCAATACCACTGCCATTATACAAGCTTGTATCGATAGCAATATCAGGTTTACGTACTTTAATTTTCATGCTGCGCCGTTTTGTAAACCAATTAAGTGGTGAATAGGTTGCATATAAATAGCGATTAAGCTTTTCCAAAATATTGAGCGGTGATTGAGGAAACTGATTTTTGATACCACTACAAGTCACTTGCAATATTTTTGAACTGCTTCGTTTAAAGCGATGGGTGACTTCATAAACAAAAGAATAGTGCACATCGCCAGATAAAATAATGAAATTAGGTGGTGTTTTAGGATGCCGAAATATATTTAGCATCACGTTTGCCGTACCTGAGTGTGCCATCCAGTTTTCTGCATCTACCGCTAAAGGTTTGCCCAACAATGTAAAGACTCGTTGTACGGTTTCAATTAATTTGACGCCATAAACAGGTGCAGGCGAGACCATGATCACACAAGGTTCATTGATCATTACTTGCTGTAATTCAGACAATGATTCCCAATCCATTAATCCAGAAGGTTTTCCTGCCTTACTTTCGGAGCGCCAACGCTGTGTTCGTGTATCTAAAACCACAACTTTAGGTAATGTCTCCAAGTGATAATGCCATTGTTGCCACGCCAGCAATATATCAATTAGCTCCGATTGATTTGTAAGCCCTTGTTCAGAAAAATAATTGTCCGTGGTATTCATTAAAGAATCAAACTTACTCGGTGAATTGCCCCAGCCCTGACATAGCCAATAACCAATTAAGGCATTGCCGATTATTTGTTTTGAAAAAGTATTTCCATAAGCAGCCTCTTCCCAACCACGAGTTAAATTCCAATCATCGGTAACATCATGATCATCAAAAATCATATATACAGGTAAATGAGCTAATGCTCGCCTTACTTCTGTTAAGCCCGCAGAAAATTCATTAATAATCGTTAACTCAGCTAAATATTGTTGATGATAAACAGGCGAAATACGGTGCATATCGGGATCGTCTAAATCAACCAATGCCCATAATTCTGGCGACCATACCAATAAATACATCGCTATCATTTCAGCTAAAGTGACTAAATGATTTTTAGCATTCACCGAAGTAAAGATCGGTTTTTTGCTCGTCGCAAAAAATCTATTTAGATAGCCAAAATTAACACTGTTGTGAGGTAAAATACTTTGACGCTGATAATAGCAAAAATTACTTTTGAACAGTTGTTTGCTAGTACTCACTTCAGCATTATCGTCATTAATCCATGATTCGTCATACAAGCCTAGTTTCTCAATCACCTGATGGATAGCGACCAACATGGGTCCGGCAACATCATCTGCGTATATTTGATCGCCTGACATCATTAACATTGAAGGACGCTTTTCAACTGAAAAATCAGTCCCTGCTAATAAACTATCCACTTGTCGTAAACCATCGCCACTATCAAAATGAGGCTTGCGACAAGAACCATGTAACATTTTACTGATGTTATTTTTGATCACAAAACTAGGTAATGATTGATTTGGATAAACAATATCTGGCATCAGTTCAAACAAACCATGCTGTCCTTGTACATCAATAATACGTAAGTCATATTCAAGTAAGGTATTTTCAGGGAAGCCTTGATCACTAGTAATTGAAATGAGATTAATAAAGGCTTGTTGACCTATTTGGATTTGCTGTAACTGAGTACTGGTTAACTTTTTGTCGATAATCGTCGTCTTCGTAGATACATTTAACAATTGTAAAGATATTTCATATTTCTTTGTTGTTACCAACCAAAAATTCAATTGCTTAATATCGCAATGTCTGACAATAGGTCCTGCAATAATCGGCGGTAATGTAGTTAAGGTACTGATACAAGCTCCTGAAATATTGAAAGATATCCAACAAAAGTCAATGTGGATAATTTACCTTACTTAAATCGAAGGTTCATAATATAACGATGTAGTAAAAAGTGTCATCAATTGAATATATTTTTATGAAATAAAAATATAAATATTAGTTTAATTCATTCTTATTCGCATCATAAAAACAGAATAATTTGGTCTACTATTGATAGTGAAGTTTATTTATCAAATAGGTATTTAAGATGAGTAATTATCAAAATATTTTAGCAGTTATAAATAATAATTCACAAAGTCTCGTTCGAAAGGCCCTTGCATTATCCAAACGTTCAAATGCTGAACTAACTTTTTTGAACTTAAACAACCAAGACAATTCAATTCCAGCGATTAGTCCAGTAAACCTTTCAACACCTTTTATCGATCAGAATAAAATTAACGTTATAAAAGCCAAAACCAACAAAGCATATTACGCGATTTCAGAAGAACTCAGTAATAATAGTTATGATTTAATTATTAAAGATAAAACAACTAAACATCATAATTACATGGGTATATCTCCTTGTGATGATTGGAAATTACTACGAAACTCGTCGGCTCCTTTAATGTTAGTAACAAAAACACAATGGCAGTCACATGGGCATTTATTAACGGCCATAGAAACGGAAGAAAACAACTCACTTCACAACGCTCTAAATAAGGACATATTAGAACACAGCTACCGACTCTCTGAAAAATTGGCGAGTAAAGTTCATTTAATTAATTGTTATTTAGGTGAAGACCCCAGTATATCGCTTACCCCTTCCTCTTTTAATATGAACTTTATCAGTCAAAAAGAGCTCCACTGGCAACATCTAAAAATGTTATCTGGGAATAATCTTGAGATTGACCAAGAGTTGCACTTACAGCAAGGTATTCCTGAAACGGAAATATCACTAATGGCGATAAAATATGACGTGAATATGGTTATCATTGGTACTGCTGAACATAATAGTCTTGTTGGTACTATATTTGGTCATACATCAGAATATATTATTGATGAATTACAATGTGACGTGCTAGCGGTAAAAAATTCCATAACTCACCATTAGAGTCTGCGAACCAACAATATGCAAAATTATATTTTTCTTCTAACCGAACCGGCACTGACAGAAAATTGTTTTTTAAAGGCCCGTGAAAAAGCTGATTCAGATTGATAGCCAATTTGCTCTGCTGTACGGGCAACATTTAAGCCTTTGTTCAACATTGACCAAGCTAGCTGCATACGCCACCAAGTAATGTATTGCATTGGTGTCCAGCCACTGGTTTTTCTAAAACTTTCAGCAAAGGCGGTTCTTGATTGAAAAGCAATTTCAGCCAATTGTTCTAAGTGCCAGTTTTTCTGCGGGTCACTATGAATAGCATTCACAACAGCTGCTAATTTAGGGTGAGCATATAATGCCAAAACGCCTGCTTCATTGCTGTGTGTAATAAGGTAATGACGAATTGCATAGGTAAACAGCAATTCAGATAACTTATCAAGAATAACTTTTGAGCCTTGACCGTCCTCATAGCTTTCAATTTGGATCAGAGTCAATAGCTTGGTTAACCATGGGGAATTGGCATCATTTGGCACAATAAATACTGGAGGTAATGCGCATAATAACTGCTGGCTAGCTTGATGATCAAATTGCACTTTTCCACATAACATACCAACTCCGGGTAAATCAGTTTTATAATGCAGGTGTTGTTGTAGACCAGTTAACTTTTTTAGTGGTTTCATTGAATGGGGAATTTCACTGGGGAAAATTACCAAGTCACCACACTTCAGCGAAAACTGCCCATAATTAGGCACATCTAATAGAAATCCTTCCTCCGTTGCCATATGAAAGCAAGTTTGCCCTAATTCATGTTCATTAATTACCCAATCGCCACAAACTTTAGCATTATGATAAACAGAAACTTGTAACTGCATTAATTGTAATAAATCGCTGAGTGCTTCCATAATACCAATCCCATCAAGTTGTACTTAAGAGCATTAAATATGAATTATATGTCATTCATCGTACTTTAAAAACGAAGTAAAGTAACCTTCTCAACAGAATTAAAGTTTATTTAAGGAATACAGATGACAACATTCACAGCACATACCGTTGAAAATACTACTGGTGATACCAAAGATCTTTTATCATCTATCCAACAAGGTTATGGCTTTTTACCCAACTTATTTAGTTATATGGCTGAAGCACCAACAACAGTACAGGCCTATTTAGCATTAAACGACTTATTGGCAAAAACCAGTATCCCAATACCACAGCTACAAGTTGCTTTATTAGCAGCGAGTATTGAAAACGATTGTAACTTTTGTAAAGTTGCTCACCGTGCTATTGGTAAAAAAATGGGCGCGAATCCAGCCTCATTAGATGCATTAAATAATGGTGAGTTTGTTGTTGATGCAAAAGACCGAGCCATTGCCGAATTTACCGTAGCGGTAATGAAAAATAAAGGCAGGGTGCCAGACGAAGATGTACAAACCTTTTTATCTGCAGGTTACAACCGACAACAAATTTTAGAAGTTATTTTAGTTGTCACAATTAAAACGTTATCAAATTACAGTAATCATTTTACCCAACCAGAGCCTAACCCTGAGTTATTGGCTATGGTATAAATTTTCCTCAAACAATTAACCTCGTGACAATAACGAGGTTAATAACAGTAAACCAAGTACATTAATGTTGTTCGCTCAACCCTAACTTCAAACCAAAATATAAAAACAAACCACCAGTTAATTTACTTAACCATTTTGTTAACTGCGTATTTTGTTTTAATTTCCCGCCTACCGACGATGAAGTCCATGCAAGAAAATGACACCACAACATGCCATTAATGTTAAAAATAATTCCTAATACGATAAATGCTAACGCTTTATTTGGTGCATCAGCGGATATAAACTGCGGAACAAAAGCAAGAAAAAACAAAGCAACTTTGGGGTTTAAAGCATTGGTTAAAAAACCTTGATAATAAGTTTTACTTAAAGACATAGGAGTATTATTTGCTACCTCACCGATACCTGATTGACTTTTTGCAAACAACATCACCATGCCCATATATAAAAGATAAAGTGCACCTATTATTTTAATAACAGTAAATGCCATCGCTGATGTAGCTAAAATAGCCGAAAGCCCAAAAGCTGCCGCGAATATATGAACAAAAGTACCTGTGCCTATTCCCAACGCAGCAACAGAGCCCGCTTTAAAGCCTTGCCCTGCACTGCGACCAATAATAAATAAAGAATCAGGCCCTGGTATAATATTCAATGCAATACCTGAAAGTACAAATAGCCAAAAATCAGTAATACCAAACACTTAAATCTCCTAAAAAAATAAACATTCAACCTTTAAAGTTTCGCGGAATATAACACTCTTTAATAAAGTTGCTCATAAATAATTTGGCATATTAACGATCATTATTGTTTTGTACTAAACTAATATTTTATTACTGAACAAATATTCATCACATAATGTCTACGTTGAAAATAAAATAGTGGCTACGTATACAAAGCGCTAAGAACGTTATTGAACACATTTTATTTTTATTATTGATTACCATCGATAGTGATGTTTTAAGGATGTAAACGTGTCTAAACAAGTTCTTAAGAAAATCCCCAATTTCAATGCCTATGAAATTGTTAATCGTTTCACACTGTTTGAAGATTTAGCCCCTGAAGATAAGCGACTCATTTCTAATAATCAAAATATTTTCTATTTTATTCCTGACAAAGATGAATTCATTGTTGAAGGAGATATTGAAAACTGCTTTTATTTATTACTTAGTGGTAGTGCGCGGGTTAAACATCAACGAATTGATTACGATGAATTAAAACCGGGTGATGTTATTGGCATCAATGGTTTTATTCGTGATGTACCACGTACCGTTTCGGTGATCGCAACAAGCGATATTTTAGCAATAAAATATAGTCGTTTTCAATTTAAGAAGCTGCCTCCACATGTTAGAGAGATGATTAAAGATCATATGTTAGAGGAACTTGCTAAACGTATTGATCGACTTAATCAGGAATTTCATGCTGACTAATCAGACTAAAAAGAAGAGTTTGGCTGTGTTAAAAATTCAAGCTCTTCCGTTGTAGATTGTCGACCTAAAATAATATTACGATGAGGATAACGACCAAAGCGTTCAATAATGTTTTTATGTTTAATTTCAAAATCCAAATTTGCTTGCACGCCATTACATTTATACAAATCCACGGCAACATCGTGAATAAACAAAGATTCACTGTGCATAAATGGCATATATAAAAAACACCGTTGTACTTCATTTAACTGCTTATCTGCACCAACTAAAATGGCTTCTTGTGATAGAGCAAGCGCTAACGTATCAGTAGCAAAAGATTGCGGCGTATTACGAAACATATTACGAGAGAATTGATCCAAAATAATTATTTCAGCCAAGCGCCCTTCTGGCGTAGCCCGCCAACTAAATAATTCGCAGTGCACGGCAGCTGAATGAATACGGGTAAATTTATCAATAATTTGTTTATCAAAGGAAAGATCTTTAATCCACCACTGTGCTTGCTCAATTTCTTCAAACCAAAAGCTTATAATATCTTGGTATTTCACTTTTTATTCCTTCATCGCTAAATAAACTAACATCCTACATCCCGATACAATACCGTACAAACTGATGATTAAACACACAAAACAACACTAATATATTTATCCTAACTAGGTTGTAATTTACTTGTTACCTACACTATACCCGCTCCACTTGAAGATGCAGATTTCAGCAAGTCGAAAAAGGGTCAGGTACAAGGCATTGATTGAAGAGAATAGTTATTCTATTGTCGAAATCAATAACGCAGGAGATGACCCTTTATCGGCTTGCCCGAAGGGAGCTAAGGGTGAAACCAGTCCAGCGTTGCGATATTCGTTAAGGGAAAAACCATTTACTTCGTATCGCACCTTGACCTGATTTCCTAGCTTAACTCTGAAACGGCATCTTCAAGTGGAACGGGTATATTTCAAGTAAACCATTATTAGGAATAATCACATGCTAAATAATACAACTCGACTCTGCTTAGCCTTATTGCCTTTGCTGGTAAGTGCCAATAGCCAAGCAGAAACTAACGTCGATAAAAATTCAGGAAAATTACATCATCAACGTGGTACACAACAGCGCATTATTGGCGGCGAGCCAGTGAATGTCGGCGATTATACCTATATGACCTCATTACAAAGAGATGGTAGCCATTTTTGTGGCGCCAGCTTTATTGGTGAGAAATGGGTATTAACAGCCGCTCATTGTGTTGATGGTCAAAGTGGTTCTGGTAACGGTTTAGAAGTATTAATTGGCGCTAATGACTTATCCGATAATAGCAGTGGTAAACGCATTGCCGTAAAAAGAATTTATGTTCATCCCGACTACAATACACCAGTAGATACTAATAATGACATCACCTTATTGGAGCTAGAAACTGAGGTTGATGCTCCTGCAATTAAGGTTCTATCCAAAGAAGTTGCAGATGAAATAACCAGTGGCACCATGTTAACCGTAACGGGTTGGGGCAATACCTTAACTGATGGTGAAAACTACCCGGATAAACTGATGTTTGTGCAAGTGCCTTTAGTATCAAATGAAGTGTGTAATTTACCTGCCTCCTATGACGGTGGCATTACAGATGCAATGATATGTGCAGGTAATCAAGCAGGAGGAAAGGACTCTTGCCAAGGAGATAGCGGCGGCCCTCTCGTTTATAAACAAAATGACGAATACTTACAAATTGGCGTAGTAAGTTTTGGTGATGGTTGTGCCCAACCCGATAAGTATGGTGTTTATGCTGCGGCCTTTAACTTCCATGATTGGATAAACTCGGTTACCAAAGGTGTAAACATAGAAAACACCGTAAACTTTGGCGCAATAGAAGAAGGCGCTGAGGCAGAAAAAACAATATCTATAAGTAACAATGGTGCTACTGAAACTAAACTCTCTGACTTTATTCTTTCCGGCAATGGCTCATCACAAATAACCCTTGATTCATCTTCGTGCTTAACTATAGCTGCCAAATCACAATGTTCGCTTAAATTAACGTACAAAGCATCCTCATCGTTAGGTGAAAAGGTAAAATTAACCATCAATACCGATAGTCAAATATCTCCGAACCTTAACAGTAATATTTCAGCGAAATTTTTGAAATTAGCCGATAACAGCATTGTTATAGCAACCGATGGTAAGGACATTACTTGGTTTAATGATGAAAACTCACCTTGGATTATACAAAACAGTGAGTTCAAAGTAGGTGACAATGCCATTCAAGCAGGTGCTATTGGCGACAATGAATCAAGCCAACTAATGGCAAAAGTTAAAGGTCCTGCCAAATTGTTATTCCACAGCAAAGCGTCAACCGAACAAGGTTATGACTTTTTTGATGTATTTCTTGATGGTGAACGTATTTTTTATGTATCAGGACAAAATGAATTATTTGAAGGCCGTTTCATCGAAATCCCTGAAGGCGAGCATAGAATAACCTTTGCTTACTCAAAAGACAGTGAACAAAGCGCTGGCAATGATACCGTATATTTAGATGGTTTTGAGCGCCTAATAAAAAGTGAGCCTGTTGTCGTGGCCCCGGTAGTAGTGGCTCCGGTGGTAACAACAGTAGAGAAGGTAAAAACTAAATCGTCTAGTGGCGGCAGTTTCGGCTACTTATTATCGGGATTTCTAATACTGTTTCTGATGCGTAAAACACTAGCTAAGAAAAACTAACATTGCGCATAAGCATAGTCTACTAAAAGGCAATACTTCTTTGGGTATTGCCTTTCTATATTGGAAATAAGGTTAAACTATTTCCCTGCAAATATTGGCACTTCTTCTTGGATCTGTACCCATTCAGCTTTATTCTCAGTATATACCTGAATTTGAGGTTTTAGTTCTTTCAAGTATTTCTCAGCAGACCCTAAAGCAACTAATTTATGACCATTGAAATGCTTTCCATTAACTCCATAGACAACAGAGCCACAAGATGAACAGAAGCTCTTACATGGTCGCTCATTAAATTCGTAAGTCGATATTAGCTCGTTACCACTTTCGACAAAAAATTGCTTGTCGGGCACCGCGATCCACGTACTGTAATCACTGCCCTGCATTTTACGACAATTATCACAATGACACTGAACAACAGTTGTTACAGGTAAAATTAATGACCATTGCACTTTTTTACAATGGCATGCTCCTTTGATTTTCTTCATGTTATAAACTCTTATCTCTAAAAATTTAAGCATAATTAACATACAATATATGATAAAGATCATATTTAGAATTTTACATGCCATACACTAAAAAACACAAAGAACAAACTAGACAAAAAATACTACAAAGTGCATTCCAACTATTTACGACAAAAGGTTTCGATCATATAACAATCAATGAAATTATGAAAAATTGTCAACTTACTAGAGGTGCTTTTTATGCTCATTTCACTAATAAAGCCTCGCTATACACCGAATCATTAAAATATGCCGCGAGCAAAAGTAAACTTTCAGAATTTAAAGAAAATGATATTTCAGATAAAACATGGCTAAAGCAGTTATTAGATGGTTATTTAAGCATTAACCATATAAAAGGAGTTCAACCTTGTCCCCTAGGTTTTTTGGCGACTGACGTAGTTACTCGAGATCCAGAAGCGAAACTCGCCTATGCCAATGCTTATGATGGTATGAATAAAGCGATAATGGCTTATGCCAAAAGCTATACGGAATGTAATAGCGATGAAATCCTAGCATTAACCGCAATGATCATAGGTGCTGTGGCTATATCAAGAACGCTTGATGACAATAAAACGATTAATCAATTATTAAGCTCTTGCCGACAAGAAGCTGGTATTAAACTGGGCGGTATATAATATTTATTATTTAACCTCTGCCCTGTTTAAACTAACTTATTTAAGCTTTAAACCAAAAATAAAACGTGTCACCACAAAGCGTTTAATTATTTCATAACCAACAAAACAGCCGACAAATGTAAAAAGTATTAATAATAACGGTTCAAATACTCCACCTAGCTCAAACTTAGCTAACCACATTGCAAAAATGATGACTAAGGTCTGATGTAAAATATACCAAGGTAATATAGCTTCATTCATATAGGTTAATACTGGATTTTTTTTGTTTAGATATGCTCCGGCAAAACCCAATATGGTAAGCAGCCAAAAAACTTTATTTCCAGACCAAATTAAATTGATAAAGAATAGAGTAAACATCGATGCTTCGTTATAAGGAACATCAAATCCCAACGCTCGATTAGAACGAATGATCATCAAGCTATAACTAATGATTGCCAACAACAACCACGTTTTACGGTTATAAATAAGCTTTTGCCAAACGCTAGGAGATTTAGCTAATACATAGCCCAATAGAAACAAAGTGAAGTAAAAGGCATGGTTATACCAATCACCAACCAAGACAAAAGTATCTTCGGGAAAAAAGGGCAATAATGTAAGGTCATAGAATAAAACGAATGAAAGTGGTATCACTAAAATAGTTATTGCAGAGGCACCCTTACTTAATTCTTGCCAGTTAACTTTAACTAACAATGGCTTAATAGCTATGTAAAGCAGAGTATAAGTAAATAAATATAATAAATACCAAAGGTGGTTATAAGTAATAAGACCAAAAGTTAAACCTGTTCTACTGGTAATCAATTGATGTTCCACGTACTGCGTTGTATTAAAATCTAGATATAGCTTTAAGAATTCAAAATAACTCGCTGAGTAACCTTCACTTTGTACCAATTCGTAATAAACTTGCGGCGGTACAATTATCAACATGCCAAAAATCAAAGGGATCAGTACTCGAGTAAACCTCATCTTAAATAGCTTGATACTATTTACTTTAGGCTCCACTAGAGACAAAGCAATGCCGGAAATAACAAAAATCAACGGCATGCGCCATTGATTAACCAATAACATGATGTTCTTTAAAAAATCACTCAAATAAGCACTTTTTACATGCCAGCCCCAATCAGCCACATAAAATTGCCCAATATGATAAAAAATCAATAATATAAAAGCCAACGACCTTAACCAATCAATATCATAACGCCTTGTATCGATGATCTTCGACATAATCTAACTACTTTTTAATACAGATAATACTCTAAAACTATCCTTTTAAATAACGATAGAAAAGCCCTAAAAGCTTAGCGGTTAGTAGATAGGGATAAGCGGTGGTTGAGGGGGATGGGGATGGGGATAATTAATATAGCTCTAGTTATATTTTAAAAAGTGATTTAAATACTTAAAAACATCACTAAAAGTTATTTTGAAGCCAGGGCATGATCGAAAATAAAATAATCGTTAATAAAAATAGAATAGAGGATATTTACTTCTGGTCTGTTTATTAATAGTGCGTTATTGGTGAACGCTATTACGAAAAGACATGATTCATAAAAAACTAGAATCAGTTAATAGTATGTATAGGGAATACAGCATGAGCATAGGAAAAGAAAAAGCTGCAAATGACAGCGCTTTATCTATAAAAAATGTAGATAATTCACTTACCATATTAACCTCTCACCAAGCAGATAGCTTTATCTATGCTTTTCATACTAATACACTGCCCTTAACCCAAAAGCTTAAATTTATACTAAATTTAGTGCTCTGCCGAGAATGCCGTCACTATGTACGTTCCTACAAAAATACCATTCGTTTAACACAAGACGGTTTTAGAACAGCAAACCCAATTGAAAAATTGCCAGAGAAATTAATACAAATTATCGCTAGGGTCTGTTGAGATCAAGTAATACTTTTGAGCAGTACTTTTGAGTTATATTTCGTATGGATAACGACTGCATCACTTAATAATGGAAACACCTGCAACTTCTTCAACCGTATTTGCGTCTGCGCGTTCGATAACCTTTAATAATGTCGTTTGAATTGTTTCGTCTTTTCTAGCATCACCTTTGCTAGAAAACTTTTGCTCTTGAACTTCACTGCCTTCTTCTAAAGTGAAGCCAATCACAACTTCAGTTGCACAATCAGCTGATTCACCAAAATAAGCCAGTGAAATTTTAGGGTAACCCTGAAAACCTTTTTTGACTCTTTTTGCAATACGTTTTGTAGATTTATCCAAATTCATAATAAATATCCATAAGAAAAATAATGCCGCCGTAAGCGGCTAAGCAAACAACTAAGCAAACAACCAAGTAATAATTGCTTAATATTTTGAACTGACACCAAAATCATTAGTGCCGTGACTATCTTGCGCCAGAAAAATCACCAGAATAATAAAACCTATCACCGGTATAAATGCGATTAGCTGCCACCAACCACTCCGGCTAGTATCATGAAGTCTTCTAGTCGCTATACTAATGCTAGGAATAAACATACCTAGAGTGAAAACTATAGACAGTAAACCCATGCCGATAACAGCATCCAAAGCGTAAACGACAATCAATAAAAGCATATAAATTAGATAAAACATCCAATACTCTTTTCGTCTTGCTCGCCCAGTGAAATCAGCATACTTCTTTAAAGCACCAATAAAACAATCCATTTTGATTCTCCTTTTATTATTAAACTACTTGTAACATTAACGATTGACACCATAGTCTCTTGTTAGGCGACTTTTCGTGCTTTAATTGAATAAAGTAATGGCACTTGCTGTCCCTTATGTAACATTTGATAGCCCTGTCCCGCAACATACTCAAGACCTTCAAAACAATTATACGGACTGTATGGGTATTCTTTAAAATGCTCAATATGCAAACCTGCTTTAATTAAGGCATTAACCACCTCGCTTAAAGAATGCGCCCACGTTACCATGGTTGATTTTTCACCATCGCAGTTTTCCGTATATGTTCCCTCATCTTCAACATCAGGATCCGCTCGAGGAAAATACGAATAACCACATAATAAATCATTGAAAGTATGAAATTCTACAAGGTGAAACTCACCACCTATCACTAATGAACTAGCGATTGTTTTTGCCCAATTGTTCAAGTCTGGCAACCAACAAAGAACACCGTAAGAGGTAAATACAATATCGAACTCTTCTGTATTTTTATCACCAAACTGACAAATATCATTAGCAATAAAAGTTGCCTCTAATCCTAAAGATGATTTAAGTTTATTTGCCTGTTCAATTGCCTCTGTAGACAAATCAACCCCAGTAACTATTGCTCCCTGCCTAGCCCATGACAATGTATCTTGACCAAAATGACACTGCAGGTGTAAAAGCTTTTTCCCTTCAACATTACCCACTTGCTCGAGTTCTACGGAATTAAGTGATGATTTGCCGTCTTTGAAAGCTTCTACATCGTAAAATTTTGAATCAACATGAAGCTTGGTGCGTTTATCCCATGCTTCTTTATTAATATTTAAATAATCCATAGTGTACTCCGAGCACTGTATTTCGCTAATCATCTATCGTAGACATCTACGTAATTTTCATCTACTTGATTGATTAATACAATAGCTAAAAATGGAAAAACGAAGTGGAACCTAACAAAATGTTAGTGGTCCCAGCTTAAGATTAATGAATTATTAGCCTATTTTAAAAATAAAAAATATATTTACAGGAAGATAAAGTTTAATGAAGTTTAAAACAATAAAATTTAGTAAAATAATAGTTACGTCGACGCTATTATCAATAGCTGTTTCTGCATTACTTTTGACTGGAACAGCTAATGCCACGCAGCAGCAACAGTTTTCGGGCATCAATCAAGTAACGTTTAATAATGAAGAATATAATAATGCATTTGCTGGCAATGCTTTTCTAATTAGTTTTAAAGGAAAATTATTTGCGGTCACCGTAAAACATGCATTATTCATAGCAAAAACCCCTAAGTTAACCTCTGTCTATTTACAAGACGAATTAAAAGAATGGCGTATCCAGCCTAATAAAAACAGCAACAGTTATGTAATTTTGGGGAACCTACTTAATGCCGATAAAACGGAATTGATTGACGAAAAGGTACTATTTAAAGATTGGTTAGTTTTTGAAGTAAAAAACAATAATTCAAACTTAGCCATTCTTGAATTAAGAGACACTCCTCTAGAACCGGGTGAACTATTAACGGCTTATGGTTGTACTTATGCAAACCAAAAAACTTGTTCTCTAGATGAATACCAAGGAAATTTTATTGAAGCTAAAGGAAGCAATTTAAAAGTCACTAAGCCTTACTCTGATTCAATAAATGGTTTAAGTGGCAGCCCTGTACTTGATAAGCATAATAAGGTTGTTGGCATCGTTTCCCAAGTATTGAAAAGCACATCTGGCGAAGGGTTTGACCTTGTACCCGCATCATTGACTTACTTACGGGAAATTCTTAATAAATTACAAAATTGATTTCTCCCAAGGAACATAATTTTTTTGAATTGGAAAAGTCAATATAAACAATGTAATGGCAATTTCCCTACTGGCTGTTATTACTTTTAATAAATAAAAAAGCCCGAACATTGCTATTCCGGCTTTCATTTTAACGCGAGTTTATGCGCAGAGTGAATCGTTTAGAACAAGGCGCGGTCAGCGAAGCATACGTATATTTGTATGTGAGCGTAACAGCAACGAAGTTATCAACGATTTAGACCAGCATAAATACATCATGCCGCCCTAATGATGCAATTGGTTGATTTAAAATTAAAATAAAAACAGTTAAATTAAAGTACCCTGCATTATACCCTTGAGTTACTGACGCTCTTTAATAACTGGATTGTTCCCAAAAAATTCAATATAACTTTTAAATTTTCAATAACCAAAACTGGCTTTATTTAATCAAACATAGCATGGAAAAATCAGCTTTAGGCTTAACAAGGCTATATAAAATTAGACATTATACTCTAAGGCGCAATCGCCCCATGAACGAGTTAGAAATTAGGAATTACCTATAGCTACTTGCCAAAATCGAGTCAACGTTTTATTGAAATGTTATGTAAAGTTTCTATTCTCAAAAACTACAAAACTTTAATTAACCTTGGGCATCACCATGCCCAAGGTTTGATAAAAAAATCCTTCAATACTCTTCCATTAAAGAACTAAGTTATTTTAAATTCATACTTTAGAGTTCCCCTTTTTTAGAAACGTTAAACTTAATTCGGGATTATTCGGCTGAAGTTGTATATGAAATGTCCAAGTCATAGTTTGCTGCACTATACCCATGAACCATGAAATATACAGTGGTTTCACTTGCAGGAACTGTTTCATCACAGCTTTCTGCAGATCCCCATTTGAAAGGTCGACAAACCCAACTAGTTGATACTCCTGCTATAGGCGCTGAACCGAAATTCATGTAGAGATCTGCATCACCACTATCCCCACTAACCGCAGAGAGAACACCTGTTGCAGAAGTTCCCGCAACAACCGTATAGGGTCCATAAGCAATAGATTCCTTAAGGGTAACACTTCCTGTCTCATGTACATTAACGGTACTATTGCTTCCGGTATTGGTACCTAAAGATATTTCAGCTATCTGCGTCATAGATACATCGCCATTATTTTTCGAAATGTTTAATCTAAATTCATTATAATTTTGGGTATTGGTAAAAGTTAGCTCTTTACTTAAAAATCGGCCCAAAAATTCCAATCCTGACCAGTTAGCCAATACAGTCCAGTTGCTGCCATCATTTGAAGCTTTGAGTTCTATATCTTGCGGATCTCGCTCTTGTGCATCGTTAGCACTAACCAGAGTTAGTTTATCCACCAATTGTTGACTGCCGAATTTTATGTTAATCCATGAAGGATTTTCTGAACTTGGTGTTCCTGCGTTATCCAACCACTTTGTTGCAATATCGCCATCAAAAGCTTTATCTTGGTCTTCGGAGCTACTAATGCTGGCACGAGCAGTTATTACAGTCTCGCTAGATGTACCACCTTCAAAAACGTCATTAATCGCGGCAGCATATGCGGCCACTTGCGAGCTATTATCGAAATCGTCATATAGCCACATGAAGCCACCTTTTACGAGATCAGGACAAGTATTTTTCCAGCTCTGCATTTTGGTTTGAATACCTGAAGGACTGTAATCTCTTGACCATAAGCCCGGATACACAGGTATGCCCAAATCCCAACTACAGGGGTTATTTGAAGAACCACCAGCGTAGGCTTGCAAATAGAGCACATCAATGGTGCCAGGCCTAGCCGCATTTACTTGGCTGACAAGTGATTGCCAAAATGACTTATACGTATAAGGAACTATCGCGACCTTGAACCCTATATCTGCAAGCATGATATGAAATGGAACAGCGGATGCTATATCATAGGTACTTTCGTCATCATTGTTGAGTGCATCAACAGTGGGGAATGCAGCTTTTAAAGCGGAAAAATTACGATAAAGAATACTATTTGGTCCGGTACCACAATGACTTGCAGTACAGTTCAATAAATCCCTGACATTAGTAAAAGTACTAGATCCATAACCACTGAGCCCAAATTCTACCCGGTTAATTAATGATCCCCCAGTTTTTAACGACGCGATATCACTTTTGAAATTAGGATGAAGCAAATCACCTACATAAGCACCATTTTCGACGAGTGGGAACTCCGCATTAAAATTGAAACGCCCGTCACTTTCTATATGGATTGTCCAGACAACGATGTTAGTAAATCCAGACGCTTTTAATTCATTAATTGAATAATTACGTTCTAAATATACTGGGCCACCTCCGTATACGCCGGACTCAGCAAATGAGGAGATACTTGTTATAAAAGATAGACCTACCAGAGCAGATTTAATTACATTTTTTATTTTCATGTTATATCCTTTTTAATTTTCATTATTATTATTAGTTTGTTTTTGCAAGACTAACTCGCTCTCCCTTACAACTGTAATCGATTGCATTAAATAATAAAAAAACTAGGAAGATTATATAAATCTACTCTCCCTATCTATTTATAACTCCTAAAAAAGCTGTATTTTCAAACAATACGCTTCAATAACCGCTTAAAATGTAATCGATTGCAGCTAAAGTATTGCGTATATTATTTATACAGTCAACGGTATTTTAAATTTTTCTCAACTAGATATAGACGTGCATTGTAATAGCTATCAGAAATTGTTAATTCGAAAAACAAGCAATGTAAACTCTCGCTATAGATATTCAAGATAGTTGTAAACTGAAAAATCGATAGCCCCTAAGATAAAATACTTTTTGCATCTAGCAATTTTTCTCCTGATTTATCGGTAACTGCATAATTAAAACCTGATTGAATGCAATAGGAGCCATATTCACCTGATTTATTTAGTGCTAAAAATCCAACTTGAAACTTTTTGTAGTCACCTAACTTTTGAGCGATACGTTCAACAGCCGCGATACAAGCTTGCTCAGGACTTAAACCTTGACGCATCATTTCAACCACTAAATGACAGCCAACAGTTTTGATCATCAGTTCCCCCATGCCAGTTGCAGTTGCAGCACCAATGTCATTATCGACATAAAGACCTGCGCCAATTAAAGGTGAGTCCCCCACTCGTCCAGACATTTTAAAAGCTGCACCACTAGTGGTACAAGCACCTGATAAGTCGCCATATTTATCAAGTGCCAACATGCCAATGGTGTCATGATTTTCGACATTGATTACGGGGTTATATGTTGATTCTTTCAACCAATCTTGCCATGCGGCTTTGGCCTTATTAGTCAGCAAGTTTTCTTCTTTAAAGCCTTGAGACTTGGCAAATTCGAGCGCTCCTTCCCCGACAAGCATGACATGAGGTGTTTTATCCATAACCAAACGAGCTACCGAAATAGGGTGTTTGATATGTTGAAGAAATGCGACTGAACCACAATTTTGATTTTCATCCATTATACAGGCATCAAGTGTGACCTTACCTTCCCTATCAGGATAACCACCATAACCAACTGTCATTACCGACGGATCAGCCTCGGGTACTTTGACTCCATGTTCTACTGCATCGATGGCTTTACCTCCTACTGATAAAACCTGCCAAGCGGCCCGATTTGCCGATAAACCGTGCTCCCAGGTAGAAACAACAACAGGTTTTTGTACAATATCGGTTTGCTTATTATCAATAGTTTCGTTCACATGATTTACTGATTTATCCTCAGCCAATGCTGTTGATAAAGCTCCAACTGAACTTAATGCTGTTGCTCCCACTAGTGATATTTTTAAGAACTCTCTTTTAGTGGTCATAAATGTATTCCTGATTGTAGTTGGTGTTGTTGATGAGCAAAATGAATAGCCCCTTGTTCGGGTGTATCGAGTGGTGTAACTAGCTGCGTAATAATATTTTTATCAAGTAAAGGTAGGACTTTCTCCGCAATACCGCCAAGCAGAGATATTCGCGGTGGTTTAGTTTCCGCTAATAATCGCACCACCCGCTCAATAAAGTTACAACTCTGTATTATTATGTCTTGAGCGATAGCGTCATTGTTTTTTGCAGCAACAAATACTAGTGGCGCTAATGCGCCATATTGACAGGCGCCTGCACCGACTAATTTATCTGCCAGCGCTAAACCGCGGGCTTTAAGCTTTTTAAAGAGCAACTCGGTTAACTGAGTAGAAGGTGTTAAATTATCTTTTGCCAATAAGGCTGCTTGTACACCCTGATAGCCAATCCAAGAGCCACTACAATGATCTGCCTGCAAAAAGCCGTGGCCACCAATGACAGTTTGTTGATTATTTACCACGGAAAGCGCACTGAAGCCGGTGCCCACTATAATCACAGCACCATCATTGCCAGCGTGCGCACCTAAAGTAGCAACATGTACATCATCAGTTAGGTACAAGGCTTTAAAAGGATGTTGCCAACTGCGCATCATCTCACTGTATTTGGGTAAGTGTAACCCGGCTAAACCTGCACCAACCACGAGGCTTGGTAACATATTTTGAGAAAGTTGCGCTTGCATCAATGCCATATTAACGGCTGTCCTTATCGAATCAACTACCGTCTCTATACCGTGTGAAGGATTGGCGGTTCCACCAAGCCCCTGGCCAAGCAACTTCCCTTTAGCTGTTTCTATTCGAACCCGACACTTAGTACCACCACCATCAATCCCTACATAGAGGGGTTCATTGTTATTTTTTTTCATCATATTTCCACATCTATATATATCTGCACATTGCTGTAATCGATTGCAAATTTAAGCGAGATTAACAGGTAAAATTATTCTAATAATGACCTGGTATATTTATTTTATTTAAATGAAAACTCTAACTCTCCGCCTTGCATTAACTCACTATATTTAACATAGTTTCGTTCAATTTTATTACCATTGAGCTCAGTAGTTTCGACATAGTTTTTACCATTACTATTTTTTTGTTTAATGGTAAAACTATGTCCATTATCTAAATTTAAGCTGACTTGCTCAAATAATGGTGTGCCAAAAATAAAACGACCATCTGCAGGATTAACTGGATAAAAACCTAAGGCACTTAATACATACCAAGAAGACATTTGGCCAACATCATCATTGCCGGCCAAACCATCCGGTTGTGCACGATACATGCTTTCTCTGATTTCCCTTATCCGAGCTTCACCTTTCCATTTCTGTTGAGTAAATGAATATAAATAGGGAATATGATGACAAGGTTCATTACCGTGAGCATATTGGCCAATAAGCCCAGAAATATCAGGCGAAACATCCCCTTCCATTTTTGAACTGACTGTAAATAGTGCATCAAGTTTTTCTACAAATTGTTGTTCACCGCCAAATAAATTTTTAAGCCCTGACACATCATGTGGAACAAACCAAGTATATTGCCAAGCATTGGCTTCGGTATAATCTGTAGTACGGTGGTCAACATGAGTTGGACTAAAGTTCTTTACCCATTGACCCTGTTTATCTTTACCACGCATAAAACCAACACTTTTATCAAACAAGTTTTTATAAGCTTGAGAACGCTTAGTGAAGTATTGATATTCATCATTTTTCTCTAATGATTTCGCCAATTGTGCTATCGCCCAATCATCATAGGCATATTCCAAAGCCTTAGAAACAGCCTCTACTTCTAGCTCAGAGGGGATGTAACCATATTCTCTAAATAGATCGATACCAAAGCGGTCTTGCATTGCCGATTTTTTACTGGCTTGGAAAAGCTTTTCTGGATCAACACTGGTCAACCCTTTTAAATAAGCATCTACGATAACGGGCACCGCATGATAACCAATCATCACATCGGTTTCGTTTGACATTAGATCCCAGCTCGGTAATAAGCCAGCTTCATCATAAAAAGCCATCATCGACTTCACCAAATCATCAACCAGTTCCGGATTAGTGATCGTTAAGAGAGGATGTAATGCGCGAAAAGTATCCCATAATGAAAATAATGTATAACGATTGTAACCGACAGCTTGATGGGTTTTTCCATCAGCACCATAATATTCACCATTGGCATCACTAAATAAGTGAGGGGCCATAAAAGAATGATAAAGTGCGGTATAGAACTTGGTTTTTGATACTTCGTCGTTATCTGTTACTGATATCTTATTTAATTGCTGACGCCACAAATCTTCTGCTGCCAGTTTAGTTTTTTCAAAATCGAATTCAGGCGCTTCCACGACAATATTTTTTCGTGCACCTTCAATACTAGCGTACGAAATACCCACTTTGACCGTAACTGATTTATCTGCAAGCTGAGAAAAACTCAATACGGCTTCCGTTTTTTCGGCTTGCAACTCCGTTCCGCTGATTGACTTTTTGTTATTAAACAACTGATGTTCAAATTTTTCACTAAACTCCATGACAAAATAAACCGGCTGGTGTTTTGCCCAGCCAGATGATTTTCGATAACCAACTAAAGTTGTATCATTTTCTACTTTAAAATAGGTATCAACTGCTTTGTCATAATTTTGTGCATAACCTAAATCAATTAATATTTGTGGTTTGCCTTGATCACCAAAACTATATTTATGTACACCAACTCTTGCGGTCGCAGTTAACTCGGCTTTAATGTCTTCATCTTCTAGGTAAACGGAATAATAACCCGCCGATGCAGTTTCATTTTCCTTTTTGTAAGTAGCATATAAATGCTCAACTTCATTTTGGCTATTTTCTGGATAAGTGGAGACAAATGGCATCACTAAAATATCGAGTAAATCGCCGACTCCTGTCCCTGATAAATGGGTATGGCTAAAACCCAATAAAGTTTGGTCACTATAATGATATCCCGAGGTCCAGTCCCACCTTTCCTTGGTTAGATTATCAGGGCTTAATTGCACCATACCAAACGGTACGGTTGCGCCAGGAAAAGTATGCCCATGGCCACCTGTGCCAATAAATGGGTCCACATAAGTTAGGACATCTTGCTGTTTAACAACATTCGTTGTATTCGCTTTCTTATCCGTATCAGCTTGTTTTATCTCTGCGTTATTACAGGCAGAAATAAGCAATAATACTGAAGCTATCGTTATTAATTTTTTCATATTTTTTACTTTTTTATTAGTTTAGTCTTTAGTTGTAATTTCAGATTAAGTTCATTCATGTCTTTATCTAAATACACCGTTAGATCAATAAAGATTATTGTTTTTAAAATATCTAATTTTCTAGCTTGTCATACCAATTTTTTTTCAAGATAAATGATGTCAACAACATGACCGCCAGCGCTGCTATCATCGGCATGAACTCTTTGATTACAAGGTATATAGGCAATACAACCAAGGATATTTGCCAGATCATGCCAACCACTATATTGAAGGCATCACGCGAAAAGGTATTGTTCACTTGAAAATCAGGAGACTGGGCAAGCACTTTGGCTTGTATTGGTTGCCAAAAACCCCATGGGCGAACTTTTTGATAAAAGCTCATTAAGACTTCATCATCTTCAGGCGGAGTTACCAAAGTCCCAATAATTGACCCTACCAACCCAGCTAAAAGCAAATAAGGGAAAGCATATAAAGGCTGCATTTCAGGAAAAATGAGCGGCAATGCCATGGACGCCAACAAACCAGACATCATGCCAAAAAAATAACCATAGGCATTAAAACGCCACCAATGCCACTTAAGTACATTTGCTGCGGCATACCCGCCAAATAAGGCACCAAATATCCACTGCATAATGTCGTTAATACTGGTAATTAGAAAACCAAGACCAACTCCCACGGCAACAAGTAATAATGAAACCACATAACTCATTCGGATATATTGTTTTTGGCTACCTGTCGGGTTGAAGTAACGTTTATAAATATCATTAACTATGTAAGCTGGTGCTGCATTAACTGTCGCAGCATACGTTGACATAAATGCTGCCAGTAAACCGGCTATTAATAAACCACTTAACCCCACAGGAACAAAATTACTAATGGCATAAGGCAATATTTGTTCAAAATCAAATACCTCGTTACTGCTTTGTATTTCTGGACCCATATAAACTAATGCTAAAATGCTGAGCCCTGCTACCATCATATAGCGAGGAAAAAACATCACTAAGGAAACAATACCACTCATTTTTGCCGCTTCTTTAGCATTTTTGGTCGCCAATATACGCTGCATATCATAATTAGGAACGGGACCGGCTATACTCGATAACACTCCCTTAAACAACATCATCATGAAAAAGTAACCAAACAAGGTAAAACCATCGTCTGTGATCTTTTGATTCACTGAATCAATAACCCCAGTCCAATCTAAGTCCAATTCCCAACCAAAAAACAAGTCCTTCCATCCTGCAGGAATTACAGCATTAAGCGCTTCACTACTGACCATATTCATCGCGATAATGCCAACAGCAATTGCAGCAAAAGTCATAATGACAAATTGCAATAGTTCTGTGAACACCACGCTATACATGCCTCCTTTAACGACATATAACGTAGTGATGGCAAAAATGATCAAAGCATATGTATCTGGAGATAAGTCCCATGGGAAAAATATCACGGCAAACTTTCCTATACCTTTAAAGGCGTAAGATATAAAACCAATAGCACTAATCACAGCAAAAATAACCACTGCGATATGAGATAACTCAGCCCCCCTACCTGTACCAAAACGCGTTTTTAACCACTCTGCTCCGGTCATAACATTGGAGCGGCGTAACCATGCAGAAAGATAAACCATTAAAAATACTTGGTTGAAAATCGGCCAAATCCAAGGTAACCAAGCACTTTTTAATCCATAAACAAAGCACATAGAAACCAACCACATGGTTCCTGTGATATCAAACATACCCGAAGCATTTGAAACCCCTAATACCCACCACGGAATTTTTTTACCACCTAAAAAATAAGAATCAAGATTTTTAGATGCACGTTTTGATAGATAAAAACCAATCGCAATAATACTTATCAAATACAATGCAATAATGATCAAATCAAGCGTTTGAAGCGCCATGGAATTACCCTAAATTTTAGTTTAAATATGTATCAATAATTGACGTTATTTTTAATAACTCTGAACTTTTATTAATTCCTGCTGTATTGACATTATCAACAGGTAAACTAATGCGTTTTTCAACATCAGGTAGTAGATCAAAAAAGTTATCGGTAAAGTTATTTAAGTTATCTTCTATCGCAAGATGAACCTGCCTCACTAGGGTATCTGCTTGAATAATAAACTCAATATGTTCATCATGTGCGGTCGACGTGATTCGATAGTTTGGTGTTTTTAATGACAACTCCTTGGTTGGCACAAAATAATGAAATGCTTCACTCACAAACGATTCAGAATTCACATCCAAAATCGCAGCAACAAAAACAACATCAGAGCTACTTACCTTGTCTAGCAATGCCGAAACTTCATGACGAAACATGGTAATACTTGTTAAACCTTCAACCTCTATAACTTGTTGATTAGACCACAAAACTGCACCATCAAGTGTCATCAATTGTTGGTTTAATTGCAATGATGATACCTTAAGTAAATCGGAAACTATGTTCACTGACAGTTCATCTTCAGTTTGCTCGACAAAAACAGCTAAATGCTCAAAGCTCCTTTTGGCTTGATAATGCAGTGCCTTCCAACGCCCGTAATAGTCAATTCCTGACCATGAAGCTACTGGCCAGCAATCATTAAATTGCCAATATAGACTGCCCATACAAAATGGCATTGCACTACGATGAGCCTCAAATGCAATTTTCATCCCTAACGCTTGTTGAATTTGACTCAGATAAAGGAAGCTCTCGAAGTCTTTGGGGTCCCGATATTCTTCGGCCATATATTGACAAATTAAACTGTTGCCACGAGGGTGTTTTTGATGTGTCTTCATTACAGAAGATTCAAGATGCCAATCTTCTTCAATGGAATATGTTTTTACTGACGCCATAATAGGAAAAGATTGAAAACCATATTCGCTCATAAAGCGTGGGACACGATTTTTAAACTCACTAAAAGGTTCTTCACCATGCCAAACCCCCCAATAATGATTGTCCCCTCTATTATCGTCAGTCTTGTTCTCCCAAAAACCAATCGGGGATGAAGAAAAGTAGAAACGTTTAGGATCAAGATCTAACACCAATTCTGGTAGTACCTGTTTAAATAACAGATCATAATCTTGCTTTAAACGTTGATACAATTCATCCGAATAACTAAATGTTGTTGGCCATTGCCAAAACTCTATGCCCATTTCAGTTTCATTATTACCACACCATAAAGCCAAACAAGCATGGTTGCGCAGTCGCTTAATATTGTATTCTACTTCTTGTTTAACATTTTTAATGAAATCAGCGTCACCTGGATACAGGCTGCAAGCAAACATAAAATCTTGCCAGATAAGAATACCCTGCTCATCGGCTAACCGATAAAACTCATCATTTTCGTAGATGCCACCACCCCATACTCGAAGCATATTCATGTTGGCAGACACCGCATCATCAAATATCTTTTGATATTTTTCAGATGAAACGCGATCTAGGAAACTATCTGATGGAATATAATTGGCGCCTTTCATAAAAATGGCGTGACCATTAACTTTAATAAAGAAAGATTCTCCATCACAATCTGCTTCATTTATTACTTCGATGGTTCTTAACCCAACAGTAAGATTTTTCTTATCTAATGGTGATTTTTTATCAGACAGGGTAATCGAAAATTGATGTAAAAATGCCTCACCTAGACCATTTGGCCACCACCTTTTAGGGTCATTGACCGTCAGCGGAATATTAACGATTTGCTCTGAAGAATTAACCTGGACAAATACTTGTTGATTAAGACCATCAACATTCTCGCACTCAATATCAATAATCCCTTCAAAATCTGCACCAAACAACGAGGATAAATTTTTCAATGTTACCTGAAAAATTAGCTCTGCTTGCTGATCACTTAAACTTTGTTGTTGAACATAAATATCGTCAATGTATGCCCTATCGATCCCTTCTAATCGGATATCACGCCAAATCCCCGAAGTAACAAAACGTGGGCCCCAATCCCAACCATAATGGTAAGGAGCTTTTCGTGTAAAAACACTGAGGCGTTCTTCAGATTTGTCATTTTCTGCAGGATAAGTAAAACCATTTTTCTCAAATGTAGGCATCACTTCATTTATCGGTGACCTAAACTCAATTCTTAGTTCGTTTTCACCGACCAATAAGCATGTTTTACATGAAATACGATGACCAACAAACATGTTGTTATTTTCGTGTATTAAAATATTATTCACATAAACATGGCAATAAGTATCAAGTCCTTCAAGCACCAATTCAACGTCCGTAAAATGCAGCAGTTCTTGGTTTACCGTAAAAGACTTTTTATAGTGCCAATCGGCTTTTTCTATCCACTGCAATTTATGTTCTTCATTACGATAAAAAGGATCGTCAATGACGTTGTTTTTTAACAAATCAGAAAAATTACAACCGGGTACAGTTGCAGGTAACCACTTTCCATTGCCACCTTGACGAAACTGCCATTGTCCATTGAGGCATAATTGTTTGGTCACGGTTAATGGGGATACTTCATTATTTGGCATAGTTAGATTACTTCACTCTTATTATAAAACTTTTTAAAAAACTCATTAAAGCTGCAATCGATTACAACTTTATCTAAAAAACACTTGCTACAGCAAATTGATTAATGCATCTAGTTTATCTGTAGCGATATCATCATTAGTCAATACGCTGGAATAGGCATGTAAAGAAAGTCGACCATTTAGCTCAGCTAGACTACTCAATACGGTTTTTCCTATGTTAGGGTTAATGCCACCAGCTACAACAATTTCAATTTTTCTCTCGGCCCAAGTGACAATATCAAACAGGCTATCCAATCCAGCTAATGCAGAGGAACTTTCACCCCATTGCGTACCACTAGTTAACACCCGTTCAACGCCCAATGTAATCAACTGTTCTAACGCCAATTTACGGTTGCTAACGGCGTCGAAGGCTCGATGAAACCCTACTTGCAGATTCAATTCATGACTCGCCGCGACCAATTTTTTTAACGCTGGTAAATTTATTGTTGTATAACTATCTACTGTTGTTAACACACCAAGAACCACACCATCGGCACCCGCTTGTGCTGCCTGCGTAATCTGCTCGAGCATCAAATCGATTTCGTCAATGTTATAATCAAAATCCCCTGCTCGTGGTCGTATCATCACCATTAAACCTGGACGTTTAGCAAAAGCTTTTCGAGCAATGCTAATAGCTTCGACATCGGGGGTTAAGCCCTCTTGTACCATAGCGCTGCATAACTCAATACGTTCCCCTCCAGCCAAATAAACACGAGCAACATTGTTAACTAAACGCTGGTGGTCATCGCTACAGAGGCATATCTCTAAGGCTATCATTATCGAATTTCCATTTGGCCGATTTTAATTGAAACCTTATTTAGGCTATGTTTACCGATATCAAAACCTATGCGGCTAATCACCCGCTTAGCATAGTTTGCCAATGGTAAAGATTTGGTTAACCATTTGTCTGAATTTGCTGTCAGTGGTATGGTGATTAATTCGCCATCAGCCATTTCTAACCACAAACCCACAACATCCGTAGGCAATTGATATTGATAGGTAATATTGAGATATGAATTACTGTTTAGTAAAAACTCACTCTTATATAGTGGGATATTACTTATCTTTATACTTGCCTCACTTTCAATTGCAAGAGAGTTTCCGCCTTGATAAGCATGCTCAAAATCGTAATAAATTGAGCTAGTATTATCCCCTTTAATAGCAAACTGCCAAGTCGGTAAAATATCTTGCTGACTAATATCGTGCCATTCACCTGTTATTTTTTTACCTTGCTTAGCCTTAAAAAGTCCATGACCGGTATTAAAACTAGTTTTAAAAGGTAACTGCGTTAATGTAGATTTTGCCGGTATGAATCGACCTAGTCCCGGCCATTGGGAGACATCATCATGTGTGTAAAGGTTTAAATCATCACCGGCAAAAAGTCGTGTTTCGGTTTCATAAAAACGACGATAATCCATTTTGTTTTGTCTGAACTCACTAAAGGCTTTGCTACGTTTATTCCCGGTGAAGGTGTAATTTACATCGTTACCAAATAAGGCAATAGAGCCAATCCCTTTATTGCCATGTTTGGTATCCTGCGTTGGGAAAAGCGAATATAACCACTCATTACCTTCAAACATTCTTTGAGCATTACGTTCTGGTGATAAATCGACACCAAAATACAAATCATAGCGTGAACGACCTAACTGCTTCACATAATCTCGTGATGCTGCGGCCATATCAGCATTCCACCAATAATTCATAAACATGGCATCACTGATACGTTGTTGTCCATTTTGTAAAAAAGGAGCATTTTTTTGGTTAAGTTCATTCTGCCACTTTACCGATCCATTAAGTAACATTGAGTCATACCAATGAATCTCCATGCCTGCAGGTGCAAGATCAGTCAAATATCGCATAAACGCTTGCATTTTTTTACCGAGTTTTGCCGCATTTTTATATTCAAATAGGTCCTTAACCACTTCGCCTTGAGCATTTTTCACATATGTTAAGTTGGTCTCTGGATTAATTAGCCAACCATCAAAACCATAAAACTGCGCAAGCTCAACCAATTTTTGAGCCATAGGAAACCTTCCTTGCTCATCCTGGTGTAACAATCGAGCAACTGTTTCGACGTTGCCGCCATATTGCGCAACAGATAAATACACCGTACCAATGACTTTAACGCCGTTACGATGCGCAGTTTCTACCCAAGGTTTAGCCGGCAAATTTACCGTTTCATTAGCGGTACCAGCAAACCAATTAAGCACATCAATATGTGACCAATGAGTAAAGTTATAGAGATTAAATTTACCTTGCTCTTTAATATAATTAGCAAAGTTATTCATACCATCAGGTGCAATAAGTACTTTGACTTGATTATCTAATGGTTGCTCATTATTGCCGAGGTCAGTGACAATTCGTTTCCTCAACGGCTCCAAGGAAATATTGCTTTTATCTGCAAGTTCAGAGCTAGGTGACCATTGCTCAACTTGAGCTAAGGTTAATGAGAATGGCGGACGGTTATTATTGATTTCTGCACTAGAGGTTATCGATACCAAAAGCAGAAAAACAAAATACAAAATATTTTTATATGTCATAAGCTTTTATTTTAATTAACTTAACTAAACTTTTATTCGTATATGCTTTGAGCAATAACACAAATCACATACGGATAAATTATTATTAAATATAGCCAAACTACTTTTGAATGAAATATCAGTATTTCGGGTTATTTAGCTGGATGTGAAGAAACAGAATGCCTGCGCTTGTGTATGGGAGGTAGAAAGCACCTGCACACTATTTCTTCACAAATCTTTGTATTATATAATTAAAAACCTATAGTTCAGGTCCAATTAATTCGATTTCAGCAATTTGCATCAAAGTATCATCACCTTTATTTTTAGTGATATTTATCCGGTAACTGGTATAAGCAAAACCATTACCCATTTCAAACAGTTTACGCTCAAAACGGTTATCCCATGACTCACCAATCCAACTAGCAACCTCAGTCCAAGTTACGCCGCCGTCATTTGAACCTTGCAAGTTAAAGTTCTCGGGATCACGATTATCGGCATCGTTAGCACTGGTTATGGCAATACTAGAGACTATTTTCTTGTCAGCAAAATCTACTTGAACCCATGCAGGATCATCTGTTGTTGGCGCTCCTGCCCAGTCATTGTGATCTAACCACTTGGTATTTACATCATCATCAAAAACCATGCTTGCAGCTTCACCATCACTGATACTGTAACGGGCAGTAAAAATAGCGTCAGGGTCTGAAGAATGGTCTACTAAAACATATTGTGGACCTATCAACTCAATTTCCGCTACTTGCATCAAGGTATCATCTCCTTTAGTTTTAGTGATGTTCAGGCGATAAAAATTAAAACCTAAGTCATTAGCAAAACTGAGCTGCTTACGTTCAAATCGCTCATCAAAACTCTCACCAACCCAGCTATTTAGTACAATCCAAGAGGTACCATCATTAGAGCCTAATAAATCAAAGTTTTCGGGATCTCTGCTATCTGCATCGTTGGCACTGGTTAAAGCCAATTTATTAACCGCAGCCGCTGCAGGTAACTCTACCTGTACCCAAGATGGATCTTCTACACTAGCCGCGCCAGCCCAATCATTGTGATCTAACCATTTGGTATTAACATCACCATCAAAAGCCATTGTTTCAGCTTCGCCATCACCAATACGGTTACGTGCTGTAATCACTGTACCTGCGGTCATAGCATGGTTTAAACCAGCTAACTCGGGGCCAATTAGCTCTATTTCAGCTAATTGCATTAAGGTATCATCACCTTTGTTTTTAGTGATATTCAAACGGTAACTCATAAAAGCTAAAAGGTTATCAACACTAAATATTTTACGTTCAAAACGTTCATCAAAAGACTCGCCTAACCAGGAACCAACTTCTGTCCAAGTAACGCCACCATCATTTGAACCAACCAGGCTGAAGTTTTCAGGATCTCTGCTGTCAGCATCGTTAGCGCTAGTTATTGCCAACGCGTTTACAGCGACCGCATCAGTAAAATCAACTTGTACCCAGGAAGGTTCTTCTACGGTCGGCGCTCCACTCCAGTCATTATGATCTAACCATTTGGTTTCAGGATTATTATCAAACGCCATCGTTTCAGCTTCACCGTCACCAATGCGATTACGGGCAGTGATAACGCCTGTACCTATTGGGTCGGTATGATCAACACTTGAGAAAATGGGACCAACTAATTGTATTTCGGCCAATTGCATTAACGTATCATCACCTTTATTTTTGGTGATATTAAGTCGGTAATACTGATAAGCAAGACCATTAGAGAATCTAAATTCTTTTCGTTCAAAACGCTGATCAAATGACTCACCAATAAAGTTCGCTAACGTTACCCAACTACTACCATCATGCGAGGCAACAAGCGAAAAGTTTTCGGGGTCACGTGAATCGGCATCGTTGGCACTGGTAATAAACAAACTACTTACAGCATATGCTTTCTCAAACTGGATTTGTATCCACGCAGGATCTTCAACGGTTGGCGCTCCTGCCCAGTCATTGTGATCTAACCACTTGGTATTAGGGTCGCCATCAAATGCCATCGTTTCAGCTTCGCCATCGCCAATGCGATGACGTGCTGTAATAATAGCGCCAGTAAGATTTTCAATAGTTGTCACTTCTTGGACCGGCCCACCACTCGATACGTTATCGTTAAACGGTAACGAAACATCAATAACTTGTTCAGCTACTATTCCCAGTTGCTCAAGGAAAGGTATCGCTTTTACAGAGGCAAGTAGACGCTCTCGTATTGGCTTAAGCGCAACCTCTTCACCTGACATTGCCCCTAGAGTACGTGATACTGCTTCATCATAAAGTGCATTAAAGCTCTCAAATTCATTAATATTGGCAAACGCTGCATTAGCTAATGAAACTTTTATAACGTCTATATCTGCTAAAATATCAATACAAGACTCTTCTGTTACTGCATCACCATTTTCATCAACAACGGCATCACCACTTTCATCAACAACGGGCGAAGTTTCACAGTCTTGAGAGACAACAAAATTCTGATAAGACTCTGCGCTAATTAAAGGCAATTCAAATACGTTTGTTCCTGGCGAAAAAACACCTATAGCTTTAAGCGTTATAGCTGAAAATTCTGCTAAGGTCAGTTCATAGAGTTCTCTTACAGAAACATTTTTTCCACCAGCTACTGCTTTTTCAACCAATGCCGTGGCAATAGTTGTCAGGGCATTTGCCTGAAAAGTTGCGTCTGCTGTACCATCTGCCGAACTTGCGTAAGGCACTTCAACATAAGTAAGTGAGCTCAATGTTGAACCGGTTAATGGCGAGCCAGAAAAACTTTTACCTAAAGGCGTACCTGCACAACTAATGGCATCACACATCATGCTGGTATTGCTTTGCGCGGTAACAACTATCTTGTACATGGTATCAATACCATAACTTGGGTCAGCCTCGACTATGAGACTAACAGCGCCATCACTATTTGTTTGGTTGTCTGAAGTAATAGTAATAGCTGAGCCATTCAATTGCATGACGCTAACGTCCGCATTATTTAATGTACCCAAAATTGCTGCACCTGAAATATCAGCTGATGTTATTTCATTGATTGCTGCACGTTCGGGAATTTTCTCCGGATCAGGCGTATCTGCACCACCACAGCCTATTAACGTACTCATAGCCAATAATACAGCTAACGACGTTTTAGTTATATTGAGCTTGTTCATTTTCATTCCTCTATCCAATATTTTTGTATACGCACTTAGGCGCTTATAGTTGGGGGATAACATTAATTTAGAATCTATAGGTAATGCCCGCATAAATGCGACGACCGCCGTAACTATTGCTTATAAAGCGATTTTTAGTGTCGTTTCCAAGGTGAACGTAGGTTTCAGATTGTGTCAGATTGACAATTGAGGCAGACAAAATAATGCTATCAGTAAAATTGTAGCTAGCATTGACGTCAATTTGTTCATATTCATCAGTATAAAAATTTGTTTCCCACGAAGATACATAACTACCTACTGAGGGACCTCTAACGTTATATGATGCACGCACACTAAATAAATCATCTTCATAAAACGCTGATAAATTGGCCTGATATTCAGATGAACCGATGAGTGGTGACTCACCTATTTTGGTGCCATCTAATTCCACATTAGCTTGATTGGTGTCGTTGTAGGTATAATTGGCATAAAAACCAAAGCCATTATCGAAAAAATGTTGCCAAGAAACTTCTACCCCCGTTGATTCTGCATTGGTACCATTTGCATTGGTTCGGAAATTTCTAACAGTGAGGTCATCACCGCCAGCAGTAACCATTAAATTGTCAGCTGTAGTAACAGTAAAGTCACGTGTAGGCAGGCTACGTTTGACATCAAGTATTAGTGGTACAACAAAATTATCAACGTCTTTCTTAAATACCGCAATACTGGCGCCAGAACCTTCACCGTAATAATATTCTAGGGATAGATCAAACTGTGTAGATTCTAATGCTTTTAAAGAAGAGTTTCCTCCTGAACCTACCCACCCTTCACTATCATCAATCTCATCGTAGGCGGTTTCCCACAATTTAAAGTCCGCAGCATATTCACTTGAGTTATAGGTTAATGTTTGAAAATTGCCTAAGTCTTGATAATCAGGACGAGACATCACTTTAGCTGCGGCACCACGTAATATCCAGTTGTCGTCTATTTCCCAAACAATATTAAAACTAGGTAAAATATGGGTATCATTAGTTTCTTTGTTGACTAGGACAAATTCTTCTATACGTCTTAACTCTTCAGGAAGCGTATTACCAGCAGCATCTTTATAATCAAGCTCGTAAACGATTTTGTCAGTTGCCGAACTGGTTGTGGTGCTATCGACAAACCTCAAACCAAAATTACCGCGTAAATCATTGTATCTATAATCTGCTTGTATATAGGCGCTCAAAATTTCTTCTTGAACTTCATAAACAAAATTTGGCTCTTTTCTAGTATATCGAACAAGATTATTTTCTAGTAACTCGTGGTATTTTTGCCAATCAACTGCTGGATATAAATTGGTATTGATCACATCAGATAAGTTATCTAATGGTTCATCGGCCAAAACGTCAAGAAGTCCAGGAATGCCACCGTTTCGAGAATAATCATCATCTAAGCTAATACCATTACCAGCCTCAGCCGCTGCGATATCAAAATCTGGTGATAAATAGAAAGTATTTCTCGAATCTCGATGAATTTTTCCATCACGATACTTAGCGCCAAAATGCAATGTTTCAACAATGCCCATATCAAGCATGTAACTGACATCTAACTGAACATAATCCTCCTCTTGAGTACCGGTAATAAAACTCGAATCTGTTGCATGTACATCGGCAGCCCCGCCTATACCTGCCCTTAAGTTATTTAAATATTCAGGGTCCATGTAGGTGGTCATTTTACGACCCGACAAATCAAACCCATAATATTGCACAGCTTCTTTTGGATAATAGGCAGAACGATACTTCAGAGATGGTCCACCTTCACCTTCAGTATGTCCAATGACAAATTTGGCTTCAAAATTCTCACCCTCATATACAGCTGAAAAATCAAAAGTATCGGAGGTGGATTCTTCAACAATATACTCACCATTCATTCGAGGAATATCCAGAGGTAGTTTCTCCCCCCCTGTAGCAGCAGAATAGTCTATACCCGTCACCCATTCAGAGTCGGCATCGACTCGAACATCGGTCCAGTGGTTATCGTTATTATGCCATTCTGGATATTCCAATTGATTTAGTATCGCATCCTGACCCAAGGTAAAGCCGAAGTAATTAAATGCAAACTCCAAGTTGTCATTAACTCGCCACTGCGAGGTAACTTGAATCCCTTGGCGATTGCGTTTTTCCTCACGTACGTCTTGCACCATACTTTGAGGAGCATAACCATAAGCACCATTTTCAACCGCCTGATTATCAACTCTCTCTTGATAATAGAAATTCTTGTTAATTATATTAATTCGAGAAGTTTGTGATCGATTGGTACGATCTTGCTGAGTGAATCCCAACAACAAGCCAAAATCTTCTGCGTCATTCTTCCATGAATAAATACCGCTAAATTGTGGCTCATGCTTATCTGTAATATCAGCGTACGTACTTTCAATATTTAGCACGCCTGAATTTTTTTCCATATTCAGTGGTTTACGTGTGTGCAACAGTACTGTACCGCCAATTCCGCCTTCATCTAAACGCGCTTCTGATGATTTATAGATTTCTACCATTTCAATCATCGTTGATGGCAAAAGAGAATAAGAAAATGAACGTGATGGTCGCCCAGGTGACGATGCAATAAAATTGCCGTTAAGCTGAGTAAAAGTCAAATCAGACGACAGGCCACGAATACTAACAGTAGAGCCTTCTCCACCACTGCGTTGAATCACAACACCAGGTACTCGTTGTAATGAATCAGCTATATTTTTATCGGGGAATTTACCGATATCTTCTGCGGTAATGGCCTCTACGGTAGAATTTGATAGTCGTTTTATAGCCAAATTGGCTGCAGCTGAAGCCCGAATGCCTCGCACTTCAATGACTTCCATTTTTTCTTTTGTCGCAATTTGTTCAACATTTTTTTTAGTAGTTATTACTTTTGATTTATCTACATCTTGTGCCTGTGCCAAGCCAATAGAGCAAGCTATTGCCGAAAACAACACTGATTTTTTAAACAATGTGGATAAAGGAAAAGAAACGGGGGTGTTTAATCTTCTCGCCTTCATGTGATTTTCTCCTTAGTATTTCGCATATTAATTATTATTTTATTGGAGCTTTTCTTTGTGAACTCAACTTACTTCGCGTGTTTTACTACAAAATCAATAACCAAATTCAACAACTATTATTATTACTTAGTACACACTGTAATCGATTGCAGTATTGGTAATTAAAAAAGCTATTTAGAAACATCAATAAATAGCTACATTTTGAATATTCCAACCTAAAACAGAATAACTGCAATCGATTACAATACATCCAATACTAAAATCTAAAAATAGATATGTCAACTCTTCTACTGATTATTTTTTAGCTAACTCGTAAGTTTTAATATGAAGTGGAAAAGGATAGAAGAGAACGAAAACCATAAAATCGAAATAACTATTAATAATCAAAAGATTAAAAAGCACACCGTAATACACAGACAAAACTAAAATAGTGCATTATTAACAATGTATTACATTTTAAGCTGTCCACTACTTTCTCTTTCTAACAGGCTAAATTGAACAATTTCTCGATCTCTTTGTAGTGGTTTCTTTTTAATCTGTTGCAATACAACTTCAACCGCTTTACGGCCCATATCATAAGCGGGTTGGTCAATCGTTGTTAATGGCGGGTCTATATATGCAGATACTTTGATGTTATCAAAACCAACTACCGATATATCATCAGGCACCCGTAAGCCGTGCTTTTTAATTTCGTGGATAGCGCCTATAGCAATATCATCGTTAAAACAGAAAATAGCGGTTGGCCTATTGATATTGGATAACAACTCTCTAGCGCCTATTTCTCCAGCCTCCATGCTGTATTCGCCACCGACAACCAAACTATCCTCAAGAGTGATGCCCTCTTCTTGCAACACACTCTTGATACCACTAAGTCTATCTCGATATATTTGACTCTCTTTTTGACCAGCAATAACGCCAAAACGTTTGTGCCCATAACTGGTTAAATGATTTGCTAAGGCTCGACACGCAGAGTAATTATCGAGCTCTACCACAGGATATTTCTTATTTGAAACAATGCGTTCACACACACTTACCATAGGCACGTTTTCAGCTAAAGTCTCATCATTCTTTGAAAATGGAAATGAATGATCCAAATGTATCAAGCCATCGGCTCGATTCGATAAAACCATACTGGCATACTCATTTTCTCTTTTGGCTTCGCCCTGTGTATCACCTAACAATACAGAATAACCATTTTCTTGAGCAGCCTGCTCTATCCCTTGTATTATCTTTAAAAAGAAAGGATTAGATAAGTTAGGAACTAAGACAACCAAAGAGTTTGAGCGCCCAGTTTTGATACTAGATGCTAAAACGTTTGGTCGATATCCAGCCTCAGCGATAGCCTTGAATATGCGTTCACGGGTTTTTTCATTAACCATATCTGGATTTTTGAGGGTTCTTGATACAGTTGCAGTAGAAACACCAGCTAACTGACAAACTTTCTTAATTGTTGACATTATTTATTCTGTACCTAAAAGTTAACTGAACTGCTACGTGCAATAGTGCAACCGACGACATTTTAATTATCAAACAAGCTTTAATTTGGCATATTAAGACGATGAATTCTATTTAATCTTTATAACTATTTGCCCTTTAACGGCTATATTAGGCATAACTATCAATTTTTTCGTTCAAATAGTCAAAAATTACGGTTGAATATTGTAAAACCATAGTATAACCTAAATGACTGCAATCGATTACAGTTTTATCTGAAAATTTAGACCTGTATTCTAGTAACAACAATTGAGCTGCTTTTTAGCATAACGTTTTCACCAACGGATGAGCCATTAAAACATGAAAAAGTTAATATCTGTCATACTCTTATCATCTGTGTTGATTTATGGCTGCACTCAAAATATTGGCGAGCAGTACACAACTAACAATAGCATCATCAATATCGTAAAAGATGACCTCGTCCAGTATGTTAATCCACTGATGGGTACAGATTCTAAGCATAGTTTATCAAACGGTAATACTTATCCAGCGATAGCGACTCCTTGGGGTATGAATTTTTGGACGCCTATGACGGCCGAAATGGGTAACGGTTGGACCTATAATTATAACGATGACAAAATAAGAGGTATTAAACAAACACATCAACCAAGTCCTTGGCTTAATGACTATGCAGCATTTTCCCTTATGGCGGTTACTGGTGAATTAAAGTTTCAAGAAGATGAACGTGCATCATGGTTTTCACACAAGGCGGAAAAATCCTCACCGCATCATTACCAAGTTTATTTGGCTGATTATGATGTCACCGTAGAAGTAAGTCCGACAGAAAGAGCCGCTCACTTTAAATTTACTTTTCCTGAAACCGACAATGCATATATCACCCTTGATGCTTTTAACAAAGGTTCTATGGTTAAAATTTTTCCCAAAGAACGTAAAATCATTGGCTATGTACGTAATAATCATGGCGGTGTTCCTGATAATTTTCATAACTATTTTGTGGCCGAATTTGATAAGGAATTTGACTTAACACATACCTGGGGTGACCAGTGGCAATTGGTAAAAAACTCTACTGAAAACGAAGGTGATCATGTCGGTGCGATAATTGGTTTTAAAACCAAAAAAGGTGAAGCCGTTCATGTCAAAGTAGCTTCTTCTTTTATAAGCCCAGAGCAAGCATTGTTAAACTTGCAACGTGAGATTGGCAATGATGACTTTGATACGACAAAGACCAAAGCTCACCAAGCATGGCAAACAGAACTATCACGTTTACGCATTGAAGATGACAATGTTGAAAATGTGCGCACTTTTTATTCAACTTTATACCGCGTACTGCTATTTCCTCGTAAGTTTTATGAATACGATAAAAATAGTAAAATAGTGCACTACAGTCCATACAACGGTGAAGTATTACCGGGTTATATGTTTACCGATAATGGTTTTTGGGACACTTTTCGCGCTGTATTCCCATTTTTTACCTTAATGTATCCGTCGATGGATGCACAGATCATGCAAGGATTGGTCAATACTTATAAAGAATCTGGTTGGTTGCCTGAGTGGGCAAGCCCTGGACATCGTGGGGTGATGATAGGTTCAAATTCAGCGGTAAATATTGCTGATGCATACAATAAAGGCATTAGGGATTTTGATATAGAAACCTTATATCAAGCCATGACAAAAGGCGCAACAGTTGAAGAAGGCCGCCCAGTATATTCAGTAGGACGAGAAGGACTGAGCTATTACAATGATCTAGGTTATATCCCATATGATGTGGGTATTCATGAAAATGCAGCTCGCACCTTAGAATACGCTTTTGCTGATTTTAATATTGCTCAGCTAGCAAAATCATTAGGTAAACAAGATGAAGCAAAACATTATCTAGAGAAAGCATATAACTACACCCATGTATTTGATCCTGAAACCAAATGGATGCGTGGAAAAAATCAAGATGGCAGCTTTCAATCTCCATTTAATCCTTTGAAATGGGGCGATGCCTTTACTGAAGGAAATAGCCTGCATTATACCTGGTCGGTATTTCAAGATATTAACGGTTTAAAACAACTCATCGGTGGTGATCAAGCTTTTGTTAATAAGCTCGATGAAGTATTTAGTATGCCACCAGATTTTGATGACTCTTATTATGGTTTCACTATTCATGAAATTAGAGAAATGCAAATAGCCAACATGGGTAACTACGCTCATGGTAATCAACCTATTCAACATATGATTTACTTGTATAACTACGCTGGACAACCTTGGAAGACTCAAACAAGGGTAAGAGAAGTTATGAACAAGCTCTACTCAGCAACGCCCGATGGGTATGCAGGAGATGAAGATAATGGCCAAACATCTGCATGGTATGTATTTAGTTCACTAGGCTTTTACCCCGTAACTCCAGGTACTACCCAATATGTTATTGGCAGTCCGTTATTTGACAAAGTAACCATGACCTTAGAAAGCGGTAAACAATTTGTCATCAAGGCGAACAATAACCTTGATGGTAACCACTACATTCAATCAAGCACATTAAATGGTAAACGCTACGATAAAACATGGCTTGACCACCACGACATTCAAGCAGGAGGCACACTAGATTTTTCGATGTCCCCCACCCCTAACAAACAATGGGCAATATCAAGTGATGCACGCCCCTATTCTTTATCGCTCGAAGGTAAATAATAAACAAAACACTTATTTTTAATGTAAACGATTTAAGGCAAGATTATGGCTGGTAATATTCCTTCGGGAGAAAATTTAAAAGTAACAAATGCGATGAATTCAACTTTTGCTTTTGTTGCAATGACAACATTGTTTTTTATTTGGGGGTTTATTACTGCACTCAATGACATCCTTATTCCACATTTAAAAGCCGCATTTGATCTCAATTATACCGAAGCGATGTTAGTACAGTTTTGTTTCTTTGGCGCTTATTTTATTATTTCTCCATTTGCTGGGAAATTGATTGAGAAAGTAGGTTATCAACGTGGAATTATCATTGGGTTGTTAACCATAGCTGCCGGCTGTTTACTCTTTTACCCTGCTGCTGAAATAGAAGTTTATGCGGTATTCTTACTCGGCCTTTTTATTCTTGCCAGCGGTGTCACCATATTACAAGTTTCAGCTAACCCTTATGTCGCCATATTGGGTTCAGAAGCTACCGCCGCAAGTAGGCTCAATTTGGCACAAGCCATTAATTCATTAGGTCACACTTTAGGTCCAATATTTGGTGCCGCCTTAATTTTTGGTGCTAGCACAACCATTATCGCTGCGACTGCAGTGCAATTACCTTATTTAATATTAGCTAGTGTGATGATCATCACAGCGCTCGTATTTTCAAAAATCAAACTTCCCGTCATTACTGCTGTAGAAAATCCTGAAGCAGCTGAAAAAAACCATGACTCAATTTTTAAACACACGCCATTATTATATGGCACCTTAGCAATCTTTTTATATGTTGGCGCAGAAGTCTCTATCGGCAGCTTTTTAGTAAACTTTTTTGCAGAGAGTCATATCGGTGGTTTAACCGAACATGAGGCAAGCAAAATGGTGTCTTATTATTGGGGTGCTGCAATGATTGGTCGCTTCATTGGTGCTGCGTTAATGCGAGTAATCAAGCCTACTTATTTATTGGCTAGTAATGCAATTTTGGTTATTTTACTGATCACTCTAACGATCAACAGCAATGGTGAAGTAGCAATGTGGGCGATAATAAGCGTGGGTTTATTTAACTCCATTATGTTCCCTACTATTTTTACTCTAGCCATTAAAGGGTTGGGTCCATTAACGGGTCGAGGATCTGGGCTATTGTGTCAAGCTATTGTAGGTGGTGCCATTATCCCTTTGCTTCAAGGGGTTGTAGCTGATGCTACTTCAGTGCAAGCGAGTTTTATTGTTCCTGCTTTTGCCTATATTTATATCGTTTGGTATGCCCTTAGAGGTGCTAATGCTCCACACGAAGAACACATTATTGAGGTAAAAGCATGAGACCTGTATTGTGCTTTGGTGAAGCCTTAATTGATTTTTTAAACACCGATAAACAAAAAGATGGACCACTGGTATTAAATAACTACCGCCAATATCCAGGCGGCGCACCTGCAAATGCTGCAGTTGCTGTGGCAAAGCTAGGTGGGAAGGCGTTATTTGCAGGCCAAGTGGGTGCAGACCCTTTTGGTGATTTCCTAGAACAAGCCCTTATAGAATATGGTGTAAATACTACATTTTTAGCTAGGCACCCTAGCGCAAAAACAGCACTCGCTTTTGTGATGCTTGATGAAGGAGGCGATAGAAGCTTTTCATTTTACCGACAAGCATCAGCAGATGTATTGTTTTCGCCAAAACAAGTCGACGATCATTGGTTTACCGAGCAACCGCTATTTCATTTCTGCAGCAATACACTCACTGATAAACAAATCACAGCGACCACTAAAACAGCGGTAAGCAAAGCGAAGTTACACCAGTCGATTATCAGTTTTGATGTCAATTTACGTCATAACCTTTGGTCAACAGGTTTTGCAGATATAGCGCTAGTAAACGAACTAGTTTATTCCGCTGACATCATTAAATTTTCACGAGATGAGTTTGAGTATTTATCTCAAGGAAATAACGATGATTACACACAAAACTGTTTACAGCGCGGGGTCTCATTATTAGTGATAACTGACGGCGAACATCCGATCGAATTTTTCTCTCAAGTGGGCAGCGCTACAATTGCCGTACCAGACATAAAGGCTGTGGATACAACTGCTGGTGGTGACGCTTTTAGTGGTGCATTACTCTTTGCTTTGAGTCAGTTAACAGAGCCTAGAAACGCGCTTTCTTCAATAAACATACTCACGCAGTTGATCAAATTCGCCTCTCATTGTGGTGCTCACGCAGTAACATTGCCCGGCGCATTTCCGGCATTGCCACATTTTAGTGATATTCAAGAACATTGGCCGACTGAACTCTACGTTTAGCGAGTTAAGATCAAATTAGGAGAAGCTTATGCAACAACTTAAACAGACGAATCCGCAGTCAGATGCATCAAATAAGACAGCATTTTATAGCCGAGACTTTCTACTAGAACATGCTACGTCAATTCTAGCGTTTTATAACCCTCGCGTTATTGATCAAACGGGTGGTTATTATCAAAATTTCTTTGATAATGGTGAGTATTTTGATGACAAATTCCGCCAATTAGTCAGCAGTACACGCATAATAGTCAATTACGCTCTTGCGGGGTTGGTTTACCAAGATAATGATTACCTAAAAATGGCAAAGCATGGTTTAGATTATGTTGAGCAGGTTCATTGGCAACAAGAGCAACAAAGCTATGCATGGACACTAAATAATCATCAGGCTGAGGACATGACTCAGCAAGCTTATGGTTACGCTTTTGTATTACTTGCTTATGCAGCAGCAAAAAAATCAGGAATTATCTGCACAAATGATGAATTGCTGAACGTATATGAACTTTTAGAACAGCGATTCTGGCAACCTGAATTTGGTTTGTATGCGGATGAAATAAGCGCTGATGGCGTATTAAGTGATTATCGTGGGCAAAACGCCAACATGCATCTATGTGAAGCAATGATTGCAGCATATGAAGCGACATCAGAACCTCAGTTTTTAAAGCGAGCTAAAACTATTGCAGAAAACATTGCACTACGACAAGCAGATCTTACTGATGGTTTAGTGTGGGAACATTACACCACAAACTTTTTACCTGACTGGGAATATAATAAAAATGACCCAAAAAACCTTTATCGTCCTTGGGGGTTTCAACCTGGACATCAAACTGAATGGTGTAAGTTGTTATTAATGCTTAATCGTCACGACCCACAACCTTGGTTAGTCGAACGAGCCAAATCATTATTTGATCGCGCATACACTACAGCGTGGGACCATGAGCATGGTGGCTTAATTTATGGTTTTGATCCACAAGGGAATTGTTGCGATGACGACAAGTATTTCTGGGTACAAGCAGAGAGTTTTGCTGCCGCCGCGATGCTTTATCAAGTTACTGACGAATCGCAATATTTAGAGCACTATAATGCGTTATGGCAGTACAGTTGGCAGCATATGGTTGACCATAAACATGGTGCATGGTTTCGTGTATTAAAGAATGACAACAGCAAATACAATGATCAAAAAAGTGCTGCAGGCGCAAAGTGTGATTATCACACCTTAGGCGCATGTTTTGAGGTATTACGAGTACTTGGTGACACATACTTAGATACACCAAGTAAATAAAGATTGGATTGAAAATGAAAAAAAAACTCATTGTTATGAGCAACACTAATAAAACAATGAGTTTTATACTGCTCATATCACTGGTACTTTCTGCTTGCTCAAGTGTTTCTCTCCGGGATATACAGCAAGAAAAAGTGCCACTTATTTCATATGTTAACCCTTTTATTGGCACAGCCGGCAAAGGAAAAACATATCCAGGGGCTACTCTACCTTATGGTATGGTACAACTTAGCCCAGATAATGGTCGTAATGGTTGGGACTGGATTTCTGGTTATTTCTACCCAGATAATATTATCGCTGGCTTCAGCCATACTCACCTATCGGGCACTGGAGCGGGTGATTTATATGACATATCATTTATGCCTTTAACAGGCATAGCAAAACAAGAAGTATTGGATGATATTAATAAATCTCCAACCACCTACTCTACTTTTTCTCACCAGAATGAAACAGCCTCACCTGGCTACTATCAAGTTTATTTAAACGATTATGATATCAATGTTGAACTAACCGCAGGATTAAGAACGGGTGTACAGAAATATACCTTTGCCGATCAACATCAACAAGGCAGAGTGAAAATTGATTTAAACTATGCGCGTAATTGGGACAGTACCGTCGCTACGCAACTAACATTCATCAATGATCACACCATTGCGGGTTATCGGAAATCGACCGGTTGGGCAAAAGATCAACGCGTTTATTTCTACACTGTTTTTTCACAAGTCATTACGCGTCACGACATTACGATCGCCAATGAAAAAATTACAGCGAATAAGCGTCAGTACAATACAAAAAATAAACAGGGCATTGCTGCACAACTGCATTTTGATATAAGTAAAAATAAGCAACTCATTGTTAAAACGGCGATAAGCTCAGTTAGTATTGAAAATGCAAAACAAAACCTACTTGTTGACGGTGCCAATAAAAGCTTCAATACCATAAAAAAAGAAGCTGAGAATTTATGGGAACAAGCCCTTGCTAAAGTTACTATTGATGCAACCAAAGATAATATGGTGCAATTTTATACGGCAATGTATCACTCCCATCTAGCACCTCGTGTTTTTTCTGACAGCAATGGTCAATATAAAGGCCCCGATGGTAACATTCATCAAGCATCAGGTTATCAACGTTATTCGTTCTTTTCCTTATGGGATACTTTTCGCGCCTTACATCCATGGAAAACCATTACTGACCCTGAACACAGTAAAGAAATGATGTTTTCATTAATGGCTCATTATCACGAATATGGTTTGTTACCCGTGTGGAATTTCCAAGGTAATGAAACGGATATGATGATGGGTTATCACGCTGTGCCCGTATTAGTGGATGCCTACCTTAAAGGTATTATTACGGATGATGACATCGACGGTGAACGTCTTTTTTCTGCTATGAAAAAAAGTGCAATGCAGGATGATTTTAGTATCAAAACATACCGTGAATTGGGGTATGTTCCCTTTGAACAAGGTAAATGGAACGTATCTTTAACACTTGAATATGCCTTTGATGATTGGAGCATTGGACAAATGGCAATGGCGTTAGGTAAATATCAAGAAGCTGAGTATTTTTTTAGTCGCGCTAATAGTTATCAACAACATTTTGATACGACGACAAACTTTATGCGTGCTAAAGATAAACAAGGTATGTTCAAATCTGATTTTGATCCCCTCGCCTATCACCCAGAAGATTATTGTGAAGCAAATGCATGGCAATATAATTTCTTTGTCCCACATGATATTACAGGATTAATTGAGTTGATGGGCGGCAAAGAAAAATTTGCAGATAAACTCGATACTATGTTCACAACAGAACAAAGTATTGAAAAATTACCTGAGTGGATTTCGGGTTATATTGGACAATATGTGCATGGTAATGAACCTGCTCATCATGTTCCCTACCTTTATCAATACGTAAGCCAACCACATAAAACTCAACAGCGAGTTCGTCAAATAATGGCAGATTTATACACCAATGCACCTGATGGGTTGGCAGGAAACGAAGATGCAGGACAAATGTCAGCTTGGTATATGTTTAGTGCATTAGGCTTTTATCCGGTTAACCCAGTATCAGGCGAATATGTATTGGGTAGCCCGCAAGTGAATAGTGCACAAATACAGCTTAGCAATAATACGATATTTACTGTGATCGCCAACAATCAATCAGCCAAGAATATCTATGTCGATTCTGTTTACCTTAATGGCAATAAACATGAGCACTTTACCATTAAGCACCAAGATATTATGGCAGGTGGTACCCTTATTTTTAATATGACTTCGGAGCCTAAATAACTATGCGATCAATTACTGTGCGTCCATTGTTTTTGTTGTTGTTCTTTTTTTCACTTTCTCTTACGGCTCAAACTGTAACCAGTTTTGTTAATCCGTTTATTGGTACCTCTAATTTTGGCGCTACTCACCCTGGAGCACAATTTCCTCATGGTATGGCTTCTGTTGTACCTTTTAACGTAGCTTTTAAGTTTGGAAAAGAGAATACCTTCGAAAAAGATGAGGCTTGGAATTCACGCGGTTATATCCACGATAACAACTTTTTAACTGGCTTTAGTCATGTCAATCTGAGTGGAGTGGGTTGTCCAGATTTAGGTAGCATTTTATTAATGCCAACAACAGGCACACTAGAATTCGATGCTGAAAAATATGGCTCAACTTATAGCAATGAACAGGCTTCTCCTGGATATTACCGTAATACTTTAAATAAATATGCCATTGAAGTAGAAACTTCCAGCACCTTACGAACCGGTATTAGTCGTTATACCTTTCCAAAAGGCCAATCTCAGATACTACTTAATCTTGGTTTAGGATTAACTAACGAAAGTGGTGGTATGCTCAAAGTTGTTGCAAATGATGAGGTCGAAGGTTTCAAAACAATTGGTACCTTTTGTTATCACTCAGAAGACGTTCGCCCAGTTTACTTTGTCGCTAAACTCAGTAAAGCAGCTAAAACTGCGGGTGCGTGGAAAAAAATGCCCAAATATAAAGGCGTAGAGGGAGAATGGATCGGCTACAACGATACCTATAAGCCTTATGAAAACTATCGTCATGAAATAGCGGGCGACGATATTGGCGCTTATTTTCAATTTGATACCACAGAAGGTGAACAAATAGCAGTTAAAGTTGGTATTTCCTATGTCAGTATTGAAAACGCTCGCGCAAACCTTAGCGCGGAGCAAGCTAAGTTTGATTTTGAAGCGACACGAGATCAAGCTCAAGAAAAATGGCAACAACTCCTTAGCCGTGTGCAAGTAAAAGGCAGTAAAGAAAAGAAAACTATTTTTTACACTGCGCTTTATCACACTCTCATTCACCCTAATATTATTCAAGACAGTAATGGCGATTACCCACTTATGGGTCAATTTGGCATAGGAAATACCCACGGTAAAAACCGCTACAGCGTTTATTCATTATGGGATACCAATAGAAACCTACACCCACTATTGAGTTTACTTTACCCGGAAATACAATCTGAAATGGTTAATACTATGGTAGATATGGCCAAAGAAAGTGGTTGGCTACCGAAATGGGAACTATTAGCAATGGAAACAAACGTAATGGTTGGCGATCCTGCTACTCCCGTTATTGCTGATACTTACTTACGTGGTATTACAGATTTTGATGTTGATGCCGCCTACCAATTTGCAAAAAAAGCAGCCCTAACAACGAAGCATAATTTACTCCGACCTGAAAATAAAAAATATAGCGAGCTTGGCTATGTGCCCATTGATGGTGAAGATAAGTGGGGAGGCACGGTTTCTACCAGCTTAGAATATTATATTGCCGACTGGAATCTTGCGCAATTGGCAAAAGCTTTAGGCCATGAAAAGGATTATCAGCTCTTTTTGCAGCGCTCGATGAACTACAAAAAACTATTTGATAGCGAAACAGGCATGTTAAGACCCAAACATAACAATGGCGATTGGTTTTCTCCTTATGATCCCCAACTTGGTCGAAATTTCGAACCTGCTCCTGGTTATATAGAAGGTAATGCGTGGAATTATCGATTCTATGTACCACACGACATTCGAGGTTTAATAACAATATTAGGCGGGGAGAATACCTTTATTCAAGAACTCGTCAAAACATTTGAAACCGACAATTTCGATATGGCAAACGAACCTGATATTACTTATCCTTATTTGTTTAATTATGTGCCAGGAGAAGAATGGCGTAGCCAAGAAAAAGTAACTGAACTTATCAAAAAGTACTTTCATAATACACCTGGAGGAATTCCAGGTAATGATGATGCGGGAACACTTTCTGCTTGGTTAGTCTTTAGTATGATGGGCTTTTACCCTGTATCTCCAGGGGACATGAATTTTGCATTAGTGACACCGTCTTTTGACGAAATCACGATTACTCTCAATCAAGATTATTACTCAGGAAAAAAATTAGTCATTAAATCGAAAAAAAATAACAACAAAGATGAATACATTTCAGATATTAACTTCAATAACAAAAAAGTGAATGCATATTTTATTGACCATCATCAATTAGTCTCAGGAGGAGAGCTAACTTTCTTTCTACATGAGAATAGAGGTTAGTATTTAACATGTTGGAACTATCTAAAAAAATCAGGAAACCAAGTATTATTGATGTTGCCGCACTAGCTGGCGTTTCAAAATCCACAGTATCTTTAGTGGTAACCAATAGTGATAAAGTGAGCAAAAGTACAAAAGAAAAAGTACGTAAATCTATTGATGAGCTTGGCTATATATACAACCGTGGGGCCGCATCACTAAAAGGAAAGTCTTCTAAATTAATCGCTATTTTTGTAAACGATACAACTGATCCATCGATAATTAAACTAGTAACACGACTTGAACACGAAATCATAAGAATGGGATTTATGCCAATACAGATTAATACCCATGAAAGTTGCATTAAGCAAGAAAAGTCCTTCAATTTATTAAACGAATACAATATTGCTGGCTACTTTATTTTTCCTGTTGAAAACACTCCCGCAGACTGGAACAATAATATTGTCAACTTGGGACTTCCTGTAATGAATATAATAAAGGAACTCCCAAGTTGTGATGTGATAAATGCTATTACCACTTTTAAAAAACAAACTCAAAGTTGAAATTATCTTAACTACTCAAAAATAATATTTAGACTCTATTTTTAAGAAAAAACTGGCATATAGGCAAGTGAGGAACATAAGTTCTCATACCAATTTGTCTATTTAAACTAAAGTTCTATCTCGCTTTGTGATGTGATGGACGCCCCTCCCCGTTGGCGTCAAATGCGCCATACTCAAATTGATTAAATTCAATTTTTAGGAGAGTCATCATGAGCATTAAAGTTGTTGGTATTGATTTAGCAAAACACTATTTCCAAGTGTGTGTTCTATCCAATGAAAACAAAGTTACTTCTAACAAAAAAGTGACTCGAGCAAGACTTTTAGATGTGGTGCGTCAATTTCCAGAAAATACACTCATTGCTATGGAGGCATGTGGAAGCTCTAATTATTGGGCTAGAACTATTGAAAAAATGGGGTTTTCAATTAGATTAATTCCACCTCAACACGTTAAACCTTTTGTTGGTCACCAGAAAAATGATGCCAATGATGCACGTGCTATTTGTGAAGCAGCCTCACGACCAAATTTACATGGTGTACCAATAAAAACAATCGAGCTACAAGACATTAAGTCGCTACGCTGCGTTAGACAAAGATTAGTTGTTCAAAGAATCGCTATATCTAACCAGTTACGTGGTTTAGCAAGTGAATATGGCGTTATTATCGCTAAAAGTTTCAAGTCTCTACGAGAGCAGGTTCCTGAAATTTTAGAAGATCCTGACAATGAACTATCAGATGTGATGCGTAAACTAATCTATAGCCTATTCCTAGAAGTAAACGGCTTAACTGAAGATATCAAATCAATATCAAGTGAGCTGGAAGCATTATGTAAACAACAACCAAGATATCAAGCTTTACTTGCTATCCCAGGTTTTGGCCCAATAGTCACCGCCGCTTTTTTAAGTCAGGTAGGCACTGGAAAACAATTTTCAAACGGAAGGCAATTATCTGCTTGGTGTGGCTTAGTTCCACGGCAGGCTAGCTCTGGCGGTAAGGCAAAGCTAGGCCGTATCACCAAAAATGGCAATAATGAATTAAGGGCTTTATTAATTCATGGCGCAAGGTCGGTTTCGAAATATACGCCTGATCGAACAGATGCTCTGAGCCGTTGGTTCAATGCGCTTGTTATACGCAGTGGAAAAGCAAAAGCAATTGTCGCTCTTGCAAATAAATTAACACGAATCGCTTGGGTTATTGTAACAAGTAATGATGAATTCAAAGCCACTTGTGCTTTTAAAGCGGCATAGATAAATAGAAAACAAAGTAAGTATTTTAAACCTAGTTTAAGTTTGCAATGCTTGATGAAAAACGGTCAACCGTTCCTGTAAAAACCTGCCTTGGGGCTTGTCATTTTAATGTCGACTTTGTGATTAGGAGACAGGATTCGGATTACATCATGGCGCTGGCTAGAAACAGCCAACCTAGACGTCGGATATATGACAGCAGACTGTATCTTCATTAAACCTTGCATTAACCGGGGCGTCCATATATGCCCCATTGCGTATTAGAAAACTAAACATGTATGATTAAATCAGTAATGTTCGCTTCCTCATGTCAGCACTTCAAACCGATAAGCTCTTTACTCCATTAGTTCAGCGGTTCGCAATGGCAAACAAAAAGCCCGAATATTTCTATTCGGGCTTTATTTTAAATGATTAGAACTGCGTAAAATAGAGTCATTAATGCGTAGTAAACGTTAATTTTTTCACATTGACGACGGTAGTTTTGAGTAAAATTAAGTACCAAGCCTCAAAAGTGGGCATTAGAACCAGTTAAGGTTAGATGAAATAGAATTAATATACTAATTATCAACACTTTTCAAGATGACAAATAAAAACAGATCTAGCTATAACCTGCCATACTTATAAACATTCATATTTTTATTTTTTACCCTTCAAAAGGTATTTATTTTCTCGGTGATTTATATGACTGGAACAAACAAAAAGAATAGCTTTCGCCAAATTTATCTAGCCATTGTGACTGTTTTATTAATTATTAGCGCACTGACCTATAACTATTCAGATCGAACTAAAGAAGAGCTTATTACAATTGGAATTTCTCGCTGGGGGAGTAATCCAGAATTTGGCTTGAGTGTCGAGGGATTTAAACAGAGCTTGACTGAAAGTGGCTACATTGAAGGGAAAAATATAGAATATATAGTCAAAAACTCTGAAACCCAGTTAAATCAGCAGCGTCAAATCATTCAATCTTTTATCGATGCCAAAGTTGACCTAATATATTCGCTCACGACCCCTGGCACACTGATCGCAAAACAAATGACAGAAAAAATGGATCAGCCCATTCCAGTAGTATTTTCAATATGTACTTATCCGGTAGAGTCAAATCTTATCGCCTCTTTAAAGTCATCTAAAAATCATTTGGTAGGTACCCGTAATTTCGTACCTTTCTCACAACAGTATTATATTTTTGAAAGAATCTTTCCGCATACTAAAACCCTCGCAGTGGTTCATAGGGAAGGAGAGCCCAACTCGAGCAACCAATTTAAAATCGTTAAATCACTACTCGCTAAGCGTGACATCAATGTTATTGATATAGCGGCAGTCGACTTAGAAGATATTAGAAATCAACTTGAAACCAATAAAGGGCTGTTTGACTCCATATATTCGACTTGTGATACTTTAACCCACGCTGGTGGAGAAGAAATTATCGTCGAATTTAGCAAACGAAATCATATCCCCACTTTTGCCTGTAATAAAGAAGGAGTTCTAAAGGGACATTTGGTCGGTAATATCGGAGACTTTAAAAGCATTGCGAAAATATCGGGTGAAAAGGCCGCGCTGATCCTCAAAGGCGCCAAACCTGCTTGGTTAAGAACAGAATCACCAAGAGAAAACTATATCATTATTAACCAGAAAACCGCATCTGAGATCAATATTGTCATTCCCCAAGACGTTATAAATGATGCCAAAGAAATTATTACTGAGTAATCACAGTGACGATCAAATATAAATTGTTCTTAGGATTTGTTCTGGTGTTTATTTTAACGACGCTGGAAGCCTTTTGGGTTTACTCCCAATTAAAAACCATGGCAGAGCCGCTAGAAAAAAAAATACCCATGAGTATAGACGATCTAAGCCGTGCGACAGATTTGGATAATCAAGCACAACTGATCCGTTATTACGACGAGATATTGACACAGAGTGCCCGCAACTACACTCTGACTCAAGAGAATCGTTGGTTACAGCGTTATTATGCCTTTGAACCTGAGTTAGATTTGGCGCTCAAACAAGTAATAGCAATCGGAGCCCCACAAGACAAACAAATATTTGAAAAAATTGCTAAAGCCAACATTAATCTGACTGCAATGGAATACAAAGCCATTCAGCTAGTAAATGATGGAAATCCTATAGATGCCATTCAATTGATGAAAAGTGAAAACTATGCATTGCAAAAAAACATCTTTGGCGGTGGATTAAATACTTATTTTTTAAAAAGAAGTGCTGGTCATGCACAGTCCATAGAGTCATCAACAGTCACCGTCAGATTGGCGGCACAAAATGCTCATAAAATTTTGCAAGAGGTCTTACAAAAAACTATTTTTTTAATCTCGCTCATTTTAGCTATTTTAATTATTATTGCTGTATTTCTAACATTCAGCATTAGTAAACCACTGCAAAGACTGACAGAACACGCACTCAAAATTTCCCATGGAGATTTAACTCAAAAAGTGAGTGTTTCATCACACGATGAAATAGGAATTCTCGCCAATGCATTTCAAACAATGTCGAATGCTTTAAAAAAATCTTACGATAATCTTGAACACAAAATTAGCCAAAGAACCCATGAACTAGAAAGTAAAAACATTGAATTGAAAAGCATAATTGTCGAACGAAAGGCATTGGAACACCAGCTACTTCAATCGCAAAAAATGGAATCATTAGGCACCCTCGCCGGAGGAATTGCACATGACTTTAACAATATACTCACGGCTATTTTAAGCAACGCCGAAATCGGATTATTAAAACTTTCCGATGATAATAGCGTTAGAAAATATTTTGAATCCATCACAGTATCCGGTGAACGAGCAGCTTTTTTAGTCAAACAAATACTCACCTTTAGCAGAATGGAAACCACCGAACTTGAAACCTTAGATTTATCAAAAATTCTTTTAGAAGATCTAAAAATGGTAAGGTCGGTAATACCCTCTAATATTGAAATTAAAAAAGACATTCAAATGGAATGCCTTCCCATAATGGCCGACCGAACTCAACTCCATCAGATTTTGTTAAACGTTTGTACCAATGCTTATCACGCCATCACGCACGAAAGTGGCACCATAGAAGTCAGTTTACAACAACCCAAAGAACTGCCAGATTATTTTCATGATAAAAATAAACCATTTTTACGCCTAAAGATCAAAGATTCGGGTTGCGGTATGAGCCCAGATATTCAAAAAAATATTTTCGACCCTTTTTACACCACCAAGCAACAAGGGCATGGAACCGGGCTGGGGTTGAGTGTAGTACATGGGTTAGTAAAAAAACATCATGGTAAGATTTTTGTTGACAGCGAAGAAGGGAAAGGAACAACTTTTACTATTTACTTTCCTGCAGTTGATGCTGTTGTGATTGAAATAAAACCACCCGTTAGTCACAGAAAAAAAGGGACTGGTTCAATTCTTATCGCTGAAGATGAAATTGAAATCGCGGCGTTATATCAGGAATATTTAGAAGATTTAAATTATACCATCAAGGTGTGCCATAATGGCGCTGACGCCTTATCAATATTTAAGCAAGCCCCAGACAAATATGATCTGGTTTTAACCGATTATTCCATGCCCAAAATGACAGGTGCACAATTGATCAAAGAACTACATAATATACGCCCCAAGCTGCCAGTAATTTTATGCTCGGGTTATAACGATAGCCTTGAGCTATCTGAATTGAATATCAATAAACGCCTGAAGAAGCCGCTAAATCTGGCTCAACTTCGAGATGCCATCAACCAGAGCTTGTAATATTGATACTCTCAATCATTACATCAGACTTAATTTCTAACAATCATTAGTTCACTGTGAAAAATCTACCCTCTCATTTTCTTTAACCAATAAAGGCTAATCTCTCACAAAACGAAGAGAACCAGCCTACATTTCTTTTGCTTGAGGTTAGTTACTATTTAACGGTTAGCAGCAAGCTGATAAACGTTCACTCCTTGAACGTCAAAATGACGGCTTAACGGTTGCCTTTTTTTATCATTACACGGAATGTAATTTGTGAAGTCAATAAGTTTTGGTCACTTAAGATTTCTAGAGTATTTAACTTCAAAGGAAATAAATGAACGCAAAAAATTTCCATTACATAAAAGATTAGTATCGAAATGATGGAATGATGTTTTTATTCTATACGCTCAACATGTTAGGGAGATTGAATGACTAATATCAGATGCATGCTCCAAAGGATATGTTTCAAAAGCTAAAAAAATATTGTTGCGACATTGTGAGGATAGGTTAGAAAACATTTAAATGAAAAGCAGATTAAAGATGCTCTCGCTTCTTCTGCCAATTTACGCGCTTTACTTAGAGATGTGGAGGGGGTACTTTCCTAAAATCATTTCTTGATACTTACTAGCATTCCTAAACCTAAGCCGCCAAAACGTAGAACCACCGACTTTAACTAGTAAAAACTGTGACATCAGACTTTTTGATCTGTGCCTTATCATCAGGACAGGATATATTCTTAACTTCTTCTATTGTTAATACCATTAAAATCTCCTAAGCGGGGTAGAAAAATGGGAGGGACGTATATAAAATCACTAATTTAAAAACTAAATAAAAGTATGATACTCCTCATTAACACCCAATAATTCTGGGAAGTAGTAATATATTATGGAATGACTTAGAAAGTGGAGTCAACAAAAAAGCCCGTGAACTATAAGCTTACGGGCTTTTCTAGGAAGTACTAGTACTTGGGTAGTACGTTTACATCATGCCGCCCATTCCGCCCATACCACCCATGCCGCCCATATCAGGCATTGCAGGAGACGCATCTTGTGGAGCATCAGTGATCATCGCTTCAGTCGTTAACATTAAACCAGCAATTGATGCAGCAAATTGTAAAGCACTACGTGTTACTTTAGTTGGGTCTAAAATACCCATTTCTAACATATCACCGTAAGTAGAATTGCCTGCATTGTAACCGTAGTTACCTTTGCCATTGCGTACTTCGTTTAAGACGACTGATGGCTCATCACCACAGTTAGCAACGATTTGACGAAGTGGTGCTTCCATCGCACGGATAGCAACATTGATACCATGTGTTTGGTCTTCATTAGCACCTTCCATGTCTTTAAGCGCTTGTGCTACACGAACAAATGCAACACCACCACCGGCAACAACACCTTCTTCTACCGCTGCGCGAGTAGCATGTAATGCATCTTCAACACGCGCTTTTTTCTCTTTCATTTCCATTTCAGTTGCTGCGCCAATTTTAATAACCGCAACACCGCCCGCTAATTTAGCTAAACGTTCTTGTAATTTTTCTTTATCGTAGTCTGAAGTTGAATCTTCGATTTGGCCACGAATTTGCGAAACACGACCTTTAATATCAGCTTCTTCACCAATACCGTCAATAATCGTTGTATTGTCTTTAGTAATAACAACACGTTTTGCTTGACCTAAATCTTCCAATGTTACTTTTTCAAGATCCATTCCAATTTCTTCAGAAATTACGGTACCGGCAGTTAATGTAGCGATGTCTTGTAACATAGCTTTACGACGGTCACCAAAACCTGGCGCTTTAACTGCAGCAACTTTAACGATACCACGCATGTTGTTAACAACTAATGTCGCTAAAGCTTCACCTTCAACATCTTCAGCAATAATTAATAATGGCTTACCGGCTTTTGCAACACCTTCTAATGTAGAAAGTAATTCACGGATATTTGAGATTTTTTTATCAACCATTAAAATAAACGGGCTTTCTAATTCAACACTACCATTTTCTTGGTTGTTGATGAAATATGGAGATAAATAACCTCGATCAAATTGCATGCCTTCAACAACATCTAATTCGTCAGTTAATGCTTGGCCTTCCTCAACAGTAATAACACCTTCAGCACCTACTTTATCCATAGCTGTAGCGATGATTTTACCAACAGTTTCGTCAGAGTTAGCTGAAATAGTACCAACTTGTTCAATCGCTTTATTATCAGTACATTCTTGTGATAAGTTTTTCAACTCTGCAACTGCAGCAATAACGGCTTTGTCGATACCACGTTTAAGATCCATTGGGTTCATACCCGCAGCGATAGATTTTAAACCTTCGTTAACAATTGCTTGTGCTAAAACTGTTGCAGTAGTTGTTCCGTCACCCGCTTCATCATTAGCTTTAGAAGCAACTTCTTTGAGCATTTGTGCGCCCATGTTTTCGAATTTATCATCTAATTCGATTTCTTTGGCAACAGTTACGCCATCTTTAGTGATTGTTGGACCACCAAAAGATTTATCTAATACAACATTACGACCTTTAGGGCCTAAAGTTACTTTTACCGCGTCAGCTAATACATTTACGCCACGTAGCATTTTTGCACGTGCGTCATTTCCAAATAATACTTCTTTTGCAGCCATGTTCTTTATTCCTATATTTATTAGTTTGTCGAACTAAAGTTCGACCTACAATTTATCTTTTTATCAAATCAACCACAGAGTGCTTCTGCTTATTACCTTCAATCGGATGCGAAGCAGAGCTATTACTCGACGATAGCTAAAATGTCAGACTCACTTAAAATAAGTACTTCATCACCATCAATTTTTTCAGTTTTAACGCCATAACCTTCACTGAAAATTACTTGATCGCCTACTTTTACGTCTAAGGCACGTACTTCACCGTTATCTAAAATACGGCCGTTACCAACAGCAATAACTTTGCCGCGTGTTGATTTCTCAGCAGCACTACCTGTTAAAACAATACCACCGGCAGACTTTGACTCGGCTTCTTCACGTTTAATGATAACGCGATCATGTAATGGACGAATGCTCATTTATCTTCTCTCCTGAGATTTTTAATTTTATAAAAATGGGTTTAACAAAATTGTTTGCATATGAAATGGGGCTTTTTTAAAAGTTCACAAGTCCCATGACTAAAAATTGTAAAAGAATTACTCTTTACGCTCAAATTCACCTTCTAAAGTTTCCCCTTGATGATGATCACGAGGCTTTTCTTCTTTATCTTTTAATGAGCCTTTTAATGAGCCTTTTATACCTTGAGATAAATCCTGAAAAGGGCTTTGATTACCTCCCCCAGCTTGATGATTATGAATATCACTTTGATAAGTAAAGCCTGCAGACGATTTGCTATTAACTAAATGACCTTGTACCGATTTTATTAACGCTTTACGTACTTGCGGCACTAATAGCGATAAACCAAAGAAGTCGGTTACAAAGCCAGGCGTGACTAAGAACACACCGGCAACAAGTAATAATACCCCAGCAACTATTTCATCAGATGGCATTTCTCCTTGTGCCATCTTAGTTTGCACTGAGTTTAAAGTGGCAATACCTTGTTGCTTAACATTTTTAGCGCCAAGCCATGCAGTAATAATAACAATAGCGATAGTTGGCCAAGCACCAAGCCATGCACCAACATTCATTAACACCATGATTTCAATGATAGGAACAACAATAAAAAGTATAAATAAAAATCGAAACATAATAGTGCTCTAAAACTTTATTGAAACATATATGGGGGTTATCGGGTCTTTTTCAAGCAATACGGTAATAGCTAGAAATTATGGCTATTAGATATTTTCTCTCTGCCTGTCAATAGCGTATGCTTAAGCTATTGACAGGCAGAGAGAAAATCAGGCAGAAGAGTCATGTATCAAATCGTATTATGCACATGCCCGAATCAAGAAGTAGCAAAACAAATTGCGACTGAACTTGTAACCGATAAGCTCGCAGCATGTGTCAACATTATACCGGGCATTACGTCCATATATTATTGGCAAGGTGAATTGACGAGCGATGATGAAGTACAACTATTAATTAAGACTCAAAATTGTTTTTTTTCGGCATTAAAGCTAAAAATTAACGAACTTCATCCATACGATATTCCTGAGATTATTGCCATTGATATCCAGCAAGGTGATAAGAATTATTTAAACTGGATTAAAGGCTCATTGAAGTAGTAATTATGAAAAATTTTGTTTATCTTTTTTGGCTAGTCATTGCCAGTACCGCTTTTCAAACAAATTCTGTGCACGCACAAAAATCAATTTTTGATACCTCTTCAGCGTCTTTATTTAGTAATGATGATGAGTTTTTACATGTTGATGAAGCTTTTGAATTTAATTTCCATCAAAAAGATGACAAGTTGAATATCAGTTTTAATGTTGCAGAAGGTTATTACTTATATCGTCACCAGTTTAAATTTACTACAGAAAATGCACAAATTATTCCAGTCGTTTTACCTGATGGTGAAGACCATGAAGATGAGTTTTTTGGTATACAAAAAATATTTACTGGGCAGCTTAATTTCACCATCGATATTAGCAAAGCAACTTATAATGCAAGTATTACCATTCGTTATCAAGGTTGTGCAGAGAAAGGACTTTGTTATCCGCCTAAAAGGCAAAAGATTGAACTTAGTGATGTTATTAGTAGTGACGATAGTCAAAATGTTCTTAACGCATTAGCAAATACAACAGAACCATTAAAGGTAGAGAGTAGCCAACCAACGACTAGTGAGCAACACCAGTTGGCGGATATGTTAAAACAAGACAGTTTATTATTAACCCTGTTGGCATTTTTTGTAGGCGGTTTGTTATTGTCATTCACACCTTGTGTATTCCCAATGTATCCCATTTTAACCGGTATTATAGTTGGTGCTGGCAAAGGGTTAACCACTAAAAAAGCGTTCACTTTATCTTTTTTTTACGTCCAAGGCATGGCAATTACTTATACCATATTAGGTATTGTGGTAGCTCTAGCAGGGGCACAATTTCAAGCGGTATTTCAACATCCCTATGTACTCATAGCTTTAAGTGCTTTATTTATATTTTTAGCGTTATCTATGTTTGGCATTTTCAACCTAGCTTTACCGAGCAGTTGGCAAAATAAGTTAAATAACATCAGTAATAGCCAAAAAGGTGGTTCTATTGCAGGGGTTGTTATGATGGGCGTTATTTCAGGTTTAGTTGCTTCACCTTGTACTACCGCACCGTTAACTGGTGCACTACTTTATATATCTCAAACGGGTGATGTCTTCCTCGGCGCTTCTGCTCTTTATGCATTAAGTTTAGGTATGGGTTTACCTTTATTAATTTTAGGTAGTTCTGGTGGCAAGATCCTGCCTAAAGCTGGCGCATGGATGGATATAATCAAAAACATATTTGGTTTATTGTTACTTGCAGTCCCCATATTTTTACTTGAACGCATTATTCCAAGTATAGCAACAGAGGCTCTTTGGACTACACTTATACTAATAACAGCAACTTACTTTTATGTTGCTAATAAAGATGCGAAAACGGGCTTTTGGTTTGGTCTACGTTCATTACTTATATTTTTTGCATTCTATGTTGGCTTTAACCAAGCTTATAAAATTATATATCCACCACAAGGTGCACAACAAACTACCATTCAAACTGATAGCAACGCTTTTATAATGGTTAAAAACCTAACAGAGCTAAAGCAAGCAGTCGTTATTGCCAATCAACAAGGCAAGTCTGTAATGGTTGACTTGTATGCCGACTGGTGTATTGCTTGTAAAGAATTTGAACACTACACCTTTAATACGCCACAAGTACAAAAAGCACTAAACAATACGGTATTAATACAGATAGATATGACTGAATTTGATTCCCCTGATAGTGCTGAATTAGAGCAGTATTATCAAGTATTAGGTTTACCGTCTATTTTATTTTTTAATTTGCAGGGTAATGAACTGATTAAGCAACGTATTACTGGTTTTATGGACGCCGATGATTTTGCTGAACATGTAAACGCTATTTTTAAATAACATGGGTAAATAATTGGGGAGCATTGAGGTTAAACACTCTCTGCTCCATCCTATACCGCTTTAGTTTTCCAATAGCCATTAACAATATGGCTATCAAGAAAGTCCAATAATTCAGCTTCAGGTACCGGTTTCGAAAAATAATAACCTTGAATTAAATCACAATCATTTTGTTCTAAACTGCGAAGTTGCGCACTCGTTTCAACACCTTCGGCAACGACGATTAAACCTAAGTTTTTCACCATCGCAATGGTAGACATGATAATTTGATAGTCCGCATGGTTTTCTAACATGCCAAAAATAAAACTTTTATCAATTTTAATGACATCAACAGGCATTTGTTTTAAATAAGCTAACGAGGAATACCCTGTACCAAAATCATCAATTGCGAAACTAAAACCCATTTCTTTTAATGATTCCATCATTTTAATAGTATGGCCAACATCTTTTACAAGAGTCTGCTCGGTGAGTTCTAATTCAAAACGAGTAGCGGGTATCGAAAATTCAGTGATTAAGCTATGTAAATATGACGGTAAATTTTGGTCGACAAACTGACCTGCAGATAAATTTATAGCGATACGTGTACCGATAACCCCTTGTTTTTCAATCGCTACAGACAACTCAAAACAGCGACGAATTATCCAATAACCTAGCTCAATCATATAAGCTGAATTTTCCAATATAGGAATAAAATCATCTGGTGATATCAAACCTCGGTCAGGATGATGCCACCTTAACAAGGCTTCAAAGCCGTATACTTTTTTATCTTTTGCTTGCAGTTGAGGTTGTAAACTCAAGCTAAATTGATTTTTAGCCAGCGCCTGACGAACATCCCTTTCAAGCATTACACGATGTGCAACACGTTGATACATTTCAGGATGATAAACGTGATAGCGTGCGCCACCATTATCTTTTGCTTCATACATAGCAATGTCTGCATGGCTTACCAAAGCTTCGGCTTTTACATTTTTGTCATCAGTAACCGCAATACCTATACTGGTTGTAACATAAAAAATACTGCTGCCTATTTTGATCGGTAATTTGAAACGTTGTAAAATGCTTTCTGCAATTTCTTCGGCTTCTGCTACTGAGTCTATTTGCCCTAATACCACGACAAATTCATCACCACCAAAACGACAAGCTACATCAATATTACGAATACTTAAACGCACACGGCTCGCGGCTTCAATAAGTAAACGGTCACCTTCACTATGTCCGTGGCTATCATTAACCTTTTTAAAGTCGTCTAAATCAAGAAATAATACCGCTATTTTTTGTTTTACTCGCGCTAAATTAGCTACGGATTTTCGTAATTGGTAATTGAGCATGTTCCGATTAGGTAAGCCCGTCAGCAAATCATACATGGCGATATTTTCAAGTTCTTTAGTTTTTTGCTCAACTTCAATATTTAATTGCTCAAGTTCATAACTTAAATCAGTTGTTGCACCTGCGAGCACATCTAATTCATCAACAAAAAAACGTTTTCGTTTAATTTTAATACGTCGGAACTGATCAAACTCTTTGCGAGCTAACAGTGGTAAAACATTAGATAATACCAATAACCGATTAGTTAATGGGCTGGCCACAAAATAAACAAAAATAGCTAAAGTGACAAATATTGCCAGTGCGGATAAGAGAAATTGACGACGATATTGTTCATATTCCACTGTAATAGAGGTAACATTATCAATTAACGCCATATAGAATTCACGTTGGATATTTGATGATAATGACATTAAATTAATCAGGTAACTGCCTGAGTTTATCTCTAGTTTAATACCGTTTTGTTGAGTATGTTTTAAATCGCTAACCGTTTTATGTTCAAAAAACAACGCCTTAATAAGCTCAGTATTTGATGCGGTAACAATATGAGCTTCATAAAGCTTTGCCTGACTATTTTTCGCAAAACTCACAACAGCAACATCACTTTTAAGTGACTCATTAATTTTATAAATAAGGTCAACTAAAGAAGTACTAATGGCAACAACTGCTACCTCGCCTTTTTTATTAACGATAGGAATTGTTAATAATTGTTCACAAGATATTTCACAATAAATTTGATGTTGTGGTTCTTGTTTATCTAAAAGCATAAGCACGTTATTTAAAACATTATTAGGAATAGTTCTAGAGCTATAAAGCACTTGCTGACTTTCATCAATAAGCCATAGGCTTTCGACATCATAATGTAGTTGTAAAGCATCAAACTGCTGAGTAAGCCCTGCAGATACGGCAGAAAAATCATCTTGATCCTGTAAATTTACGAGATCAGCAAAAGACTCAACCCAAATTTCTAATTTTTCTCTGAGTATGCCTTGATGCAAAGTAAATAATTCTTCACCTCGTTCTAAAGTTTCTGTTTGATAGGTTTGAAACTCTTGATTTAATCTTGATAATGAAACTACAGAAAAGCCAGCACTTAATAGCAATAATGCACCAACCACCAGCATTAGCAGCTTTGTTGGTACACTAATGAAAACTTTATTCATCCCTTAAAACCAATACATCAATTGCAATGCCCATAAACTCCAACTTTCATTTTTATTTAACAATTTATTGGGGGCAGTAATGGGCGTAAGTCGTGACGTTCCTTTAATTTTATGATATTCAATTTGTAAACGTAATTTATCATTAAAATCAAATGATGCACCTAACGTAATATCATGTTGATAACCAAAGTAACGAGGTACTACCCCGTCAGTTTTTCTTTCAAGTTTTTTACCATTTCTATCATTTTTATCGGCATAAGAAAGCTCTAATCTAGACAAAAACTTCAGTTGATCATTGTATTTATATTGAAATTGAGCATATGCTCCTTGACCGATATTACGTTGATGGAAGCCAGGAAAGAAAAAGCCGTCTTGAGAAAAGTTTTGCTGAAAAGCTTCGCTACTAAACTGCCAGTATTCGCCTTCAAATAGAGCACTGATACTATATTGTTGAAAGGAAAAGGTACCATCCGAAAAAAAGTCTTGTTGATGATGTTGATGATAATTAAAATCAGAATCCAAGAGTGACAGCCCAAAACGCCATTGTGAATATTCTGGCTGCCAATTGAGACTTGCTTGTGCAGTAAATTTTTTCTTACCGCTACCGAGCGCATGTTCCCCTAAAAGTACTTTAACTTCTTTTGAAGACAACTCCGAAGAGCCATAGCTAAAATTAAAATCGAAATCACCTAAACTTTCAGCGCTATAATTTAGGTTTATTGCAATGCCATCAGCTCCCATTGCAATGTCGCGAAAGCCATCGAAATATAAAGATTGTGGTAAAATAATACTCGGTCGGGTATGAGGAACATCGCGAGTGCTAGAGTATAACCAATGATTGTTTTTATACCGTCCCAAATAAACTTTAACCAACCAGTTTTCATCGTTGTAGGCAGTCCAGTCAATTAACGCATAATCTACGCGTGCTCCTTTGCTATATCTATTACCACCATTTAAGTAAACAACTTGCGCTGTAAATCTCAAGTTAGTGGAATGCTGATAGGAAGTATTAATGCCGACTTCTGTTAATTTTAGTGATAAATTTTGTTCATCATTAACAAAATTACTACCATTTACATTGATCATTCCTTGTGCAACAAAACCATGCACTTGCCACGTTTTATCGAACTCATCATTAGCCACAACACAATAATTGAATGCAAAACTTAGCATCAGCAATAATATTGTTTTATAGCACTGAGTTTTATTATTTAATTTCAATAACATTAACATGTCCTTCCTTGTTTACATTATCAATATATCCGATGGCTCCGGGCGTTGTCGAAACAATTCTCAATAACTCGGCTTGATTTTTCACTACTGTAGGTGCAACACCTAACCCTGAAAAAGTTAATTTATTCCAAATACGATCAAGTTGATAGGGGAAAATTCGTAGGTTTTCTTTACAGAAATTTTTATGGGTAAGGTGATTACTAGATAAAACATAGACTTTAATGCGGACATTACTCGACCATTGCAATTGACGCATGGTATAGATTCTACGTAATTGTGATGTCGTTAAAGATTTTACATCAACAGATTTATGACTAATTACACTGACGCCAAAAGCTGCGTTGCTTATAAAGATAACGACAAATAAGAAGAGCCTGAGAAAAATAAGATTAATACCTATATCCTTATACACGTATACGTCACACTTGTTTTGGCGTTTTATAATTATGCCCAGACAATAAAGAACAATGCAATGGTTTAAAAATCAATGAATTAACTATTTAAGGTGGTTAGTTATTATTTTAGTAAAAAACGAATAAATTACAAAATTTTTATCCTTAAATATAAAACCCAACAGGTAAGACCTGTATTTTGCTGCTATATTCTGCGAAAACACTATAATAATCGCTAAATATCACAAAATTAAACTTTTTTATAATTTTGCATTCCAAGGATTACTTTTTTATGCAATTATACTGTTAGTTTTAACTTTCAAGGTTTTTAGCAACAAATGACTACCAAGTTTAATGTTTTAGTTCTAAATGGACCTAACTTAAATATGTTAGGTAAACGAGAACCTGAAATTTATGGTGCATTGTCACTCGATGAAATAATCAGTGATCTAAAACAAACAGCTGACGAGCTTGATATTGAATTAAGTGATGTGCAATCAAATGCCGAACATCACTTACTTGATACCATTCATCAAGCACATCAGAAAATAGATTTTATTATTATAAACCCTGCAGCATTTACCCATACCAGTGTTGCTCTTCGTGATGCGTTGTTAGCGGTGAACATCCCTTTTATTGAGGTGCATTTATCTAATGTTCATGCAAGAGAGCCTTTCAGACAGCATTCGTATTTATCAGATGTCGCTATTGGTGTCATTTGTGGCCTAGGTGCCAACGGTTATGAGTATGCCTTAAAAGCCGCTCATCACTATTTAACAAATTTAGTAAATAAATAGAAATAACAATAGGCGTGAACACGCCCATTACAATTATTATCGCAAAATATAAATCATAAAGGTGTTGCAATGGATATTCGTAAAATAAAAAAACTGATTGAGCTTGTTGAAGAGTCAGGTATCAATGAATTAGAAATTTCTGAAGGGGAAGAATCAGTTCGTATCATCCGAGGAGCCCCCATAGCAGCCACGCCTATGATGCAAGCAGCCCCTATAATGCAAGCGGTTCCTATGGTTCCTGCTACAGCTGCACCCGCAACAGATTCAGTACCTAAAATTTCAGGTCATGAAGTTCGCTCGCCAATGGTTGGTACTTTCTATGCCTCTGCCTCACCAGATTCACCTGCATTTGCTGAGATAGGTCAGCACGTTAATGCTGGTGATACCTTATGTATTATTGAAGCAATGAAAATGATGAATCAAATAGAAGCAGACAAATCTGGTGTAATTAAAGCTATTTTGGCAGAAAATGAAGATGCTATTGAATTTGATCAACCGCTATTCATCATTGAATAAGCCCAACCAAAAAGGGTCATTCCATGTTAGATAAAGTAGTTATCGCCAATCGAGGCGAAATAGCATTAAGAATTTTACGTGCATGTAAAGAGCTTGGCATCAAAACTGTAGCTGTGCATTCTACTGCCGATAAAAACCTTAAACATGTTTTATTAGCTGATGAAACAATTTGTATCGGTAAGCCATCAGCACCTGAAAGTTACCTTAATATTCCTGCAATAATCACAGCAGCAGAAGTCACTAATGCAGTAGCTATCCACCCTGGCTATGGTTTTTTAGCTGAAAATGCGGACTTTGCTGAACAAGTAGAAAAATCTGGTTTTGTCTTTATTGGTCCAAAAGCAGAAAGCATCCGTATAATGGGTGATAAAGTTGCGGCAATCAGGGCAATGAAAGTAGCCGGTGTTCCTTGTGTTCCTGGTTCGGATGGTCCACTAAATAATGATGAAGCGGAAAATAAAGCCCATGCTAAGCGCATTGGCTACCCTATTATCGTTAAAGCTGCTGGTGGCGGTGGTGGCCGTGGCATGCGTGTTGTGCGCACTGAAGAAGAATTAATTGACTCTATCGCTTTAACTAAAATAGAAGCGGGGACTATTTTCAAAAATGATATGGTTTATATGGAGAAATTCCTTGAAAACCCTCGTCATATTGAAATTCAAATAATGGCTGATGGCCAAGGTAGCGCTATTCACTTAGGTGAACGAGATTGTTCAATGCAACGTCGTCATCAAAAAGTTGTTGAAGAAGCTCCAGCACCGGGCATTACCCCAGAAATGCGTGCCAAGATAGGCGAGCGTTGTTGTAAAGCTTGTATTGACATTAATTATCGTGGTGCCGGCACATTTGAGTTCTTATACGAAAATGGCGAATTCTATTTCATTGAAATGAATACACGTATTCAAGTTGAGCATCCTGTGACAGAGATGATCACCGGTGTTGACCTAATCAAAGAGCAATTACGTGTTGCCGCAGGGCAACCATTATCTTATACCCAAGAAGATATTAAAATTGCTGGGCACTCTATTGAATGTCGTATTAATGCTGAAGATCCTCGTACTTTTATTCCTTCGCCGGGTAAAATCACACGTTTTCATCCTCCTGGAGGATTAGGTGTTCGTTGGGATTCTCACATTTATGCGGGCTATTCGGTACCACCCCACTACGACTCAATGATTGGTAAACTTATCACTTGGGGTGATAATCGCGACGTTGCTATGGCACGTATGCGTAACGCCTTAAGTGAGTTAGTGATTGATGGTATTAAAACCAACATTGCTTTGCATCAAGATATTCTCAACGATCAAGGTTTTGTTAATGGTGGCGCTAATATTCACTATTTAGAGCAAAAATTAAGTGAAGATGATTAAAACGTCGTAGCGTAAAATATCAAGCCTCGTTTATACGAGGCTTTTTTATTACGAATGTATGGCCGCTTGTAGGTCGAGGTTTATCTCGACAAGTTTACGTTGTCGAGCCTCGTCATTCTCGTACGGAAGCCTACACCCAACGACTCAGAAAAATATATTCCCTTGAATAAAAATCCGTAGCCAAAACTAATTGATCACTACAAAATGTTTACCTCATATCAATAGAAAATCATTCGGCTTTCATCGTATAATATCGCTATTATTATAATAAGTACTGAAATATAGATGTCGAAGCCATTAGAAAAACCCTTACCGCCAGCGGATGATGATTGTTGTGGCGGTGGATCTTGTAATCCATGTGTTTGGGATCATTATTATGCTGAGTTACAAAAATGGCGCATAACACAAGCAAAATTAAATGAAGAGGCCTTGAAGGAGCAGCAATAGCTATCTAGCAATTTAGCGTGATAACTTGCAAATACTGCTACTTTCCACCATGCTGATATTATGATCTCTTCACATATATTGCCGTCAATATGTTCCCAGTAAAAAGACATATAACATGGTTATTCATACTCTTATCAAGCATATCCAATGCACAAAATAAACTTATCTCGGTGACCACCTTAGAAGATTATGCCCCCCTAACATTCATCAATAAAGGTATGAAAGGAGGTATCAGTGAAATTCTCCCTCCCGGCAAAGATTCCAAAATTTTACAAGGTTACAGTTGGGATATTTTACGAGAAAGTTATCATAAAATGGGTTATACCATTAAGCTTTCAACGTCACCTTGGCGGCGTGCGGTAGAATCGGTTAAAACAGGTAAAATTGATGTGTTATTTCCTACAGGAAAAAATACGACTAGAGACCAATATTATTTATTTTCAAATGAAGCCATTAATACTGCATCTTTTGTCATTTATGCTAATAAAAACACTTCCATTCAGTGGCGAGATCTAAGCTCATTACAAGGTTTAAGGGTCGGTATGTACCGTGGTTATAATTACGGCGATAAATGGAAAAATAAAGCGAATGTTATTAAGGTCAGTTTAGATAAAATTTCTCAAGGCTTTAAGATGTTAAAAAGCAAACGTATTGATGCTTTTGTTGGTTATGAAATTCCTTGGAATCATGTTCTTCAACAAATGAAGATGAGTGATGAGTTTAAAATGTTTCCTGCTTTTGACTTTACTACCGAACATGTTGCTGTTTTAAAAAGTAATCCTAAAGCCTCACAATTACTAGTCGATTTTGACTTAGGGAAACAGCTACTTATTCAATCGGGTCAATTAGATCAAATCAATAAAAAATGGCACATCATTAATAACAATGATTAGTCACTAAGCCATCTTTAAAACCGCTTTCACCAATTTATTAATCCCTAACGCCGCCTCACTGATAGAAAGCGCTAGCATATAAGCGGGTGTCGATACCAATTTCCGTTGATGATCAATAACGATATCATCCACTTCACAAGAGATATGAGACAACCCCATATCGGTTAATGACTCAGCGGTACCAAACTCTTTACCTATAGTTGCCATTGCTCCTTCACCATAAATAGCAGGAATAAGCGCCGGTGCTATACACATGAACCCAGCAGGTTTTTCAGCTTTAACAAAAGCTTGGCAAGCCGTTAAGACCACCTTATTTATTTGGCTTTTTTCACCTTCGTAAGCAAAGCTACATAAATTTTTGGCCGCGCCAAAACCGCCGGGTACAATGAGTGCATCAAATTCATCTACCAATAAATCATTGAGATCTTCAATATCACCACGAGCAATGCGCGCTGATTCAACTAAAACATTACGTACTTCATGTTCAGATATTTCACCGCTTAAGTGATTAATAACATGATGCTGTTCAATATTAGGTGCAAAACATCGATAACTTGCGCCATTATTTTCAATCGCCAATAAGGTTAATACCGCTTCATGAATTTCACTGCCATCATAAACACCATTGCCACTTAAAATTACGGCTACATTTTTCATTATTGGTTCTCTTATTTTTTAAGTCACTTTATATGATTGGAGTTTTACGCGTAATTGACATAAAAACACGATAAAAATAGCGCTAAACATTAACATTGAAAAAGGCAATGCTGTGCCATCATAAAACCACGCCAATATTGGGCCAGCTAATGCACCTATACCAAACCGCAAGGTGCCAATAACCGCTGTTGCCGTTCCTGATTGTTGAGTAAATTGATTTAGTACTAAAGCATCAGAGTTAACCGCTATCATTGAAATACTACCCATTAATGGCGAAACCGTGAGTACCGTATAAATAATAGGAAGTTGCCAAAAATTAACAAGTACTAAAGCTAAAGACGATACCACTGCAACCGCTAGGCCATAACGTAACATCACTCTTGAACCTTTTTTGACAACAAAACGTGTATTAATAAAGTGTGCCGTTATTAATCCTAAAACGTTAAGTGCAAATAATACACTGAACATCATTTCTGACACAGAAAACACGGTCAAGTAAACAAAGGGAATTGCCGTTATATAAGCAAAAAATGCTAGTGATACCACCATCGAGGTAATTAAATCAAACCTTGCTTGTTGGCAGGATAATACGATTTTATAGCGACCCAAAAAGCTAATGTTTTTGTCTAACTGTGGTTTTCTCTCCGGTAGATAACGAATGGCAAACAACAGCACTAATAAACTATAGCCCGCTAAGAAAAAGAATATCAATTGCCAACTATGTAGAACTAATAAAGCACTACCAATACTCGGTGCTATCATTGGCGCTAACATCATGATCATACTGACATAAGACAAACCTTTGGCAGTATTTTTACCGTAATACTCTCTAATAGTTCCGGGTACAACAACCGTCGCAGCACTACTGATAAAAGCCTGTACAAAACGCAGCGATAAAAATTGTTCGATAGTATCAACAAAAGGCAATACTAAACTAATAAAAGAAAAGCCCAATATACCGATAAAAACGAGTTTACGACGGCTATATTGATCGGCTAAAGGACCAAAAAATAACAGACCCAAAGCATAACCTAATAAGTAGATACTTAAGGTATTTTGCACCATCGAAATATCAGTATTTAGCGCTTTTGCCAAAATAGGCATCGCTGGCAAGTACATATCAATTGCCAGTGGCGATATTGCAATAATTGCCGCCAGTAAGGGTAATAGTATTTTAAATGAGGGCTGTACTTTTAATTCATTCACTTTTACAAAACACCTTAATTTTCAGGATATTCATGAACCAAAGCGCCAATATTCATCACCGCTTGTTCAATGCTCTCGCACCATTGCACACCATAACTTATACGCATAAAGTTTTTGTATTTACCAGAAGGTGAAAATACTTGTCCGGGGGCAAAACTTACGCCTTTGGCAATCGCTTTTTGAAAAATTTTACTGGTATCGACATGTGAACGGCACCGAACCCATAATACACTGCCACCTTGAGGTTTAGAGATGCATACTTCTTTGGGAAAGTATTCGGCAACCAATGCTCGCATGCGCTCACAGTTATATCGCAACGTTTTCCTTAATACTTGTAGATGGCGATCATATTCCCCACTCATCAAATAATCCGTTAATGTCCATTGTGGCAACATAGACGTTGAACATGATTGTGCACGTTTTATGCGTTTTGCTTGTTCTTCATATTTTCCCGGTAATAGCCAGCCAACGCGATAACCCGGTGCTGCCGTTTTAGAGAACGACGAACACGTCATTACTAAGCCTTTTTCAGAATATAATTGTGCAGGTATCGGTCTCTTTTCTGTGAAATATATATCGCTGTAAACTTCATCTTCAATAAGTGGGATGTTGTACTTTTCAATTAATTTCACCATGGCTTGACGTTGTTCATTAGTCATCATCGAGCCAAGTGGATTATTAATGGCCGTTGAAAACAAACACGCTTTTACAGCATGTTCTTGAAGTACTTTTTCTAGTTCACTGACACATACACCATCTTCAGTACAGGTATATACTTCTAATGCTTTCATCCCCAAACTTTCGATGAGCTCTATTAAGCCAAAGTAACATGGCGATTCAACAGCAATAATATCGCCACGCTGTGCAACACACTGCAAAGCAATTGATAATGCTTCTTGAGCACCGTTGGTGATCAATATGTCATCATGACTAACATCCACACCTTGGTCTTGATAGCGAAAAGCAATATTTAGTCTTAATTTAGGGTCGCCATTTATCGGTCCATAACTTACCGCTTTTTCAGAGACACGACTTAATACCGAACGCATTAACCTTGCTAATGCTTTATCTGGTGGGTGAGCATGAACAGGATTGGAAATACCTAATGCAACCGTATCGGGTAAATGCACCGCTTCATAAACTTGCTCAATTAAGCTACGACATTCAACCTCAACAGGCTGACAACATGCCCATTTTGCTTTCATTGGCATTAGGGTTCGAGCTTGTTTAGCCTTCATGTAATAGCCCGATTGTGGTCGCGCTGAAATTGTACCTTGCCGCTCCAGCTCAATATAAGCTTGCTTAACCGTAGGTACACTGATCTCAAGTTGACTACTTAGTTTTCTCAAACTAGGTAGTTTATCGCCGGGACGTAATGCGCCACTTTTTTCTTGACGCTCAACAAATTCAATCACTTGTTGATATAAAAATTCCGGTGCAGCTCTATCTAATAATCGCATAAACTGTATAGGTTTCATTTTCATTTTTTTGTATATGTTATTAAAACAAATTTTCTATAGACTGTCTATTCATAATCTAGTTCAAGAGAAATATCTAGCTAGATACGGCAATGCACCTAATGTGTATTGCCCTTTTAATTAATACTGAGGAGAACAACATGACTTTCATCTATATCATAAAAACAATCGCAGCTAAGTGGATTAATACTTTATCAAATACACATATGATGAAAGATCTTGTTGCTCAAGAAACACAGTCGATTCGAATGGCTAAACAGGTAATAACTAGTGGCTCCAACCCGTGCTCTGTTGAGCAACGTTGTGACAAGCTTTAAAGAAAGTAATGAAATAGCAAAATTAAAGAAAATATTTTGCTATTTCTAAAAGGAATGCATCATGAGTAATACTTTTTTATATATTGTCACCGTAGTTATCTGGGGATCTACATGGATAGTTATCAATTACCAATTGGGTGATGTCGCACCAGAGGCTTCTTTGGTCTACCGCTTTGGTTTAGCTGCCGTGATATTGTTTGCACTATGTAAGATTAAAAAGCTGCCACTTAAATTTTCAAAACAGCAACATATGCAGCTTTTTGCCTTTGGTTTAACACTGTTTGGCTGCAATTATTATTTTCTTTATAACGCCCAACAACATATTAATTCAGCTTTGACCTGCATTGCGTTTTCTATGCTGCTATTTTTTAATGTGATTAATGCACGTATTTGGTTTAAAACAAAAATTACTAAGCAAATTTATATGGGTGGTGCTTTAGGTTTATTGGGTATGGTCACATTATTTTGGCCAGAAGTGACCAGTACAACACTAGGAACTGAAACACTCTTTGGTTTAGCACTTTGTTTGGTAGGAACTCTCTTTGCTTCAACAGGTAATATGTTGTCGATAAGAAACCAGCAACTTAAATTACCTTTGTTGTCAGCCAACGCATGGGCAATGGCTTACGGAGCTAGTTTTATGGCTATTATGCTGGTTGTACAAGGAAAGAGTTTCAGTTTTTCATTCACGCTCCCGTACATCAGCTCATTACTTTATTTATCAATATTTGGCTCTGTTATCGCGTTTGGTAGCTACTTAACGTTACTCAATAGAATTGGCGCACATCAAGCATCTTACGCAAATATTATTTTCCCTGCGGTTGCCGTAGTTATTTCTACATTTGTTGAAGGTTTCAGCTGGAGCATACACACCGTTTTAGGTTTAGTATTTATTTTACTTGGCAACTTAGTGGTACTAACAAAACCGAAAAAGGAAAAGCAGGTGACACCAGCATTAACTCAGACAGAGTTAAGTTAATGGTCAGTTCCTAGCTACCCAAATTTAATGTTACGTTTTAGTTGTGCTTATTGCACCACGGCATGTGGAACTCCTTCCCCGCATGCCGTTTTTTTTTACCTAAACTTCCTAAATCCTGACAATTTTTTAGGGTTACTAGCTTTCATATTTAAATAAAACTAACTGATGATTAATTTTTAACTAAACTTAATACTTATGATGTCGAGGCATGTTACCGATAAGCCGAAGCTTTTAAATAAGAAGAGGGTTTATTTCTCTTCGAAATAGTATGCTGATCTTGTTTGATTGATGTTACAGCTTTAGTATATTGATAAATGGTCTTTTAAATTTTTTATCATGGTAGATAGGTGAAAATTGAAATGAAGAACACCCAAATTCTGGCTCTTTTTTGTTCTTTTATATTTATTGCTACCACTCAGGCTGCTTCACAAAATTTGTTATTTGTTACCGAACATTCTCCTCCTTTTCAGTTTCTCAATAAATTAAAAAATGTCGAAGGATTCACTACAAAAGTTATAGAAGCAGCACTCAAATTAACCCCTTACCAACATCAAACTAAAATTTATCCTTGGTCACGTTCATTTTTTTTGGCTAAAAATAAAGAAAATACCTGTATTTATTTGATGTCGAGAGATAAAGAAAGAGAAAAGCACTTTCAATGGGTAGCCCCTATTGTCTCCACAAATGATTATTTTATAGGTTTATCTGCAAGAACTGATATTAAAACTAATAATATCGAAGACGTAAAAAAGTACAAAGTTGCTGTTTTAAAAGAAGACCGGACCTATTATGAACTGTTAAAGCAAGGCTTTATTGAAAATAAAAACCTTTATATTATTAATAATAGTACTTCAATGTTAAAGCTTTTAACCATGAGAAAACAAATTGATTTTGTTTTAGCCGATACCATTAATGTAAAATATCGGGCTATCTTTAATAATATGGATTATAAATTATTTAAAACTTATTTTAAATTAAATGAAAAGCCAATAGAGCTATACCTAGCTTGTAGTTTACAAACCTCCAAAGAAATAGTTCAAACACTTGCTCAAGCAATTAACACTGTTAAAGAAAATGGCACTTACGATAGAATACTTGATACTTGGCAATGATAGATGGATTAGCTTTTGCTTCTATACAAACTTTAACTTAACAACATTTTACCTGCAATTTCTTTCACTAATTTAGCTGCTAGCTGCGATGTCATATTATCGATATCTTTATTTGGGTTAAATTCAACAATATCAGCACCAACGATCGGCATATTAATTTGATGGATAAAATTAATCACGTCGCGACTGGATAAACCACCTGGCTCACGATGAGATACACCGGGAGCAAAGGCAGGATCTATTCCATCGATATCTAGTGATAAATAAACGGGATGATTAAACACCAAAGATTTAGCCATTGGCCAGTCTTTCATTTCAATCACCTCTACTCTAAATTTATCTACTTGTTCTCTTTGGTGAAGCGTCAATGTACGAATACCAATTTGAATGAGTTCGTCACATAACTCATCTTCCATTATGCGTGCAAAAGGACAAGCATTTGAGTATTTATTGCCTTTAAAAGAGTCATACAAATCAGTATGTGCATCAATATGAACTATCGTTAATTTAGGGAAGTGTTTACGATAACTTTTTAGTAATGGATAGCTAATACTGTGATCACCACCCAAAGATAATAGTCGTATATTATCGTTAAGTAACTGATCACAGCGTTGCTCAATAGGCTGTAAAAAGCTTTGCTTTTTAGCAATCTTTACATCGCCACAATCAAGCCAAGCTTGATGCTCTTTCAAATTAACACCGAGCTCAGTCGAGCCATTTAACGATCCAGAGTTTAAAACTTCTCGAATAATGGCAGGAGCCTTTGCGGGCCCCTTTTCAAATGAAGAATTATCGTCAAAAGGTATACCTAATAAACCGACTCGATACTGTTTCATTGACATAGGTTACCTAAATAAACACGTTGCTAGTTACCAATGGGCGAACCCGGAGCCATTTTGATACTTGATGCTGGTGTCACCAATTTATCGTTATTTAAACTGTAATCAATTTGTCTCGCCAATAAACGAAACTGTGCAGACAAACCTTTATACTTCCGGCTTCTTTGATGATCAGTTAACCACTCTTGACTATCACTAAGCGCAACATAAACTTCAGCTCTAAGCTCCGTTACTAAGTCTTTTTTATGCCACAGAGTTAGTAAGTGCTCAATAACTTGTTGATTGACACGTTGTTGAACCAATAACTCAATGCCTTTTCTCGCCTGTACTTTAACTGTCTTGGTTAATAGCTCATTAAAAATATCAGATATTTGCGGAATACCTGCAACCATAACTGCTTGTTGCTGTACCCGCCCTAAACGTTCAGCATTTAATAACAAGGTTAACGTATGTTTAGCGCTAGCTTCTGCCGCACTAACTGGGTCAAAAGTTAAACCTGTTTTTGATTTAAAACTCTCACGACCGCGACGATAGCCGTACGCCTTAGGAGGAATAAGCTTAACTATATGCTCAGGTAAAGTTAACACCTCGGTTGATAAGGTTTTAAGTAACGCGGTTAATGCTTGTTGCTGATTTTCACTGGTTACGATAGTCATTTCATTTTTAAAGTGCTTATCTTTAACTTGATAACCATAACTGACACCACCAATAAGTTTTGCCGTTGCCGCAACTTGAAAGCGATGAAAATTATAAATAGGCACTAAGACTGGCTCAATTTCAGACAAAGGAGCGCCGTAAGGAATACTATTTAAGCCAAAATCAGTAAGTGCTTTTTCACGAACATCTAAAACACGTAATAATTCTGCGGCGGCATTAGCACCATTATCCCATAGGTGACCTGTTTGATGAGCACTAGAGTTTGACCGTGCATCGGGGTCGGAAACATATTGCAGCCCTTTCGCTTGAGCATCACTTATCAGGCTTGCTAATAATACGGCTTCTTTGTCAGCTGGAACATCGCTATAACCGTAGGCAATAACATATTTATCCCAAAGACCAATATCGGTTGCATAAGCATTAGATAAATCTATTTCACCATTATTTAACTCAATTAACGGGTGTGGATAATCCATTACTGAAGCGCGATCATTAACACTGGCAGCAAAGTTATGTGCTATGCCTAATGTATGTCCAACTTCATGAGCTGCAAGTTGGCGAATACGTGCTAGCGCCATTTCTTTCATTGGCGTCGTATCCGTTTTTTCTGACTTAAAAGGAGAAGTTAACCCTAAGGCAATTAAGTAATCTTGGCGAACACGTAAAGACCCCAAAGTGACATGTCCTTTAATAATTTCGCCAGTACGAGGATCTCGAATCGATGCCCCATATGACCAACCACGTGTTGCACGATGCACCCACTGAATAACGTTATAACGAACATCCATAGGATCGGCATCTGCGGGCAACATTTTCACTTGAAAAGCATTTTTATAACCAATGGCTTGATAAGCTTGATCCCACCAACGCGCACCATCTAATAAAGCACTGCGCACCGGCTCTGGCACACCCGCATCAAGATAATAAATAATCGGTTTAATAGCTTCACTTATTTTAGCATTGGGATTTTTTTTCTGTAAACGATGACGTGGTATCACACGTTGAATTAACGACTCATCTATATCAGTAGCATAATCAGCATATGAATCGGCCCAAAAACCACTATAGGGATGAAAAGTGCGGGTTTGATAATTGTCATCAGGTAGTTTAATCAAAGAATGATGTAAATTTACGGTTACCGCTTTAGCATCAGGTGTTACCGCTCGAATAAACTCTCCCTTACCATCACCCTTGAAAGTTACCGTTGCTTCAAGTTCGGTATTATCAGGAAACGCCTTACTACGCTGTATATAAAGTGCACTTCGACTAACATCAACTTTATAGCTGCCCTGCTTAGATTTTTTTAATCTATCAGCTAAGTTGTGAATATCAGAAAGTAAAAATGGTGTGTAATCGATAAAGACACGTTTACCATCTTCACTGGCATTCGCTACTTTAAAGCCCCAAATAACAGAACTTGCAAACGCTTCGTTAATGGCTTGTTTTTCTAACTTATTATCTGAATTAGCACGATAATAAGTATTTAGCTGACGTAATAAAACTTTTTCGCCAATGCGTTCAAACTGCACTAAACGTGTATCGCCCAACTGGCCGCGATCTAAGCCTATATCATTTGAACCAATGCCATGGGGCAAACCACTTTGAAAGAGAAACTGTTGATTAAATTGGTTAATTTCTAAAAAAACTTTTCCCGTTTCTTCTTGATGATAAAAGGAGAAATAACCTTGATGTTTTACTTTATCTTCGGTGAATTCTGCAACACTGATTTGTGCATGCACAGAAAAAACACTACACACCAGTAATAAAAACAGTTTACGCATCAAATTCATTTATTCCTCTCCTTAAGAGCAACTTACTAGTAATTTAATTAATCTTTTAAATTGTACAAAATACAACAACAAACTTGCTATAATTATCAGCAAAAGTAAATATGAAAGTTTTCATCTATAACAACTAATACACAACGACGCACTTACTGACTTTGTCAGCTTACAATAAAGAATTAGGTAACCCGATGCAACGACTAGCACCCGCTTTACGTGAAGATAATGTACCACTAGACCTTATTTCCCTAATAAAAACCATATTAGCCGCTACAAAAGAAATATCATTTCGTGTTAGCCAAGCGCATTTAGGTGGTTTAATGGGCTCAACTTTGGATGAAAACATTCAAGGTGAAGTACAAAAAGAACTTGATGTGGTTGCCAATGAATTATTTAAAGATATTTTATTAGAATCAGGCTTTGTTAAAGCAGTTTCTTCTGAGGAAGAAGATACTTCTGTTGCCGGCAATCCAAAAGGTAAATATCTTGTTTCATTTGACCCCTTAGATGGTAGTTCAAATATCGAAATAAATTCTTTAATTGGTACTATTTTCTCAATTCATCCGGCACCAGAAAATATGGATGCTGATGATCCCGACATGTTCAAACAAGCAGGCCATAAACAAGTTTGTGCGGGCTATGTATTATATGGTCCGGCAACTATGTTAGTTATGACAACCGGAAGTGGTACACATTTTTATGTATTAGATCGTACTCACGGCGGTTATTTATTAGTAGAGCGTAATGTTCAAGTGCCTGAAGAAACTCAAGAGTTTGCTGTTAACATGTCTAATCAACGTTTTTGGCAAGCTCCAATGAAAAACTACATTGATGATTTATTATTAGGTGATACGGGCCCTCGTGGTAAAAACTTTAATATGCGCTGGATAGCCGCTATGGTCGGCGATGTTCATCGTGTATTGACGCGCGGTGGTATTTTTACCTATCCTGCCGATAACAAAGATCCAAAAAAACCTTACAAGTTACGTTTAATGTATGAAGCTAACCCAATGAGCTTTTTGGTTGAGCAAGCTGGTGGCATAAGTGTGACGAGTGAAGGTCGTATTATGGATATAGAACCGGGTAGCATTCATCAACGTGTAGAAGTCATCCTTGGTTCTAAAAAAGAAGTTGAAGCCTGTTTAGCTTATTATAAGTAATGATTTCGCTCCTTTAAAAGACATATATCTATAATAAAGCCGCTTATACATTAGTTATATGTAAAGTGGCTTTTTTTTATGCTGAGTTTATTGTTAAAATAGCGATAATTTACTTACTTTATCGCTTTAAGAGAATTTCATGCCTAATTATGTTGTTGGACACAAAATCCCTGATTCAGACTCTATCTGTTCTGCAATCGCCCTTTCCTATTTAAAAACAACCTTAGGTGAAGAAACAGTTCCTGCCCGTTTAGGCAAGTTGTCACCTGAAACTTTATTCATTTTAGACAAGTTTGGTTTTGAACAACCTCAACTTAAAACTAGCTATGCAGGTGAAAGTTTATATATTGTTGATCATTCCGATCGTGTTTTAGCTCCCGATGACGTTGATGAAGCAACAATACTCGGTATTATCGATCATCACAAATTAGGCGACTTAACCACTTCAACACCCTTAGAATGTTGGATCCGCCCTGTTGGCTGTACCAATACCATCATCAAGATGATGTTCGACTTTCATAATGTCGACATTCCTAAGAATATTGCAGGTGCAATGATGTGTGCCATTTTATCTGATACGGTTATTTTTAAATCACCGACTTGTACCACTGCAGATATTAAGTGTGTAGAAGCATTAGCTGAAATTGCAGGTATAGACGACCCTAAAGAATTAGGCATGGATATGTTTAGAGTAAAATCAGCTGTTGAAGGCACACCCATTCGTGATTTAGTATTGCGTGATTTTAAAGACTTTAATATGAATGGAAACCTTGTTGGTATTGGTCAATTAGAAGTTATCGACCTTACTGTTTTTGATGAAATGAAAGCAGACCTTGAAGCGGATATCGCTAAATTAAAAGTAGAAGGTGACCGTCATACGGTAATTTTATTATTAACGGATATTATGAAAGAAGGCTCTGAAATGTTAGTGGTTAGTGACAACGCTGACTTAACAAAAAAAGCCTATGGCAAAGCAACTATTGACGGCAAAGTATGGTTAGATGGTGTACTTTCTCGCAAAAAGCAAATCGTGCCCCCTCTACAAGAATTTTTTGCTTAGTTACCCCTCCATCTATCAAACTATCAATCAATACCTATGAACAATAAAGCTCAGTATTAACTGAGTTTTATTGTATTTAATAACCAAGGTTCATTATGAATATAGCGAATACTAGCCGTTTATCTTTTCGTTTATTAACTTCTGCAGATGCAGAGCTATTATTTGAACTTGATCAAGACCCTGAGGTAATGCGTCACCTTACAAATGGCGAATTAACGTCTAAAGAAGATATTAATAAAGTCTTTATCCCACGTATGGAGGCTTATCGTGATCCACAAAAAGGTTGGGGATTATGGGGCGTGTTTTTAAAAGATAACAACGAGTTTATCGGTTGGGTACTGGTACGTCCGATGGAGTTTTTCTCCAATAAACCAGAATTTAAAAATTTAGAACTCGGTTGGCGTTTTAAACAATCGTCTTGGGGCAAAGGTTATGCCTCGGAAGCGACACAACAAGTCAAAGATGTATTAGCTATGAATAAGGACATTAGGGCATTCAGTGCCACAGCTCTTGCGGATAATTTAGGCTCTATTGGCGTAATGAAAAGACTTGGTATGAGTCATATAAAAAACTATCTTCATCATGACTCATCAGGCGATATAGCGGCGGTTTATTATCAAATTAAAAATACTTAATTCAAAGCATAAGCTAGATATTAAGTCGCTCATCTCAAATAAGATTTATCTATTAACAACTTTATTAGAGCTATAAAATCGAATAAAACCTAATGCAACAAGAAAAAATAGCCAGAGAAAACCTAAAGAGCCACCACCGCTATTTTTTTCATTGGCTGATGACTTAGTCGCCGGAACTGATATTGTTTCGGTAGTTGATGTTGTTTCAGTAGTTGAGGTTCCACTATCACTGTTTGTTTCAGTAGCAGTATCTTCTTGCACTTTTTCATTAACATAAATACGAACTAATACTTCGCTTGAGCTTACGGTATCGCTTACAGTAACTTCAAACTCAATAATTACGCGCCCTTCTACTGCATAAGCTTCGATGGGAATAATACTCGTATCTATCGATACCGACTCTCCTTGCATTTCACCTAAGGCCAAATCGTAGCTTATAGAGTCGTCGACATTTATTTGCCGCCAAGAATAGTGTAAGTCATCTCCTAATAGGCTTGTAGCTTCAATGACAACAGTTACATTATCATTTTGCTCAGCATCGACTTCTTGTAAACCTACCTTTGTGGTTACCGTACTTGGTGTCGCGATATAGAGTCTAACCTGTTTTTGAGCTGTGCTAATACCATCACTTGCTAATACCGTTAAATAAACGATTCGTCGACTGACATTTTCAAAGCTTTCAAGTGCTATTATATTGCTATCAAAGGTTAATAAATCGCCTGTAACATCCTCCATATTGACTACATATTGCTTTTCACCCTGATCAAGGCTTTCTTGCCAAATATAAGTTATCTCTCTGTTATCAAGTGATTTTGCAATTACTGATAAATCAATTGACTCACCATAAATAACGTCAATATCTTCATACAAATTTTCAAAATAAATAGGGTGTATATCTAGCTTTAATAGCTGTACCTCAACCTCATCCTGTACACTATGAGTACCGTCTGAGACAATAACGTTAAATACCAATTTAATATCACTTTCAACCAGAGGTGCTTTAAATTCGATTGTTTTTTGATTTATAGGTGTGATAAAAACGACATCAGGGCCTGAAATTTGTTGCCACTCAACGGTAACATCTTGATTTTCAGCTTCATAAATGAATACATCCAATGTTCCTGTATCGCCATCAGTTAACAAAAAGTTGGCTTCCGCATTAATTATAGGAGCCATGTTTTCAGTCATTGAGTTGAAATTTGTCATACTACCTTCACAGATAACACTAGCTGTAAAAGTAGAATTTTCATTAGCGCTTAATGCTCCGTGAAAGCACATATACGAACCGCTATCATTACTCGCTGAATTAGCAACCGCCACCAACAATTCATCTAAACGTTGAGAGAACTCTAAAGCATTTGTCGCTGTATGAGGAGCAGAATTACACTGAAAACGAGGAATATCACCTACCGCTGTATTGTCGCAGCTAAAATCGAAAATCTTAATTTCATTTAAACCATCTTCAATATCTTTTGCTTTGTTTAACAGTAATTTTTCTACTGATAACCATGATGTGATCGGTTGCCACCAACTCGACTCATCTTGATACGATGCAACTAAATAATCATTAAATTCAAGGTTCAAATCAACACTATTAGCCCAACCCAACACTATCTCGTTGTATGCTGTTATATTGTTTTGATTTAATGCTTTGAACATTGCCGTATGTTGCTTAGGATGCTTGTCATACATAAAATTGTGTAACATCGAACCATAAGGGTAAACAGCAAAGCCACTGTCAGCATTAACAACTTGTGTAAGAGTCATTCGAGTATCACTGTTTTGCGCCAACTCCTGCATGATACTACTTCTCTTTCTGATCCCTTCATTCGCTGTGGCCCCAGAAAGAAATTCTGCTAAACCTTCAACTTGCCAATGCTCATAAGGACTTGCATAAAACTCGCCTTCACCATACAAACCATGTATTTGAAATCGTGACTCTAAATAATGAACATATTCATGACGAAACAGTTCTTCTAAAGTATAAATACTCTCAGATTCAGTACGTTGATACGTATAGAAAGTCGCGTCACTTTCTATATAGATACCACCGTTATCACTCGGTAAATCAAAAAGATAACTTTGATAAGCGTCGTAATGTTGACTTGAATGGGCAATGTATATAGTTAATTTTTCAGCCACATCTCCTGCTACAGGAATGACGTTTTGAGTAACTCGATGAAATTGTGCCTTAACTTGTTGACTTGCATAATATAGTTGTTGTGCGGTCGCGTAATCTAAGCCAGTATTGATAACAAAATCACCATTATTAAAACGATAACTAAAAGGGTATAGGCGATTTAACAAGTTAGTTTGATAACTCTCTTTACAAAATTCAGCAGCTAAGTCGTGACAATTCTCGTCAAACCGATAACCATCAATAACTGTCATGAACCATTCAGAATCTTGTGGGTAAAAGGTAAGTGCTTTTTTGGTTAACTCAAGCGCTGGTAATTTAACTGATTCAAAAGCCAATAATGTATTTGTTAACCAATAAAGCGGTGCATGTGGAACATAATCTAATAAAGCGATGATATCTCGGTCTAACCCCCACCGTAATATCCTTTCAAAATGTTTATCATCAGCAGCAACTAATGCTTCCAATTTCGTCGAAGTATCTCTGTCTAAGCGACCCAGTACATTAAAAATATGCCAAACATTATTTAACCATAATGTATTGGTGCTTTTAGACTCATTAATCGTATCCAACATCGACATAAGTTCGGAATATAAATCAGCTTGAAAATAACCATTATTAATCATATAAAGCCATTCATATAATACATCGTCTGTATGATATTGATTGTCTGTAAACCAGCCTTCAGATCTTACAATTAATTTCAACCCGTTAATAAGTTGTTTCCGCAATGGCTGAGTATTAATATCAAAGTTGAAATTACTATTGTCATCACCAACAAAATACCCTGCTCTAATGATAAACAACAGTTGATACATACCTGAGTCATCAGCTCCATTATATGTTGAGGCTCGATTACTCACTTCAGTTATCAATGCCAGCATAGTCTCTAGCGTATATAGTTGACGAGTTTGTTCGTTATCGCTCCATAAACCAAGTTCTCGTAAACAGTCTTTAGGTAATTTGATAAGTTGATTAACCCGTTCAGCTCCTTCAACTTTTAAGGAGTCAACTAAACTGCAACTACTTTCAACTAAGGACGCTGAGTGGGCAGAAAATTGCTTTACGTTTGACGTTTTTTTAATGGCTGATTTATCTATCTCTTTAATAGGTAAATACTCAAAATGTGATGACTTTATTATGCCGCTGCGATGAGCAACCTTTTTATTTAAGTTGGTATTAACGTGTGTATTAGCTAAAACTGATGAGTTATAAAAAAAACAAGCGAACATCAAAAACGATGCAACTTTGTTGAAAATCATAAAAATTCTATTCCTTTAGGGCGAGCAAATAGTTGATAAATATTTTGCGCACAGTAAATCAGTTTTTATGAAATAACTCAATAAAGACGTTACAAAATTTGACACTTTCTTTACAGCTTGTTGGTTAAAAATCGTTTAAGTAATATTGATATTATACAAGCTGGCATTATTCTAAGTATTTTACAGTAACAGCTTTAAAAATTGCTGAGCACGACTTAGAGAATGGTAGTTACTTCACTCGAAATAAGTTAACGATCACTTGGTCTATTTGTAGACTGTTGAGCAGATTTCAGTTGATTAAGCAATTGTTCTGGTTGATCAACATGTAGCCATAATTTTGATATCTTCTCTGGGAACTGTCCCATGGTTGCTAAATAAGTTTGCTCTACACTAAAACACAGCTCGATATTTGCGTGGCTGCCACGACCTAACATTAGCTGTTCTTTGTCATCCGCCTTACTCCACAAGCCTTGATTAACAGTTTTAATATCTTTAACATTTATCATAATAAAGCTCCAAAAAGCATTATTGATAACTAATTTATCACCATCAAGGTAAACACTATAATTTTTGGCCACACGGTGATTTGCGGTCACAAAAATGATGCTATAAAATGAGAAACTAGCCAAAATAAATGCCGTGATTTCACTCCAGTCGACTAATAAATAATAACTAAAGCTGCCGATAGCAAAACAAGCTCCAATAAGTATCAACCAATGGCTAGTTAGCCTTGAGCGCGTTACTAACTGACATAGTGCTTGGTTATGTTTTCTAGAAAATTTAGGAATCGCGTAATACCAACTTGCTGGCTCCCATGCCATTGGCAGTGCTAATAACAATTTCTTCTCATCATCCTGATATTTAGTCAAAGTATGCAACCTTGGATCACCCGAGAGCTTTCTTGCCCCCCATAAGCCTTTTATTATGGTCACCATCAAATAAAGTTCAACAACCAGCAAGATTGCAATCAATGGATAACGAAGGTACATAATAAATTCAAAATATTGCGCGATATCTTGTGGAAAACTATAACGGGCGCACAAACTACTTAATGACAACGCTAACAATATTTTCCATGCTTTTTGTTTACCCGCTTTAATCACCCACAACCAGTACAAAACAGGCAGTAAGATAAAATAACCAGTAATGGCAAGTAATAAAGGGTGGAGTGAGAATATGCTGCCATCATAATTAAGACTTTCAGGAATAAATTGAAAACCAAGAATATAAACTATCGCGGCAACAACAAAATATTGCAGACGTTTTTTAGTTGAGGTGCGCATGAAATTCATCCATGAAAAGTAGAGTTATTATAATAGTCTGTCAGTTTGCATTTTTATTACACTGATAATAATTTTATTTTTCAGATAGATTCATTTTGTCTTATGCACAAAAAAGCCCAACGTAAATAAGTTGGGCTTTCAATATTGAGTTATGTAAATGTATAACTAAAGAGCTTTGTCAGGCCTTGTTCAACTCGTACTGACCTACAGGATCCTCGACAAAAGAACAGTTAAACTCGTTCTATAACCGTCGCAATACCTTGTCCTAAACCAATACACATCGTTGCTAAACCTAAGTTTACATCTTGACCTTCCATCAAGTTCAATAGCGTACCTGTGATACGTGACCCTGAACAGCCTAACGGATGACCTAAAGCAATAGCACCACCATTTAAGTTAATCATTTCTTCAGCACGGTCTTCTAAACCTAATGCTTTAACACACGATAGCGCTTGAGCAGCAAACGCTTCGTTAAATTCAGCCAGTTCAATATCAGCAAGTGATAAACCAGCACGTTGTAATGCTTTTTTGGTAGCAGGTACGGGGCCAAAGCCCATCGTAGATGGATCACAACCCGCTACTGCCATGCCACGAATTTTAGCACGTGGTGTTAACCCCAATGCTTTAGCTCTATCTGCTGACATCACTAACATCGCTGAAGCACCGTCGGATAACGCAGAAGAAGTTCCTGCTGTAACTGTACCGTTTACTGGGTCAAATACCGGACGTAAACCGGCAAGTGTTTCAATCGTCGTATCAGGGCGAATAACTTCATCATGTTCAACAAGCGTCAATGCGCCCATAGCATTGTGGCCTTGCGTGGCAACAATTTCGTTATCCCAACGACCTGCAAGTTGTGCCTCATAGGCTTTTTGATGTGAACGTGCAGCAAAAGCATCTTGTTGCTCACGGGTAATACCATGTTGCTTACCGAGTAATTCCGCGGTTAAACCCATATTACCCGCAGCACGCGAAATAGTTTTACTTAATGCCGGATCAAAATCTACGTCGTACATCATCGGAACATGTCCCATATGCTCAACACCACCAATGATAAATACATCGCCTTGACCACACATAATATTTGTTGTGGCGTCATGCAAGGCTTGCATTGATGAACCACATAAACGGTTAACGGTTACTGCACCAACGGTTTTTGGAATTGAGGTAAGTAACTGCGCATTACGAGCAATATTAAAACCCTGTTCTTTGGTTTGTTTTACATTTCCCCAAATAATATCTTCAATTAATGTAGGGTCTAAATTTGGGTTACGTACTAATAACTGCTGCATTAAGTGTGCAGAAAGTGTTTCAGCACGAACGTTACGAAAAACGCCTGCTTTAGAGCGTCCCATTGGGGTACGAATACAATCTATAATGACTACTTCTTTCATGATCTTCTCCTTAGCTTATGCTGTTTTAGTGTTGATAGTTTTTACGTCAGTTGTGAAATATGACTTACCTGATTTTGCCATTTCACGCAGCCCATCAGTAACTTGATAAATTTCACCTAAATGCGCATATTTATCAGCCATGGCTATAAAGCTATCTAAACCTAACGTTTCTAAATAACGAATTGGGCCTCCTCTAAAGGGTGGAAAACCTAAACCATAAATTAAACCCATATCCGCTTCCGCGGCCGTATCAACCACACCTTCTTCTAAACAACGTACCACTTCGTTAACCATAGGGATCATTAAACGGGCAATAATTTCATCAGCTGAAAATTCTTTTGTATTGGTATTAACTTTTACATTTTCAAACAGATCATAAGCGGCCTGCGCTGGAACTTTAGTGGGTCGACCACGTTTGTCTTTACCGTAATCAAAGAAGCCACCACCCGTTTTTTGGCCTAAACGTTTAGCGTTATATAAAGCACTTACCGGATCATTATCGATTTTTGCCATACGAGTTGGAAAGCCAGATGACATCACACCCGTACAGTGATCAGCAGTATCTATACCTACAACATCAAGTAAATAAGCAGGACCCATAGGCCAGCCAAATTGTTTTTCCATCACGTTATCAACAGCAGTAAAGTCAGCGCCTTCAAGCACTAATTGGCTAAAACCGGCAAAGTATGGAAATAAAACACGATTAATGTAAAATCCGGGGCAATCATTAACTACAATTGGTGACTTACCCATTTTTGCTGCATACGCGACTACCGCAGCAACGGTTTCATCTGAGGTGTCTTTGCCACGAATAACTTCAACTAGCGGCATTTTATTTACCGGATTAAAGAAATGCATACCACAGAAATTTTCAGGACGTTTAATACTTTGTGCTAATAAATCGATAGAAATTGTTGAAGTATTTGATGTTAAAATCGCATCGTCATCAAGGTGGCTTTCTACTTCAGCTAAAACAATACCTTTCACTTTCGGATTTTCAACAACCGCTTCAACAACAATATCAACACCTTTCACACTATCGTAGCTCAATGTTGGTGTGATGTTGTTAAGTACACCCGCCATTTTTTTAGCATTCATACGACCACGTTCAACTTGCTTGGTTAGTATGCCGGCTGCAGTAGTTAAACCTAAATCGAGGGCTGCATCATTAATGTCTTTCATGATGATTCGCGTACCTTTATAAGCAGACTGGTAAGCAATACCGCCGCCCATAATACCCGCACCTAATACAGCAGCTTTATTAACTGCTTTAGTCGCCATTTTAGCGGCTTTTTTCGCTTTACCTTTAACAACTTGATCTGCCATAAATAAACCAATTTGTGCAGTTGCAGCATCGGTCTTAGCCAATTTAGCAAAATTAGCATTTTCAATAAGCATAGCTTCAGAGCGACCCAAAGAAGCCGAAGCTTCAATAGTTTTCACCATCATCATCGGTGCAGGGTAATGTTTACCTGCTTTGGCCGCGATCATGCCTTTACAAGTATTAAAGGTCATAATAGTTTCAACAGGGCTTAACTTTAAGGCTTCAAGTTTTGGCTGGCGTTTAGCACGCCAATCTAGTTTGCCAGCAATCGCTTCTTTTAAAGTGCTAATTGCCGCTTCTCGTAAATGTTCAGGTGCTACTACTGCATCCAATAAACCAACAGCCAGTGCTTGCTCTGGCTTAAATGCTTTACCCGTAGACATCCATTCAACCGCGTTATCAGCGCCAAGTATTCGAGGTAGGCGTACAGTGCCGCCAAAACCAGGTATAAGGCCTAATTTAACTTCCGGTAAACCAATAGAACAGGTGCTATCAGCAATACGATAATCACAGGCTAAAGTCATCTCACAGCCGCCACCTAAGGCAAAACCATTTATTGCAACAACCGTAGGTATATTCAAATCTTCAAATGAATCAAAAACATCAGAGCCTTGTTTGATCCAAGGGATAAGTTCTTCTTCTGGTAGTTTAAACATCTCTAAAAATTCAGTGATATCAGCGCCAACAATAAAGTTAGACTTACCTGAAGTAACTAGAATACCTTGAGCTGCACTACAATCATTTATTGCAGCAACTACTGCTCTATATTCTTTAAAAGTCGTCTGGTCGAATTTGTTTACTGAGCCTTGTGCGTCGAATTTAAATTCAACAATTCCATCGTCCAGTAATTCGGCAGAAAGGCTTTGGCCTTGAAATAACATGCCTGATTTCCTCATTTAATTGAAACGTAATAGGGTGGGTGCTATAAAATAAATTTTATTTGTTTTAATAATAGTCGAAAGACTATGCCTTGAAAAAAAATGAAAAGCAAATATTTTAAACAAGCGTTTTAATTAGGTGTATTAATTATTGAGGAATTGATTATTTCAGAGGTATTAAGTCACTTTTGAATAACGTGGTTAATGCTCTATTCATATTTACTCTGTGGCTAAATTTAAAAAATTAAAACTTAAGAAAGATTTCTCTGCCTAATGATTAATGACTGTTATTAAAGTAAAATATGGTTAAATACACTAAAATTAAATTGCCTAATGTTTCCCTTAAAAAACATCAATAAACCAGAAAACCTATTATTAGCCATGGCGTTTGTTATGCCACTCGTTTTTTCTGTATGGATGGTTCTGCTTAATAATTTTGTCATTGAAAAAGCTCAATTTACTGGTACTGAAATTGGCATTTTACAAAGTTTACGTGAAATCCCCGGCTTTTTAGCTTTCACCACTATTTATTTATTAATCTTTATTAAAGAACAAAAGCTGGCATTAATTGCATTGGCAATTACAGCAATTGGCGTCGCCATTACTGGCTACTTCCCTAGTGTTTTTGGTTTATATATCACCACGATAATAATGTCGGTAGGCTTTCATTATTTTGAAACAGTTAATCAATCATTAACGCTACAGTGGATCGATAAAAACAATACAGCTCACTTTATGGGTAGAATGTTATCGGTAAAATCAGCCGCATCTTTACTTGCCTTTAGTAGTATTTGGTTATTGATGGGGCAGTTCTCATGGTCATATCAAGCAACATACACTCTCTTTGGCATATTAGCTTTAGTATTAACTTTGCTTTTAGCGTTAGCCTTTAAACAGTTCCCAGTAAAAGTAGAACAAGAAAAAAAACTCATCTTAAGAAAACGTTATTGGCTGTTTTATGCTTTAACCTTTTTTAGTGGTGCACGTCGACAAATTTTTGTTGTTTTTGCTGGTTTCTTAATGGTTGAAAAGTTTAATTATAGTGTCGCTGACATTACTGCTTTATTTTTAATTAATTATGTTTTTAATTGGTTGTTTGCCGCCAAAATAGGTAAGTTAATCGGCATAATTGGCGAACGACGGGTATTACGCTTTGAATATATCGGTTTGATAATGATATTTGTCGCTTATGGGCTTGTTGAAAGTGCAAATATTGCAGCAATATTATATGTCATAGACCATTTGTTTTTTGCCTTAGCAATAGCAATAAAAACCTATTTTCAAAAAATCGCCAAACCTGAAGATATTGCTTCAAGTGCAGGAGTGAGTTTTTCCATTAATCATATTGCAGCGGTAGTTATTCCTGCATTATTAGGCATGGTGTGGATTTCAAATTCATCTTGGGTCTTTTATATCGGTGCTGCTTTTGCTTGTTGTTCACTGGTTTTAGCGCAGTTAATACCCAACAATCCCCAGCAAGGCACTGAGTTACGTTTTCAAGAACAAAAATTATAACCGCTCATCAACGGTGCTCGGACGCATTAATCCCTAGAAAGACAGGATGTCTGTGAAAATCCTGAACATAAAAGGGCTAAAGATTATCTCTTCAGCCCTTTAAATTTAAAAACAATATCTGTGATTATTGATGATTACGTAAATAAGTTAAAAACTCATCTGCTGGCATAGGTTTCGCGTAATAAAAACCTTGCACTTCATGACAACCTAAAGATTTTAAGTGCTCTTGTTGTGCTTCGTCCTCAATACCTTCCGCAATAACCCTTAAATTCATTTGCTTACCTAGATTGATTATTGTATCAGCAAGAATCGATTTACCCGGTTTGGTAATATCACAAACAAAAGAGCGATCAATTTTCAATCGATCTAAAGGTAGTTTTTGCAAATAGCTTAATGATGAGTAACCCGTACCAAAGTCATCAAGCGCAATTCGAATACCCTCAGCTTTCACTTTCGTTAGTGCGTCAATAACCAACTGAGGATCATCCATCAATATATTCTCGGTGACTTCCAGCTCAAGTTTTTTAGGTTCAACTTGATGAATTTTAGTTGCTTCAATAACGGTTTCAACAAAATCTACACGTCTAAATTGTGGAATAGATACATTAACCGAAATGCCAACATCATCAAATCCTGCTTCTTCTAAGCGTTTAATTTGTTTACATGCTTGATTCACAACCCAGTCACCAATTTCAATAATAAGGCCTGAATATTCAGCTAAAGGTATAAAAACTACCGGAGATATAAACTTGCCGTCACTAGTACGCCAACGTAACAACGCTTCAGCACCGATGACTTTACCACTGGTCAAATTAAGTTGTGGTTGATACCAAACTTCTAAACGTTGCTCAGCAAAATCAGTCCTTAGTTGACGGATCATACCTAATCGCCATAAGGTTTCTTCTTCCATCTCTTTTTTGTAATAAACAAAATGTTCTAACTGATTCTTTTTAGCTAAATTGAGGGCAATATTAATTTGATTTAAGATATTTACGCCGCGAGAGCCAGCATCTTCTTTGGAGCATAAGCCGATACAAACATTAATCGGCAAATGCTGCTCACCTGCAGAGAAAGACTGATTAAATAACGCGGTTAAGTTCTCAGGATTCACTTTTTCACTTGGCCCGATAACACCAAAGACATCTGCCCCGACACGTGCAAATTGACACTGTTCACCTAAACTTTTTAAACGGTTCGCAACGGCAGATAATAACTGATTGCCAAGGTCTTGCCCTAAACCATCGTTTATATCGCTGAAATGGTTGATATCAATAAGCCCTGCAACCAAACTGTTGTCAGAATTATTTTGCCCAAAGTTATCAAGTAAATTAACAAACTCTAAACGATTAGGAAGTTCTGTTAACCAGTCTTTATAAGCTGCATTTCGTAATTTTTGAAATAAATGAACATTTTCATAACCAATAGCAATGTTTGTTAAAAAAACTTCTATTAATTGTTGATCAATTTCGGTTAGTTCTTGTTCAAGTTCAATATATATAACTGATTTGTAACTACCACTTGCTAAATAAAGGGCCAGACACGTAGGTGAATAAAAATTCTGTTTTTGCTGATAACAACTAGCAACACGTTCACTTGCTTCATTATTTTTAAGTGTTTCGAGCTTTTGATTAATTAATACCGAAGACAAACCATCTTGCCCTAAGATATACAAACTTAAATCATCTACACCATCAACAATGCCCTGTCCTCTAGCACAAAAGACACTGGACTTACTTTCACAGAGTAATTTTAATTGGATTAGTATACCTAGTGCATATTCATGAACAGAATGTAGTTCTAATAAATGAGCGGCAGCGCCAATAATTTTTTCTAAACCGATACGATTTTGAGTAACCGTAGCAATTTGTTGATATGAACGAATGGCAGCATAGACAGTAGTAACTAATTTTCGGCGAGTTAATTCAGTTTTTGTTTTGTAATCATTAATATCGTAATCTTTAATGACACTCTCTTCAGGAGCATACCCCGGTTGTCCAGTACGAAGTACGATACGTATATCAGAGCGTTCTAACGTTTCACGTATATGCTTAACAACATTAAGCCCTGCATCATCAGTTTCCATGACAACATCAAGTAAAACCAGCACAATATCGTCATGTTCTTCAATCAATTTGCATGCATCACGGCCTGAATATGCGTGGATATATTCTAAGCGTCGACCAAGAACAATGAGATCTGATAAGGCAAGTTGAGTTACAGAATGTATTTCTGGATCATCATCGACGATAAGTACTTTCCAAATCTCACCACCTGATTCGTCAAGAATTTCATCTTCACCACTATCATCGATAAATAAAAAATCGTCGTTAGTATCTTCTGAAACCTGCATATTCCCCTCAAACAACCAGCATAAGAAATTCGATTAAAACTTATACTGTTAAGCTAACAATTCGTTAATGTTAATTATATTCTAGTACATAATAAAAGTCAGGCTGAGATAATTCAACAAATAATGCAATAAAATTAATCATTCAAATCTTTGTATGTAAAACAGTTATAAGAAAGACATGTCTATTTAAGTAAAAGTAATATATGACTCTTATTGTTAATCCCTATGCCAATAAGGCTTTTCAGGTATTTTCATCATAATAATATGATAACTTTTAACAAAATATCTATGGACAATATCAGCTTACAAGATAATACTCTTGTTAAGTTGTATAAGAATAATGCATTTTATAAATTTAATTTTCAGTGGTGTTAAAAAGGAATATTCTAAAATGGGAAAAAATCACACAAACACCATAAAAACAGAGATGACACAACGTCCTCAAAGCACCAACCTTTCCACCAATGAAAAGCAGGAAACTAAGAGTAAAAAAAGTGCATCTTCAGCATTATCAACACAAATGCAGCTCTTGGGTTTAGCAAAACAATTTGTATTAGATGGCGGTTTAATTCCTCCAGAAAAACAAATTCCTTTAGAAGAAAGAGCACGTAAACGTGACCGTTTGTGTCATCTAAGAAAGCAGCAAAACCTTGAAGCTATTATTCAAAAAACAATCAGCCTCTGTTCTGGCGATGAAATAACCGATCGCGCTGACCAAGATTGGTTTAATAGTTTTACAAATTTAGCAGAAGATATCAGTAACCGTACAATGCAAGACTTATGGGCAAAAATATTAGCAGGAGAAATAGCACAACCGGGCTCTTTTTCCTTAAAGTCATTAAAAGTCTTCCGTAATATGAGCATTAATGAAGCTAAATTGTTAGCAAAAGCATGTGGTTTAGCCGTAAAAGATCCTAGTAGAAGGAACGTCCGTATTATTTCTGGAGCCTATCAAACGCCAGGTTTTTTGAATATATTTAACAAGAATAGAGATATCAAAATCAACTTAAATCAGTTTGGTTTAAGTTATGCTGAATTGCTGACCTTAGCAGAGAATGATCTTATTTTTATTCAAGAAACCGAGTCGAATGCTCTAGTCAAAAAAGAGCAACTACAATTTAACTTTAATGGCTTACCGTTAACTCTTTCGGCATTAAAAAACAACTGCGTAGTCAATTTTTATAAATTTACTTCTATTGGCTCTGAACTTGTTGCACTCATTGCTGACAACCCCAACGATGACTATTTTAATGTTTTAAAAAGTGAGTTAAGCGCTCACTTTTCAATCAACAGCTAGACATTCATTACATTAACTTTATATACCGTCACCATCAGTATGCAAACCACACTCGCGCTGACCACCAGAAAAACGGGTATCACTTTCGTCCATGCCTAAAGTTAGCGGTCGAGTACTGTGTACATCACCTACGGAAACATAACCTTGGTCCCATAACGGATGATAAGGTAAGCCATGTTTAGTTAAATATTGATGCACATCTCGATTTGTCCAATCAATAATAGGATGCACTTTAAAGCGACCACGTAAAATACTGACAACCGATAAACCTTCACGATGTTCAGATTGCTGACGACGCACTCCTGAAAACCATGTATTAGCACTTAAGTCGTTTAAACCACGCTCTAATGGCTCAACCTTATTACGGCGATTATAGGTTTTCAGTGCCGTTGCATCTGTATTCCATTCTTCACCATATTTTGCTTGTTGCCACGCGGCACTTTCTTTTGCGCTGTAAACATGCAAATTTAAGTTTAAACGCTCAGTTAGTTGATCAATAAACTGATAGGTTTCAGGAAACAAATGTCCGGTATCCGTGATCAATATCGGAATATTTGCATCTACTTGTGTCAACATATGTAACATCACCGCAGATTGAATGCCAAAACTTGATGACAAAACAAAATGAGACGGTAAATTTTCCATTGCCCACTCTACACGAGCTACAGCAGATTCTTTTTCTAACAAATCATTCCACTGATTCAACCAAGGTTCGGGTAATGAAGCAGGAAAACGATTGTTAATTACAGGTTTAGTTGCATTAATCATGAAAATCCCTCTTACTAATTTTAACCTCGCTAACAATCTTGGTGCGAATAGTAAAATCACCGAAACCTTCGTTATCATTGCGTTCGCTTGACCAGCGAGCAACTAACGTATCTATTTCAGTTAATACACCCTCTTCATTAACGTTTTCTTTATAAAGTTTAGGAATACGTGTACCACCAACATTCCCACCTAAATACATGTTGTATTTGCCCGGCCCTTTACCGATCAAACCAATTTCGGCCAACATCGCTCGACCACAACCATTAGGGCAGCCTGTTACACGTAAAATAATGTTTTCATCGGCAACATCGTGTTTCGCTAAAATAGTTTCAACATCAGTGACTAGCTGTGGTAAATAACGCTCAGCTTCAGCCATCGCTAAAGGACAGGTGGGAAAAGCAACACACGCCATCGAATTTTCACGTTGACTTGAAACAGTATCATCCAATAAACCATGGTCTCGGGCGATTTGTTCAATTTGCGCTTTATCAGCTTCGGCGACACCAGCAATAATTAAATTCTGATTAGCAGTCATTCTAAAATCACCTTTGTGAATTTTAGCGATCTCAGCAACACCAGTTTTTAATGGTTTATTTAAAAAGTCTAAAATACGACCATTTTCGATAAATAAACTCAAATGATGTTTACCGTCAATACCAGCAACCCAACCAAAACTATCGCCACGGCTAGTAAATTCATAAGCACGACTTTCAGCAAAGATAACACCCGCACGTTTTTCAACTTCAGCTTTAAAGGTATCAATTCCCACACGATCTAAAGTATATTTAGTCTTCGCATTTTTACGATTAACACGATTACCCCAATCACGTTGTGTAGTCACTACTGCTTCTGCAACTTCTAAGGTTTTATCTAAGGGGATATAACCAAAGTCATCAGCACGACGTGGATACGTTGATTTATCACCATGGGTCATGGCTAAACCGCCACCCACTAAAACATTAAAACCCACTAATTTTCCATTTTCAGCAATAGCAACAAAGTTAAGATCGTTGGCATGAACATCAATGTCGTTTTTAGGAGGAATAACGACCGTCGTTTTAAATTTACGTGGCAAGTAAGTTTTACCTAAAATAGGTTCTACTTCCGTTGTTTCAATTTTCTCTTCATCTAACCAAATTTCAGCATACGCACGAGATTTTGGTAGTAAGTGTTCACTTAATTTGGTTGCCCACTCATAAGCTTCTTGATGTAATTCAGACTCAATAGGATTAGAAGTACATAAAACATTACGGTTAACATCACCCGCGGTAGCGATAGAATCAATACCAATTTTATTAAGGGTTTGATGCATTAACTTAATGTTTGGCTTTAATACCCCATGAAACTGAAAAGTTTGACGCGTAGTTAAACGAATACTGCCATAAGAGGTATAATCATCAGCAAATTTGTCAATAGCCAACCATTGCTCAGGTTTAATAATACCGCCCGGCATACGTGCACGTAACATCACATTATGTAAAGGTTCTAATTTTTGCTTTTGACGTTCAGCTCGAATATCACGGTCATCTTGTTGATACATGCCATGTACACGAATCAACTGAGAATTGTCGCTAGTAAAGCCGCCCGTCATTCTATCTTTTAGATCTTCAGCAATAGTGCCACGTAAAAAGTTACTTTCCTCTTTCATACGTTCGTTATCAGACAACTTACCTTCAACGATAAGTACGGGTTGCTCTATTTTATTTTCGCTTAAGTTGCTCATTAATAAACATCCTTCTGATAACGCTTATTACTACGTAATGATTTTAAATATTCTTCGGCTTGCTCTGCACTCAATGATCCCTGCTCGGCAATAACATCAACCAAGGTATTGTGAACATCTTTTGCCATACGATTAGCATCGCCACAAATGTATAAGTGTGCGCCTCGTTCTAACCAAGCAAAGACTTCGGCAGCATTTTCTTTAATACGATCTTGAACATAAATTTTCTCTACTTGGTCACGAGAGAAAGCCACGTCCATTTTGGTTAATAGGCCTGACTTTAAATAGCCTTGCCATTCAACTTGATATAAAAAGTCTTGGGTGAAAGTTTGCTCACCAAAGAACATCCAGTTATCACCTGTTGCATCAGAGGCTTCACGCTCTTGCATAAAGGCTCTAAACGGTGCAACCCCTGTTCCAGGACCGACCATTATTACTGGTGTATCGGTATTTTCAGGTAAACGGAAGTTATCGTTATGTTCAATGAATACTTTAACGGTACCGCCTTCATCAAGGTGCTGAGCTAAAAAGCTTGAAGCGCCACCTAAGCGTAATTGCCCTTCATGTTCATAACTCACCAAACCAACGGTTAAGTGAACTTCGTCTTCAACTTCCGTTTGGCTAGAAGCAATAGAATATAAGCGTGGTGTGATTTTACGTAAGGCATCAACAAATTGTTGTGCAGCCACTTTTGCAGGAGCTTGCTTAACTACATCAACTATTTGGTGGTTAGCGGAAAATTCACGAGCAGTGTTTTTATCCTCTGCTAATGCTAATAATTTTTCATCGCCAGAAACGTTTGCCCAAAATTCAATAAATGCTGGAGCCGTTTGAGTAATTTCTAAAGACGAAATAAGTGCCTGTGTTAACGATAATGTTTGCTCTTTACCGTTTAATTTAACCGTGACTTTCTCATCACCATTAAGTGTTAATGCAGCGATTAACTCAGCAACTAACGAAGTCGAATTTTCAAACCAAACACCTAAAGCATCGCCCGCTTGATAAGTTAAACCTGACTCACCTAAGTCAATTTCAACATGGCGAACATCTTTAGCAGAATCCCGACCGGTTATTTTTTGACTGACTAACAATTCAGCAGCATAAGGGTTTTGTTTGTTATATTGGCTTTCAACAACGCCAGCTACAGTTATATTAACTACAGGCGCTAACGAATCAGACGACTGGGTTAAATCATCCTTTAATGTTTCAATAATGCTAACTGACCAAGCGGCGGCATCGTCTTCATAATCAACATCACAATCAATACGCGCCGTAACTTGCTTGGCACCTAATGCTTGTAAACGCTGATCAAAATCAATACCTGTTTGACAGTAAAACTCGTAGCTACTGTCACCTAAAGCTAAAATGCTATAATTTAAGTTCGGTAATTTAGGTGCTTTTTTGGAATTTAAGAATTCATGAAATTCAATAGCATCATCAGGTGGCTCGCCTTCCCCATTGGTACTGGTAACAATCAATAAATGTGTTTCAGCTTTTAATGCTTTAGGCTTATATTCAGCAACATTTTTTAAGTTAACCGTAATACCTACCGCTTCAGCACTTTTTGCTAATTGTCCGGCAACACCTTTAGCGTTACCTGTTTGCGACGAAAACAAAATAGTTAACGTTGCCGCTGTTTGTACATGTACTGCTGTTGGTAAAGTAGCAACAGAGCTACCTTCACTTTTAGCAGCTATATAACCACTTGCCCACGCAAGCTGTAACGGAGAGTAACTACCAATTGTTTCTTTTAAAGATGCTAATTGATTAGCATCTAACATTGTCTGATTCAAATTCTGCTGACCTGGCAACATAACGTTAATTCGCCCATTTCAAAATAATGAACAAATGATAGTCGCTGTTATAGAAAATTAAAAAGAATAGAAAACGATTTTTTATTCCAAAAAGGAATATAGAATGTACTTTCATCCGCTTTTCAATGGATTGGCTTGTTTAATAAGCCCAGAATCATCAATGATAGTTAGCGCAATATGTAGTTGTTGGATGGATTTAGCTGCACTTAAACTGATACGAATATTATTGGGAACGTTGCGACTCACTGCAAATATTGACGCTGGTACAACAATAACCCCTAGATTTTTTAACTGACTTACCGCACTTTCAATATCCCCCTTTATTGGCAACCATATATGTGCACAGGTTTGTATATTTCCTGCATATTTTTTGGCTGAGAATATCTTTTTAAATAAATGAAAACGTTTACTGATTTCTTGCCATTGCCACAACTTACGTTGTTGTGCGGTGTCATTCTCAATCCACAGACAAGCTATTTCAGCCATTAATGGACTTAAATGCCAACTTGTTGCATGAGGCTCATCAATCAATTGTTTAATCAGGGGATGTTCACCCGTGATCACAGCAAAACGAACCCCTGGGCAAACCGCTTTAGCAAAGCTAGTGATCAATAAAGACTGCTCTTTTATCACTGCAGACACCGGGGCAATATTTGAGGTCGCACCAATAACATATTCTTCAATAAAAAGAATTTGATGTTTGCTGATCACATCAATAAAGGCTTTACGTCGCTCCGCTCCCATGACACTGCCTGTAGGGTTTTGCATAATTGCATCTGAGACAAGCACTTTGGCATTAGTGCTTCTAATTGCTAAGTCTAATGCCGCAGGTATTATGCCTTGTTCATCCATGGCAATACCATAAAGCTTTAATCCTAACTGCTTAGCAACTGTTTTCATGCCAGGAAAAGTTAATTCATTCACCAAAACAACATCGTCTTTACCACAACAAGATAACAGCGTTACCAATAAAGCATTTTGTGCCGTTGTGGTGACAATGCAATTTTGTGGCTTTGCCATATAACCTAATTGTGATAACCATTTTGCCGCCATTATTTGTATGCGCTTTAATGATTGTGGCGAATGATAAGTCATAAACTCTGATAAATTGGAATCACTTGCCATTATTGATTTTATGGTATTAACAAGGTCGTTATCATCTTCTTTATTTACCGGTATATGAGTACTTAAATCGATAAGCATACTCTGCTTATCCTGTTTTAGTAGATAGAGTCCCGCCTCAGCACTTTGTGCTAATACATAGGTGCCACGACCTACCTCCCCAGAAATAAGGTGTTGCTTAGCAGCTTGCTGAAACGCCTTAGTCACCGTGCTTAAATTAATTTCTAAGTGCCACGCTAATTGCCTTTGCGGGGGAAGTTTTTCACCGATTGCAAGTTTTCCGTTAGCAATATCATTGGCCATTACTTCAACTAATTGCAGATAGAGTGGCTGTTTATCTTTTTTTAATTGGGGTGCCCACATTATGTTGATGCCATTTTATATTATCCGCCATACAATTTAATGATTGAACCATACAATTAAGCCAATTAGGATAAATGTCAATACACGATACTCATCATCAATCAGGATACTTTATGTTTAACTTAATGGAATTAGAGCAAGCCGCCGCTGACATTTATCAAGTAATGCCGGCAACACCACAATACAATTGGCCATTGTTAGCTCAAACAACAGGTTGTGATGTTTGGGTAAAACATGAAAACCATACACCCACCACAGCATTTAAAGTCAGAGGTGGCATTAATCTCCTTAATCAATTAATGAAATCAGATAGCAAACCTAAAGGAATTATTTCTGCAACACGTGGCAATCACGGTCAAAGCCTTTCTTTTTCAAGTAAACGTATTGGTTTACCATTAACCATTGTTGTTCCTGAATGTAATAATATTGATCAAAATAATGCCATTAAAGGCTTTGGGGCTAATCTAGTAATTCACGGTAAAGACTTTGAAGCTGCAAGAAAACACAGTTTAGAGTTACAACAAGCAATGGGATATCACGCTATCGCTCCTTTTGAGAGAGATTTAGTACTTGGAGTGGCAAGTTATGCATTAGAATTTTTCTCAGCGGTAAAAGATTTAGACACCGTTTATGTGCCAATTGGTATGGGTTCTGGGATCTGTGGTTTAATTAAAACACGCGATTTGTTAAAGCTTAAAACAGAAATTGTTGGCGTAGTTGCCGAAGGCGCACCGACATTCGCTTTATCTTTTTCCGCTGGTAAAATCATTAATACTGACTATGCCAATACCATTGCTGATGGTGTCGCAACAAGTGCGCCCATTGAAGAAGCCTTTGAGATGATTAAAAATGGCGCAAGCCGTGTGATCACCGTTAGCGATAACGAAATTGCACAGGCGATGTATCAATATTATCAAACCACTCATAACCTCAGCGAAGGTGCAGGCGCAGTTCCTTTAGCTGGATTGATGAAAGAAAAACAACAGATGAAGGCTAAAAAAGTGGGTTTGATTTTGTCTGGTGGCAATATTGATTTTAAAAATTTCAGTAAGCATATTTCATCAGTTCTCTATTGCTAACCTATTGCAAACCTATTGCAAACATTCAATTCTCTACTTTTTATAATGTCCTTGATGCGTGCTTAAAATATTGTTCCAAATTTATTTTTTCACGCTCAATTGCCATCAATTCATGACTTGCTAAGCGCTGTAATTCGCCATCATCACATAACGTTTTTGCTGCTGAGAAAATAAAACTAACCATAGGAAAAATAGCTGTAAATAATAATTTTGCTCTATTTATATGAAAATCAGAAGTAATTAAGATAACTTCCTTAATATGAAGACTTTCAAAAGCAGGAATTGATAAACTGGCATCTTCAAAAGTATAAGCACTCAAAGTAAAATCCAGAAAGGCCGAGTTTGGAATGCCCAATACCTGCATATATTCTTTTATATAATTTGCGTGGGGCAACTTAGTTTTATTAAAATGATCACCAAAACCACCAGTACAAAGTACTTTGTAATCAGAATTTTTAGTATACTCAACAAAAGCTTGCTCACATCTCGAAATGGCAATAGCCGACAAATTACCTTCGTCATCATTAGGTGAACCCAATACAATAATAACTTTAGTCATTGCTCTTTCCCACTTTCTCTTGCTCTTCTTGCTTTTGTTCAAAACATTTTTTTGCTTTGTTATCCAATAATACCGAACCTGTTGCTTTGTCAGCCAAGATATCATCAGGATTATATATCGGACATTTCTTTAACGACAAACAACCACAGCCGATACAGCTAGTAATTGAATTTCTAAGCGTTTCCATGTAAGCAATTTTCTCATCTATTGTTTGTCGCCACGTCACTGAAAGTTTCGCCCAATCCTGTTTATTTGGTGTACGTTCTAACGGTAAACTCAAAAATGATTGGCGAATATCTTCTAAAGTGATACCAACTTTTTGCCCTGCTTTAATAAAAGCAATTCGCCTCAATACATCTTTTTTATATCGGCGTTGATTACCTTGATTTCGCCAACTTCGAATAAGCTTTTTTTCTTCATAAAAATGCAACGTCGATACTTTGATTCCACAGCGTTTAGCGACAAAACCAACAGACAAATTTGCTTCTTCTATAACCACTTGCCTTTCCTTTTTTAATAAATAGTAAAAAACACTTTACCTCAAGCTTACCTGAGGTTTTATCATGGCTTTCATCAAATAACAACAGGATTAATTTTTATGAACACTAACAACAAACAAAATCAGCAACCAAGAAATAAAAACTACTTACGCATACTTTGTCAGCTATATATTCGAGTTATGGCAAATAAATAAAATAAAAATCACCGTATGTTCGCAATGTTGTAAAAAAAACATTCCGACAAGTAGTTTTTTTGTGCCAAAAAATATCGAACGTAATTTGAGCAACAGCAGTATTCATGGTTGAATGGAAACACATGCAGTAGGATAAAAGGCATAACATGGGCGCTTTAGTTGAGATAACTGAGCTTATCCAAAAATGGAAGTTAGGAGATAGCTTATCTGAAGATCGGCTATTTAGCGTCACCTATCAACAATTTAAAATATTAGCTAAAAAGGCTATTAACAAACAAAGTAATAGCCAAAATAATTTAGAAGATATAGTACATTCAACAACGTCATTGGTTCACGATGCTTATATAAAATTGAGTCATGCCAATGCAATAGATATTACCAATAGGAAAGACTTCTACTTATTAACGGCTAAAACCATGCGCCACATTTTAGTCGACTATTTCAGAAAGAAGAACTCTCAAAAGCGTTATGTTGATATTTCAACGGATGTTGCTCTCAACGACATCACGCATACAAACAACTTCGAACAATACCTAATCTTAGATAAAGCAATACAATTGTTACATGATAAACATCCTCGACCGGGTGACATTTTGCAACTTAAGCACTTTTTTGGTTTTGCTAATAAAGAAATTGCCAACTTACTTAATATTTCTGAAAGTACTGTTGATAAAGATCTTAAATTTGCCCGTAGTCTCATAAAACTAACCCTGAGTGATGCTTAATAATGCCAACTCTTTACCAAGCTTTTATTTCATATGAAAATTTGCCTAAATCGGAAAAAAACAACTATTTAAAAGACATTCATACAAACTCACCTGATATTGCTAATGAGTTAGCAGCACTGATTAGTGCATCGCAAGATGTTGACATTATAGGTGACGTACTTGATCAGTCGATTAAGGACATTTGTGAAAACCAATATGTATCACTAACCAAGAATCATAAAGTCGGTGTTTATACTGTTGATCATTTACTTGGTCGTGGTGGTATGAGTAGTGTTTATTTGGCACACCGTAATGACGGTAAGTTTGAACAGCAAGTCGCATTGAAATTTTTGAGTTCGTTATTAACATATAATAAATCGGGTCAAATACTCAATTTTGAAGCACAAGCACTTTCAAAACTCAATCATCCAAACATCGCTAAAATTCATGGCCTAGAAGCATCCATTGAACAACAACCTTGCTTAGTTATCGAATATATTGAAGGTGATACTTTAGAACAATACCTATTAAAAAATGATATTAACCAACAGCAAAGACTTAATCTATTTAAAAAAGTTGTTCATGCGATTCAACACGCTCATAGCCAAAAAATTATCCACGGCGATATAAAACCAACCAATATCATTATTACCCCAGATCACCAACCCAAAATTATCGACTTTGGTGTTTCTAAACAAGATGACCAGAAAAATAAAAAACTCATTCATGATTATCTATGTGCTTTGAGTCTGGGATATGCCAGCCCAGAACAAATTAACGGAGACAGTGCGTCAACGCTGTCCGATGTTTATGCATTAGGTGCGCTATTATCCTTTATTTTCATTGGTAAAACTCCGTATCAATTGGCTCAAAATGATCAACAAAACCTGAATAAAACAGTTAAGCTGCCAGTCACTTTAAAGAAAATCATTGATAAATCGTCTCATATTTCGGCAGAAAAAAGATACCTAACAGCAGATGCCATTAAACAAGATATCGACTTATATCAACAAAATCGGCCTTTGTTATCCGTTCGATATAGTTGGTCTCGATCTTTTGCTTTATTTTATAAAAGGAATACCTTTACCACCATTCTAACATCGGTATTTTTATTGTCGCTGATATTGGGTTTTACCAATTTTGCTTATCAAAATTATCAATTGAAAAGTGAACAAAGAGCAAATACGTTAATAATGCGCTCAATGTCAAAGTTGTTAAACCAAATTGACCCGACGATTGGAAACATTAGTCAGGAAAAACGCGTCAAGGCAATTGAATCCCTTGAAAAAAGCATGAATTGGCAAGAACTTAATGGCATGAGTGCGATTCGATATGCAACCTATCTTGGAAGTGCTTATACCAGTGTTGATGAAGTTGGCAAGGCCATCACATTACTTGAAGGTTTAAGCGGTGTACTACCTAAATCATTATTGGACTCACCGAATGCCACATATTTAATCAAGATGAAACTGGCTGATTTGTATTTTTTGCTTAAACAGCATGACAAATCAACAGAGAATTTTATAAAGTCTCTGTCACAACATAGTTTATTAACACTTGATATTGAAGAAATATTATTGGCACTTGAAAGCCGTAGTGACAACATTGTTCTTAAGTCAACAGAAGTGTTACTCAAAGAATTTATTCAATGGGCGACGATTAAGAGCAATAAGAAAAAACTCACTGTTAGAGCACAAGTCGCCTTCAACAGTTTCAAAGTCGCCTACTATTTAGGATTCATTAGGCAGAAGGATTACCAAAAGATATTGTCTCTATCAAAAGAAAATTTGGCGTTAATCCGGAAAAATAGGGAAACCTTACCCGCTTTCTATTACGTGCAGGCTTTAATTGATTATTATGATATTATCGTTCTTCTATATGGCTTCAATCACCCAGAGCTAAACGTTATTCCCGAAGAACTGCGGTCACTATTAGGTACGACAATCAAGAGAAATCACCCTGGATATGTCGAAGCTGTTGCCCATTTATTTAGAATTTTTGTAAAAACGAACTTTAAGGCCGCAATAGATTTATATGCCAATAATAGAGTGCTACTGTTAAATGCGGCAAAGCATAATGGCCGTTTAACAACGTATTTAAGCAGGTTCTTATTAAAGAATGGTGAATTTTCTGAGGCTTTACTTCAAAACTATCAGGGCATTGCTAACACCAACAGTACATATGCCAATAATGAGAACTATCAATACTTGATTTCCAGTTCTAGATATTATCTGGCTAATACTCTCGCGTACACCCTTGGTATAGCTCCAGCTAGCAAGCACTATGAAAAATTACTACAAATTATAACTGACGAAACATCCATGCCTTATATTGCTATAAGAATAAGATATTGCGATGCATTATTGAGTTATAAGGATTATGAAAAAGCAGCATCCATTTGCCCTCAAGTAGCTAATACTGTCAATAAATACCTGACAGAAGATAACTCTTTCACATTAAATGCCAATGCCATGTTATTAACGTTGGCAACTTATCGTGAAAATAAGACGCCAGAGCAATTAATAACATTGGTTAGTTTAATCGAAAAACTTATCACGATTTCACAAGATAAAAAATCCACTGGGCAAGCTTATCAGCATTTATTTAACCATTTTTTACAGCAACAAGATTTTAAAAGAGCTTATGCTTATTTAGAAAAAATTAATGCTTTGGGTATTGAAGATAAAAACAACGTTTATACGCTCGACTCAGCCAAACAAGATGTATTATATGCACGTTATTATCTGGCAACGGCGCAGTTAAACTTAGGCCAACCGTATTTTGTTAATGCCACAAATTATTTATGTGAATTTATTCCGACATCCAACTATCGCTACCAGACGTTATTATCATTATCCAGTCATTATGGATCGCTACCGTTTAGCTGCCCCAAGAGTGATGCTAGGCAATTAGCATTAGAAACACTTATTAGTGACTATGAAACCAAGTTAAATATTTAAGATATTGAAATAACTTGAGCTACCAAATAACGCAATCTAATAATATATTGAATTAATTTGATTTTATGAATAGAAACGCATAGATAATTTTAACTATAATATAGTCTATGCAATACACCCCAAATATAAGATGTAAATTCTAATAAAAATATATGAACGCTTTAGACCGGTAGTTTTGCGTATCAAAGCTTTCGCCAAGACTTGCCTTTTTCGAATGTTGGTTGTGACGTTAACAGAGTGAGTTGAACTACAGTTCAGTAAAACAAAATGTAGATTCACCATCACTCTGAAAACAATTACAGTTAAATGTTCAGGTTACCTCTTCTCAACATAATTCATCGGGAAACTCATGACAGCAGACCACTGACGTGTACCATTTTGTTTTCCGGCAAATTGTGGTACTAACCATTGATAGAGCCCTTCGCTTTCATGTACTAAAGTTGTTCCTTGTTGCTCAACCCATTGCAGGCTGTTTAGCCAAAAGAAACCGTAGTTTTTAGCATCTTCCCAAACATCAACGTCCACAGGATGATAAGCATTAGGATCAACACGTTGATACATCATTTCGTAGTCGCCATTCTCGGTTATACGCGTTTCATTTGCCGACAGTTGAGTCACTGCTTCATAGATAATATTGCGAATATCTTGTTCGAGTTCAGCATTTACTAAACCCCCTTCAAGTACCATGATCAAACCATCAACAATCTGTGCTTGCCAAACGGGTTGTGCTCCCACTAAGCGATTACCTGCGAGTTCAAACTGCTTGATATATTCAACTAATAACTTATTAAGTATCTCAGTGTAGTCAGAGCCAATTGGCATTTTTTCTTCCGTACTCCATTCATTGGTATTATGTAAATGAGCCGTACCCTGTGGAAATACTTTCGCGCCGTAATATAAATTGTGCAATGCCCACGCTAGTGGTCTATCAGATTTAGCGGTCCATTCACGACGGCTTACAGTAAAGTAGGCTGAATTATCTATTACCATATGTGCCACATCTTTTGGCCATTGTTCACCGGTTATGTGGTTGTAAAGTAATAATGAACGAGTATGGTAGTTAAACTCAGGAATAGGCCCTTGACACCAATGTGAATTCCCTTCGCCACAATCACCTTTACGTAAGCCAGCGCCTGACATTTTATAGGCTAATGCATCAAACTTTGAAATTTGTACGTCCATTGAATTACGCACACCAGCTTGAGCACGTGCCCATAAGTCTTCGTTGTCGCTGTACATCCAACTTAATAATAAGCCCAAACCTAAATCGTATTGCATGCCACCCCAATCTTGCTGACGGTGCGTACTACCATCGCCATTGGTTACGGTATAACTGTTACTAATTTTAAAGTCACCATAGTTTTTCCAACCATAGTTACCATCAGCCATATCGTTACCGTGGATAACATCCCACGTTCCGTTCATGATCGAAGCATATTCACTGTCATTTTTAACGTTGTTGTTCACAATGCCGTCAAAGTCATGCCACCAATCAGGAAATGATTTCTCTGGTGCTTTATAGATATTACGCGCAGCTTCACTGGTAAAGCCTTTAGTTGTGTCATAGTTAATAGCAAAATCAACAGTTAAACCGTAGCCTGGGCCTAAGCGTGTTGGATTGGCAATACTATGAATAGAGAGTTGATTATTTTTTGCTTTGGCGGTCATAGGGTATTTTTTCCAAAAATCTTTTACCACTAAACCCATATTACCCGAATCAAATAACTTACCTTCAAATTGCTTGGCTTTAACAACTTGAATGATTTTTTGATCTTTAATTAAGTGCAAGCGATTAAAGACATTTTGACGAGCATAACCATTACTTTGAGAGCTAATAACAACACTAGAGTTTTCATCAAGTGTGAATCGTCCTAGATCGTTAGTATTATTACGTTGGTCTACAGTAAGCTCACTAACACCTTGGCTATGATTTACCGTTATTTGTAAATCGTAGGCGGCATATTGAACGGGGACTTGGGCAAGCTGAAGGTCTATCTCACCCACGTATTGAGGATAAACCGTAAGAAAGTTATCTTCATTACCTGAGCGGCGAACAATTTGAATATCACTGTCATCAAGTTCAGCTAAATGCGCTATTTTGTTGATGTCGGTTAATCTTTTTAGTTCATCATGACGCCAGCGGTTACCTTTTCTATTAACGGTGATATAACCCGGTTTTTCAGTAATATCGCCATTTATCACGGTATTTTGTACTATTTCAGTTTCATCTAATGTTCCGGCACTCTCAATTGAAATGACAAAGTCTTTGATGATTTGATCTTTAAACATATCATCCCAATGCCCTTCTACAGGATGGTCATTATGACGATCAGAAATGGTAAAAGCTGTTTGAATAAAAGGTTTGCCAGCGACAAACTGGTAACGAATAATATAATACAAACCATTTTCATGAGATTTAGATGGGCCATAACTGGTATTAACAACATCAGGAGCACGCCAGTACCAACCACGAATTTCAACCCAATTATTCCCTATTAATGTTTCATCCGGTGCTTGTAGTTGTGAAATGTTGACTCCCCGATAATTAACACTTGAATTAAGCGCATTTATTAAAGCATTGTCATTTTGAGAAACGTCTAAACCAAATTTAGATTTCCACACAGTAACTTTACCAACGCCATTATCAACAATAACTCGGTCTGCTGATTCAATAATGCTGACGGGGTTACTCGCAAGGCTTGGGTCAGTTACCAGTACAGCAACGGTATCAATTGTGCTATTTCCTGAGCTGTCGGTTATTTGAACATCAAGCGAAAATAATGATTGTTGGTCAATATCAAATGAACTTGTTGTCTTAAGGCTTAACTCACCGTTAGCTGTTAAGTTAAACAATTTTGCGTTGTCATTTATTATTGAATAGTTAACTGAAGAGCCTTCAGGATCAATAGCCGCTAATTGGCCTACCGTTTGAATATTCTCAATGACTTCAAACTCTTTCGTTAACAGTCGTGGCGCAAGGTTAATTGTTTGAGATACTACATTTACGGTAAGTGTCGCCTCTCGATCGAAGTCTTGATTATCTGTCGCTTTAGCAAGCAAGCTATAACTTGAACCAAAAGACAGTTGCTTATTGTTAGCAAGCACTAATAACCCACTAGAAGACAGGTCAAATAAACCAGATGAGTCTTCCAACAATATAAAAGTTAAATCTCCACCTTCTGGATTTGCTGCAGATAGCTGACCAATTTCAATGGCTTGATTACTGACGTTAAATATTTGGTCATTAAAATGAGGCAGGCTATTATCTGGATCATTAGGGTCTGTTGGAACATCTGGTCCTTCAGGCGCCAGTGCAAATACAGAGGTTATTATAGTGACCGTTTGAGTCGATACTTTCTGTTCAATACTCCGACATTGCGCCCAGATATTCGATGTTTTGGGTTTATATAATGAACCACGAGTCATGTCATGTACTTTACCGTCAGACGAAGAGGTAAAACCTTCATACATACTTCCAAATGGGTATTCGCCAGAAGTAGAGAATCGACATTCACTGGGTATATCTGTCGTTACTTGGATAGCCACACTTTTAGATTCATATGGAAAAGGTCCCTCACCAAAGACTAATGTCACTGTCGGTTCGCCATCGATTTTTGGTGTTTTTAACTGATAGTCTACAACAATTTCAATTTCATCTTTACCATCACTAACGGTGACTGTTTGCTGATAATCTCCGTTTACTTGATCTGAGGTATCAATTAAATTATCTCTAAAAGTCAGGATATCATTGTCTTCATCAGTACAAGTTAAGAAGTTTGACAAATCATAACTACCGCTATTTATATTGAAGGTAATTGCTTCAGAAGTTGGTTGGTTTTGTATCTGACATTCTGGAATATTATTTTCAACAACGACATGACTAAATGTTGTAGTGATTTTTGTAGCGTTTGTTGTTGATAAACCGTTTTCACTACCACGACACTGTGCCCATAGTGTTTTATCCGCGCCGTTATAACTACCACTGCCCGACTTGGTATGTGTTCGTCCGTCATCAGAGATGGTAAATTTTTGATATAGACTGCCAAAACTGTAACTTCCGCTAGTTGAATAGCGACATTGTGCAGAAATATCGGTTGTTAATATTACATCATATCGTTCAATACCTACTTCAAACGGACCTTCACCTGACTCTAAATTAATGGTAGGTGGTTCTGTTTGTTCTGGATTACCAAAATAAATTTCGACTGATGTTGCTGTGGTATTTTGAATATTACCTTCACTACTTTCACATTTTAACCAATTAGTTTGGTTTTTAGGTTTGTACAAATTTGATCGTGTGAATGTATGTTGAATGCCATCGATTGTAGATGCATCACCTCTAAATGCGTTATAGCCAAAATTGCCACCTGAAGTAGAATACTTACACGTTGAAGCTACATCGGTTTTAAAATTAACACTGTAACCATTGGCATTCCAAGGAACAATAGTTCTGTTATTTTCTGAACCAGCAGGGTAATACGTTCCATTTTCTTTTTGTATTTGAATTATGGGGGCAACAGCGGCAGGTTTGTCTCTGAACGTAGTGGTAATTTCTAAAGCATTTACCGTAGAGAGGCCATTTTCACTGCCCCGACATTGTGCCCAAATTGTTGAGTCAGCACCATTATAGCTTCCTTTGCCTGACTTGGTATGTGTGAGTCCGTCTTCAGATGAGGTAAAATGATTATACAAATTGCCAAAAGCGTAACTTCCACTCGTTGAAAATCGACATTGTGAAGAAATATCTGTTGTTAATATCACGTCATATTGTTCAATACCCACTTCAAATGGACCTTCACCTGACACTAAATTTACTTGAGGTGGATTAGGTTGGCTTGGATTACCAAAATAAATTTCGACTGCTGTTGCTGTGGTATTTTGGATATTACCTTCGGTACTTTCACATTTTAACCAATTAGTTTGTTTTTTTGGTTTGTACAAATGTGATCGGGTGAAATAGTGTTGAATGCCATCACTTGTTGAGACTTCACCTCTAAATGAGTTATAACCAAAGTTGCCACCGGAAGTGGAATACTTACATGTGGCAGATGCATCGGTTTTAAAATTAACAGTATAACCCTTGGCATCCCAAGCAGCGACAACCTGATTATTATTAGCATTGGCAGGAAAGAAAGAGCCATCAGCTTTTTGTATTTGAATAATGGGTTCTTCTGCCGCCATTACTGTTGTTGTGATAAAAGGGCTTGAGAGCATTATTGTGCTAATGAGCCATTTTTTATAAGATTTGCGTTTAAATCGATTGTTTTCAAACATAGTTTGTAATCCCTATACTCATTCCTTGCAGACGCAGGAATATTTAAGAAGTCATTTCTAGAAAATATTTGAAGGGAGAGAATAGAAGAATTCTTACTACCACTTCGGTAACTCCGCTGCCTTAATGAATCAGTAGATATAAACTGAATACATTTTAGGTCGGTGGTTTTGCGTATTAAAGCTTTCGCTAAAACTTGCCTTTATCAAAGATCAAATCATCAATACTAAGATATACTCGTTTCAGCAAGGTGGACTTAGTAACGTCAAAGATCGATAGGGAAACTTAATAATAAAATTAAGCCTTGTGAAGACACGTAAATTAAATAAAAACACGTAAAATTATTTTATGAAAATTAAAATCGATAAATTAGTAGTAAAAACATTAACTATTTTAGCGCTGATTTTTGGCGTTATATTCACTACTCCAAGCTATGCTTTAGGGAAGCTAGGACATCAGCTTGTTTGCCAGTTAGCTTTTGATCATCTATCAAAAAACAATCAGAAAAAAGTCACTAATTTATTATTAAATATGCCTAATCAGCATCGACAAATCACTAATAAATACAACTATAAAAAAAAGAACTCTGCTATTACATTTGCACAAACATGTTCTTGGGCTGATGCTATAAAAAAACATCCAAAATATAAACAATTTAAAGCTTGGCACTATCTCAATGTATCAAGAGACACCTTACAAATTGATCACGACGCTTGTCGGATAAACTGCTTAATAAAAGCGATTCCGTACCATCAGCAACAATTTGAATCAGCAGATAATCCTTGGAAAAAATTACAAGGACTAATGTTCTTAAGTCATTGGCTTGGAGATATTCATCAGCCGTTACACGTAAGTTTTTCCAGCGACAGAGGTGGCAACAAAAATAAGATAAGCAGCAAATATAAAAAGTGCAATAACTTACATTGGCTCTGGGATGAGTGCTTGTTATATCCTGAAGATAATACAATTAAAAAGAAACAGGTCTTTAACTTATTATATAAAAAATTAACTCAACAATGGCAAAGTTCTGATATCGCTACATGGCAAAGTTCATCTGTGGAGCAATGGGCAACAGAGTCTTTATCTATAACTCGCTCTCCTGAATTTTTATATTGTAAGCTTGATAGCAAAAAGCGATGTGTATCACTATCAAACAATATCATTATGTTGCCTAATGATTACTACAGTAAACACGCTACTATTTTAGAGCAAAGGATATTAAAATCCGCGGTAAGGCTAAGTTATTTAATCGAAGAGTCACTGCTCTGATCAGCTGAATTTATGTTGCTTTTTTACGCTTTTATAGCGATTATTAATATCAACTCACCCTTAGTAAGGATACATCATGTTAGCTCAATTTGAACAAAGCCAACAACAATGGGGCGGCGTAAATAAAACCATAGATAGTTGGCTACAAGAGCGACAAGCAGTATTAGTTTCATACTGTGAACTCGCCGGATTACCTCCGTTTAAACAATCAGAAAAGTCACTCCCTTGTACTTTAAATATTAAACGCTTTTGCCAAGTTTTAATGGATTATATATCAGCAGGACACTTTGAAATATTTGACGATATTGTTGCCAAATGTAAAATTAATGGTCAAGAAAGTGCTGATAAGGCGCAAAAGCTTTACCCAAAAATAAATAGCTCAACAGATTTTGCTTTGCAATTTAATGATAATTTTGCCGAGCTAGAATCATTAGAAACATCAAATAGCTTTGATCAATCATTGTCGTTGTTAGGAAAGCATTTAGAAGAAAGATTTTATTTTGAAGATCAGTTGATTGCTAATTTATATGACAATCATCGTTAGGCTTTCTTTATTGAAGTGCAGTTTATTAATTCCCGATATAAACTAAGTACTTACATCCATGTAAGCAAACTTCGACGTGCATTATTTTAATATAGTTGCTTTTATAAGTCGTCGAGCATGAATGCTGAGACTTAACGCTTGTCTGGAACTGAAAAGTTGACCGCTCTTCCTGAACATAAAAAGCGAGTTTTCACTCGCTTTTCATTTAGTTTTATTTGGCTCAATCGCCTTAAGTAAAGGTTTATTTATTGCCGACTTCAGCTGGAGCTGCTGGTTTTTGAATTTCTAATAATTCAATTTCAAATTCTAATACTGAGTTACCTGGAATACTTCGACTACCGGCAGGTCCATAAGCCAAATCTGCCGGTATAGTAAATTTATATTTAGCACCAACCGACATTAGTTGTACACCTTCAGTCCAACCACGAATTACGCGATTTAATGGAAATACAGCAGGTTCGCCACGATCGACTGAGCTATCAAAAGTATCACCATTTAAAAAAGTTCCTGTATAGTGAACTTTAACAGTATCTGTTGCTGCTGGCTTGTCACCTTCAGCTTCAGTAATAACAAGGTATTGAATACCAGACTCAGTAACTTTCACGCCTTCTTTCTTAGCATTTTCTTCTAAGAATTTTTGCCCTTCGGCTAAACTATCAGCAGCAGTTTTATCAGCAAGTTCTTTTTGCTTCGTTTTCATATTTTCATCGAGTTTCTTTAATAGAGCTTGAACTTCTTCTTTTTCTATTTGAGATTCACCTTCTAAACTATCAGTAAAACCTTTTACAATAATACTTTGCTCAAGAGTTACACCCATTTTAGTTTGTTCTTCAAGGTTACGCTGCATGTACATACCAATTGAGGCACCAAGGCTATAAGCTTGTTTTTGAGCTTCTGTTTCTAATACTAAAGCTTTTTCTTCTTGTACAGCAGGCTGTTGGCAGCCAACAACAGCAACAAGTGCCATAGCAACCAAAGTAGGTTTAAACAATTTCATACTATCTCCATTATTATTATCAGTAGGAGAATTTTCTCAAACTGCGGTAAAATTTGTGTATTGTTATTCAATGGGGCTTATACCCAAGCGACTTCAAAACACTTGTTCAGGACTACTGAGTAATTCATAGTCAAGACACATCTATTTATTAATGGTAATTCCCTTAACAATAGATGCACCGATGAGCATGGTTTTCTCAGCAGTTCCCTTCGGGTTGGTTTATATACGTTTTAAGTGGTGTTATTGATATTGACAAGGGAATGACCATTATCATCAATCAATGCCTTACTTAAAACGTTTATAATTCCAACTGAATCATGCATTTTGAAGTTGTTTGGGTATATACTAACGATAAATAGCGTCGGAGAAAAGTATTAATATTTTGTTAAAATCTAACCTTTGGTATATCGCAATTATTGCGCTTTGTATGCTGACAGCTTGCCAACCATTGGGTAGTAAACCTACTGAACGTTGGCAGCACTCCATCGAAGGTGCTTACGCCGCAAATATCTCTAATGATGCAAAACTCAGTGTTGTTTCATCGATTCATCATGGTATTAGCTTGTGGGATCTTGAAAAAAACGCATTAATATATAATTGGTCACAACAACAAGATAGTGCTGATAATTTAGTATTAGCGGCAGATATTTCAGATAATAATAGCCATGTGCTTACCGCTAGCAGAAAAAACTTTGCTTTATGGAATACCTCAACGGGACAATCAGAAGGATATTGGCAAGTACGCAACTCTAATATTCGAGATATTGCTATTTCCAATAATGGTAATCATGCGCTAATTGGAAAAAGCAATGGTACGGTCGTTCATGTCACCATTGATACGGGTCGCCGTTTAGAGTTTTTAGGTCATCAGGAAAAAATTAACGCTGTTGATATGTTACCCAATGGTCGCGTTGCGATTTCTGGTTCAAATGATTTTGTTGCCTATGTTTGGGATACACAAACAGGTCAAGTGATTTACCGTTTTAATCATCCAAGCCGAGTTACTATGGTCGCCTTAGACCCCAAGGGTCGATATGCTTTTACTGCGGATAGTAAAAAGGCGGCTAATATTTGGGATTTAAAAACAGGAAAGCTCGTCAATTCATTAAAATACTTTAATCGCCAAGAAGTCTTTAGTTCCATTCAATTTTCAGACGACGGCAAGTTACTGTTAACGGGTGCGCCATCACGAAAGGTAAGTATTTGGGATATTGCTAGCGGAGAACGAAAAACAAGTTGGCGAGTTACACCACGTGAAGATATTCGTCCGGCAGGGGCTGTTGTATATAGTGCCGCTTTTCGAGATAATAACCATATAATTACCGAAAGCTCATCAGGATATGCCGAATTATGGCAAATAGATAAATTATGAATTCCCTCGTAAAATTAGAAAAAAGCATTGAGGCCTTAGAGTCTCGAAATGCCTTTCAAGATGATGTTATTGAACAATTAAATAGTGAACTCGCTATTCATCAGGCACAAATATCAGAATTAAAAGACCAACTACAATTAATTGCTAGCAGAATAAAAGATACTGGCTCGCAACAAGATAATCAGTCATCTGTTGAGTCACCGCCTCCGCATTATTAAGTCTACATCAACAATGGTTTAAATTTCTTTGAAGACCCCAATAACTTGTTCTTGGGGTCTTATCTCTTTAGCAACTTGAGCTTCAGGTTGCTTCATTTGTTCTCCACAGTTAACACAAGTAACTGTTTCAACGCCTTGCTCTTTTGTTAATGCCAAGGTATCCATGGCATTGCATTTTGAGCATATTGCACCCGCGATAAATCGTTTTTTCACAGCTTTCATTCTTATCATGATTTTCAATAAATACATTTTACCTTGAATAAGCCCTATGCGACAATAGCCGCCTTTTATACACTCTACCCAATCGGTTTTATAGAAGGAATAATTCATTGATCACAGCCAGTAATTTAAGCTTAGATAGAGGTGCTAAAAACCTAATATCATCATCAAGCTTTACCATACACCCTAATCATAAAGTTGGTTTAGTCGGTGCAAATGGTTGTGGAAAATCGTCTTTATTTGCTGCTTTACTTGGTGAATTACAACCAGATATGGGTGATTTATCCATGCCGTCAAGTTGGGTAATTGCAACAGTTAGACAAGATACACCTGCGCTTGAGCAATCGGCTTTAGACTATGTGATGGATGGCGATAAAGAATTTCGTCAACTAGAGCAAAAATTAGAACAAGCTAGAAATGACGATAATGGCAATTTGGAAGCCACTATTATTAACCAAATTGATGCGATTCACGGCTACAGTTTACCCGCTCGTGCTGGTGAACTTCTTCATGGTTTAGGATTTTTACAACACCAACTCGTTAATGCCGTTAAAGACTTTTCCGGTGGTTGGCGCATGCGCTTAAACCTCGCACAAGCCTTGATAAGTCGTGCCGACCTGTTATTACTCGATGAACCTACTAACCATTTAGATCTTGATGCGGTTATTTGGTTACAACGTTGGTTAAAACGCTTTGATGGCACACTCGTTTTAATATCACATGACCGAGATTTTCTTGACGATGTCATTGAACAAATCCTGCATATCGAACATCAACAAGCAAAACTATATTCAGGAAACTATTCAGCCTTTGAAAGACAACGTGCTGAACATTTAGCACAACAAGATGCACAATATCAGAAGCAACAAAAAGAAGTCGCGCATTTAACATCATTTGTTGATCGTTTTCGCGCTAAAGCCAGTAAAGCTAAACAGGCACAAAGTCGCTTAAAACGATTGCAAAAATTACCGGATCTCGCTCCAGCACACGTTGATAGTCAATTTACTTTTAGTTTTGAAAAACCCGAATCATTACCTTATCCTTTATTATCACTTAAAGAGAGTAACTGTGGTTATAGTCAAGATGCCATCATTCTCAATCAAGTTGCTTTAACACTTGTGCCCGGTAGTCGTATTGGTTTATTAGGGAGAAATGGTGCGGGTAAATCAACATTAATCAAGTCACTTGCTGGTGAATTAGCATTAATGGCAGGTGAACGTTATTGCGCTCAAGATCTTAAAATAGGTTATTTTTCGCAACATCAATTAGAACAGCTGCATATGAAAAGCAGTGCTATTGATCACATCATTAGAGCAAAATCTGATACCACCATATTGCAGGCACGATCTTTTCTTGGTCGTTTTGGTTTTAGTGGCGATCAAGCTCTTGATCCTGTTGGTAATATGTCTGGTGGTGAAAAAGCACGCCTAGTTTTAGCGCTTATTGTTTTAGAGAAGCCACAATTATTATTACTTGATGAACCAACCAACCACTTAGATTTAGAAATGCGCCAAGCACTTGTTTTTGCATTACAAGACTTTGAAGGGGCAATTATATTAATCGCTCATGATCGCTTTTTATTAGAGTCATGTGTCGACGAGTTTTATTTAGTTGCCAATGGCAAAGTTAGCGATTTCTCTGGTGATATTGATGATTATCAACAATGGTTAAATGAAGAAAAAAAATTAACTTTAAAAAGCACTAAAACAAATACCGAAACAACCGTCGATAAAAAGCAACAACGCCGTGAACAAGCTGAACTACGTAAAAAAGCAGCACCATTAAGAAAACAGGCCGATAAATTTGAGAAGGAAATTCAAAAATGGCAGACGGAGCTGGAAAGCGTAGAAAAAGTATTAGGTGATAGTGATATATACCAAGCAGAACATAAAGTTCGCCTAACTGAGTTATTAAAGCAACAAGCGACTTTAAAAGCTAAAATAGAAGAAAGTGAAATGCAGTGGCTTGATATAGAAGAACAAATTGAAGAAGTTATGTCGCAATAAGGTATCAATGAATCACATAGTTAAGTGCTATATCGTAAAAATCAAACTTAAACTGACAAACTATTATCACGTAACGTTGTTTATTTAAGTTTGAACTAAGTTCTTCTCAATAGAAATTGACTTCCTTTAGACCTGCATGGTTTATAAATTATATTCATTTACATGTGTGTTATAAATTTGGCCTAAGGGTTTCAATAAATTGAGCATCTACCCAATATATTCCACCACCAGATTTGAGGTGCCGATTAAAGAAGAAATATTTGCCATCAGGTGATAGGAAGCCACCATTTTCCTGAGCTGCTGTATTTATTTTATCACCCATATTAATACCCGCCCCCCATGAACCATCTTGCTGTCGAAAGCTGATATATAAGTCATTATCGCCATAGCCATTCTCTCGCTCTGCATCCCATATCCAGTAAGACTCGTCGGGAGCAATAAAAGGATGGGCGATCCATTTTCCAGTATTAACTTTCTCTCCTAATGCTTTTGGTTCTTCACGCTTACCATCAATTAATCGCGAATAACGAATAGCCCCCACTACTGTTCCTACATCAAAATAGTATGTGTCTTTAGATGACGCCGAGAGACGCATAATTGGGATGTCGTCAAAAAGAGCGCCAATACTTTTCAACTCCGACCAACCTGTAGATGTTCGTTCCATATTTATTTGCGAGGTACATAGTTTTGTCATCCGGAGATATCGTTGGCTCTTCCACATCTTCACTTTTCATTACAATAGACTCGTTCCATTGATTGTTTTTGTATTGTGTTAACATCAATAATGCAGGTTTGCCTTTTGGAAACCTCAGGGAATAAAATTATTTTTGATCGGGGGTAAATATCCCCCAAGTATCAGAGTGAAAAAGCGTAGGAATAGTATCAGGTGTTTTTTTACCAAGGTAAATGTTTCCTGAAGTATCAAGACCTTTTTGACCAAAGCTGGTGTTATTAAAGATAAACTAAAAAATAACAAAGAGCTTAAAATGGTAGTGGCTTTCATAATGTATTCCTTATGGGTTTTCTAAATCTTTTTAAATCAAATTTTTCTTATCTAATCTGCTAGTTACTTTCGTATTTTGTTTTTATTCAGCTAAATGTATAAATTAGTTAATTAACAAAAGCGGGCAAGAGGCTATTTTCAATAAGTGCTAATGTTTGGTCGTCAGAGCCGAGCTTATTATTTGCTGTCACCACAACCACTAAATCAAGCTCTTCAATAAGTAAAATATATTGTCCACCGCCGCCACGAGCAGATTTAGAAACATATATTTTATCGCCAACTTTCATTGCGGTTCGCCACCAAAAATAGCCATAGGTGTTATTCGCCACATCAGATTCAACCACGTTACTGAGCATTTTTTTAATAAAAGCTGCTGAAATCAGTTGCTTGCCCTGCCATTTTCCTTTGTTTATGGTTAAAGTCCCCCACTTAACCATATCGCGAGACGTCATGCTGCTACCATAAGGCGCAGTTGGCAGTCCACTAACATCTGTACCCCAACGATAAACCTTGATATCCATCTTATCGAGCAGCTCCTTTTTAATAAACGCTTTCGCCGTTCCCGGGACAACCGCTTCAATAACTTGCATGATCAATGTTGCATCAACACTTTTATAACTAAAGGTCTGATTTTTTAGTGAAATAGGAGCGCTATGCTCAAAATAGGCTTGAACCAAAGCTTGACCTTTTAACTGCTCGGGAAACTTTCTTAATTTTTTAATTTCAGCCCAATTGAGGTTGAGACCAGAGCTCATCGTCATTGCTTTATGAAGGGTAATATTCTCAACCCCTTCGACAAATTTTTGTGGCTTTAACTCTTTTAAAAAACTGCTCACCGGTTTATTTAAATCAGCCATGGTTAAATAACCTAATTGAATAGCTCTACCTACAAGCAATGCCGTATAAGCTTTGGTCGCGGACTTTTGAAAATGAGGTAGATTAATACGGCCACGAGAATAATAAGACTCAAAAATAAGTTTACCTTGATAAGAGATCAGCATGCTGTCGTAAAGATCCTCTTTATGATTAGCAGTCTCTTCAGCCATTTTAATTATTTGTTTTTTATGTCCACCATCAAGCCCTAGCTGTCCCACTGGAATACCATCATTTCTAATAGCTGGAGCTAAATCGATAAAAGCGTCTTTAAGATCTGGAATAGTTTGCGCAAACTCATAAGAGAAGTCTTTGGCGTCAAATTCGCGAATCTCAGGAGCAAGGGCGTCAATCTTTTCAGCAAAGCTACTAAAATTAATCAATAACATAAAGGTGATTAAAAATTTTATTTTTGATTTAATATTCATAAATAATTTGTCTCTGTTAAATAAAGTAATGTTTGGTTATGAGTACTATTTTTTACTTTCAATAAATTGCTCTAACCAATACATGCTGCGCACAGCAGTCATAGGAAATGCTCTGCCATGATCAGAGGATTTAATTATCTCTTGCTTCAATAATAAATTCGGAAAATTGCTCGCTTTTAGCTTGGTTATCAATTTCTCAACTTTTTTACCCAGTTCCTTCTCTAGTTCTCCGTAGGATATGAAAACATTTGCGGTCAGCTCTTTTGGTTTTAGTGCTGAAATCGATACAAGCTCAGTAATATGTTGAAGCGATTCTTTTCCAAAAGCTGGGCTACCGAGAACGTAGTTTTTAAAGCTATCGGGTTGTGTTAACAATATATAAGTGCCAAATGCTCCACCAAGAGAGTAGCCAAAATAGGTGCGATTATTGGGATCTGCTTGATAGTTTTTTTCCACAAATGTGAATACATCATTACGCATAAACGTTATATGATTACTCGCTTCTCCACTTTTATATTTAGATTTTTTCGACTTTAGAAATGTATAATCCCAGTTTCGACTGTAGTGTTCTTCCGGAGCCTTAGAATCTTTTTGCCAAGAAATTCCCACTAAAATGGAGTCTTCAACAATAAATTCTGCACTACCTGATAATATTTCTATATGCCACATCGCGTCAGTTGTATAAATGACAGGATATTTTTTACCATTATCTATTGAGTATCCTTCTGGTAACTTAATAAAAAGTTCGTATTGACCACCAGACTGCGTATCTTGGATAGGTACAACTTGTATTCTAGGTAAAGTGAGAGACTTGTATTCACTTGCATTAATGCCTAAAGAAGACAAAATTAGTAAACATAATAAGACTACGTATTTTTTCATATTGATTAACCTTTTAATTATTGCCATAAGCAAGATTTTTAGCACTTCAAAATTAAGCTCTGTGTAATGGAAGACATATGGAGAATACAAAGAAAGCTTATATATTTTGCTATGTTAATTCTGTATTCTTATGCGAACCTGATGATTCAATTTATACGAACTAGAATGCAATCACCTGAAGTTCTACTGACTTCTCGCTGATTTTTACCTGACGTCAGTGTTACAAAATATGTTTAGTTACCAATACTCTAATAATCAATAACCTAACTAACACCCTTGGTAAAAAGCTATGGCTATGAAATATAGAATTGGTGATTTTTTTGTCGACTTATCCCGCAATCAGATCACTCGTAAAGAGCAATATCAAACCATTGCACCAAAAGCGTTGGCGGTTTTAACTTACCTTGCGGAAAATCAAGGTAAAGTCGTTAGTTATGACGAGTTATTATCTGCAGTATGGCCAGACATAGTGGTAACACCCAATACATTGCAAAGGAGTATTGCTCAATTAAGAAAAGCATTAGGTGAAGACAGTAAAATTCAATCCTATATAAAAACTCATGCCAAACAAGGCTACAGTTTGGAGTGTGATGTTCAGTGGAATATTGCTGATGAATTACCAGCAGCAAATAAATCTAATATTGATGTGGAATCCAACTCTACATTAGAATCCCACCTTGAAAACGACCAAGAGCAAAAGTCTAATATTGAGCAGGTATTAAACCCTCAAGCTTCGATTGAAACGAAGCAAGCAGTAAATAATTCAATTAAAAAATCTGAGACTTCAAGGGCACTTCTAAAACTGATTTTTACCATCATCGTAATCATCATAACGGCCATTGGGATAACCACCTTTACTTCTGACAATACTTCTCAATTAACCTTTAATAAATTGCGCTCTCTTACCGCTACTGACGATAAAGAATTTGGTGCTATCTATACCCCCGACGAGAAGTATATTATTTTTAATCGTTATATTGGGCAACTTTGCACAAATAATATTTGGGCAAAAAACTTAAAAACTCAGCAAGAAATCAAGCTAACCAAAACCTTAGGTTCATATAGTGGAATAACCTTATCTGATGATGGAAAAACCTTGGCATTTGTTGAAACGGCAGACTGTCGTAAACCATTAAACGAAAAAAAATGTTATAACTTGATGAGCTTAGATATTGAAAAGGCTCTTAAAAGCCCGCAAGTGCCTTATTTAATGATGCAATGTAAAAACTCAAGAATATACAGCCCTAAATGGTTAGATGATGACCACATTGCATTATTTCAAAAACACTTAAATCGTTGGAAATTAATAAACTATTCGATCAGCGAAAATAGAAGCACTGATTTATATGAGCTAGAGTCAGGAAATTTAATTCATTTCACATACTCTAGCACTGAAGAACTTATCGCGGTGATAAGTATTCATGATGATGGTAAGCATTACATTGATATGATAAATACCAATGGCGATTTATTATCTAGCCATAACATCAAGTACCCAAAAGAAATTTCTAAATTTAAGTATATCTATCCTGATTTTGATCCACGAAACGAACAGCTAATTTTTAGTACGGGAAAACAACTTTTTACTCTTTCTTATGATGGTGAAATCAACAAATTAAACTTCCCTTTTGATGATTTGATGGGAGCCGTAAGATTTCATCCAAATGGGAAAAGGCTATTATTGATTAAAGCACGTTACGATAGTGATATTGCATCAATACCCTATAATGAACCATCTCGTAAAGAGGTCATATCAAAAACAGCGCAAGACTTAGATTATTCAATAATTGAACGTTCTATACTTGGAGAAGAACATGCACTTTTTCAACCAAATGGAAGTTTAATTGCCTTCATTTCTGAGCGTTCAGGGGAAAATCAAATTTGGATAACGGGTAATAGTTCTCTTCGACAAATGACACAATTTCCAATGGACTCATACATTAGGGGAGTTAATTGGTCCGCTGATGGAAAAAGCCTATTAGTTAATAATAATAATGAACTCACCCAAGTATTTCTCGATACTACTCAAAGAAAATTTCCACTTGAATTTCGAATTGAGCAACTTTTTCAATGGAATAGTGAACAAGGCACTGCTTTATTAAATATGCGTATTAATGGGACTTCAAAATTAGTTGAGGTCAATTTAATGAGTTCAGAGTTTAAAGTAATAAAAAATAGTAGAGTAAAATGGGCGCTAACAAGCGAAGATGAGCGTCTGGTCTATACGGATCAACTCAACCGTTTTTGGCAACCGGGTCCGGCTGAAGATCAACTCATTGAGCTATTAAACGGTCAAAACAGACTCGATAGATTCATAATGAAAGGAAATGTGGTTTATTCAGTTAATAATAAAAATAAATTATGGTCATACGACCTTGATACCAGCCTTTTCGAAATTATTAGAGAGATGCCTGAGAATATCGATTATTTAACAGATATTAGTGAAACACTACTTCTACTTGAACTTCGTATTTCAGCTAAAAAAGAAGTGGTTGAACTATCTACAAATGAATAGACTATTTATGCTAAGTTACTCAATTAATTAGTCCGTTTGCTATTCTATTGCTACACTATTATAAAAGGCTTTTTACTCCATAACATTCTTATTTAAAAGGAATATTCATTATGAAAACAACCTCATGCTTATCCATACTATTGAGCATATTACTTAGTTTTTCTGCTGCAAGCTTTGATAGCGACTTAGAGTTGGGGATTTTTGAATTAAATCGAGGGGAATTTAAAGCAGCGATAAAGGAATTTGAACCTCTTGTATTGGAAGGTTATTCACCTGCTCAATATCAAATGGCGTTGATCTATCAAAAAGGTTATGGCGTAAAAAAAGATCAACAAAAAGCATTTGAATTATTTTCACTTGCCGCAGCGCAAAATTATCCTGATGCACTATTTAATCTCGCCATTATGTACTCAGAAGGAAAAATCGTTGATAAAGACTTAAAAACATCATTTACTTTAACTGAAAAAGCGGCTCAAAAAGGGCTTGCTAGTGCACAATTTAATGTTGGCGTTGCTTATTTTAATGGTGACGGTATAAAAAAAGATTATCTCAAGGCTTCTCGTTGGTATGAAAAAGCAGCCGATCAAAATTATGCATTAGCACAATTCAATTTAGCACTCATGTACTTTGAAGGACAAGGCGTTCCTAAAGATTTAGAAATGTCATATATCTGGAACATTATTTCGTCATATAACGGTTATGCTCCAGCTGACAAAAGTCGAATTATGGATGAACGTAATCTTAATGGTGATCAAATACAACAAGCTAGAGATGAAGCAAATAGAATTTACAAAAGAATACTTACTCAAGAAGAAATAAAAACCAAACAAGCGAATGAAAAGCTTTACTAAACCCTTTATTTTTGATCTAAATCAGATATTAAAAACAGCTCCTCAATTAGAATAAAACCATAGCTTATTTATTTTAATTGAGGTACTTCCTGTGAACATTCTTAACATGTTACTCAATGACCCTATCGTCATCTATTCGTTTATTGGTTTAGCCGTTTTATTTGGCATTGGTGGTTATTACGTTTATTATTTTCTCACCAAAATTAACAATAACCTTTAACTAACCTAAACTCGGGACAATGAGTGCTTGATATCTAAGTAAAATCAATAAGTTGACTATAAACTCAATATTAGTAGCTTAATTAAAGGTAATAACAACTCAATCAATGTTTCAATTTATTCGATTATCAAGGAAAAACGTTTATGAATAGCGAGCTATTTATCGACGTTTTAACGCAGAGGATCGGATAAAGGGGAATGTTGAGCAAGTGCTGCTTATCCCGAGTTGAGGTTAACAAATCATTCATGTAGATAGATTATTAGTTATTGATATAATGATTCTAATAACTATCTATCGAAAGAGAAAACATGATCATTCCGATCAAAGAGCTAAGTACTGAAGTACTTGATACTATTGTTAAAGAATTTGTTTTACGTGAAGGCACTGAGTATGGTGATCATGACGTTGAATTATCAGATAAAATATCACAAGTAAAAAACCAGCTTAATCAAGGCAGCGCAGTATTGGTTTATTCAGAGTTACACGAAACAGTCAATATTTTACCTAAAGATCAATTTGAGCAACAACAAAGTGAACAGTAAAGCTCACTTTGTCATCGTTCATTTTATTGCTTAAAGGTAACAACAAAACTCACTGGCACGGCTTGGCTGATACTTGGTAGCCCAGCCAAAGTCTGCAACTTATTTATACCTGCAACTAATTTAAAAGCTTCCGCTTTAATAATAAAAGGGCTTTGAGTTGATGCTATAACCGTATTTATATTTAAGCGTACAACAAGAATATTAACCACCACATCTTGTCGCTGACCGTGTAGAGCAATTGTTCCTGTCAATTTCATTTGCTGACTTGAACCGACAGTTAATTTTTCAAATATACTTAAATTTAATTGTGTAGTAAATGTAGCTTTTGAAAAAAGTGATGTTTCAAATAGGTGTTCTTTCATACGATCATCACGAATAGCAATATTGGTATTAACACTTGTTAAATCTACATCAATATTAACTAAACCTTGAGCATTAATAGCGCCAGTAAGCTTAGTAAAACTGTGAACCTCAGCCACACTATTTTTTTTAATCGAAACAAAACTCAAAGTTGAATTGTCATTATCTAATTGCCAAGCACTAAAGGCAGGAAAAGTTAGTAAACTAACAATCAATATTAATAAAGTACGCATAGTCATCCTTTTAACGTTCGGCCTTGTGCGCTTTAATGACTTGTTGCCAAGGTATGTCCGCAGAGCCTGTTGAAATAAAATCAGGGTTAAGTAAGCTTTCTCGTTTATTATAGCTGAGCGCTTTAAATTCACTACTTATAATTGCACCTCCAGCCTCTTCTAAAATACAATGGCTTGCGCCTGTATCCCATTCACCTGTCGGGCCTATTCGCAAATAACAATCTGCACCACCTTCAGCTATTAACGCATTTTTTAATGAGCAACTGCCCAAAGGTACATATTCAAATTCAAAGTCATTACTTAAATATTGTCCTATCAATTCCAGTTTTTGACGGCGACTAACGGCGACTTTAATGGCTCGTTTCGATTGATAAGGCTCAACATGAATTGGTTGAATTGCGCCATTTTGGTCTTCTTTAAACGCACCCGACCCTGTTTGCGCATAATAGGTAACTTGTTTATCCGGTGCATGAATAACACCAATACTTGGCCAGCCATTTTCAACTAACGCGATATTTATCGCAAAATCACCACTGGCAAGAATAAATTCTCCTGTGCCATCAATAGGATCGAGTAACCAATATCGCTGCCAGTCGATACGTTTGTTTAATTCAACGGCACCAACTTCTTCAGAAATAATAGGGATATCAGGTGTTAAGCGTTTTAATTGCTGCATCAATATATCATTAGCAGCAATATCAGCACTGGTCACTGGACTGTTATCATCTTTTATTTCAGCGGTATAATCACCACTCTGATAATATTTTAAAGCTTCGACACCTGCTTTTTTAGCGCAATCAATAGCAATGTTTAATAAGGCTTTTTTATTCATTGAGAACCACCCAATTGCTCTTTAACCAACATCAGTGCAGCAATACTACGCGCTTCATTAAAATCAGGTTGTGCTAACAAGGATTTAAATTCTGATAGTTTCCAAGGTACAACATCTAACGGCTCAGGCTCATCGCCGGTTAACCATTCTTGGTAAAGATTTTGTGCAATAAAAATATCCATCGTCGCCGAAAAAAATGCTGGTGCCATAGTAACCTGCTGCACATGAATCAAATTATCGCTGCCATAGCCAATTTCTTCTTTCAATTCACGATTAGCGGCTTGCTCGGCAAGTTCACCTTTATCGATCAATCCTTTGGGAAAACCCAGTTCATAAGTATGAGTGCCTGCGCAATATTCTCGAACCAGTAAAATAGTATCTTTGTCTAATAATGGTACGATCATCACCGCACCTCTACCTGCACCTTGCATGCGCTCATATTCACGTTGCACACCGTTACTAAAAGTAAGATCAATTCTCTCAATAGAAAATAATTTACTGCGTGCGACCTCTTCGCGTTTGGTAATTATAGGAAGTTGTTTATTCCTTGTCATAACAGCCAAGTACCAATGATAATTAAATTACGAATACCTTTAGAATAGCACGATAATATTAGATATAATTCAATAAAACATACCTAAGTAAGAATTAATTTCATGTTAGATTGGTCAAATATTTCAACAGTTTTACTCGATATGGACGGAACCATTCTTGATTTACATTACGACAATCATTTTTGGCTAGAACATTTACCGTTGCGATATAGTGAAACGGCAGGTATTAGTCTAGAACAAGCGAAAGAAAACCTTGTAAATCATTATCAAAAAGTGACTGGCACTATCAATTGGTATTGTTTAGATTACTGGGCAGAACAAACAAATTTACCCATTGTAGAATTAAAAAAAGAAGTACAACACCTAATAAAATTACGAGCTGATGCTCATGATTTTTTAGTCACTTTAAAGGCGACCGGAAGAGAAATTGTATTAGTAACCAACGCTCACCCTGATAGCTTGTCATTAAAGATTGAACGCACGCAATTAGATAAATATTTTGATACCTTGTATTCAACACATGAGTTTGGCGTGACCAAAGAGTCGCAACTATTATGGGAAAAGCTACAAGATAAACACGGTTTTGAGTTAAGTAATACTTTGTTTGTTGACGACAATATTCCAATTCTACAATCTGCAGAAAAATATGGTTTTAAACACCTTTTAGCTATTGCCAACCCTGACAGTAAACAACCAGTAAAAACGATTACTGAATACCCCGCAATTACGGACTATCGAGAATTATTAGCCGATATCAAGCGTCATCCTGTCAGTTAAAATGTGCTGTAAAGTAAAGAACCTTCATAAGAGCATAAATCATTACGATTAACTAAAAGCATGTAGTTAATCGTAATGATTTATTTTCGTAAACAAAATAAAACTAGAAAAATCTTAGGCCACATATTTCAACTCATTATGTTTCTGATGTGGTGTCAAATATTCAATTGCTAAATGAGGACGTCTATACCCGTTACCAATCAAGATGCATATTTCAGAGTTTGAATGGTTACGGGTATATAATTAAAAACCTAAACGGTAACGACCTTGATTATCTTTACTTCCTAAAAATGGTAATAAGCCTTTTAGTTGCTCCGGAAATTTATCTGCTGGCTTTAAAAAACCATTACCCGAGACTTTTGAGTTATCTCTTACATAAGCAGTAAATGATAAGCCAAGATCATTTTTTGGATCTACCGTTAACGTTAAGGCACCATTTTCGCAGCTTAAGGTTGCTTTTAAAGCACCTAGCTGCACTTTTTCATCAAGAGCACTCACCGACGCTTTCTGCCAAGATATTTGACCCTCAAGGCTTTGACATAATGGTTTACCTACAATAAACGTTGGGATATTAATTTTGATATTATTATGCGCTGTTACGGGCATAGGTAATGATAGTTGTTGGGTAATATCATTAGCAGCGAGTAAAATATCAAGATGATCCACAGTAAGTGAGTCCGTAAAACCACTAATGGTTAAACTTCCTTCTGGACCTTTAATTAATGCATCACCAAAAGTGATATCAAAGCTTGGATTTAATCGCAATAGCGATGAAATATTTAAACTAACGTTAATATTACTAATACTATATGGTGTTTGATTCTTCTGTAAGTAACTCACTTGTGTAATGGAACTATGCCATATTGAGCCAGTAATATTTTCAATCACCAATTCTTTAGGTAATTTAACTTTACTGATAACCCAATGAGCAGGTACATTGGCAATCACAAAACTTAGATAAACACCGACAAACATTGTCCCATAAACAAACCACTTTTTCATTAATTCTTTCCTAACTGCAAACGTCTTACCCGAACAACACCGGGTTGTTCAGCATTGCTCAGATCAATATTAGTTACCCGTAAACCTTCTTTCGTTGAGAGTTGTTCAAGCCACTCCAATAACCGATTAAATGCAATCTCATCTATCCAAACTTGTATATTATCTCCCTGTGGCTGCATACGGGTAATCGATATTTTATAACGACCTGCAGTTCGGTTAACAATACTTGATAAACTGCCATTGGCTCTGTTGCCACCGCTTGATTTAGCTTGTTGAAAACGTTCTGTATTTTCTTGCACCCAAGATAGAAGCAGCTGTTGTCTGGCAACTTTTTTTTCTGTTTTAGCAATATTGTCATTTAAAGGTTGCCAAACAAAGCTGTAGAGGACAAAAATCACCACCAAAGGAGCCATCACTAAAACAAGTCTTTTCTCTCGAAGGTTAAGCTGCTGCCACCATGTGATCATGATTTTTTTCCTTGAGCTGAAATACTAAATGAACCTGAAATTTTATCTCCCTGATTATTCTGAGCTCCTTGCGAAACCTTTAAGTTAGCCTTTTCGAGTTGGCTACGGAAATTATCAAACGTCTGGTAATCACTAGCAAAGGCTTGCAATCTTATTTCATGACGTTTGCCGTCATATTTAATCGTTTCAGCTTGTAACTGCGATACCGTACTAAATGCGGGTTGTATTTGATTAAGCATAGATAAAAATCCGCTATTATCACCCGTAGTACCAATGCCTGACATTTTTTGTGTTAACTGAGATTTAATAGTCGCAATACGTACCCGTTTTGTTTTTGGAAATGTCTTCTTATACAAGCTGATGATTTGTTCTTCAATTTGCTGTTGCTGAGCATTGAGTTGCATCAAATGCGCACCTTTAAGTCCAACATTCATTAATAATGCACATACTGCAATGCCAGCAACCCATAGCCAATTCAGCAATGCAGGAGAATGCTGTTCTTTAACTTGAAATTCACCTTGAAGCAAATTTATTAATGATAAATCAACATGCTGTGCTAATAACGCCAAAGGTAACTCTTCGGGCATTGCTTTAATATTTAAATAAGTGCTATTTAGCTGTGCACTATCAAGTTGTGCGCTATTAGGAAGTGATGAATAACTATTTATTTGTTGAGCTTCTTGCTCCGTATCTTCATTAGCTTGAAATAGCTTGCTTGCAACTAACGGCCATGTATTTACATCAATAACCAACCCTTGCCATTGTGATTGACGTAGTAAAACTTGCTCATCCAAGATTATAGCACTGCATTGGTTATCGGTGATGGGCATCGCCAATACATCGGGGACCATTATTTTGCATTTAATATCGGCAGCATGTAACCATGATTGCCAAAGCTGTAATTGTTGACGAGCAACAACAGCAATAAAACAATTATCACCCTGTTCGTTTGATTTTATTGCACTGTAAGCAAAAAATAAGGATTCAACGTCTTGTGCCAAATCATCTTCTAACATGTAAGGTGCGGCTAATCGTACTGCTTTAGCTGAATTCCCCGGTACTTTTAAGCTCTTTATGGCGACTTCACAACCAGGTACAAAACTAACCACTTGACGTTGTTGAGACTTTTCAGTCAATTCAACCAAATGGCTAGCACTATTCAACGTACCACTAGCGATAATTTCTTGTTGTGCATTCGCCCATATCAACCAATGTATGGTGTCTTGGCTATGACTGCCAAGGCGAATATAAAGTGTTTCTAACATTAGTCACGTCCTATGGTGCGGCTAATTACATTAATTTGATTATTTTCAGCAACTTTCAAAATGCTATTTAATGAAAAATAACTGTTATTAAAACTCGCGGTTGTCTTTAGTTTAAAGTATTCGCTATCAACAACAAACTGCTCTTTTTGTTCGTCTTTAATTTCATATTTAGTAAGCTCCGACAACTTAAAAAAATCATCTATGGTCTCAAAGCCTTTATCTTCTCGCGCCGACAGAACTTGTTCCGCAACATCACGTGGAATAGTAAGTAACGCCATTAATAACTCAACATGATCAATACTTAAAGTGTTAATGTTAATTTTATGTAAATTAGTGTTAGGCAATATACACACATAACCCTTTATGGCATTAATGGTTTTTATTGAAAAGTGTTCAATAATGCGTAGTTCTTTTATGCTCGCCAAATAATTATTGGCAGGTAAATAAGCAAATTCTTTGGCGGCATAATCATTATCTTCAGCGCCACCAGCACTAGCTATGGCACTGTCTTCGTCTAACCAGTCAGTCAATGCATCGGCCATGTATTCCGCTTCAAATTGACTAACATCTTCAAGGTTAAGTGTCATCAACAACTCTTCAAAGGCAGCTCTGGCTAACGACTTTTTGGGTGAACCTTGCTCTTGTGGATCTTTTTCAAAACGTAGTGCATTCAAATTAAGGCAAGCTTGTAGATCACTGATTTCACCTGTTATCTCGCCAAACTCAACCGGGAAGGTATTTTCACCCTGTGCCCAGACTTGTTCAAGATTAGTTAATTTAGGCTCTTTTTCAAAAGATGTTATCAATATTCTTTTAGCAAATGCCTCTGCTGACATTGCATACCAATAAGCTTGTTGGTTTGAACTAATATTATCAGCTCTTTGCATTTGCAATAATAAACGAGCGGTCATTTGTGTTGCTAAAATGGATGATAAGGCAACGATCAACATGACAGAGATGAGTGCAACCCCTTTAACAGCAGATAATCGCTTCATTAATTACCTCCCGAAAGAGAGTTTTTAGACGATGTACTTGCATCGCCAGCCACCAAGAACTGCCTGCGGATAACACCATAATCTTCAGTTTCTATTTCGATGGCGATGGCGAATGGTAATTCGTTATTTTTATGCTCTTTCTGCCATTTTTTACCATCAAAATATTCGAATTTTAAGCTCGTCACTTTGCTGATCAATTTTCTAACTCTTGGTTCTTCGCCTTGTACGGGGTCAACAAAATTAAAATGTAGTCGTTCAAGAGTATCATCACTTAATTGATAAGCCACAGATTGCATATCACTGCGTGGTAATAATAAACCGGGATTTGTCCAACCTTGACGCACAAAACCTAAGTATTGTGCGCTTGATGAGAAGCTATTATCCGTATGAAGAAAACCTTCCAAAGGTGCTTCACCATTTAAACGAATAGTTCTTTTGCTAATTTGTAATAAATCGCGCTCAATAATAAGAAAAGCCCGTTGTAACTCATTGATACGTTTGCTATGAATTCGTGAAGATTCATCGCTTTTAATCACCGTATTAAAAATACTAAAACTTGTTAAGCTAATTATGGCAAAAATTACAATTGCAATCAGCACTTCAAGCAAGGTAAAGCCGTTACTTTTATGCAGGTGAGAATAAGAAAAGCTCTTTTGCATAACCATCAAAGATCACGCTTAGACAAATAAGTCATTAAACTGGATATTGCCAATGTTCGATTTTCAGAATCACGTACTTCAATAACCACAGAACGCATATTTTTATCAGTGGTTTTTGTTACTTTTTGTAGCCAAAACCATTCTTTACCCGCTAATTCTACTTTGCCCTTTTTATTATTTTTAGGCGGCCATGTATTATCCAACGTTGCTTCGACTAACTGATTTGATGCAATCCAATTGGCTAACATTTTTGATTCTAAATGACTCATATTCCTAAAGTGATTATCTGCGGTAGTTAATAACGCTACACCTGCAATAGCAAAAACGGCCATCGCCAGCATCACTTCAATTAACGTGAATCCTGTTGATTTTTTTTTCACCTGAAATGATGAACTAATCAAACTTAAATCAATCATCAGCAAACGTTCCCGCAAGCGGACCTTCGATTGATAAAGGTGTTGAATACAAACCTGTTACTTGATAATGGATCTGTTGTTCTTCATAGTCTGCATCTTCAAAATAGAAGGTCACACGAAAAGGGGTGATATCACCACCAGAGAGAATATAGACTTGTGGAATGATTTCTTTTTCATCTTCTTCTTTTGATAGGTATAAATCATTTTCTTCTGGGGTAAATGTTGAGGCATCAAAGAGCTGAGGTTCTTCAATAGGTAAATCATCTAAGGTTAAATGTATAATTACACCTTCTGGTAAGGTGTATGGTTCGAGGGTTTTATTATCAGCAATAGGGCTCCACCTAACACCATCAAAACCTAAAAATTGATAACTTGTTTTATCAATAACTAAGCCAAGTTCAATATTATTAAGCATCGAATAATCAGCGGCAATATTAAAGATACCCGCAAAGCGTGCACTGTTATTTTTTAGTACTTCATCTGGCTTATTAATGCCAATACTAAATTGCATAACAGATGCCATAATGCCAACTAAAACAATCACCATCATAAGCTCTATCAAGGTGAATGCTCTGATTTTTTTTCGACTATATTTATTGTTCATATCGATAACTTGCTATTAAGTAAGTATTTACTTACCCAACGCTCTATTGAAAATCACCTAAATTCCAGTTACCAATATCATCGTCTGTTGCCGCTTCACCGTCTGGTCCCATAGAAAAAACATCAACTTTACTATGCTCTCCCGGATTCAATAATTGATATTCATTGCCCCATGGATCGTTGGGTAAACGTTTCACATAACCATCTTCAGGAAAACGACGTGGCAAAGGCTCTACATCTGTTTCAGTAACTAAAGCATCAAGACCCTGTTCTGTTGATGGATAATTATAATTATCCATTTTATACATGCTCAACGACGTTTCTAACGTAGTTATATCTGACACCGCTTTTTGCATATTTGCGCGTTCGGTACTGCCCATTAAATTGGGTACGATCATACTGGCTAAAATACCTAAAATAACAATGACCACCATCAGTTCAAGCAGAGAAAAGCCCTGATTGGTTTTTACGTTATTTTTTTTATTAAGGTTTTTACGATACATAATTAACTTCCTATTAAGGTATTTAACTGAAGAAGCGGTTGCATTATTGCCATAACAATAAATAAAACCACGCCGGCCATAGTCACCATAAGCGCAGGTTCAAATGCTTTTAAGGCAATATTAACTAACGATTCAAATTCTCTGTCTTGATTATCTGCAGCTCGACTTAACATATGTTCAAGCTGACCACTTTTTTCACCACTGGCGATCATGTGTAACATCATTGGTGGAAACAATTTTGTTTGTGCTAGTGAAACACGCAAACTGGTACCTTCACGTACTTTATCACCCGATTCTTTCACTTTTTGTTTTATATACAAGTTGTCTAATACTTCGCCGGCAATGGTCATACTTTCTAAAAGTGGTACCGCACTTGCGGTTAAAATACTTAAAGTACGCGCAAAACGGGCAGTATTTAAACCACGCGAAATTCTCCCTATGCCTGGCATAGAAATCAACCGGCGATGAAAAGCTAATTTAAATAAAGGTTTTTTCAGTAATTGCGTAAAAGTAAATATTATGCCAATAAGTAACAAAAGCAGTAACAAACCATAGTTTTGTAAAAACTCACTGCTGGCAATTAAAAACTTGGTTGTACCGGGTAAATTTGCGCCTAAGTGTTCAAATTGAGCAACAATTTGTGGCACCACAAAAGTTAATAAAATAGCGATAACACCAACAGCAACCACTGTCATGATCACCGGATAAACCAGTGCTTGTACCATTTGTGAGTGTAATTGCTGACGTTGCTCGGTATAATCCGCCAAGCGATTCAATACGGTATCTAAATGACCAGATTTTTCTCCCGCAGCAACCATAGCACGATACAAGTGATTAAAGACTTGCGGAAATTCAGACATGCTTTCTGCCAAACCATAACCTTCAGTGACTTTAGTACGTACCGCCATTATCATACTTTTTATGGTGTTTTTATCACATTGTTCAGCAACCGCGATCAATGATTCTTCTAACGGTAACCCCGACTCAACTAAAGTAGCCAATTGCCGAGTAATTAACGCCAACTCAGTTGTTGATATTTTTTTACTGCCGCCAAAACGAGATTTCTTGCCATCTTGTTTTGCCTTTTGTAAACTTGGGGTAACTTCTGTTGGCATCAAACCTTGTTCACGTAATAAACCACGAGCATGCCGTGGAGTATCCCCCTCAATCACACCTTTTTTAATTTTGCCTTTGCTGTCAACGGCTTGATAATCGAATGCTGCCATAACTAAACCTTAACTAAACCTCACTAAACTCTATTTAATCTTCGCGGGTAACACGTAAAACTTCTTCTAAGGTGGTAATACCCATCATGACTTTATCAAAACCGTCACGGCGAATACTGCGATTATATTTGCGAATATACTTTTCAATCACTTGCTCGCCTTTACCGTTATGAATAAGCTCACGAACTTTATCATCAACAGGTAATAATTCATGAATACCTGTCCGTCCTTTATAACCTTTATAGTTACATTCACCACAACCAACCGCGCGATATATTGGTAACTGATTATCTGCTGACAAGGCTAGTAATTTTAACTCTTCTTCATCGGGTAAATGACTTTCTCGACAATGAGGACATAAGGTTCTTACCAGTCGCTGGGCTAATACACCCAATAAACTTGAAGAAAGTAAAAAAGGCTCTACACCCATATCTTCCATACGAGTAATAGCACCCGATGCTGAGTTAGTATGTAGCGTTGATAAGACTAAATGACCGGTTAAACTTGCTTGTACAGCAATTTGTGCGGTTTCTAAATCACGTATTTCACCGACCATAACTACATCGGGATCTTGTCTTAAAATAGCACGTAAACCACGGGCAAAGGTCATATCTACTTTGGTATTTACTTGCGTTTGACCAATACCTTCAATGGCATATTCAATAGGATCTTCAACGGTAAGGATATTACGTTCTTTATGATCAATTTGGCTTAAGCCAGCATACAAGGTGGTACTTTTACCTGATCCTGTAGGGCCGGTCACCAAAATAATGCCATGGGGCTTTTCAATCAATTGCGAAAATATAGCTCGGCTTTCTTCGGTCATGCCAAGATCTTTTAAATCGAGTCGAACAGCGTTTTTATCCAATAAACGTAAAACTACCCGTTCACCATGACCTGTTGGCATAGTTGAAACACGAACATCAACGGCGCGACCACCAATTTTTAACGAAATACGTCCATCTTGAGGGATACGTTTTTCAGCAATATCAAGTTTTGCCATAACTTTAATACGAGAAACAAGCAATGATGCCAGTTTTCTATGTGGTTTAAGTACTTCGCGTAAAATACCATCGACACGAAAACGAATTTGCAGTGTATTTTCAAAGGTTTCAATATGAATATCAGAGGCATTTTCTTTAATAGCTTCGCTCAACATCGCATTAATGAGTTTAATGATTGGTGCATCATCTTCATTTTCGAGTAAGTCTTCACTTTCAACAATTTCATCGGCTAAGGAATATAAATCAACTTCATTGCCAATATCTTCCATCATTTGTTGTGCTTCTGAGGAGTCAATTTGATAAGAGATGGTAAGCGTTTGCTCAAACTCTTCGATAGTTTGAATTTCAATACGAAATGAAGTGCGTAAAATACGTCTGATTTCGCTAAGTACATTAACATCAACGTCGGCTAAACAATGTAAAATAAAACCATTGTCATCTTTATTAATCAAAACGTTATGGCGTTTAGCAAATCCAAACGGCAAGCGATAATCACTTAACTTATCATTATCCAGATCAGTTTCATTACTGACAATATCTTCTATTAATGATGAAGAAGCAGATGCTTCTACCACCTTGTTTGACTCTTTAATATCACTCATGACTAATTAGTTTTTGCTTTAGATAAACCATTAATATCTTTAGATTCAATATATTGGTCAAATGATGGCGGTAATACCAAGGCATCATTCCACTTAGGTAATAGAGGTAACTTATCTTTATTCATTAACTCTAAACCTTCTTCTTGTTTCCTGATTTCATCAGCACGAATAAAGTTATATTTTTCTCGACTAATATCATTTATGGTCTTGCCGTCACGAATAATCGTTGCACGGATAAATACCATTAAATTACGTTTACGTTTGGTATTACTGGTTGATTTAAACAAGTGACCGATGATTGGTATATCACCCAATAAAGGTACTTTTTGCACACTTTCTTGCACATCTTCATCAATTAATCCGCCTAAGACAATGGTCGCACCGCTGTCAGCCATTACAGTAGTTTTTATCTCACGTTTATTAATTGAAATATCAACACCTGTAGCACCACTTACTGAGGATACTTCTTGCTCAATCGTTAATTGCACGCCAGTGCCTTCATTCACTTGTGGGGTAACTTTTAGTTTAATCCCCACTTCTTGACGTTCTACAGTTTGAAATGGATTACTGTTACCACTACCCGTTGCCGAACCTGTGATAATCGGCACTTCGGAACCTACCAGGAAATAAGCTTCTTCGTTGTCTAAAGTGAGAATACTCGGTGTTGCTAAAATATTAGAATTAGTATCAGTACTTACGGCTTGTACAATTGCGCCCCAATCATTTTCCATAATACCAAACATCATGCCACTAACTGACCCCAACGCCTTAGCAATAAGGGAATAATCACCTTTAATATCATTCTTACGATATTCAGAACTAATTAAATTGCCTGTTTCAGATGAGTAAACAGCGGGTACTATGTCGCCTTTTGTAATTTTAGCCGCTTCAACACCCGCAGCAACTGAACCGATAGTCGCAGGACCATTAGTAAATTGAGTTCCGCCACCATTTTGGCTATACCACTGTACACCTAAATTAACCCCGTCACTTTCAAAAACTTCGACAATAATGGCTTCAACCAATACTTGGGCACGAGGAATATCTAATTTCCGAATAACCGCACTTAATGAACGTAACATATCGGGCTGAGCGGTGATCACTAGGCTGTTAGTATCGTCATGAGCTTCAATGCTAATATTGCGTTTTTTACCTTTATTACGACTAGTCGTTTTGGTGTTATTTCCTTCCGATTCAATCGACTCACTAACACCTTTTAATACTTTAACTAAATCTTCCGCTTTTGAATATTTAAGGCGATAAACCTTAGTATTACCACTTGATTCAAGCTCACTGTCTAAGCGTGAAACCAATTTAGTAATACGTTCACGTGCTTGTGACTCACCACTAATAATTACACTATTGGTGCGCTCATCGGCGACAATTTTTGGAATGAGAAAAGTTGGTGTACCAGACTTACCTTGTGAACGTTTATTCATTGCTTCTATGATGCGGACAATTTCACTAGCAGAAGCATGTTTTAAACGGATAATTTCTATATCTTTATCACCCGCTCGATCAACACGTTCAATAATTTTAACTAAACGATTAACCACCGCCGCTGTACCCGTTAACATGATTACGTTAGCAGGATCGTAATTCACTACATTACCGCCACCTGCTTGATCAGAAAGTTGGCGCAGCAATGGTACCAATTCGCGCACCGTAACATTTTTAACTTCAACCACGCGAGTAACCATCTCATCACCAAAGTGAGTACCTTCATCACCGACAACAGGGATAGAAGAGGTTTTTGCATCTTTATTACGAATGATTTTTATAACATTGTTGTCCATCTTAACTGCAGAGAAACTATATACTTCAAGTACATTAAGGAAAAATTGATAATATTGCTCTTCGGTTAATAAATCATAACTGCGAACATTAACCTTGCCACGCACATTAGGATCAATAATCATGGTTTTTTTGAGGTTTTTACCGACAGTAATAATAAATTGAGTTATTTCAGTATCTTTAAAGTTTGGTGAATAATTAGTTGCATTAACATGACCACACAGCAATATTGCATTAAGGCATAGTGCAGCTGATAAGCTAGTTAAGATTCTTTTATACCAAGGTGCACGAGAAATATTGCCTATGGTCGTATTTTCATTCATCATTTTAATATTCCGTAATGCTGTATCGGTAAATTTATTCATCGATACTGAAAAGTATTTCAGTGAGTTCACCATTACGATTAAGTAATAGTGAAACTTCTTTTTGTTGTTTTAAAGCTTGTAATGCTTGTGCTGCTTCACTGGGCACACTCAAATCATAGCCATTCATTTGTATTGCGACATCACCAGATTTTAAACCTGATGTTTGAAAAAATTCAGGATTTTTACCCGGCATTAACTGATAGCCAATAACTTTGCCAGCCTGTCTCTTAGGTACAATACGTAAATAATCGGTAATTTTACCCGGGTCTTTATTAATATCAGCCTTAAGCCTAGACGCTCGACGAGTGAGTTCTCGGTTATTACGCTGATCAAAAATACGTGTCGATGGAGCAAATTGGCTTCTACTTGAATTTGGACGTTTTGGTCTTGTTTTATTTACTGTCGCTATACTTTTATTTTTTGCGTATTTAAAACCGTCTAACATTAGGGTTTCAAGACGCCCTGATTGTTTTATCAAAACACGGTCAATAGAAACACTATCAAGTATTGCACGAGTACCAATTATAGTATCGCCAATACCATAGGTTTCTTGTTTACCATTGTTTTCGATTATAGCGGTAGCAAGCTTGTTATCATCGCTGGCGACAACACCAGACAAGATTAACCTGAGTTGAGTTTCTGGAGCATCTTGTACCTTGATTTCATCTTGAACAACAATTTCATCGCTAAAAGCACCAAAAAGGTTAAGTGCATATAATTTAGCAAGGTTAACATTCTTCGCTGTTGTATTTGCCGAAACAACAGAGAAATTAGAGTTCGTTGATTGATGAGTAGTATTTGGAGATACTAGTAACCACGTCATTTGAGCAGCCAAATACGCGACATAAGCAATGAGTAAAATACTCATTGCTCGGGCTATTTTTTGTTGTGGTAGTCTTGCCAATACTTCAATGAAGGGAGTCAAGTTGTTAGGTAGCTGCATGTTTACCGTTTATAATTTATTATTAATAGTCTTATTCTGACAATGATGATACTTGAGCAGGGCGCTCGCAACAAGAATTTGACAGTGAATTTAACTAATATTTACAAAGTAATGTATATGTAACATAACAGTGAAGTACTGAATACTCGAATATAGTTACGGTATTATGGCGAAAAGCCTTGGTCTATGTTACCTTGCGCGCGTTTATGTTACCTTGCGCGCAATAACAATGGCTGATAATAAACACCATGTCAAAAGTGAAAGAAATTAACAATGAAAACAGCTCTACACGCCTAGATAAATGGTTATGGGCCGCACGTTTTTATAAAACACGGGCGATTGCCAAGCAAATGATTGATGGTGGTAAAGTTTTTTATAACGGTCAACGTAGTAAATCAGGAAAAGCGGTAAACATTGGCGATAGAATTAAAATCCGCCAAGGCTTTGAAGAAAAAGAAGTTATCGTTGTTTTATTAGCCGATCGTCGACACGATGCTACCTTCGCACAGACCCTGTATCAAGAAACAGCAAGCAGTAGCGAAACCAGAAAAAAAAATGCATTGGCCAGAAAACAAGGCATACTTTTAAGCCCCACCAGTGACAGTAAACCAGATAAAAAGCAACGTCGTAAACTCAGAGAATTTAAAGAAAGGATGTAGACCGTGACCATTAAAAATGATGTATTAAATCGTTATTTATTTGATGATATGCATGTTCGTGGTGAACTTGTGCAATTAAAACAGACCTATCAAGACATCATGAACTTACATGATTATTCTCCTGCAGTTAGTCAGCTATTAGGCGAGCTTGTTGCCGCCACCTGTTTATTAACAGCAACATTAAAGTTTGAAGGTGAAATAGCGGTACAACTACAAGGTGATGGCCCCATTGGTTATTTAGCGGTTAATGGTAATCACAAACAAGAAATGCGCGGTATTGTACGTTTAACAGAAAAAACTGATGAAACAACACTAAAAGGACTCATTGGTAAAGGCAATATGGTGATTACTATTCGCCCTGACAAAGGTGAACCCTACCAAGGTATTGTTGCGTTAGAAAAAGATACCTTAGCTGATTGTTTAGCGCATTATTTTGAAGTTTCAGAACAAATACCCACTAAGATTTGGTTATTTAGTGATAATGATAAACAACAAGCTGCGGGTAGCTTGGTGCAATTATTACCTGATGGTGACGATAAAGAAAAACAGCAGTTAGATTTTGAGCATGTATGCCAACTAACCAATACTATCAAAGGTGATGAAATTTTCACCTTGGACGCTGAAACACTGCTCTATCGTTTATACCACCAAGAAACAGTGCAATTATTTGAGCCTCAACCAGTATGTTATCAATGCAGTTGTTCTGAGGAGAAGTGCTTAACAGCTATCGCACAAATTAAATCTAGTGAATTAAAAAGCATTATTGAAGAGCAAGGTAAGGTCAGTATGACCTGTGATTATTGTAAGACCACTTATGATTTTGATGAACTCAAACTTCAACCCTTCTTACTTGAAACTAAACACTAATGGCGTAAAGACATTGATTTTAGAGACTAGTGCAGTGGGAACCTACCCTGTAATAAAGCGTATTATAGGCTCTAGGAAGCAGCAAAATATGTTGATTACATTGGGCTTGTTAACTAAATTTTTGTCGAGGTGAACCACGACCTACAAAATAGCGAACATAAAGACGTTAAGTGTGACTCGTATAATATGCCGTTGTAACTTTATTAGTATACAGCCGACTCGTTTATCGGACTGTAGTCTATTTCCATTTCAACCACACTAAAAAGTTTACTTTTGATCAGCTCTTTATAAAAGGGCATTAGTTCAACTGCTTTTTCTGGTATCAAACGGAAAGTATTCTTAGCTATTTGTATCACTTTCACCAAAGGGTATAACAATTCATCTGCACTTACTTTATCGATACCAACAACAACGATGGTTCCTTTAATTAAGCCATATTCTCCCATCTGCTTATTGTAAACTTTTGAGCCTTTGCCAAATTGAGCCGAATTCAGAATGAACTTTTCACCATTAAGTGTTATTGAAGCTTTACCGCCACGCTTTTTTAAGTATTCAGCAAGTTTATTTTTTTTGTCTTTTGCAAGTGTTAATTGCTCATTAACTTCTACTTCAATTTTATTTGAAATAGACTTTTCAGCAGGCTGAGTTTCCTTTGGGTCTTCCACCTTAGTTGATATAACTTGGTTTTCAATGCTGTTATCGCTTTCTACATTTTGCGATCCTTTTGACTGTTCATCAGTACAACCAAAAAATAAACACGAAAAACCTATAATGATTAATAGCTTTTTATACATAGTTAAACCTTTAAAATAGCATGTTGGTCGAAGTTAACTTCGACATTAATAGTTGATAACAACTGGTTTTGGGTTTTGTCGAACTACGCTCAAATCGACTGACAGTAATGATACAATTTCACGTATTAACGTTACCTGAATGGAGACATAAAAAAAGCTGATTGAGTATCAACCAGCTTTTTTATTTTACACTTTCTTACTTTGCAGTGTAGCTTTTATCTATCGCTTTACTTACGACGACG
>JABSOX010000014.1 GCA_013215655.1 Colwellia sp.
AATTGCGACTAACTATCCTGCCAGTAATAATAGAGCAGATCGCGTTATACAGGGACTGTCATTTGGTGGTTATAACGCCGCTTGTTTTGGTTTACTTGCTTTTGAAGAGTTTGCAGGCATATCAATGCACTCCCCTGCCAATAGTGAAATGTTAAAAAAATTACAAAAAATCTATCGTAAAACTGAAAAGCTACCGCTAAAAATATTTTTAAGTTTTGGTAATAAAAGTGATAACCAAGTTGAAGGTCGTAAATTTCGTAATGTATTAAAGAAAAAAGGTTACCAACTAGAATATAAAGAAGTACGTTTTGGTCACAACTGGCGCAACTGGGCACCACTTTTAGATGATAGTTTGCAGTGGTTTTTTGCGCCCTCAAAAAACTAATACCAATTTTATAACTATGTACATCACAAACAAAAATGGCGCTGTAAACAGCGCCATTTTCATTTAAATCGGAAAAAGTGTTGAGCTAATAGCGACTCAACTTATGCGAAACAGACATTGTTTATTGCTTTTTTAGCAAAGAAACGGTTTGTAACTACAGCAAGCTTTTGTTTACCTAACATAATAACTAGCGCTAGAATAAAAATTATAATTGTTGATGGTTCAGGCACAGGTGTTGTTGGTGTGCCTTCTACAGGTTCAAACGGGTTATAATTAAGTTGTCCATTCCCTTGCCAAGATTTACCTATAACTTGACCATATACCATACTATCAGAAAGAATATCTGCAGTAGGAGCCAAAATACTTCCATATAAATCAGACGTTATATTTAGCTGACTAGCACCATAAAAGTTATATAAAACCTGTACAGGCGGTTTACCATTAGCAGCTCCTTTATTGTAATAAAGAGCCAATTCATCATTCCCGTTTAAGAAAATATTAGACTGAGTAAAATCGACTACTGAACCGTTAGTATTTGTAATATTAAAGACTACAGTAGCGCCAGTAGCCATACCTGTAGTATCCAAATGCCAATCTGTTCTTAACCCACCCCATTGTGTTCTCAGCTGATCTTGTGTCACATTAAATACATAAACATTATCACTAGGTACATTATTAGGGTCAGCTTTAAAGTCAAGTTTCCAACCAGCTGTAGCATCGGCATTAACAGCAGTATGCTCACTTAACTGCTTAGATAAATTCTCTAGATGGCTAAAAGCACTATCAAAGTCTACAGGTAAATTGCTGTTATTTTCAGAAACAGAGCCAATACTTGTTGGCCCCCCTGTTAAAGTGCCACCTAAAACGACATCACCTAATACAGGGTTAGGTAATGTTGATGAACGATAAACATTGAAGTTGCCACCACCTATCTTATTAATATCACCACCTACCACTAAACTTGGTCCTGACCCCATATTAAAATCATTAATTTTAGTGCCGATATCATAGCCACCATTAATATTGAGATTGCCACCAACAGCAACTCGTCCTTCAACATCAGATGAATTCACCGAATAATCTTCTTTAACAAAAGCATTATATTTACTAGCATCACCTAAGTTAATTGCATCAGCAAATGTTTGAGAGCTTAATAACAAACTTGCCAAAATAACGAAATAGCGCATCATTTTCCTTAAATATCAATAGGGGTGTAAAAACGCGCGAATATTAACATAAGATCAACAATCATGACAGCGTTGTCTTTCATTCAAAAAACCAATCAATCCCTTATATATAGCTAGATGTAGTGATTTATTTACAAATGGTACCTTTAGAGAACATCATCGACATTTAACATTTTTGTCACAATAAAACTTAACTGATGATTTTCATTTAGTTTTAAAGCTTTGTTAAGTGCTAAACGCGCCAACTCAGTTCTTTTTAACTTCGCCAAAGAAAATGCAAGATGGTATTGATAATCAGCATTATTGACATCACGAGCAGTGGCTTCTCGTAAATAACTTAAGCCTTGTTGATAATTATCATTCAGTACTAACAGCCAACCTAAAGTGTCATTTATCGCAGCAACATTAGGTAATAATTCATACGCCGATTTTGCATATCCAATTGCTTTTTTAAGATCTGTATCTAAATATAAGTTAGCAAGGTTATTTAAAAAAATGGGTTGCTGATCAATCAAGGGATAGTTTTCAAGTGTCTGAATAGCAACAGCTACTTTATTATTTTCAGCAGAAATTTCACTTAACTGACCTACCGCCCAAGCATCAAGTTTTTGTACTGATAACCACTGAGTTAATAAATGGATATTTTTTTCAGGTAAATTTAATTGAGCATATAAACTTGCCAGTAGTTGCATATGACTACGCTGATCGGTTTGTTTAAATAATGCCTCTAACTTACTAACTGCTATTCCAGTATTTCCTTTATTTATAAATAAATGAACTTCCAATTCATACCAAGCTAAATTTTGAAGATTACTTGCTGTTGATCTATCTATATTTTTTTCGATAATTACAGCGGCTTTATCAAACTCTTTTTCTGACATTTTTAAACGAGCAATAATATAAGGGTTTACCTTGTTTTCATTCAACTGCTGAATTCTTTCTATACTGGCTTGTGCTGAAACGAGATCATTAATATCAAGCTGTAACATGGCGATAGATTCAAGTTTTGTTGAATTGTCATAAACCAAGCCAAATAAAATCTTTAATGTTTTGGTCGCTAAGGCTAGTTGTTGTGCTTTTATTTGTAATTTGCTTTTCACCAGCAATAACTCTTGGTCAAACGAAAAACGTTCTTCTAAACGAGCTAATGTTTTATTGGCTAAATCGCTTTGATTAGTTTGCATATAGAGTGCAAGTAAAGCCCTTTGTGAATCGAAGAAAGACTCAGCCCCTTTATTAATAGCAGTTAATAATTTAATCGCTAAATAAGGTTGCTGTTGCTTTATAGCAAAATCAGCATAAAGCTGTAAAACTAAGCTATCTTCAGGATAGTAAGTTAAAATTTCTTGATAATATTTTTCAACTTTACCAATGTTATTATCATTTAATACCAAACCAGCTAATGCTAATAAAGCAGGCTTAAACTGCGGCGCTAAATTCAGTACCTGTTGGAAGAACATTATGGCATCGTCTTTACGTCCTAGTTGTAGCGATAATTCACCAGCTAGTTGTAAAATTTCAACTTTTTGAGGATATTTATTGAGTAGATTTTGCGTTGTCGCTAAAGAGCTTTCTAACTGATTACTTTGTAATTGCAAATAGCCGAGTAAAGTTTGATTAACAATATCATCAGAATGCTCTAGTATACTCACCGCTTGTTCAATATCATTTGTTGCGATTAAAACACCAATGTATTGCGCTTTAATTTGTGGATTATTAGCAAATAGTTCATATGCTTTTTTTACAAGTTCAACATACTCATCTTTGGAACCTTGTTGCTTAATTATTTGCGTTGCTAATAAGTATAAATCTGCATCATTTTGTGAGACTTTTAGTGCTTTATCTATATGTGCACGCGCTGAAGATAGGTCTTGTTGTTTAAAAGCAATGGCAGCAAGATGTCGACGTGCAATAATATTTTCACCGTATAAACTCATGTATTCAATAAACTGCCTTCTCGCTTGATTAAAATTTTCATTCATTAAATCAACACTTGCCGACAATAATAAAACTTCTCGCTCTTTCTGCTTTTTATTGCCTAAACCCAGTAACTGTTGTTGGATATCCCTTAACAGCATTTTCGATTTTTTATGTTCTCCGTTTAAAGCAACAATTGAAACGTGTAGTAATTTGGCATAAGGATCATGGGGGAATTCCTCTCTCAACAATAAACAAAGCTTAAGCGCTTCAGTTAGCTGATTTTGCTTTATCAAAACATGAGCTTTGCCAAAAAGAGCTTGTTGATGATGATTATCTTTTGCCAAAATAAAATTATAAACATTGATAGCTTGTTCTAAGCGACCTTGATTTTTTAAGATTTCAGCGTGAAGCATCTGCGCTGGAATATGTTCACCATTGATCGCCAACGCTTGTTGAATGAACTTTTCAGCTAAAGTGAGCTTAGCTTGCAGAAGATATAACTCAGCCAATCCGGTAAAAACCTGTTCACTTTCACCTTGTAAATTGAGTGATTTCTCTAATGCACTTTCTGCTTGAGCATATTCATTTAGCGCTTTATAGCTTTTACTTTGCACTAAATAATATTCTTTATTGGTGGTTAGTTGAGGATATTGAACTAAAAGGTCAAGTACATCTTGATGTTTACCAAGTAATGCTTTTGTTTTTGCAAGAGGTATAATAACAGCTTGATGATCAGCATAAAGATTCAACGAAATCGTTAACTCTTTTTCCGCGGCTGCTGGGTTACCTTTTTCAAGTAAAATTTCACCTAACAATAATCTTGCGGGCAAATACTTACCATCTTCTTTAATACTGTTTTTAACGGCTATCTCCGCAGCATTTAATTCACCACTTTGTACAAAAAGTAATGCTTCTTCATAATACTCACCAGCTTGTTGTGCACTAACCGTGATTGAAAAAGTAAAAAATAGAAAACCTAATAATTTATTCATAAGTGGAATTAAAAAGAAGTGATGATATTATTTTAAGTTAAAAACGGATTAAAAAAAACTTATCGTTCGATATAAGTTAGAAGACTTTTTAACAAATCGTTTACAATAAATATAAAAAAACAACCACTAAGTTATCTTCAGCATTCCCCACTAAAGTTTTCATCGCCAATAACTGCATCTCATCGACAACAAATTGAAACTCAACGATTGGCTCTGATCTAATATTTGAACACCGTTAATATGCTCTTACTCATAAAATAAGAGCAAGACGGTGACTAATGCAAACAATTCTTGAAGCACAAACAGATAAGAAAAAACCATTCAAACTTTACGCAATAATAGTTGCTACCGCTGTTATTTTATTGCCTTGGTTAGCCAATTCTTTTTTCCTTAATTCCACCAACAGTGATGCTAGCATTTCTGCCGAAGGGCTTAATATCGCTACAGTCAAGTCAGGTAACTTAATAAGAGATGTTAGAGCACCCGGTAATTTAATCGCTAAAAATAGACAATGGCTCTCCGCCAGAGTCAGTGCAAAAGTGATTAAACGGGTACTTGAACCCGGTGCAGTTGTTACTCCTGACAGTATTATTTTACAGCTATCGTCTCCTGAACTTACTCAGCAATACAAAGTTGTTCAAATCGACTTTAAGGTTGCGCAAGCCCAACTTGAAGCTTTACAAGAAGTTCAAATTACCGAAATGCAAAAAAAGCACGCTGATGTAAAACTACTTGAAGTTGAGAAACAACAAGCCATTGAAGATGCTGCCGCTAAAAAACAGTTGAGAGTCACTAAAATAATTCCCTTGTACCAATACAGTGAAGCGGTATTGCGTGAAAAAAAATTAACACTACAACTTGAAATAGCCGAGTTTGAGCTAAAACAATTACCAAGATTACAAGCAAGTTTACTTAAAGTTGAACAAGCAAGGGTTGAGCAACAATTACTGCAAGTTTCCTTGCTGAGTGAACAAGTCGCTTTGCTTGAAGTACGTGCACAAATGCATGGGATTTTACAAAGTATCTCAGTAGAAGAAGGACAAGAAATATCGCAGGGAACAGAATTAGCGCGAGTTGCCGATCAAAAAAGTTTAAAAGCTGAACTGCGCGTACAAGAAAGTCAGGCTAAAGATATAAAAATCGGTCAAATAGTCGAAATAGATACCCGTCGTAGTAAAATTTCAGGTGTGGTTTCACGCATAGATCCAGCCGTAGTTAACGGTACGGTAACGGTAGATGTTGAATTATCCAAAGACCTTCCTAGCGAAGTTCGTCCTGATTTACGTGTAAATGGCATTATCGAAATTCAACGTTTAGATAACGTGCTTTTACTTGATAAACCTGCATCATGGCAGCAAACAAAAACAGCTTATTTATTTAAACTAACCAGTGACTCTCAAGCGGTAAAAACTAAAGTTGTTATCGGTGCGATCTCCACGAAATCAATACAACTACTTAGTGGTTTAACAAAAGGTGAACAGGTTATTTTGTCTGATACCTCTCATTTACTACAACATCAAGAAATTGCTATCAATTAACACTTAATAATAATCGTTCGAAAAAGTACAAGCGACATACAACTAAGTATCGCCCGACGTAGAAATTAACTTTAGCTAACCATCAATAGGTAACAAAAATGACTAACAAAAAAACACTTATTAACATCAGTAAACTTAACAAAATTTATCATACCGATGGCACAGCAACCAATGCCTTAAAAGATATTGATATAACGATTACTCAAGGTGATTATGTCACTATTCAAGGTCCCTCTGGCGGTGGTAAATCAACACTATTATCAATTATTGGCCTGCTTGATAAACCAACGAGTGGCGACTATCAAATCAGTGGCGTATCAGTTACTAAGTTGTCTGAGTCACAAATGGCCAAAGTCAGAAATAGAGAGATTGGTTTTATTTTTCAAGATTTTAATTTGATTGGCGATATGACGGTTAGTCAAAACGTCGAATTACCGTTAATTTATCGTGGCATCGCTAAAGCCACAAGACAAGCAAAGGTGATTGAAGTATTAAAACGGGTAAATATGTCAGAGCGTGCCAAACATTTGCCTAACCAATTATCTGGAGGGCAACAACAACGTGTCGCAGTAGCTCGCGCTTTAGTTGGCAATCCAACGTTATTACTTGCCGATGAACCCACAGGTAACCTCGATTCAGTTAACGGTGATTCAGTGATGCAGTTATTGAGTGAACTTAACGAACAAGGCGTAACAATTTGTATGGTAACGCATGATAGCCGATATGCTCACCTCTCTAAAAGAACCATTAATTTGTTTGATGGTCAGGTTGTTGATAACACCGATAATGAACAGAAAAATGGAACATCAAACAACAAGGTAGATGATAGAGAAGTTGCCGAGCTTATGCCAAACGCAATAACTAGTTCAGCATCAAGTTTAGTGAAGAATACAAGTACAGTAGGAGCGTAATTATGTCCAACACGTCAAATTCTATAGAGACTAACAATGAGGTTATGAGTAAAAACAACTTCATCGAAAATGTTGTTATTGATACTCGTTATGCCCTTGCAAGGTTTATCGCACAACCCATCACAACCTTAATCATCGTATTAACACTTGCCTTAAGTATTGGCGCTACCACCGCTATATTTTCGGTAGTCAATGGCTTGTTATTTCAAGCAACTCCTTTTAAAGATAGTGAAAGGTTAGTCATACTCGCACAGCAAGATTTAACTACCGATCAAAGCTACGGTTTTTCTGCCCCTGAAATGCTTGATTATCAATCTCAAGCACAGTCATTTGAGAACATGGCCGAAATTCACAACATGACCTTTACTATGTATGGTCATAATGATCCTATCCGGGTAAGAACAGGTGTAGTTTCGTCAAACTTTTTCAATATGCTTAACCTAACGCCGATACTTGGTCGTGTCTTTACTGAAGCCGAAGATGACATTGGCGCAGAACCCTTGGTAATATTAACTTATGAGTTTTGGCAACGTGAATTTAATGGTCAAGATGATGTTATCAATCAAAACGTCGAATTTAATAATCGTAGCCACAAAATTATTGGAGTATTACCGCACTTTCCACAATTTCCAGCGGTAAGCGATGTTTATATAGCAATTCCTTCATGCCCATGGCGTGGAAGTGAGGGTGCCCAGTCAAACCGTAGCATGCGTATGATGACCAGTTTCGCCAAAATCAAACCTGATTTTACACTAGAGGATGTTAATTCAGAAGTAGCCAACATAGCCAAAGGTTTGGCTAACACTTACCCTGAAGCCTATTCAGCCAATGCCGATATCAGTGCCGGCGCATTATCCTTGCATGATGAATTAGTGAAAGATAGTCGTCCCTATTTATATACTTTATTAGCGACCACTTTATTGTTATTTTTGATTGCTTCAGCCAATGTAACTAATCTTACATTATCACAACATTCAAAACGAAAACGTGAATTTGCAGTACGAGCATCTTTAGGGGCAAGTAAAGCAAGGTTGGCACAACTGCTATTAACAGAAAGCTTATTACTGTCTTTGTTAGGTGGTGGTTTAGGCTTAGTATTTGCCTTTTTGGGATTAGATTTCCTAAAAGATTTTGCAGCAAACTTTAGTACCTTAGCCAGTGAAATTACGATTGATAGCACCGTGATGTTATTCGCTTTAGTTATATCAACTGTTTCAGGTATTATCGCCGGTATAGTGCCTAGTTTTACTAAAGTAAATTTAGTGAGTTCACTAAAAGAAGGCGGGAAATCTTCGTATTCTACGGATCATGGTTTGCTGAGAAATGGTTTGTTGATTTGCCAATTTGCGCTTTCACTTACACTTTTAATTGCCGCAGGGTTAACCATTAAAAGTTTAAATAATTTGCAAAATATTGATGCAGGTTTTAGCGCAAGTAATATTGAAATATTACAAGTTGACCTTAATTGGACGGTATACAATAACGCGCAACAAAGATGGCAAATATCACAACAAATATTACAAGAAGTACGTAAGTTACCTTATGTTAGCTCGTCAGCATTAAGCATGACCTATCCGAACGATACTGTAGGTGCCAACTATGGAAGTATTCGCCAAGCTATTCAACTTGATGACCGCGACTTTAATCCTGATGAAGTACTACCTAATACATTTAACCGTCCGATCACTGAAGGCTACTTTGCCACACTAGACAGTCAGTTATTACAAGGGCGGGATTTTAGTGCAGATGACGACGATAAAGCACCAAATGTTGCCATTATTAACGAAAAATTGGCGAAGAAATGGTGGCCAAATGAAAGTGCGATCAACCATAGTATATCTTTCGATCAAGGAGAAAACTGGCTTACCATTGTTGGTGTCGTTGAAAATATTCATGAACAAGGTGCGGCGGTTGAACCAAGCTTTCAGATTTATCGAGCGATGGCACAATCACCAACAGGACATTTAGCGATATTGGCAAACCATGAAGGTGCTCAACCCCAAGGTACTCAACCCCAAGGTACTCAACGTCACGAAAAAGGTAACAGTACTTTTAAACAAGATATTAAAAAAATTATTGCAGAGTTAGATAACAGACAACCATTATCAAAATTTGAAAGCCTGCAACAAGCCGTTGATAATTCAGTATCATTACAACGATTTTTAGCTCAGTTATTAACAATATTTTCAGCGATTGCTTTAGTGATCACCATTAGTGGTGTTAGCGGTGTAATGAGTTATATGGTTAACCTTAGAACCCGCGAAATAGGCATTCGCATGGCAATTGGCGCTGATAAAGCAAAGGTTATCACCTTGATACTTTCTTACGGTATTAAGTTGACAGTCATTGGTCTATTAATTGGCGTTGTAAGTGCTTACTTTAGTGGTGACTGGCTCAGTACTCAGTTATTTGATATTGATGCATTTGATATGGTCATCTACAGCACTGCACTGATCACCTTGTTGGTCATTTCTACATTGGCTTGTTTACTGCCGGCATGGCGCGCTAGTTCAATTCCACCAATGCGCGCGTTAAAGAGTAATTAATATCTGAAACATGTTAACTTTTTAGGGCAACACTTTTTTTGATAAAATAGTGTTGCCCTTTTTATAAAATTAACTCGTCACGCGATTATCAATCCATTCACTCATCACCACATGGGTTTTTATTTTAATAATACTCTCTTGTCTGTCTAAAAACTCTCTGATTTCATGGATACGTCGCATCGAATCCGCTTTAACATAAACCAATAAATCCATATCTCCGGTAATACCCTTACACGTGACAACTTCAGGAATAACACTGAAAATGGGTACCACTTCAGAACATTTTGCACATTGATGCTGAACTTCAAAGTATACCGACACCCCTTCTTTTTGCGATTCACTCAATAAGACTTGATAGCCACGAATAATACCTGACTCTTCCATTTTTTTGATCCGTTCTGATACTGCAGAGCGCGATAAACTCACCGTTTCAGCAATATATGAAATACTCACCCGTGCATTTTTACGCAACTGAGCGATAATTTCTTGATCAAATTTGTCCATCAGTACAACCCCTTCAAACTTTTAGTTGGTAAACTAACCTTATTCCGACATATTGTCGGTACTTTGACGTTAATGCAATAACAATATGACAGACTGAAACGTAATATCCCTTTATCATGACAATATCAAATGTAAGAAATAAAACTAAGAAATAAAGCTCATGACAGGAAAAAACACTAAGATCGGAAAATGGCAAGGTGCAGGTTTGTTAGCAACCACTTTGCTTGGCACTGGTGTCTTTATTTTACCGCAAATGACCATCAATATTGCGAGTAATGATGCATTACTCGGCTGGTTGTTATTAACCCTTGCTATCATTCCTATTACTTTGGTTTTTGGTCGCCTTGCAGCAAAATTACCTCATGCTGGCGGTCCTGCGCATTTTGTCGAAAAGGCTTACGGAGCTGTAGCGGGGAGAACCATAGGTTTAATATTTTTATTGGTGGTGCCTTTAGGTGCCCCTGCGGCTATTTTATTGACGTTTCAATTTGTTGAACCACTCATACAACTATCTGAATCGGCTCAATTAATAACAGAGCTTAGTGTATTGTTATTGCTTTTTGTACTTAATTACCGAGGTATTCAAGTTTCGGCAAAAATACAATTTATGTTAACCCTTGCCATTATCATGGTTGTTATCGTGTTATTTTGTGCTGGTAGCATGCAAGCCGAAAATATTAAACCGCTTAGCAGTTTTTCATTCAATAATGATTTAATCATGACCGCTGCTGGTGTCGCTTTTTGGAGCTTTTTAGGTGTCGAAGCTATGACCCATCTCGCCAGCGAGTTTAAAGATCCTAAAAGAGATTTATTACCCGCGATGTTAATTGGCACCATTATCGTTGGCATTCTTTACTTAGCTTGTACTGCACTTTTATTACTTGTACCAACAAATAACAATTTAGCTATGGTGGGGGTGTTTAACCAACTATTTGGCGGTTATGGTGCACAAGTTATTGGTATATTAGGTTTAGCCGGAGGTTTAGCCTCCGTAAATGTTTATACAGCAAGCATTGCGAGATTGACATGGAGTTTCAGTAATGACGGTGTATTACCTAAGTATTTCTCTGAAGTAAACCATCACCATGTTCCCGTGCGTGCATTAAGTGCAGTACTTATTATTATGGCCGTGGTATTAATTGTCACTTTTATCACAGGGCAGAACTTAGAAGATATTATTGCTTGGTGCAACGGTGTATTTGTGATTATATATTTGTCTGCCATGCTCGCAGCCATTAAATTATTGGATAAAAAGTACCTACCATTAATTTTTATAAGTTGCATATTTTGTTTAATGATAGCTTGGGGGATAGGTTGGCGGATGAGCTACGCGTTCATTTTAATATCCATTACAACGCCATTATTATGGTGGCAGTATAATTATCAAAATATAAAATTGAGAAAGCAGCAAACACTTAGTTGTAATAAAGTGATTAACTAACTTGATGCAATCTAGTAAAAAATCCAGCTTATTGAATTAACATCAGTTATCTTCTTTGTTGCTGGATTCGTCCTCATCATCGTCATCAAAAATATCCGGTGTAACGGTATCAACTACTTCAACGACGCCGCCAACAACAGCGGTAGTAACACTCACTGCGGTAGAAACCACAATACAACCAGATAAAAATACTACGATACTTATTAATAGCAATCTCGTGACATTATTTAACAATACAAATTCCTCATGACTCAATTTTTAAGTAAGTAATATTGAGCTATTTACTGTTGCCGATCAACTGCTGTTTATTCAACTTTTCTACAAACTTTTTCGCTAAGGTATGAACATCCCCCGGCCAACGAGCTGATAAATAATTGCCATCTTCAACCACCCAAGCAGCTTTTGAGTTATTTGATTTATCTCTAAAAATTCCAGCTGTCTTCAAAAAATAATGTTTATCATTTCTAGGCACATCTTGAAAATCATCCTTGTTTTGCAGAGCTCGTGTTACTTCCTGCTGTACACCTCGATAACCCTCTGGTTCGTCGGGTAATTCAAGGTAAGTTCGGTAATAATTTCGATCCCAAAAGCGAATGAAATATTTAGTTAAATGCCATGCTGACTTTTCTAACTTCCATGTTAATGCCGTTGTTTTTTTACCATAGAGTACAGATTTTTTTGTCTGCTCTGAAATTGCACGTGCGGCAAGTACCACACCATGACAAATTGCGGCAACTGGTCGATGTTGTCCTGATTTATCTATATCTTCAAAAAAATTAGCCACAAATTTTTGTAGAGCTTTATCTTCAAGATATGCTTTAATTTTTGGCGCATGACCACCCGGTAATATTAAGCCACAATAATCGTTAACATTGAGTTTTGCATAGAGGCAAGGTTGTTGAAAATTAGTATGCAAAATCATTCGAACATATGCAGCTCGCGCATCACTATTGGCGCGTAGTAATAAGCCAAATAATCGAACTTTTTTTAAAACTGGTAACCAACCCCAAAAATCTAAACCTTCTCCTGTGATCATCAGCTCATCACACTGTGCAACATTACCATCGACGGTAGCAAAAATAACTTCATAACCCGCGTTTTTCAGCAACTGCCACGTAATCGCAGCTTCACTAGGATCAAAATCATTATTGGGTAATGGCATAATAACTTTTGCAGATGTTAAATTCTGTAGCATATTTTATCTTGATTAAAAATAGAGCCATTAGAGCACATGCATTTTTCTAACGCTATGCATCTTGAACCCAATAAACGCTGTTGATACAGTATTTATTTACATTAATTGATTTAAAAACAAAACATATTACATCAGCTTTTCATTAATTAGATGATGTTCAGACATTTCAATTAATGCGCTTGCTTGCATAGGTCTAGCGAGTAGATAGCCTTGTACAATGTCACATTTCAACTCAGTTAAAGCCTCCAGCTGATCTTCGGTTTCAACACCTTCAGCAACTACTTTTAAACCTAAGGCATGCGCCATAGCAATAGTTGCAATCACCAATTCTTTATCTTTATTGCCTTTATTTAAACCCTCAACAAAGCACCGATCAATTTTAAGAATATTAAAAGGATACTGCCGTAAATAATTTAATGAAGAATAACCCGTACCAAAATCATCCATCGATAGTTTTATGCCGAGAAGGTGTAATTGTTCAATCGCGTCACCTATATAGGTATGTCCTGTCATTAATACCCCCTCGGTAATTTCAAGTTCAAGTAAATGAGCAGGAATTAATGATTGTTTTAAATTATCTCTAATAAAATCAACCAAATTATGATCACGAAATTGTCGAGGCGAAATATTTACCGCCATGCGTAACTCATGATGATGATACACCTGCCATATATTCAAAAACCGCAGAGCCTGTATTAAAACAAATTCACCGAGGGCAACTATAATACCGGTTTGTTCTGCAACGGGGATAAACTCAGCAGGTGAAACACGGCCTAATAAGGGATTTATCCATCTTAGTAATGCTTCTGCACCGATAACTTCAGTATCTGGAATACCAAACTGTGGTTGATAATGAACTTCAAACTCATTTCGGTCTAAAGCACCGCGTAATTGTTCTTCAATAGCGAGCCGTCGTGAAATATCACGGTTCATTGCCGCAGTAAAATAAGAATAGGTATTGCGTCCTTTTTCCTTCGCTTGATACATCGCCGTATCAGCATTGCGCAGTAACTCAGAAGAAGTTGTACCATCATCAGGATAAACTGAAATTCCGATACTTGCCGTTAAAATCAATTGACGCTCGTCAATAACAAAGGCTTCACGAAAACGATTTAATATACCTTCAATTACCGTGCTGGCTTCGGTGCCATTACTTAACCCCCGCAATAAAACAATAAACTCATCACCGCCTAGTCGACCTACGGTGTCTTCATTGCTGACCACTTGGCTTAATCTTGCCCCGGCTTCTACCAGTAAACTATCGCCAACTTCATGTCCTAAAGAGTCATTTATTTTCTTAAAATCATCAATATCTAAAAATAGCACCGCTACTTTTTCATGGCTACGTTTAGCTTCAATTAACATTTGAGTTAAACGGTCTAAAGCAAGTATTCTATTTGGCAATGTGGTGAGCAAATCAAAATGCGATTGATAACGCATTTGCTTTTCCACTTCTTTACGTTCGGTTATATCCGTAGAAATACCGCAAATAGCGTAAATCTCCCCCTTTGAATTTCTTAAAGGATATTTAACCGACAAATAAACATGATTACCATCGGCATGCGGAACAATTTCTTCTATTTCAAGGGTTATACCCTGTTCAATAACTTTGCTATCTATTTTTGTCAGCTTATCGGCCACCTCTTTTGAAAACAAATCATAATCAGTTTTATTTTTTACCTCGCTCTCTTTAACATCAAAAACCTTTTCATATAGCTGATTAACCGCCATATAACGACCACTTAGGTCTTTCATGTAAATCACAGAAGTAGCATTATTTAATAGGTCTCGTAATTGCTGTTCAGTCGCCGCAAGCGCTGATTCAGCTTGTTTTCTTTTACTCACATCTTGAATAATGCAATAAGAAAGTACTTTACCGTTGATATCTATTGGTCCGGAATATACTTCTACATCTTTAATTTCTCCCGAAGCTAATTTGTGACGAAAATTAAAAAACAACCTTTCTTCAATTTCGGCTCGTTGCATTTCATTAAAAACATCATTTTCAGATAATGTATTAATATCATTAATGCGCATTGAGGTGAGCTTATTTAGAGAATAACCATAAAACTCTGTAGCGGCGTGATTAGCTTCCAATATATGACCGTCAACGGGGTCAATAATTAATTTTATCGCTTTGTTTTTCTCAAACATTTGCCGATAAACATTGTCTCTATTACGTACTGCATCTTCAGCAAACTTTTGTTCAGTAATGTCACGCACTATCGCGACGACTTGCTTGCTATCAGGTAGACCAACTAAGCGTGTTTCATATTGTTTTATACCGTGTGGCATCGTCAGTTGATATTCAAAAGTCGTCATTTCACCGGTATCCAAAACAACACTAATATTTTCAGTAAAAAGCATCGCGGCATGTTGTGGTAAAACATCAAACATGCGTTTACCTAAAAACTTTTTGGGAGAAAGATAGAGTTCATTTGACTCATTAGCATGGTAATCACGTATGGTACCGTCAGGGTCCATAAGAAAAAACAAGTCAGGTAAGGCATGAAAAATAGAATTTAAGAGCTCCTCGTCATGATGAATTAACGATTCCATTTTTCGTTGTTTTGATACATCAATATCAATACGATACATTTCACGTTCATCGTCTTGATTTTGTAATTTAACAAAGCGTGAAAAAATCTGAAGAGGCATACCGTTGGCGTGTAATAACATGGTTTCAGTTGATGGCACCGCATTATCGTTATTCAAAAAATCATCATAACAATCAATAATCTCTTCATGCTCACTTTTCGCCACAAACAAACTCTCAATGGTTTGTCCTAATGCTTGTTTTTCCGTGTAGCCATATAGTTTTTCACTGGCTAAATTCCAATAAATAACTTTTCTAAATTTGTCATAACCTTGCACCGCAATGACATCGGTATGAGCAAATAGCGCTTGAATATTTTTTTGACAGTTATTTGAAGTTGATATGATTTGAGTAGAGGCGGTATCCTTCATAATTAATCTTCTCTTTCCATGCGTAACATAAGTATAGAAGGTGTTGCGAGGTTTACATGTAAACCTCGCAAGCATATAAAGAAGAGTTGTAAAGATTGTTGTCTAAAAAACGTTCAGATTTATAATGAAATCTGAACTGAATTTATTGTTCCAATAATTCAGTAACTTGCTTAGTCAATTTGCCAACCTGCTCTTCGAGCTGCGTTACTCGTATGGAAAGTTCGGTATTTTTTGTTAGCGGTGGTTCGTTTTCGTTCTTCACCGTAAAGTCTTCATTTGTAAATAAATGTGCATAACGAGACTCTCGTTTACCCGGCTCTCGCGCTAGTTTCACGACTAGTTCACTACCATTTAGGTTTTTCAACTGCTCTAACGCTGCTTCAACTTCATTAACATTGGCAAAGTCAGCCAAACGATTAGTACGCGTTCTTAATTCACCCGGTGTTTGTGGCCCGCGTAATAACATCACACAAATAATGGCACGCTGTTGTGCACTAAACTGTAAATCTCCAAATTCAGTATTACAAAAACGGTGGCTATATTTTGCTACTCGACCACTAAAGGCACCTTGATCTGTTACTTGATTGCTCTCACTCAACTCATCAACAATATCTTGTACTTGTGCCTCAGATAATGACAATACCGGTTCACGATTACTTTTTTGATTACAGGCATTGGTTAAAGCATTGAGCGACAATGGATAATGTTCAGGCGTGGTGGTTTCTTTTTCTAATAAAACACCGATAACTCGGCATTGTTCAGGAGATAAAATAATAGTCATATAGATCTACTAAAGGTTATTAACAACTTGTTTTAATCTTACCTAAAAGCAATTAAAAATAAATTTTTATTTAGCTGCAACTTTTTTTCATCGCTGTCGTATAGCTTCAATGACACTTAATAAATTTTGGAAAGACAATGAAAAAAACAATAGTGACTAAAAATTCCAAAGCTGGAATAATTTTATTCTCAAGTATATGTTTAACCGTATTATCTGCTTGTGGGGGTGGAGGTGGAGGTTCAAATTCATCAAATGACACTGATACATATGTTCCTCCTGCAACGACAACACCTCCTGCGGCAGAATTTACAAGCCAACTAAGTAAGCCAAGTTCAATGGCTGTTAACGATAATGGCTCGTTAGTTTTAGCTGAATCAGGTTTATCATTATATACCTTTGATAATGACAGCCCGGGCGCTTCTACTTGTGATGGAACACCTGAAGATACAGACACTTGTGCCGGTAAATGGCCGCCATTATTAGCAAGCAATGGCGCTGTTGCGAGTAGCGATATGACCATCATTACTCGTAGTGACGGTAGCATGCAATGGGCACTTAAAGGTATGCCTTTATACCATTGGTTTCAAGATACTGCACAAGGTGATATTAATGGAGATGGCATTAATGGTATATGGCATTTAGCTCGCCCAATGCCCATAGCTGAAACAACTATTAATGATATTAATAGTTATGTCGGCAATCAAACCATAGCAACGGTTACTTCCTCTGCAGATATTTTAACATCGATGCGCATCGATAAAGATAATTTCACATTATATACCTTCGATAATGATCCTCTTGATGATTCTGCTTGTGCAGGTAACTGTATTAACATTTGGCCACCACTATTAGCTGATACTGGCGCAGTTGCCATGCCTCCTTTAAGCGTTATTACGGCAACAAACGGCAATAAACAATGGGCTTATAAAGGTAAACCTTTATATTTTTTCCAAAGTGATATGGCTGCAGGTGACATTAATGGTGATGAGATAAATAATATTTGGCATATAGCCAGCCAAGAACCAGCAATTCAACGTACCAGCAACAATGGTCGCTCATTATCAGCAACAGGTAAAGTAAATGTATTAATGTCTATGGATGGTAGTACAACAGAATTTGAAGTGATGAGTATGGATAAGGATGGCTTCAGCTTATACGTTTTTGATAATGATGTTACGACGATGTCGACTTGTGAAGCACAGTGTTTAGCTAATTGGCCAGCCTTTGTTCCCAGCGAAGAAGATGTTGCTATCGGGGACTTCACCTTTTTTACCCGTACTGATGGTACTAAACAATGGGCACATCAAGGTATGCCACTTTATTTTTTCAAAAATGATCTGCAACGTGGTGACATTAATGGTGATGATGTGATTGGGCTTTGGCATCTAATTTTACCATCATTAACAACTAACTTTGTAGAAGAAAGCAATAACTTAGGGTCATCGATTACTGTAGAAGGCTCTACTCATGTCATGATTCGAGATACAGAAACGATGGACTTTGTCGATCAAATTATTGATAAATCAGGGTTTGCACTATATACCTTCGATATTGACACCGCAGGTGTAAGTAATTGTTTTGACGCTTGTTTAGATGCGTGGCCAGCACTTCTTGCAGATGATAAAGATATGGCAACAGCACCATTTTCAATCATTACGCGGGATAATGGCATGAAGCAATGGGCAGTAAATGATATGCCTTTATACTTTTTCACACCAGATACTAGTGCTGATGATATCAATGGTGAAAACGTAAATAACATTTGGCATATTGCACGACCAGCCCCGATAAAAATGGATGTGCATGCTAGCAAAAACAATTTACTAGTCGCTCATGGCAATGTTCTGGCAAGCCAAGGGAAAACTGCTCAGCAATTACAAGGATTAACACTTTATACTTTTGATGCAGATACAAAAGATTCAGAAATCAGCACCTGTTTTGATGGCTGTGCAATAACTTGGCCACCACTCTATGCGTCTGCCGAAGAGCAAGCATATGGGGATTACACCATCATCTCACGCGCTGAAAACAATACCACAACACAACAATGGAGCTATCAAGGTTTACCCCTGTATTTCTATGTTGGAGATACTCAAGTAGGTGATACTAACGGTGATTATCCAAGTTGGACTATCGCACGTCCATAAACATCTTATTAGAGAGGGAGTTAAACTGCCTCTCTATTTAGTTGATATGACTTACATTTCCCACATACGAGGACACATATGAGAAACGCAATATTGTGGTTATCAATAAGTATATTTTGCTCATCATTACTAGGATGCAAAGTAGGTAGTGGTGAAGGATTAAACGCTCAAGGTCAACCGATAGATGAAAGCACCAGCTTACCTACGACAAATACGTCCGATGAAAATAAAATAATATTCACGCTTGAGGATATTCAAGAACGGATATTTTCACCTATCTGCTCATCTTGCCATGGCGGAGTTAACCCCGCCGCAGGACAGGATTTATCGAGCATTGAACAAACCATTGCTAACTTAATCAATATAAATTCTTCAAACCCTCTTTTTAAACGTGTACTGCCCGGAGAACCGCAATCAAGTTATTTATATTTAAAAATCACTGGAGACCCACAAGCTGGCTCTCGAATGCCACTTGGGCAACCATCATTATCAGATGAAAACATAAATGCCATTAAAGAATGGATACAACAAGGAGCACTTGTACCTGACAACTCAGCAACCGTACAAGTAAGCAGAATAATGCAGCATATTGAACCTTCGACAATGCAATTAAAGAATAAAATTAATATCGATATAGATCACAAATGGCAAGAAAAAAGAAAGTTATTAATTACCCTTTGGTTTAATCAAGCAATGAACTTTAAAGAATTGACCAATCAACAAATTATCATTACCGCAACCGACATCAATACCTTAACGTTACAGAATGGCTGGTTGCTCGATACTACGAGTATTTCGGTCAATATAATTAATAACCATGTTTTACAAATCAACATCTCAAATATCGACAGTAGTACCAAACAACTCAATATTCAACTCAATAACAGCAGCATTTCAACAATTTCATCACTCTCTGGGCAACAGCTTGATGGTGACTTAAATGGCGTTGAAGGTGGGGAGTTCAGTTATGATATCTTTTTATGAAAAAATATTGTTAAACACCACTTACATATTATTTATAAATAAATTAGCAAAGTTAAAAGTAATATTGGTAAACCTATTACTATTAGTGATAACCACAGTTCTAATAACCACTGATAGTAAAGCGGAGCCCTATTTGGCAATCAAAAACAATCTAAAATGTATTGCTTGCCACGTTAACCCCAATGGTGGTGGACTACGTAATGATTTTGGTAAAATTTATGGGCAAGGATTATTGCCTGCGACAGCTAATAGTTTTGACACGGCTAAATTAGCAAAAATCACCCAATTCCTTTCGATTGGTGCTGACGCTAGGTTTAATGGTAATTATCAAAAAAATGATAAATCAAATAATGAAGAAGAAACTATCCGTCAGGGTTTTGAAGTAAGCAGTGCTCAATTTTATTTACATCTTCAGATACCAGCCTCTGGTTTATCATTTTACCTTGACCAACAAGTGGCTCCTGGTAGTGCGATTAATCGCGAAGCATTTGTTATGTATAATTTTGAACAAGGTAGTTTTATCAAAGCCGGAAAACTTTTCATTCCCTATGGTCTACGCATTGAAGATGATTCTGCTTTCATTAGACAGGCTACTGGAATGAATTTTGATAATAGTGACAATGGCATCGAATATGGCGTTAACTTTGCACATAGTACTATAAACTTTTATATGGCAAATGGTACCAGTCAAGCAAGTAATGATGACGATAGTTTTTTGTATGGATTACGAGCAGAGTATTTATTTACAAATTTTCGTATCGGCACAAGTGCAGCACTAAATGATGGCGAACGACAAATACAGATGTTGAATTTATACGCTGGCAGTCAGTTGGGGGATTTTACTTTTTTAGGTGAAATAGACTTTTTGAGCTTAGAAGCACCGAACACGGCTACGAACCAAGATATAACACAAATAGCTACTTTGGCCGAAATAAATTATCAATGGCAACAAGGCTGGAATTTTAAAGTAACGGCTGAATACTTTGACCCTAATACGGATATAAATAATGATCAACAGACTCGTTATTCTTTAATTGGTGAATATACACCTATATCAAACATACAGTTGCGTCTCGGCTTTAGGTTTAAGCAGGATATACCACAAAAACCGCAACAAAATTATGATCAAGTGTTTATTCAAAGCCATTTCTATTTTTAGAAACACTTGCTAAAGTGAAATAGACATCATGAAGTTAACAACACAAATTATCAATGGCAACAACCAACAAGAGATAATAACCAAAGTGCCTCTGACTGAAGAAGAAAAACACCGAATTAAAGAAGATATTAATGAGGAGCTTGTTTCATTGCTTGCTCAATGTAAACTTGGCGATAAACATGCATTTCAACAGCTTTATCAAAAAACAGCAGCTAAATTAAACGGTATCGCCTACCGCATCACTCGACATGTTGATAGTGCTAACGAAGTACTACAAGAGGCTTTTATACAAATTTGGCAAAATAAAGATGACTATCAAGCCCATAAAAGTGCACCTTTTACATGGCTAGCTGCCATTGTTCGATATCGAGCTTATGACAGGTTACGTTATGATAAAAGGCGTCACCAACAAGATATGGTTGAGTATAATGAAACTGAATTTAGTGACTTTAACGTTAATGAAGCACTGTTGAATACTACTCAATTTGATTTTGAAGGGCATAATGAAAAAGCACTACATCATTGTTTGAGCAAACTTGAACAAAAGCAAAGCCAGTCAATTTTGATGGCCTATCTATATGGTTATAGTCGTGAAGAAATTTCACAATACTTTGATACACCGCTAAATACCATAAAATCATGGATTCGTCGCGGTTTAGGGAGATTACAGTTATGCCTAAACAACTAAGCCAAATGCCATCGAAGCGTTATTATCAAACCGAAATCATTGAGCACTTAGCCAGTCAATATGTACTTGGGACGTTAACAATAAATGTTCAACGCCGAGTAGCAAACTTATTAAGAGAAAACACACCACTTGAACAGAGAATAAATTATTGGCAAGAGCGCTTGGTTAGTCTAGATCATACAACTGAAGAACTACCTCCCAGTGAACTTAGTTGGCAAAAAATTGCTGAGCACTTAGCACAAGACAAAATAACGAACACCGCGCCACAACAAAGTTCTAACAAAATAAAGAAACATAATCAGCGAAGTATATACACCATAATTAATACTTGGTTAACGGTTCCTTTTAATCGATATGCCAGTGGTTTATCCTTTGCAGCGTGTGCTTTAATCGCTCTATTAGTATTTAACCCTGATGTTACAACGAATGACCCATTGAGTTACGTTGCGGTACTCACAGAACAAAATGGTCAAGCCCATATGGTCGCAAGCACCTATGGTAACTCCCAAAAACTGGTGGTGAATATTATCAACAGCCCTGAAATCAATGACAACCAAGCACTAGAGTTATGGGTAGTTTCCAAAACTGATGAACAAGCCCGCAGCTTAGGTATTATTCCCATAGGAAAAACACTTATTGAACAACAACTAACCACTGCACAGTGGCGACTTATCAAAGACTCACAAGCACTTATTGTTACCATTGAAGATCTCGGTGGTTCACCCATCGGTGAACCAAGTGAATTAGTGGTCTCACGTGGCCTTTGTATACGCTTACAAGAGTGGCAAAAAGATGCATAAACAGTTGTTATTAATTACGATATTTTTACTATTACTCTCATTTAACCTTCATGCTCAAGCTCTAAAAATGCTGACAGATATGCCCGGTAAACATGAGATAAGTATGCGTACCCGTTTTCAAGATGTTAACGATACATGGCTAGGTGATGCACAAGCATTTACCAGTAGAATAAAGCTAACGTCAAGCTTCTCGTTGAACAGCCTATTACCAAGCAATGATGGACAATGGCAAATATTGCTAGAACCCAATTTAGTGCTTGCCTTTAATGATAAAGACTACAATTCGATAACAATAAAAAAGTCGACATCACCAATTCCAGATCCTGAAAGTTTTGATTGGCGAAAAGCTAACATTAATTATACAAGTGATGATAATTGGCAAATGACTATAGGTCGTCAACCATTATCTTTTAATAATGAACGCATGATTGGCGCTATCGAGTTTTGGCAAACACCGCAAAGTTTTGATGCCATTAAATTTGAGTTTAATAACCAAATAGATTGGCGTATTCAATACGCCTACAGCAATAAAGTGCAACGCATTTTTGGTCATAATTCCACTTCAAATATTCCAAAAGAAGATATTCGTTTTGGTAGCATTACCCAAAGACCCATTAATGAGCTTGGTCAACATGCGTTAACCGCACACTTATTGAATATTCATTATAAAACTGAAGATAACCTAAGTTTTTCTGTCTACAACTATTTTGTAGACAATAAGGACCAAAGTAAATTTTCAAACAATACTCTAGGGTTACGACTTGAGGATGAATTTAAGCCCCATCAACTGAAATATCGCTACACTGTTGAATATGCACAACAAACAAACATAAATGAAAATCCTGACCATTATCAAGCTTGGTATAATTTACTTGAAGCAAGCGTGCAATATAGAAGTCATACTTTACAGCTGAGCCAAGAAATATTAAGCGAAGATAATGGTTATGGCTTTAAAACCCCCTTAGGTACCAATCATAAATTTCAAGGATGGGCCGATATATTTACCGGTTACACAATGCAAGCAGGCTTAAGAGATCAATATATCACCTATAAAGGTCGTAAGAATAAGCTACGTTGGCGAGTCGTTTTTCATCGTTTTAAAAGTTTTAGTGAGCAACACAGTATTGGTGATGAATTAGATTTAGAATTTGCTTATCGAGCGACACGTAAATGGGAACTAAAACTGGTTTATGCACATTATAAGGCGGAAGACGGTTTAATGTACTTTCCTAAAGCGAGTCATGATTTATCTACATGGTTTGCCTCTATCGCTTATAATATATAAGGTATAAATCATTTCCAATCATCGGCATTACCGTCATGAACAATGGTAATGCCGTCAATAGCGTCATATCTATCATAAACATCATCCGGCATCGGGTTTTGTCTAACCTCTACAAATTTCAATTGTGACAAACCTGTAAGTACAAGATTTTCAAGTTTATTATCAAAAAAATAAGCCTTTTCCAGGGAGACTAATGGTGATATATCTAGGGTGATCAGCTGGTTATTAGTAATACGTATTTTTTTTAGTTGTTTCAAACCAATAAAATTGACAGTAGTCAGTTTATTTTTGAATAGATATAAGGATTTGAGTCGACTCAATCCGGATATTTTTACGGCACGAAGTTTATTATTGGCGATGTTCACATGCACAAGCTGCTTAAGAACACGCAGATCAACTTCTGTTAACTCATTATTATATAAAGATAATGATGTTAGATTTGTCAGTTGATTTAAACCTTCAAGACTTTGAATATTCATGCCGTGACATCTTAATTTTTTGAACTCAGCAATTGCATGCAGTTTACTTCCTCGAGCCGACTTTTGAATACAATTTAATAATGCTGGGTCGGAAAACTCTAATTGTTCAATTGGTGATACCGCTTGTGCGGCTTGTGCATAAAAAAAACAGATCAATACCAGAAAAGAAGTGGAATGTGATAAAACAAAGAAAATATATTTTAGCGGAGTAAGTGTCGAAATTTTTATACAACTCATATTAGGGCCTATTGATTTCTCATCTTTAAATTCTGTCTGAATTAACTATAAATTTCAACAGACCCTAATACATTTATCTTATTTTTCGAATATAACTAAAAATACAAATTCCTAGTAACCAAAAACCAAACGAGCCGCCACCAGAACTACTAGAGTTAGATACTGACACAGGAGGAGGAGTTACCACAACAGCTGCAGTAACCGTAATTGTGGCTGAGCTATCAGCGCTCATCGCCGCACTGTCAGTAACGGTAAACGTTACGTTATAATCACCCGCCGTCGCATAAACATGGCTAGGATCTTTATCTGTGCTGGTATTGCCATCACCAAAATCCCATAAATAGCTATATTGTCCATTACCACCAACCACATTTGCAGTGAAATTAACGTTTAAGTCATTAACGGTCTGTGAAAAATCAGCCATTACTTCATTTTCTAAATTAACTGATGTCAGAAAAATAAATGATTGATTGGTTTCATCAGTAACCATCAAGCTCACATTATATAGACCAAAATTAGCATAATCATGCGCTGCTACCATGGTTTGCACTGGACTAGTGTTATCGCCAAAATCCCAACGATAAGAAAACTCTCCCACACCGCCAGTTAGAACAGGTGTAAAAGTAACATTTTTTCCAAATTTAATGACGTTAATATTTCCTGTAATAACACCACCCACGACTACTTCGTAATTAATGGTCTTTTCACCGGCATTCGTTTGATAAGTAACACTCACCGCATATGTGCCATTTTGGCTATAGGTATGAACAACTGATGCCCCAGTTAACAACGTGTTATCGCCCATCTGCCAACTAAATGAGCTATTAGCAAGAATATTGGCATCATCAACACTAAATAAAACCCTCAGACCAATATGTTCAGCAACTACCGTTGCCGTATCAGTATTCTTTAAGAGAATGGTTGCTGATGTACTGTTCGTAGATAAATCAGTAACTTCGACTGTTAAGCCCAAGGTCGGTAAATTGAGACCTGATTCAGGTTGATAGGCTGCTGAATAATCGAGCTTATCGTCAAATAGACGATTAGCCGTTAAATGACTATCACCGTTGATTGGACTTTGATCAAAAACACTAAAGGCCGCATCTCGAATTTGCTGCCAAGTCTCCCTCACCTGATTACCCTGCTTAATTGCATTTTGGTCGGCATCAACGACGCCAATAAAAACATCACCGGGATGATCGGTAACATCATTATTGGTAAAAGCATCATTGCGATACCAAAGCAAAACGCCAGAATCGTAATTAAATTGAGACAAAAATTTATCGGTATCGGTATGACTTCTTAATTGCACATAATAACTGTGGCTAGTGCCTGAAAGGGTCCAAACTGGAGGGCGCGTGAAACCATTAAGTATTGCATTATTAGTTTCTGCATCAAGCGTAATAATATTGTTATTACCATTATCTACAGTAATATTATCGGCAACAAAGCCATACCCTTTTGCTGCGGGGTCGGTAATATAAACAATTTTAATGGTCACGGTTTGGCTTGCAAAAGCAGATAAGTCAAAACTTAAATCAACCCAGCCCAAGTCTCCTTCGGCGTCACTGAGTAGCTTAGATTTATTGCTGATGTAATTGATGACAGTATCATGTTGGGGATTGTTTACTTGCGTATGATTGCCAACAATAGGACTATCATTAACGAGTATTTGCACATAGTCGTAATCGAGCTCAATATCCCAATGTGCTTTCATTGATAACGTTGAGCTACCCGCGGGTAAACTAACCTCAAACGACAAACTATTATTTAAATGATGTCCTTCATTGGAATAAAATTGATATTCCCCTTCATAGGGAGCAAAAACTATGTCTTTTGTCGGTAAATTGATTTTAACTTGGTTAATACGGCCTTCTTGATGATTGGTTGCTGCAACTAAGGCAATGGTCTCGCTACTTAATTCAGCAAAGAAAATTTCTTGTTGGTTAATCCAATTGCCACCATATTGATTTTGGAAATAATCTTTCGCATGGGGACTAAATCCTGATGGATGTGCACCACCATCAACGTTACTACCTGAAGCCATGATTGACCAATTTGCCACCGGAGAGCCAATATCAATACTGACTCGATCATATTCATCTCTGACACCTAAATCATGACCAAATTCATGAGCAACTACCCCGACCTGAGCATTAACGGGGTTAATCGTGTAACCATATAGTTTGATATCAGAACCCGGCACATCAACGGGATTGTTTAAACCATCAACAACAACAAAACTATGCGACCAAATGGCATCAGCACCTAATGTGCCACCACCCGCCTCCTCGCCAATGCTACTATGAAATATCATCACATGATCAATAACCCCGTCATTATCAAGATCATAATCCGCCAAATTTAGATTTAGCTCTACATCCGCAACAGCTTTAGTAATTGCCTCTAAGACGAGTGCAGGAACATTTTTATCATCGTCATCTTCATCATTACCACCATAAGAAGCAGCATCATTATCTGCAGTAAACCAACCTTGTACCATACCCGTAAAATCAAGTGTGCCACCAGATTCATGTTGGTAATATTGATAAACTGACTCAACACCACCTGATACCGTATTGTCAAATAACAAGTCCTTATAATGAGATGCTGGATTATTATGACCACTAGCATCATGCTTAAAATCCGTAAAGTCGATCATTATCGCTAAAACTTTAGCTTCAGTTGATGCCAATTTTACTGAGTTAAACTGAACTTGAGACTTTGCCATAACACTTGTTTTTTGGCTGATGGATAAACTACTTTGTCGATAACCTCTTTGTTGCTTATACATATAGTCTTTACCATATTTTCCCGGTAATTTTTTAAAGCCAAAAGACTTTTTACCAAGATACTTAGCTAACGCTTGCTTCTTTTCATCGTCGGTTGCTGTGCTCGATAATTCGCCGCGTTTTTCTAGCCAATAATAAATACTTTCTTTATTAATAACCCCTAAGTCAGCGGGAGATTTTATTTTATTATCAGCAGTAATTGCATTAACCGATAACGAAAAGATGATAAGTAAGAGGTTGATTACGAATGTGAATTTCAATTTTATTTTTAACTTTAATTTCATGAGAGTCTCCTACTTATTGCACTTTTTAAAAGCAGCACGCTTATTTTGTATATATTTATTAATGACCATTTTAACTTCAGCATCACTCATCTCACTTGTTATCTTGCCGCTTTTCATCAGCATCTCTTTTAATTTAGTTACATCTTTTATGGGTGGTGAAAAAGATTTTTTACAAAGAAGTTTATTGCTTAAGTTTACAGGTACTGCATTTGAGGATATTGGATTAACAGATGTAGTCGACTGAACAGTATCTTGCTGTTGCTCTGATTTAGCTTGGCAACCACTGAGAATAAGACTGAATACCATACTAAAGACAACATTAAAGGCAATAAAAAATAGTTTAGACAAGTTGCTCTCCACAACAAAAGATTAGCTAATGATTAAAGGGATAGTTAAATGGATGACTTATTTATAGGAATTATTTCAATTTAATTCAAAAAAAATGATCTATTTCATTTACCAATGGCATTTGAATTAATATTATATCTCAGTACAGTTAAATGCTGGTACCCTTGGAGTTATAACAATGATCAATAATAACAATAAAAACCTTTTAAATATCACTCAAAATAACTTTGGCTTATTAAAGTCAGGTCAACAAGCACAACTTTATACCCTTACAAATACCCAAGGTACTGTCGTCCAAATCACCAACTTTGGCGGCATTATAGTCTCTCTTTTAACTGTAGATAAAGCGGATAATTTAGCTGATATTGTACTGGGTTACGATACTCTTACCTGCTATGAAAATGACCCTTATTATCTAGGTGCGGTTATTGGTCGCTACGCAGGCCGTATTGATCAGGGAAGATTACCTATTGATGGAACAACATATCAACTTGATTTAAACGCTCCTGACAGTCAATTGCATAGTGGCATTAATGCTTTAAATAAACAGCTTTGGCATGCAACAACTCAACAGCACAAAAGCGCCGTTAGTCTAATACTTAAATATACTTGTCCAGATGGCAGCAATGGCTTCCCCGGAGATGTTGAATTCTGCGTTAAATATACGTTAAACAATGAAAACAAATTTGATATCGAGTATTTTGCAAAAACCAATAAAACTACCGTCGTAAACCTTACTCAGCATAGCTATTTCAATTTATCGGGTCATGACCATGGCAATATTCTTGACCATGAAGTCATTATCAATGCAGATTATTTTTTACCTATGAATGAAAGGGTTTATCCTACAGGTGAAATAAAAGCCGTAAAAGGTACTGTTCATGACTTTACGCAAGCAAGAAAAATAGGCAATGCTATTGATAGTGACGATAAACAAATAGTTATTGGCAAGGGTTATGATAATTATTGGTTATTAAATGATAGTGCCGTAAACGAAAAAAAACCTGCTGCACAGCTTATCGATACAACGTCTGGTCGTCGTATGACCATTTATTCAGATCAACCCAGTATTATTTTATATACCGCTAATTATATTGATGGCAGCCAAATAGGGAAAAATGACGTTTGTTATCAAGCCCGTGCAGGGCTTTGTTTAGAAACCATGCGCGCTTATGACGATGAATTTAAAAAAGAAGAAACACCATTTAAACGGGTATTATTAACACCAAAAGAACCATTTTACAGTAAAACATCATTCATTTTTGATGTTATAAAAAGCTAATTTTATAACAAATCAAAGATCAAGCAGAGTTTTAATATTGTTAGTAATTTCGTCAATATTATCAATTTCATCAGGAGCGATAAAAATAGTATCATCACCAGCAAGTGTACCGAATATTCCTGCTGATTCACCCATACTATCAAGCATCCTTGAAATCAATGGTGCGCCACCAATACCTGTTTTAACAATGATTTGCATACCGTTATGTTTAACACTGACCACAACGGAATGAATCGCTTGTTTGGTTTTAGGCACAGCTAATTCATCGGGTAAAATATAAACCACTTGGCTAGAGGTATTCCGCATTTTCACTGCGCCGAGTTTCGACAATAATCTCGATATTTTAGCCTGAGACATATTATTAAAACCTTTTTCAGCCAAAGCATCTGCAAGTTGCCCTTGTGAACCATAACATTGCTCTTTTAATAACTCTTTAAAGGCAATAATTAATGCAGATTCATGTTTCTTCTTAGCAGATATCATACTTGGCTCTATTAGGTTAAAAATCGGTAAGACTTAATCCCATGAGTATAAACAAAAAAAGTTCAGACAACAGCTATTAGTTTTATGTATTGCAAGTAGCTTTAACCGTTTTCAACAATAAAAGCTACAAATAAGTCTGCCTTAAACAAGCAACGAAAAATAAAAACCAAAAATCATCACTCATATTTATTAAATAACGAGTCTACGTTGCTCAGTAATGCCCATCGCGAGAATATAAGGATCTTCTTTTTGCTTAACAATAAAATCGCTTTTATTGGTTAACCCTAGCCATTGATGTTTAATCAAACATTGCCCCACCGCACCACCTAAAGTAGTGCCAGGCCCAAGAATAATTAACTTATCAGGAGAAAATTCTTTTATCGCTACTTCAATAGCTTTACTAAAATCATAAGGCTCAACAATCTGTGTTGATAACGTGTAATCATATAAAGTTTTAGTATCTGTACTGTAGGGTTGCCAGATATGCCCCAAACCATCAATAAGCGGAATACTGGGTTGCATAAACAGCTCGTCCGATAAAATGCTTTGAGCTTTAGTAGTAATATCTTTTAATAGCGGTGTATGAAAAGCTGCATGATTAAATAGATTCATCGGATATCTGTCTTGTATAACCGGTAGTTTTTGCTCTAAAGATCTTAAACCAGCGTTGTTGCCACCAAAAACTAAATATCCGCCTAGATAAATTGAAATATAAACTTCACAACCTTGCTCGACATTGACTTCACTTAGCCATTCATTAATTTGATTAACAAGTACATCGTTTTCGTGCCACTGTTCATCAGCAATGGGATAAATAATTTGTCCTCCGATCACACCATCGGTCATCATCGAACCCATCGTGTTAATAACATCAATAGCTGCATTAGGAGACAACACCCCCGCTACAGCTAAGGCGATATACCAGCCCATGGAGTTTCCGGTGACCGCAACAACATCAAATTGATCTTTATTGATAGACATATAATCTGACATCGCACAGGCATAAATTAGTGCCGAGGCGTTTTCACCCGCTGTATGTAAACGCATGTTATAGTTAGACATATTATCTAACTCAGCAACGCTGATTTGTTGTTTTTCCTGACGATATTCGTCAATAAGTTCAACTATCTCTGTTTTATCACCATGTAAACGCTTTAAATAACCAAGCTCTTCTTTATTATATGTGCCTCGTCCTGGACATATCACCACGACTCTTTGCTTTTTTTGTTTTAGATTATGACTCATTTCACCATTTCCTTAGCTACAGCGACTATTTCTTCGCAGGAAGGTAATACTTGATATGCGGCGCTGCCTAGAGGAATAAAACTATCCTTTGCAGAAATTCTTTTTATGTTTATTACATCACTTGACGGTATAATTTTCTCATGTGGTAGTTCTTCATGTAACAAGGTAATCAAGGCTTCACTAATAGATCCTGTTTGTCTACATTCATCAACTATCAATACATTTTTGCACTGACTCGCTTGCGCAATAATGCCTTTTTCGTCTAAAGGTGCTAACCAACGTAAATCAACAACTCGGCAATTAATGCCATCTTCAGCCAATTTCTTCTCCGCTTGGCGAGACAAGAAATAACCATTGCCATAAGTCAAAATACATAAATCCGTACCATCACCATAAGTACTGACCGCCTGATTAACATCTTTATTCGCCTCATTGGGAGGTAAATAGGTTGATGTCCATAAACCATCACCGTCTTCATGTAAATCTTTAGTCATATAAAGGGCAATGGGTTCAAGAAAAATAACGATACGTTGTTGCTCTTGTGCCAACTTCACACAACTGCGCATCATTTCAACAGCATCAGCGCCATTGGACGGACAGGCTATTATAAGTCCTGGAATATCTCTAAATACCGCAAAAGAATTATCATTGTGAAAATGCCCACCAAAACCTTTTTGATATGCAAGACCCGCAATCCGAATAACCATAGGGTTGGTATATTGACCATTAGAGAAAAATGACAGTGTTGCCGCTTCCCCTCTTATTTGATCTTCCGCGTTATGTACATAAGCTAAAAACTGAATTTCAGGAATAGGTAAAAAACCATTATGTGCCAAGCCAATAGCACCACCAAGAATAGACTGTTCATCAAGCATGGTATTTAAAACGCGATTTTTGCCAAAGCGCTCACACAACTTAGTGGTGACATTATATACACCACCCTTGCGCGCAATATCTTCACCTAACATTACAATGTTTTTTTGCTCAGCCATTAAATCAAGTAACGTCCAATTGATTAACTTAGCGAGATGTTGTTTTTTAGCAAGGTTATGTTTTTCGTGAACAAATAATTTCGCTCGTTGATCGCTAGTTACTGTTTGTAAATAGTGATTATCGCGAACTGGAGGGTTAATGCTCTCCATAATGTCGGCACTATTATCAAGTTTGTCTTTTTTAGCCGCTTGTTCAGCGATAATAGCGACACGTTTTTCGATATTCTTATAGATATCGATAATTTCGTCTGCGTTAAGAATATTATTCTCTAATAATATACGGGCAGTATGCAGGAGAGGATCTTGCTGCTCAGTTGCATCAATATCTGCTACGCTACGATAAACAAATTCAGCGTCAGAGCCAGCGTGGCCCAACAATCGCACCGTTCTCATATGAAGAAATACCGGTTTATGTTGTTCTCGAGCTATTTTTTCTGCTTGTTTTGCTTTTTGATAAGTATCAAGAATATTTAATCCGTCACAATATATATAGGTAATTCCTGCTCTATTTTTAAAATTAGCAGCAACCCAGCCTTCAGGTGTAGATGTTGAAATACCGATGCCATTGTCTTCACAGATAAAAATTATCGGCATCGGAATAGATTGATACGATGCCCAGCACACGCTGTTAATAGCACCTTGCGTCGTTGAATGATTTGATGAAGCATCACCAAAATTACAGATCACAATACTGTCGTATTTTAACTCACTATCATGCTTTAAACGTTCAGCTAGTGGAATACTAAAAGCCGTACCCATAGCTTTAGGTAAATGAGAAGCAATAGTGCTTGTTTGTGGTGGAATATTAAGGGCTTTACTACCTAAAACTTTATGCCGTCCACCAGAGATAGGATCATACTTTGACGCTGAAAATGATAGCAACATATCGTAAAGTGGTGTTTGTCCCGGTACCTGCTTACTACGCTGGATAACAAATGCAGCACTGCGATAATGTAAAAAAGCCATATCATCAGCTCGAAAAGCTTTAGCATAAGCAGCATTACCTTCATGACCAGAACTACCAATAGTATAAAAGCTTTGTCCTTTTTTTTGCATCACCCTTGATTGTAGATCAAGGTGCCTGCTCATCACTTGCGTTTCAAATAAATCAATGATTTCATGATTATTTAATCCAACATCATCGGGAACTAAATCAATTGCTGAATACGGTAATTTTTCCGATCGAACAAAGTTTATAAAGTTTTCTTTTACCAATTGATTACGGTCTAACATGTATTCTCCACAACAAACATCTGTGAACTCAGAGTCTTCCAAAGCAAAAGATGTTTAGATAAAAAGACTCTAGGTAAAGCATTTAAAGATTAAGTTTACAGAGCATATGTTTGAATATGCTCTGTCTTAATTCCGTTATTATTTTTAATTGTTATTTTTAGAAAAAGGCTTGAATGCCCGTTTGCGCTCGACCAAGAATCAAAGCGTGCACATCATGAGTACCTTCATAGGTATTAACCGCTTCAAGGTTCATCATATGACGAATAATATGAAATTCATCGCTAATACCATTACCACCATGCATGTCGCGGGCATTACGAGCAATCTCTAAGGCTTTGCCGCAGGAGTTACGTTTGACTAAGGAAATTGCTTCTGGTGATAGAGTACCTGCATCCATTAAACGGCCAACTTGTAAACATGCAAATAAACCGGTAGTAATATCGGTTTGCATATCAGCAAGTTTTTTCTGGATTAATTGTGTAGCAGCAAGAGGACGACCAAACTGTTCACGGTCTAAAGTATACTGACGAGCGCCATGCCAGCAAAACTCTGCAGCGCCTAATGCACCCCATGCAATACCGTAACGTGCTTTGTTTAAACAACCAAAAGTCCCTGATAACCCTATCACAATTGGCAGCATGGCATCATTGGCTACAAAAACATTGTCCATAACAATTTCGCCGGTGATCGACGCACGAAGCGAGAACTTACCTTCAATTTTAGGTGCACTTAGACCTTCCATACCTTTATCTAAAATAAAACCACGAATAACACCATCAAGTTTTGCCCACACAATAAAAACATCTGCAATCGGTGAATTAGTGATCCACATTTTAGTACCGGTTAAACGATAACCACCATCAACGACCGTTGCTCGTGTTGATAAACTAGCGGGATCTGACCCTGAATTAGGCTCTGTTAAACCAAAACAACCTATGTATTCACCCGTAGCGAGTTTCGGTAAATATTTCATCCGTTGTTCTTCACTACCAAAAGCATATATAGGGTGCATCACTAATGATGATTGCACACTCATTGCACTACGATAGCCACTATCAACACGTTCAACTTCTCTAGCAATAAGGCCGTAAGTAACATAATTTACATTGGCACAACCATATTTTTCCGGCAGGGTTGCACCGAGTAAACCTAAAGCGCCTAACTCACGCATAATTTCAGGATCAAAAACTTCGTTACGATTAGCTTCTAATATCCGTGGCATCAATTTTTCTTGGCAATATTGATGAGCACTATCACGGATCATTCGCTCTTCTTCACTTAATAGAGATTCAAGTAATAGCGGATCTTGCCAATTAAAAGAAGGATGATTTGCTGAAGTCGAGTTAGACATGAAAGTACACCTGAATGAGTTGGCTGAAAATAAAGTGCCTTAATAGTAAGTAATTAGTAGCCAAAGTTAAAACATTCTTTTTCTTTATCAGCCATAGCTAAAACCTATGGACAAACAATTATATTAAATCTCACACTTATTAACAATTCCCTACAGTTTACCAACACTAACCTCACTGAAATTCACAGGCATATCAATAACAATGCACACAATTAATTAACAATTTACGAGAACCTCATGAAAACTCACTTGGCGATACCAAATAAAATTGGCTTTATCGCGACTTTTGCACTTTTAACATTAATTTTATCGTCACCTAGTTATGCAAATACAGATAATACCGGTGATATCACAGAAATTATTGTAGTAGAAGGGAAACGTAATCAAGCCAACAGCGAAGTGACTGTTGAAACTGAAAAGTTACTTAATATTGCCGGACTTGATCACGACCCTTTAAGTTCTGTATATAGTATGCCCGGTGTTGTTTATGCCGGAGGCGACAGTGGTGGTCAACCTGCCATTCGGGGTTCTTCACCCGATGATAATGCTTTTTATATTGACGATATGCCTAGTGGTTATATTTTTCATTTATTTGGTGACAGTATTTTTAACGAAAATATTGTTCGTGATTTCTCTTTATACCCAGCAGCATTTGGCAGTCAATACGGCAATGCCACGGGCGGTGTTTTTGATGTACAACTCAGAGATCCACGTAATCAAGAGTTTAGTACCACCCTTGATCTTAGTTTATTAAAAACAGGCATCATGGTCGAAGGTGGTGTTACCGAAGATCAAGCTTTCTATTTTTCATATCGTCGTAGCCTCATCCACTTATTTTTACCTGAAGGAGAAGAACTAGAAGATGATGACGGTAAGAATGGTCTTACAGTTATCAAAGCTCCCGTGAGTGATGATTACCAAGGAAAATATCAGTGGTTAGTTGGGGATAACCACAAACTAACCTTTACGGTAACTGGCGCAAGTGATGTTGGCGGCCTTAATATTTCTGAAACATCAGAAGCAGGCAGAGTTGACCCCGATGCCATTGGTGATTTAAAGATTAAGAGTCAATTTGATAGTCAAGGACTTTCTTGGCAATACTACGGTGATGATCAAAAAATAATGCATTTAACTTTTGGTCATACTATAGAAAAAACAAGAGAATCATACGGACAAGGTCAATTCATCAAGGTAGAAACAGAAAAATATGACTCCCGATTTTTAGTTCAAATTGATTGGCTAACGGCTCATAAACTTATTGTCGGTGCTGACTTTAACTATAGCAAAACAGATTATAGTTTTGATGCCATTCCTTATTATTGCACTGACCATGACGCTGATTGTGACAGTAGAAAAGGCACTCGTATACAAGATAAAGACACTTTAACAAGTCAGACTACCGCTATTTATTTTAATGATATTTGGGCATTAGCTGATGATTGGTCATTAGATATGGGGCTAAGAGCTGAATATAACGATTATACCGAGCAACGCTTTGTTCACCCACGCGTATCACTTAATTGGTTTGCTAGCGAAAATTTAACCATTAAAACTAAAGCAGGTACTTATAGCCGTTTTCCTGATGTTGATACCGTATTACGAAAAATTGGTAACCCTAAGCTTAAATCTCCCAAAGCAAAACATTATGCGCTAGGTTTTGAATATGACATCAATGATATATGGCAAACATCAGTTGATCTTTATTATAAAGACTTAGGAGATATGGCTCGCTCACTTGATAACAACGATGTAAATGCTCACTTACATTACAGTAATGATTTATCTGGAACAGCTCAAGGTTTAGAGTGGGTAGTTACAAGAGATAAACAAGACGGTTGGTATGGCTGGGCGTCAATAAGCTGGTCTAAAAGCGACCGTACCGATGATTTCACTAAAACCACAACAGAATATTATTTGGATACGCCATTGCTTGCCAACCTGGTAGGTAATTATCAACTAAATGATAAATGGGACTTTGGTTTACGATTAACTATTCGCAGCGGCGCAAAATATACTCCGATTATCGGTTTACATAATAACCCTGATCATATGGGCCACTATTTACCCACATACGGTGAACTTAATGCAAAGACCTTACCTATTTATCATCGATTAGATATACAAGCAAACTACAAAACACATTATTATGGCAACAATGTCGAGTGGAGTTTTGCTCTTTTAAATGCGCTAAATAACGATAATATTTCAGGCTACTATTTCGCCCCTAACGGCAAAGAAACCTTAAGTGACTACAAAATTGAAGGTGAGAAAGGCTTAGAAATGTTCCCATCCATTGGCTTAAAAGTACAATTTTAGAAAATATAAAATTTTGATATATACGATATTTGAGTTTGCTTACAATTTTTAAACATTTTAAGCAAACTTCAACACTGACAAAAAGGCGTTAACCTTGCTAAAATAAGGGAAAATTACATTAACCAATAATGTCATGACAATAATAACTAAAAATAAACGTAAAATTGACTACGTAAACATGATGTTGAGTTACACATCATGATATACAGAAGTCTATTAATTTCAATTTTTTGCCTAATGTCTAATTTAGCATTCTCGGCAGAAAAAGAACTCGACAAAAAAACAACATTATTTGATCAAACTTTTAGCTGGCAAATTATGGCGGGGCTTTCAGCTGTTTATAATCCCTATATTTTGACCGATGTTAAACAAGAAGAAGTTAACGATTATTTGGCCTTCTCGTTGTTGATTGATTTCTATTACAAAGGTTTTTTTCTACAAAGTAATAATCGCCGTATAGAAGGGCTCTTCCAGGGTGGGGAGCTAGGCTATCAACTGCTAGATAAAAACGATTGGGCTTTAGATATAATAGCCAAACCTTATTTGCCTGGTTTTATACCTGAAGACATAGTGAAGGGTCAAAACAAGAGAATTCCTTCCATTGAAGGTTTAAAGGACCGGGATATCGGCCTCGGAATTGGTTTACGTTATTCCAAATATTATGAAGATGCTATTTTTTCGTTTGATCTGGCAACATTAAAACCTACCGACGGTAAAGGTTGGTTAGCCGATTTTTTTTATAGTCATTTGTTTCTTTATCGTAATTGGGACATCTATGTAGGCACAGGGTTTACGTTCTACTCCGACGCAATAGTTGATTATTATTTGGGCGTAGGTCACGATGAAGTAACAACTGCCCGAGCTTATTATAAAGCTAAAAGTGGCTTTCGCAGCCAGTTGGAACTTTTTGCTCGACATCCAATATCGAAAAACTGGACCTTTAATGCCGGTATAACACAAAGCTATTATTCGAATGCGATGAGCGATAGCCCTATTGTTAATAAACACAATATCACCCAAGTGATGTTTGGGGCTGTTTATGTCTTTTAGGTTGAGCAATGGATTTGCTTTACTCGGAATATTCTCTTTGGGGCTAGTTTGGCCTTATTCGGTTAATTCCGCAGAGCTTACGCCTATAACTGAGCAGCAGTTGATTGCTCAACCCGCGTTATGTGTCGCCCTGCATCAAGGAAGAAAATGTTTTACCAAAGTAACACTGACATGGCATGTGCAGGCGCTTGGCAATTTTTGTCTTTATCAAAAAAGCCCAAGAAGAAAAGTAAAATGCTGGCAGAAAAGTAAAGGCAATAGTACTTTATTGGAATTTGAATCAAGTGAAAAATTAACCTTTCAGCTGATTAATCAACAAAATAATCTCGTTGCAGAAACCGCTATTGATGTTAGCTGGGTACACAAAGCAACACCACGTAAACGTCGTTGGCGTTTATTTTAGGAGAAACACATGACCACATCACACAAAGTATTACTTGTCGAAGACGATATCACCTTAGCCGACTGGGTTGCTGAATATCTTGCTGAACAAGGGTTTAATGTAAAACATGTTGATCGTGGTGACTTGGTTATTAATGCTTTTAAAAAATTTCAACCTGACATAGTCTTGCTCGATGTAATGCTGCCGGGCCTAAATGGCATAGAAGTTTGTCGATTAATTCGTCAAGACTCACTCACCCCTATTATTATGTTAACCGCCCGCGCCGATGAATTTGATGAAGTTATTGGTTTAGAAGCAGGTGCTAATGACTATGTTATTAAACCGGTTCGTCCTAGAGCCTTACTTGCCCGTATAACCAGCGCACTTAAAACAAGTCAGCCAAATCAGAAAACGCAAGGTGAATTAATTCATGGTGATCTCATTATTAATGAAGAAGCCAAACGTGTGACTTATCAAGGCATTGAAGTTGAGCTTTCAACCAGTCTATTTTCTTTCTTATTATTTTTAGCAACAAATGCTGGTAAAGTGGTTGATCGTGATACCGTATTTAAAGCACTAAAAAACCGAGAGTATGACGGACAAGATCGTCGCTTTGATGTGATGTTATCCACCTTAAGAAAAATATTTAATGACGATCCGCAAAAACCACAGAAGTTTAAAACCGTGTGGGGTAAAGGTTATCTATTTGTTGCCGATGCTTGGGCCAATAAGTAGGTAGCTATATTCATGACACTTCAAAACATCCACTCCAAGACGAGGTAACATGAGTATATGAAACGTTTGTATGTGAGCATTGTTTTTTCCGTATTAGGCTCACTTTTTTTATTTCAATGGGGATTAGACAAATTAGTTGCTGAGCATGTAGATATTGAAGAAAATAATGAATTAGTGCTCTACAAACAATTAATTGAAGGATTCAGCCAGCAACTTAATAACAGCTCTTTTTTAGAATTAGAAGCTACGGCACAACAATTATCTCAACAATATCAAATATCACTTTCCTTAGAAAAAATAGAGAGTGTAGCCCTACCCAGCTCACTGCATAGTGAACTGGCTCAGCACGGCGGGTTATTACTTGCTTCTGAGTCTGAGTCATACATCTTAAAACAACTTAAACAACACCCGAGTATTCTCATTCAATTGCAAGTACCCAGTGAACCCAAACAAGATAAAAAGTTTGATGTTCTTTTAACGGCAATATTATATTTTGGTGTGTGTGGCATCATTATTTTGTGGTTATTACCGCTAACCCGTCGGCTATATTTACTCACTTCTGCAGCAGCAAAAATTGGTGAAGGTAATTTGGAAGTTAGAGTGCCTAGCAGTAAATATTCTTATATTCGAAGACTTGAAAATAGCTTTAATCGCATGGCGACACAAATTGAGAAACTTGTTGCTGACAATAAAATTCTTGCCCGCAGTTTATCTCATGATATTCGCACACCCATGTCATGTTTACGCTTTGGTGTTGAAGCGGCATTAGATACCAATGATATTGATAAAAAAAATACTTATATCAATCGTATGGAAGCTGAACTAACAAGAATGGAAGATATGACTACCGCATTCCTTGAATATGCAGGCATGGAACGCAAAGGGTTTAACCTTAAATTGGAAAGCGTTAACCTTAATGAGTTTATTCAAACCATTACCGGTGACTTTCAATCATTGGCTAATCAATATAATTTACAGCTCTCTTGTCAATTATTAGATAAAGATATGAATTATACGATAGATGCCCATTGGTGTTATCAAGCGATTCAAAACCTTGTTGGTAATGCCATGCAATATGCTAATAACAAAGTCATACTTTCTTTATCCTCTACCGCTAAAGAGTTAATCATTGCTATTGAAGATGACGGCCCGGGCATTCCAACAGATAAACTTGATGTTATTTTTAACCCTTTTGTAAAACTTGATGCCAATCGGTCAAGAGAGCAAGGACATTTTGGTCTTGGTCTCGCCATTTCAGCCAAGGTTATGGATTGGCATAATGGTAAAATAACCGCCTGTAACTCCGAGCAATATTCTGGCGCATGTTTTACATTAACATTTCCTTTGAAGTGATTATCCCCAAGCAACCTCAAGTTACTTGGGGATACAAAATCACCTTCGATAATATCCCCTTACCAATGCATATTGAGCAAAGTAATAACTGATCATAATAAAGAGTGTTGCATAGGGTATGGGTGAATAAAACTTATCAATACCTAACAAAGAATCAGACAATACAAAGCTTAAACCGCCAAGAATAAGCCAGCTATTAGTATTTTTGGAAACTAAAGTTGCGATTGCCATACCCAATAAAACACTCATATAGATCAGTACAGGAATGAATAACTCACCTAAGCCTGACGATATCAATACAAACACGGCAATACCATACAGGGTATAAAACGTTACAATGGCGACTCTTTTTTTCTCAACAGGCATTAAACTTTTGATATAAAAGAGATGAGCAACTAAAAAGGCACCTAAGCCAAATATAAACCAATTAATACGGTCATAATCTAAGAAAAAATCACCTAATACAGAAAATATCAATCCTGCTAAAAAATACTTTGTGAGCTTAGTTTCACTCTTTTTAAATGAAATGATGATTAACAGTAATAATGGCAATAACTTCACTAACCAGCTTAGTGGGTAAGGTTTAAACAAGGTTGATAAAACAAAAACAGCGGCAAGCAGTGTAAATAAATAGCCTTTATGCCGTTCAATAAATTCATACATTTAGCAAAAACATCCTTTTCTAGGGGTAGATAATAAATTATCATTTAATAAATTCAATTGGTATCGAAAAATATCAAACCAAACGGAGTTAACTGTCCGTTTGTGAACAAACTTATAACAGGTATATTTTGACAACATTAGTTATCCTAGCCGCAGGTCAAGGTTCTCGATTTGGCGGACCCAAACAGTTTAGTCGTTTTGGCTCCTTAAATAAGACCCTAATGGAATACAATATTTGCCACGCTATTGATGCTGGCTTTAAGAAGATCATCTTTATCACTCAGCAAATTTTTAAAGACAGAATTGCAAATGAAATAATTGCGTTTTTGCCTCAAAATATAAATGCCATTATTATTATTCAAAAAATTGATGATCTGCCAAAACAATGCATCATAACCGCCAATAGAAATAAACCGCTTGGCACTGCTCATGCCATTTGGTGTATTCGTGATAAAATAACTGAAAACTTTGTCGTCATTAATGCTGATGACTATTATGGCCAATCGGCATTTGAGCAGCTAATAACTAATAGTGAGCGTTATCCCAACCATCACCTCATTGTTACTTACCTCTTGGAAAAAACTCTTTCTGAAAATGGCAGTGTAAATCGCGGATTTTGTACGTTATCAGATGAGAATATATTAAAAAGTGTTGCTGAATACCAAAACATTATAAAAACACCCACAACAATACAGGATAAAATCCAAGATACAATCCAAGGCACAACAGGTAATCAGCCTGCTGAAACGTTAGCAGCTGACAGCTTAGTTTCAATGAACTGCTGGCTATTTAACCCAGATATTTTTAACATCATTGAGCAGCAACTAATCCAAACTTTTAGCTGTAATGTAAGACCAGATAAGGAATGTTATTTACCTGAGGTTGTTATGCAGCAAATTGTACAAGAATCTAAAAAGGTAAAAGTATTAACTTCCCATGATGATTGGTTTGGCTTAACATATACGGCTGATTCAAATACAGTATCAAATAATATTGTTAGACTAACCGATAAAGGACTATTTTCTTCATTATTAATAGTAGAATGAAGAAAAACAAGCATATGAGTAAAGTTGTAAATAGAGATATATTGAATCAGGTTTTGTTACATTTTGGTTGTTCATTAAACAACAGCACAGTTGCGCCTTTAGGTAATGGTTTAATCAACCAAACCTACTTGGTTAGAAATATAAATGCCGTTTTTGTTTTACAATGCATTAATAAAAATGTATTTAAATCTCCAGAACAGGTCATTGATAATGCTGAATTAATTAATGAACACTTATTAACAAAGAAAAGCCTAAATAATTACCCATTAGAAAGTATTTCACAACTACTTAATAATGATAAAAGCCCAATGGTTATCATCAATGGTGACTATTGGCGCGCTATTCAATATATCCCTAATTGCTATACCGTAGAGTCGGTGACAACAACAGAACAAGCTCAACAAGTCGGAACGGCTTTTGCCCAATTTACCGCCGCACTAAGTGATTTCCCTGCCGAATCACTTGCTGAAATCATTCCCGACTTTCATAATCTTAGCTTCCGTATTAAGCAGTTACGAGCAGCAATTAATAAGGATGGTGTTAATCGTCTTGATAGCTGTCAGAGTATTGTAGATTTTTGCCTCGCACAACACGATTTCATCAACGAAGTAGCAACAATTACCTCTCAGTTGCCCATCCATGTCACTCATAACGATACAAAAATCAATAACTTGTTATTTAGTAGTAATACAAAAAAACCTATTGCTGTTATTGATTTAGATACCTGCATGCCCGGATATTTAATGCACGACTTTGGTGATATGGTAAGAACATGTTGCTCAAATTTACCCGAAGATGGTAAAAATATTGATGACATGTCAGTGCGTATGGATATATTCACCGCGCTGATAAACGCTTATATTGTTAGCTTTGGTGATAAAATGACGTCCCTTGAGCAAGAGAGCTTAATCATTGGCGCACAACTACTGCCCTTGATGATTGGAGTACGCTTCTTAACAGACTATCTTGATGGTGATAATTATTTCCATGTTGACCATCATGAACATAATCTTGATCGAGCAAAAAACCAAATGCACTTGTATAAGCTGCTTAATGCAAACAAAGCAGAATTAGCTAATATGATTAATCAGCCCGTTCAGACTGAAGAAGCAACCGTATAGCCGCTATTAACATCCTTAATTATAATCCACCTCAAGGGCTGGAAGTTGCCTGAGTTTAGCTATGTTTATTAATAATAGGGTTTATGAATAGTAAACCCGCGTAGGTATGGTCAGTATTTTTTTCCCTTGGCGTTTCAGCCAGGCGTAAATCGCAAAGAAGATCAGAAATACCATCACAATATACATCGTAGCCCTTGTAGGGTCTTGCGAAAAGTTACCAAGTTGATAACAAAGTGTTGCCACTAAGTACGCCAAAGTAAAACTCCACAGCCCTGCAAAAGTAGCCCAACGAGTACCTACTTCATTTTTTATTGCCCCCATAGCGGCAATACAAGGTGTATATAATAAAATAAATAGCAAATAACTAAATGCGCCGAGTTGACCATCAAATGATGCCTGCATCACATGATAAGTGGTAATTTCCACTTCTTGTTCTTGAGCGGCAATCGCTAGATCACTAAGATCACCTACTTTCATGCCTAAAGGATCATCCGGTGAGAGCCCAAGTAAATTCTCTTTAACACTAATAATAGCCTCATCCCAACTCCGACTTAACGATGGAGCCAAAACTTCATCCCCGGTACTCGGAGAATACAGACTATTAAACGTTGCCACTAAGACTTCTTTCGCAAAAATACCGGTGATAATACCGACCCCTGCTTGCCAGTTATCTTCCTTTATTCCCATCGGAGCCAATATCGGCGTTACCAATTTAGCACTCTGACTCAATACTGAGTTTTCACTGTCTTGATTGCCAAATGAGCCATCAATACCAATAGAGTTAACAAAGTTAATTAAGCAAACAACAATAACAATTGTTTTTCCTGCTCCGGTTACAAAGCCTTTAGTACGTTGCCATACTCGTGCGCTTATATAGGATAAACGCGGTGCTTCATACAGAGGTAATTCCATAATATTTAGCGAGCTATTACCGGGTAAGGTAGTTTTTTTAAGTAAAAATCCGGTAAAAATAGCCGCCGCTATACCGATAAGATAAAGCAGAAAAACAAGATTCTGGCCATTTTCAGGAAAAAACGCCGCAGCAAATAGCGCGTAAACAGGTAATCGAGCACCACACGACATAAAAGGTGACATCATCACCGTTGTGATACGTTCTCGTTCACTGTCTAATACTCGAGTTGACATAACGGCTGGTACGGTACAACCAAAACCAACAATAAGTGGTACAAAGGCTTTACCCGGCAAGCCAATCTTTTGCATCACGCTATCAACAACAAAAGCAGCTCTAGCGAGATACCCAGAACTTTCAAGTAAGGACAAACCTATAAACAAACAAGCAATTATCGGTATAAAGGTCGCAACAGTTTGCACACCACTGCCAATACCTTCAAAAATAGTGAGTAACCATAAAGGTAAGTTCAGCATTGCCAAATAATGCATAGGATAGGAAACAAATAATGTTCCACCTAAAATATCAAAGAAATCAATGAAAGCGCCACCAACATTAATTGCAAACATAAAAAGCAAATACATCATGCCTAAAAAGACAGGGATACCCAATACAGGGTGTAAAACTACGCTATCAATTTTATCACTAAAGCCTACGGGATTTACCTTATCCAAAGCAGCTTTATTAACAACTTTACTGACCCATTGATGCCTTTTATGTAATTCATCAATATCTTTTTTATCTTCACTACACTCACAACTTTGCTCATCAGTTGTACAGCCTAATTGTGCTTCGTTATTTTTATTGTCAGCAAACTTACTCGTATAAGTGTTTTTTATTTGCAGCAAGGATTTTTCGACTTTTGCTATTGACACTTTATCTTGTGCACAAATATCTATAACTTGGCAACCTAACTGCTGAGTAAGTACTTCACAATCGACCGATGCAGCTTCTTTTCGATCGGTTTTATTAAGCAAGACAATCATCGGAATGCCCAGTTCAAGTAATTGACTGGTTAAAAACAATTGACGTTTTAATTGCGTAGCATCAACAACATTAATAAGTATATTAATGTTTTCACTTAATAAAAATTGATGAGAAATGGTAAGATCTTGACCTTGCTCTGCACGCTGAACTAAAGAGCTTAATCCTGGTAAGTCTGACAAATTAACTTGCTGATTAGCTAAGGTTACTTTTTGTCTTTTTGCTGAAACGGTTACACCTGACCAGTTACCTACTTTTTGAGATTCACCAGACAATAAATTAAATAATGTACTTTTACCTGAGTTTGCAAAGCCAACTAAAGCATAATGTTGGAGTGAACTCATTGAATAAAATCTATTTTAATCTGTTTAGCGACTTGTTGCCCTAACGTGATTTTTGTATTGTCTAAACGAAATGCCATTGGGCCATTCCAAGGAGCAATATGAGCAAGTGAAATTTCTGATTTTGGTACAAACCCCTGCTCAAGTAATTGTGCAGCTAAGGCTTCATCTTTTGGCAGTTCAATAATCGTTGCTTTCTGGTTTCTTTTTAGGTCTACAAGCGTCATATTAATCCAACATCTAATCATTAATGATAATTACTTCTATTTGCATTTTACTATTTAATGACTAAAAGTACAGCTAAAAGGCATTTTATAGCACTAAATTTTGATATAAATCAAAATGAAAATATTTAGGGTCTGTTGACCTTTGGAGTTCATTTTTGCAGCGATTTGTTTGGTTTTTATATAAGACGGAGCATGTGCAATGTAGTTATTCTACTTTAACATGCTCCAATGCAGTAGAAAGGCCAAACAAACCACTGCCCAGAGGATTCACTTAAGCGTATCCTGCTCTTAAGTGAACAAAATTCGAACTCGAAAGATCAACAGACCCTATTGTCTATGTGATTAATGCTCATACATTCATGTAAGTCATTAAGGTAACGCAGGAAGCCGTTGTCGAAAACAACCATGAATAAAATATGCATCGTAAACATGATTTATTCAGCCATCCTGAAATCCACATTTTGAAGTATCACAGGTATAAATTATTCTGTATAAAATATAATCGAAGCCGGATAAAAATAAAAATGTAACATTTATGTTAACCCTTGATATTAATGATGAAATATTCCCACATAAAGCCAATAAGTCATTGTGTTTATGGATAAAAAAGTAAACAATCAATAAATGACTATGTCACAATGTTTTTTTTACAAAAAGCAGCCATAATCATTAAGTAATCAAATAAATAGTACAAATAAATTACGACATTATACCAATTTGATTAAATTTGTTCCCACTCAGAGCTTGTCAGCAGTTTGAGAACAAATTGGATTTTTTTACATTATAGTTATTCTATATGAAAGAAATTCAGTGCGGTTATCGAATCGCTGACAAACTCCCGAAGGGCGAGTTTAAAAGGCTTACATGCTACGTTATTGATTTCGACAAGGGAACAACCATTCTCTTCAATCAATGCCTTGCCTCTAAGCCTTTTAAATCTCGCTGAGTGGGAAGAAACTTAAGCAAAATGGTATTAAGCTAACCACGAGGTAGTATCAATGAAGTTAAAGTACAAAGTTGGGGCACTTATTGCTCTTATGTTGGCAGCATTTTTACTCTTAATGATCACCGGCTTGATGACCTTGCGTTATGCAAGCAATGATGACAATCGCGCCAGAGTTGAGCAGTTATTTAAATCTACATACAATCAAATTGTAGAATTAGAGTCATATGTTAAAGACGGTAAAATGAGCATTGAACAAGCAAAAGAGCTTGCCACGCGTATATTACGTAATAACAAATACCATAAAACTGAATATGTTTATGTCGCCGACGAAAACCTCAACTTTATTGCTACTCCCCTAGATCCCGAATTACATGGTACGAGTTTTCATGAATTTAAAGATGCCAAAGGGAGTAGTGTCGGTAAAATATTACAAAGAGCTATTACGAGAAACCCGCGTGGCATCGCTCAATATGAATGGACAAAAAAACAAAAAGATGGCTCGATAGAAAGTAAGCTATCCATTGCACAGAAAACACCAGATTGGGGCTGGTATGTCGGTACTGGTATTGGTTTTGCCGAAGTTGAAGCACGATTTTGGTCAAGTGCAAAATGGCAAATTGCCATTTGTTTAATTATGACCACGGCATTTGGCATACTGCTATTTTGGTCAACAAGACGCCTATTAATTGTCTTAGGTGCAGAGCCTAATGAAGTACTTGAGTTAGTACGCCGTGTGGCTTCTGGTAACATCTCAACAAAAGTGGCTAAAAATGATGCACAACCAGACTCCATCTACGGTTCAACCATACAATTAAGTAAATCACTTGCACAAATCATTGGCAGCATTGATATTTCAGTGCAAAGTCTGCGTCAAGCAACAGAGGCATCAAGTTCTCGCTCAAATGAAATTGACGAAACTTTTGCTGCGCAAAAAATTGAAATTGATATGGTTGCTACTGCCATGACACAAATGTCATCTTCATCACATACGGTATCAGAAAGTGCAGGTGCAGCGGCAAAATCAACTCAAGAAGCCGATCAACAAGGCTCTAGAGCACACGATATTGTTGATAGTGCTGTAGAATCAATTGAAACTCTTGCCCATCAAATTGATGAGGCTAGCATTGTTATCACTGAGTTAGGAAATGACGTTGCTAACATTGTTTCTGTACTTGATGTGATCAGAGGCATTGCCGATCAAACAAACTTATTGGCATTAAATGCCGCCATTGAAGCTGCGCGTGCTGGTGAACAAGGACGAGGATTTGCGGTAGTTGCAGAAGAAGTTCGTAATCTAGCACAACGTACGCAAACTAGTACGGAAGAAATTCAGAATATGATAGAACGGTTGCAATCTGGCTCTAACAAAGGTGTTGAAACTATGACCCTCAGTAAAAACTCGAGTGAAAGAACCGTTACTCAAACTCAAGAAGCTGCTGAAGCATTAAATCAAATTGCACAATCATTGAGCTCAATTACCGACATGAACAACCACATAGCCACTGCAGCAGAAGAGCAAAATAAAGTCGGTGATGATATTTCACGACGAATTAATATGATTGCAGAAGGTTCACATGACGCAGCTGAATTAGCACATACGGAAAAAGATGCTACCCAAGAGTTGATTCAGTTAACTAATGAGCTTGACAGTTTGATGTCACATTTTAAAAAATAAAATAGATGATACTTAAATTTTTATTTTAAGACGATAAAGTCGGCTTTTATGCCGACTTTTCTTATTCTTCGAAAGATAGTTATCGATATATAGCCGCCAACTCAAACATATTGATTAACAAAGTCATTTATTCTTTTTAAAACTAAAAAACCATCCCTTGTTCATTTAACAAACAACAAACCTTTCAATCCGAAATAAATAATAAGAAATAAGTGTATTTATATCTATACAAAAAATTCATTTATTTGTACAAATACAGGTTATTAAAACAACAATTTTTTGTAAAAGTTATGTTAACTTATATCTATCTCAGATGACCACTGAGATGGGCTTATAAAACTTGTCATGTGGTGTATTAATATTATTCGATTAATATTTGATTGTGTTCTACAAGGTTGTTTTCACGCAGTAATCAATAAATATTCGTAAAATAAACTGTATGTGGTTGTTTTTCTAGTAGGTCTTGCTCTCCCCAAGACCTACTTATCCTCCCTCTTCATATTTTCAATTTAATACCATAAAGCAACACATGTACTACCCCCAGCGCCACTTAGTTCATGGACGAACTGGGTATACTAATATAGCTCAATTATTCTGGAACTCGCATCTTGAGGTTGTTTGAGTATATAATCGTGTAACTTCATAAAAGAGTTAGCATTAAATTTAATGACCACTAAAAAAACATTATCGACTGGATCATCAACACGTCCGATACCACAAGGCTTAACATTAGATAGTTTTTTCCCCTATCAGCTGACACAACTTCAAGCGGTTATTAGTGATTGCATTGCTGATATATATACAGGAAAGTTTGATTTAACTCGTCATGAATGGCGGGTATTGGCTATTCTTGGCAGCGGTATAGAAATGTCAGCCAAACAGATAGGTTTATTGAGTAATTTAGAAAAAATGCAAGCAAGTCGAGCTATTTCAAAAATGCTCACCGAAAGATTAGTAGTGAAAACAACGGATATTAACGATAAACGCTCTGCTTTGTTAAAACTGACACCACGGGGATTATCTGTCTATCAACAATTGGTTCCCATGGTATTAGCACGAGAAGAAGAATTACTCTCTGTTCTTGACCAAGATGAAAAGCAGCTACTCACCCAAACGATGAGTAAACTGTCATTACAATCGCAGTCAATTCTTAACAATCAATAACAGTGCTTATCCAAAGTTAAGGTTATTTATTAAACGATGGGTCTGGGGTGCCTTTAAAGCAACTTAAAATGTAAGGAAAACCATCAGTAATATAGTAACCATAAACACCGTCAACCGTCATACCGTTACACTCATCTAAATCGCCAGAACCTTGTTGATACTGATAATCATCTCGATAAGTACCATCATAACTACCTCCGGGATCACCGCTACTGCTTGGACGATTACCACTTAATAAGTTAAAACTTGAAATGGCCTTCCTGACACTACCGTTATCATCAAAATAAGGACCATATATAGGATAACCATCTGCAGCAAAACCTACAACAGGCGATACTGAGATAGAACTATCATGTTCATATAACGCATGGGGACGACCATGATAATGATAACTACCATCAGGTTGAGAATGGGCATTATGGCTATCAACCCTAAAACCATTCGCGATAAACATTGGGTCATACCGCCACAGTTGATTGATATCATTACAACCTATTTTACCGTCACCTACACCAAAACAAGCAGCGGCAAGTAAATCAACTTTTACGCCGTTAAGTAATATTGCATTATCAACCATTAAACTTATATCGGTGCTTTGAGCCACATGAATTGGGCTAGCAGTTACTTCAAAAGTGATATTTTGAGAGCTAACGTCATTAGGAAAAGATTGGCTACCATCATTAAAGTCATGATTAGGAATATTATTGGTTTGGAAAATACATTTTCCATTATTAAGTAAAATACTTAAATCGCCATTAAATACTTTACTGTTATTAACATCGAGTACCGATGATTGGTAACTCTCCACATAGTCAGCACAATTTGCACTACGATTAACCAATATTGCATTGGTTATATCTATAGGTGAAGTACTTTGCTCATTCCTTATAATTTTTGCTTGAGCTGATAGGTCAAGAATGTACGAAGATGTATCGCTATTACCCAACAATAAATCGTCTGTCTCACCAAGGTCATTACTTACTTGGTATAATTCTTGTGAACCATCACTAAACTCTATTAATTTATGATTTTGATCTCTTACCGTCCAGCCCGTGACATCATCACTCTCAAATTCAGAATAATTATATTGTCGCAACTCGGTACCACTTTGTTCCAATAAACTTAGGAAACTATAACTATCATTAAGTTGTGTCAAAGTTCCACCAACAAAATTACTAAACGTTGCATAAAAATCACTACTATTAATCAAAGCACTTTCACGAACATTTACCCGGCTAACTCCTTTACCAGAAACAACCATAGGCACCCGAATACCACCTTCATATAAAGAGCCTTTGCTATGAGTTTTACTATACACATTCGCATCTATCACACCGGTAGGAGTTCCGTTATCGCCAATATAAACGATTAAAGTATTGTCACGTTCTGCTGTTGATAATGAATTAAGTAAACGGCCAATTTCGCTGTCCATCGCTTCAATCGCCGCTAGGTAATATTCACGTTTATTTGCAGTAATGTCAGCCTCAGTTCCCGTTAACTGATCACGATTATGTAGGTCTGAAGGTGGTAAATGAAAAGGCGAATGAGGTGCAACATAGGCAAGCCACAAAAACCAAGGTTGCTGTTGTTGATTTTGTGTTGCTAACCAATCTATCGCTAAGTCAGTTATTTTACTGGTGTGATATTCCGTACTTGTGCTATTTGTGCCATCTTCTGTTAATTCCCAATTATAATAATCGTCCAAAGTCCCTTTAATGGTTCCTGCATAATAATCAACTCCACTATCAATTGGGTGGCTTAATTCAGGACTGCCACCACCCAAATGCCATTTACCTATTACCGCAGTTTGATAATCACTACTTTGTGATAATGACTTGATATAGCGTTGTAAAGTTTGTGTACTGCTATCCATAATCGCGGGTACAAAACTAATGCCACTATTAATGCCATGTTGACCGGTGATCAAAGTGCCACGTGTAGTGGTACATGCAGGAGTTGCCCAAACATTGTCAAAAACAATACCTTGCTCTGCAAGAGCATTAATTGTTGGAGTTAAAGGCAAGTCTGAAGAATACGAATACTGCGCTGAGGCATCTAATCCTTGATCGTCAGCAATAATTAATAAAATGTTAGGTTTTCCCGCAGAGTTATTGTTTATGTTATCTACCACAACTTCTGTTTGTTCACTAGTAACTACCTCAGCAAAATCATTACCGTCGGTATAACTAACCTGCACCAAAATGGTATAACCGATATCAGCTGAAATAAGGGTGTAACTTGAGGTGATAGCATTTTCAATAAGCTGTGTTGTACCATTAAGAGTTTTTTGCCATTGATAATTAAATGCCCCTAAGCCATCAGCATCAGCTAAGGTATTAGTTAAAGTTAGTACTTGATCAACCTTGGCTATTCCAGAGATAGATATTGCCCCTGTTGGGCTACTATTTTGTATAACGGGTGTTGTAGGTGTTGGCGTGGTCGAGTCATTATTTGCACCACCAGAGCCGCCGCAAGCAGAGATCATTATGCTCATTAACAAAAAGGTTATAGTTTTAATCATGGTGTACCTTATTATCTAAATTAGTCGTCAATCAAAATACAAATCCCACGCACTTTGAATAGTTATAGGTTTCCTACTATTAAAAATAAAAGATAATAAATTTTATGCAAAGAATAATAATTATTTTTACCTGTTTATCTTAATTACCAGTTTATGTTCAGCATGATACGTTAATTTCTTTGTGCAAGAGACATGGTTAAAGCAAGATTATAGCTCTGATATTTATAGTACAGCATCAGGATACTCGTCTGATAGATATAAAGAGAAGAAGTCATTAACAATAATGGCGTACATTATAATGACTCGATTTTAAATAAGCATGTAGTGGTCAACTAATTTTAACTATGGATTTTTATTCAATTGGGGATATCATCAATTAAATAGAGGTATAGTATGAGAAAGAATGATTTTATAGTTGTATGGTGATTAGGGTCTGTTGATCTTTCGAGTTCGTTTTTGCAGCGGTTTGTTTGGTTTTTATATAAGGCGGAGCATGTGTAATGTAGTTATTCTACTTTAACATGCTCCAACGCAGTAGAAAGGCCAAACAAACCACTGCCCGTAGGGTTCACTTAAGCGCATCCTGCTCTTTGTTGCCTACAGGACGTAGGTACTTAGCGTGAGCAGGATGCGGAAACTGTGCTCGTCATTGACTTAGAATAACTAAGTTACATTCCTCTTGCCGCGATCAGGAAGCGCTTAAGTGAACAAAATTCGAACTCGAAAGTTCAACAGACCCTATATGAAAGCTTATATTAAAACGCTATTCTTGTTATGAATAAAACGATTTTTAATTACAAAAAAATAGCATGAGTTTTATGTCACGTAGCAAATTATTCACGTCATATTGTAAATATTAAAACTGGAAGTTTATCAATGAATTTTGTTATTGTCGGTACCAATTTCATCTCAGATACCTTTTTAAAAGCTGCATTAATCACCACAAATTTCACCCTGTATGGCTTATGTTCAAGAAAGATAACCACAGCTAATAAATTTTTAAAAAACTATCCCAAAGATAACCTTCAACAAACTAAGATATTTACCAGTATTACAGAAGTTTGTGCTGATAATTTAGTCGATGCAGTCTACCTTGCTTCACCTAATCATTTACATGCATCACAAACTATAAGGTGTTTAAATGCCAATATTCATGTATTAGGTGAAAAACCATCTGCGTCAAACTCTCAAGAATTAAAGCAAATAATAGCCGCAGCAAAACATAATAAATGCCTTTACATGGAGGCATTAATGACAACTCACTTACCTAATTTTAATATTTTAAAAAAGCAGTTACCGCGTATTGGTAAAGTTAGAAAATTTCTTGGTCAGTACTCGCAATACTCATCAAGGTATGACTTGTATTTAAGCGGTGATACCCCTAATTGGTGTCGCACTGAATACGCTAATGGCGCCCTAGTTGATTTAGGAATTTACCCGTTAAGTTTAATTACCGCATTATGGGGCAAGCCAACTGGCATCTTAGCCAGTGGCATAAAATTGGCTACTGGCGTTGATGGCGCTGGTGACTTACTAATGGCTTACCACTCGGCAGATAATGCGAAACAAGCGGTCATTAGTTATTCAAAGATATGTAACGGCGATAATATCAGTGAATTTCAGGGTGAACTAGGCAGTATAGAAATTGAGTTTGTGGCGCTATTAATGAAAATCACCCTCATTTTAAATGATGGTACTAAAGAAATAATATCAACACCATTCGATGATAATTCTATGAAATTTGAATTACAGCATTTTATCTCGCTTGTTGAAGAAGGTAAAACGGAATCACAGATCAATAGCTTTGAATTTAGTGAACAAATTATGGCGGTTATGGATGAAGCCAGAAAACAAATGCAAGTCGTTTACCCTGCGGATGAAGTCTAACTGCTAATTAAGTTTACCTGGTTTATAAAACTCAATTTACTCCTTATAGCCATAACCTAGTAACCTATTGATATATTTATAAAATTACCACGTAACTCTCTTTGCGTTTATTAAAACTAATGGTTCGTAAAGCACAGATAAATCCCTAACGGCAGGCTTGTTTTTTGTGCTTTTACAAAAAAGATGATAACGAATATTTGTCCTATGGATCTATTTGGTTTTGGTGATTTTACGTAGAGCTGTATCAATGTGGTTTTTGTTGGCATAGGCGTAAATATTCACATCACCATCAATATTGATGCTGTCGCCTATCTTGATCCCTGACTGTTCCAGCATATCCCAACGGTAGCGTTTGGCAGTTAAACCAAGAGAGGTGTAATTGTCCAAGCTGAGGCCAGTACGGGTTATGGTGCGTTTAATTGCACTTTCCAAAATTGCATAGTCTTCTGGTGTGATTTTCAACTTTATTTTTCCTCAATGTTGTTCAAGTAAAACGCCCGCTAGACTTATCAGCAAGCAAGACAGGACTTAGAATAGTGACCATTAAACGACAAAAAATCATGATAAAACACCCTAGATACATGCTTACAACAATATTAATTGGCTGTGGGAACACCTCTAATTGACGAACTTGTTAGTTAACTCTTTCAAGTCCAACAGTGCACTAATTTCACTGCCCAAGCGTTCAAATAATCGTAAGTAATTAACGGTTCAACAGTTCAGCATTAGTCGGGTATTGCTCAAGTAACTCAACAAGTTTCCTAGCACCTTCTACAGGTTTAAGACTGATAAGTGCCCTTCGCAACATGGTTACATTTTCGAGTTCCTTCGATTTTAACAGAAGCTCTTCACGGCGTGTGCTACTTTTTGCAATATCCAGAGCGGGAAAAACCCGCTGATTTGCAGCCTCTCGTGATAAAACGATTTCCATATTACCTGTACCCTTGAACTCCTCAAAAATTACTTGGTCCATCCTACTGCCAGTATCAACGAGTATGGTCGCTAGAATGGTAAGCGAGCCTCCATTCTCTATTTTTCTAGCTGCGCCAAACAGCTTTCGGGGTATTTCCATAGCTCTAGCGTCAAGTCCGCCCGACATAGTACGACCGCTGCTCTTTTGACTAGCATTGTGTACACGTGAGAGCCTTGTTAGAGAGTCAATAACAATCATTACATCGTGACCTTCACCAGCTTCCTGACGAGCGATTTTAAGAAGTTCATTAGCTACGCGGACGTGTTGGGCATAATTTTCATCCGTGGAAGAGGCGTATACTTGTGCTGGTACACTGCGCTTAAAATCCGTCACCTCTTCTGGACGCTCATCAATGAGCAATGCATAGAGCTTTATCTCGGGATAAGCAGCCCCCACCGCTTGGCAAATATGTTTTAATAGTGTCGTTTTTCCTGAACCTGGCGGAGCAACAATCAAACCTCGCTGCCCCATTCCGATTGGCGTGAACAAATCCATCGCTCGCATGGAGAGTTCCTTCGAGCCTAACTCTAAGCGAATACACTGATGAGGATGGATAGCTACGCCATTTGAAAAACGCTTTTGTGGGTCATCTTGAGGGGCATCGTTGACCACTTCATCTACTGGTTTGGCGACTTTTGTTCTTTTCACATTCAAACTTAATATTTTTCTTGTCATGGTATTGGTTTATAGCTCTAAAGAATTAATAATTTTTGACGTCTTTACCGTAATCTAACGTAAATAACAGCTTATTATCATTAAAAACAAAAAATAACCATAAAAATAAACAAGTTAATGAGTGACAAACAAACGATGTAGACTCTATGTAGGCAAAAGAGCATAAAAGCGCTTTAACTTTAATAGTATTGGCTACTTTACATATAAACGACTCCAATGACAGGAATAACCCAGAGCTGAACTATTTCATCGGTTAAAATCACTCAATATAATGTTTGCTTTGATACGAATATAGTTAATTATGAATATTAATTTGACTGAAAGACTCAGGGCGTGAAGCCAGTTAGTTAATTATTGCACACGCAATTTTCTCCCCTGAAACCCCATTGAGATCTTGACCAGAGTGGATCATTAACGACCTTCCTCTTAATTCAGACAAGACCAATTTTTTACCAATAACAGTAGTCATTGAGCGACCACCTTTATCTGTTTTCAATGGAGGTAAATCTCCTTTTGCCTTCATAAGCATAGAGCTGTGGTCAATTGAAGAACCATTTGTAGAAACAGTAGTAGAATGTTCACTATGCCCATAGTGACCACCAGCAGCCATTCCGGCAATGCGAGTTTCTCCCTTAAAACCAGCGTCACAACTTGGTTTCTCATGGATGTGCATACCATTGAATCCTGCTGGCAATCCTGATATTTCGGCTTCTACTCTTAACCCTTCTGTTGAATCAATTAATCGGATAGTACCTATTTCATCTCCTACACCAAAGCCATTGATGTTATTAACAAGCAAAACCTTTTCACCAACAGGTTCCATTTTATGCAGAGTTTTACGGATCAATATAGCTGAGTGAGGCGGGAGTTCCCCATTAAGCGCATCCAGAAAGTAGAGTTTAGCCAACTTATAATTATTTAATAAATAATTACCATAGCCAATATGGAGTTGTATCACAGGATCATCCTGTGCATTTTTTAGTGCCTTCTGACTATGTTCCATTCCCTTAATTACCATTCCTGATCGGATAAGAGACCACCCGTAACTGTCTTGTACTACTGGATTATCGGGCACCAATTGTGCAGCAATGTCTGCCAATTCTGTGGCTATTTTAAGCTCTACACCTCGATCTGCTCTAACAATCGAAGACATATATAATGCCGAAAAATCGAAAGGAACTAAACGTAGAATCTCATCAAATGCCACTTGAGCTTCTTCAAGAGCTCCTCCTGAATATAATGTCAAACCTAATTCGTATAGTAAAATAGGTTCATTCGGATTTTTAGAGATGGCATCTTTTAAAAGTGGAATTAACTCTTCATGGTCAGCCGACGCATTACTAGTTGAGTGAGAATGTTTTCGATGATCGTGTAAAGCGCCAAATAATGCTAACCAAGCATTAATATAAGTAGGATCAATATCTATAGCTGATCTAAATGAGTGAGATGCTTCATCATTTTTATTACGATTATAATAGATAACACCCTTCAGATAATACGCGTACGCGAAATTACGGTCTTTAGAAATAATGTTGTTAGCTTCATCCATTGCAGCGGTTAAATCACCTGATTCAAATAGTGTACTTGCCAATAAATAGGCCAATTTTAGGTTATCTTTATTATTATTAACAAGCTCCTTTAAGAAACCAAGTGCTTTATTACCTTCGCCTAATATAATGGCAATCTCAATATAATTCTGTAACCTTTTCATAGTCAAATCACCTTCAAAGTTATCAAGATAACTATCCAAAGCAGACATACCTTTTTGATTCATTTTTGCTGTCGCGTATAGACGAGCCATATTTAGTAAACGAGTTTGATTTATAAAAAAATCATCTGAATCGACGGAATTAAGTAATGTTATTGCTTCTTTAGTTTTACCGTCTAACGACAGCAAACGCGCACGTGACATTGTTGCAGGAAAAGAAGCATAAGCAGGAGTTGATTGAAGTTTTATTTCTGCTCGTTTTGCCGCGATCAAGTTGCCAGTAAATGCCGCTGCTTCGAAATATCGGGATATAGCTTCTAAGTTGTCTGGTTGGGATAAATCCAGTTTTTCACTATCAATAAGTTTTTGAAACAAAATGATGATTTTTTCGTATTCTTCCAATAATCTATATATTTCTGCTAACTCTAAATGAATAATATCGGCTTTAATTGTCGGAATACCTTGGACTCGAAGGCTTTTCTCCAAAATACTTTTCGCTTGATTATATTCATTTTTACGAATAAAATTCCACGATAAGTATCGATAGGCAAGTATGTTGGCATCGTTGTTTTTTATCGCTTTCTCTAAATGCTCAGTTCCCGCCTGATAATTTTCTTGCATGTACATAGAAATGCCCATTAACATACTTGCAGGTGTATAGTTAGGTGATAATTTTAGAACTTCTTGTAAAGCGAGCTCTGCTTGAGGATATAGTTTCTTTCCGACTAATTGAACCGCAGCCAATTGAAAAGCGACAAAATCGTTTGGAAACCTTTTTAGGTAATTGGCCAGAGCTAAAGGCCCCTGAACATTACCGCTAATCAGGAGATTTGCAACCAGCCCCAACGCTTTTTTATCAGCAATATTGTGTTCAAAATCTCCTGCGGCATAAAGGCTATAATGAATCAATCTTCCTGTATTCAGTTCTTGCCGATAATTTTCAGAAAAAATAATTGAGTCGTTAGCAAATAAACGAGAAACTCGATCCTCAGCATTTAAATCGGTAATAATTGTCGAGAAGCATTGACTAGACCATAGAAGAATAATCACTTTCAATAAAAGTAATAAATTTGAATTATTATTTTTATGGTTCATTGGCGGGTCCTTTCCAAGTTATTGATGATAAATATTTAAATGTGAATGTATGAAAGTAACTATAATACATATCCGTAGCATTTCATCATTTCGCGTAGGGTATCAATAGTAGTGTTATCAATATGCTTTATATAATTTTTATAATTCCCACACTTTTTGCATGTATCTTGTGAGTAACCTGCTCGTATGAGCCGTGCGTGTTACAAAATCATTTTTTAACGGCTGTTTCGACGTTAAACGCTCTTTATTCTGCCAATCTTTAGCTAAAGAATCGACTAATGAGGACGGCAACTTTTAATTGTTGACTAAATCTTCATATTTAACTTCGTGAATTTTTAAACATAACTGTTTACTGATGTGATGCCAATAATTGTCAATCCAAGCCAAATAAGTCGCTGTTTTCTGTAAATCATTGTGCCATGCATCTGTACTTTGAAAATTCGAAAAATAGCAAGACACCAAGGTATCTAATGGGTGTCGAACTACTCTAATGATGGTTGAATAAGGGAATAGTTTTTCAATCAGTGGCAATCGCAAAATATTGAAAAGGTTTTTGTCAACAACAGCTGTTTGATTATCAGTTTTTTGGCTAAGACCATAGGTATCTTCAGCGACAGAAACCAAGGATGGTTTATCCAATTGACTAAATTCTGACGGTGAAAGCTGCCACCAACGACGCTCAAACTGGTCAAATATTGTTTTTTCTATATTGGGGACAGCACTGCTTTCACTGACAGAAATACTATCAAAAGTATTTACCAACAGCTGCTCGAGCAGGGTACTGCCCGTCCTTGGAAAACCAACAATAAACGCTACTGACAAATTTTGTTGAACGTCAACCTTTGAATCTCCATTCGTTAATATTTCAGTACTTTTTATTTCAGCCAATTGCTGTTCAATTTGTTGCCATTGTCCTTGGAATAATCGTTCAGAGCCAATTGAATGATTCATGTTTATTGCATGTTGCCATGCGCTATCATAGTCCGATTGAAGTTGATACAAGGCAGCAAATTCGGCATGTATATTACTGAGTTGTTTGTCTTGTGCACTTGTTGTCTTTATTACATTATTAAGTGTCACTATTGCTTCATTCAGTCGATGATTTCGCCTATGAATTCGCGCCTGCAACACCAGTGCATCGACCCTGTCAGGAAATATTTTTAGGATCTGAAAAACGAGTTCCTCAGCTTCTTCAAGCTTATGTTGAAGTTCTAATATGCCTGCCAAGGTAACCTGCGATTCTGGTGAATTAGGAAATAATTCAAGTCCAGTTTTAAGGATTTTAATCGCATTTTCGTCCTCAATATTCGTATGATACGCATTAGCGGCATAGACCCAATGTATATCAGCTTCAGAAAAATGTTGAACTAATCCTTGAGCAAAAAAAATAGTAGAGTCTGTATCTCCTATAGTTGCAGCCAGTTGATAACCCATTAACCATGCTTTTTGGTAATTAGGTTGTAAAATAATGGCATTATTTAAGTGGTTTAAGGCAAGTTGATAATGACCCTTTTGTCCAACAATATTGGCGTAATTTACATGGGCTTCGGGATCAATCAAACCATATAAAAATGCCTTAACAAAGTTAATAATAGCTTTGTCTAAATCATTCTGCATATAAGCACTCATCCCCAATAAATAATAAGCAGTTGGATGAGTCGGTACTTTAAGGAGGATACGGGCGGCGATAGCGCCGGCGATTAGAAACTTTCTTTGTTGTAAAGCTAACTTTAGATCAATTAGCGCCTTGGCAATAGTTTTATTTGGGGGGTTGCCTGTCCACATTTTACTATTTAGGTTTTTTGCACAACAGCGCTTTAAACCAGCTGAATTTCCACAGGAACAACAAGGGACGATAGCGACCATAACACTCCAGACATCACATAACTCATATAAAAATGCGGTAAGTTGCCTTACCGCCTAACAATTATACTTTATTGAATAAAACTAAGATGTTTTACGTCTACGTCTAAAACCGGCAATCATCGCGAGTCCACTACCCATAATCAATATAGTGGCAGGCTCTGGCACGTTAATTCCACCTCCTCCAGGACCTTGTGTCAAGTTAATGGTAATAGTGCCTTGATCACTTAAGGAACCATCAGAAGTGCCAAAAGTGGCAATATAAGTACCCACTGAAAATCCAGTGCTATCCCAAGAGAAGTCTAAAGTACCAGGGTCAAAAGTTGAATTTAAAGGATTCCCACCGGTACCTAAAAAGTTAATAAAAGATGTGGTTAAAATATCACCAACATTAGGATCACTAACAGCCAAGGTATGATCGATCGTGGTACCTACCAATGCATTGATCACCACATCGGTAATGCTGGGTGCTAAATTAGCGCCGGTATCTACGGCGTCGAATAACCAGACAAACTCTACGGCACTGCCATCAGTCGCGCCAATTTTACCACTAAAGCCAATATCGGCACCTGGACTAGAACCATTATCGAGAATTGCCGTCGTTGTAGCAGCTGACATGTTGATTTGTCCGCTGGCATCAATAGAATATCCAGGCGCCTGCCCACTCATTCCTGTGCCTAAAAAGGTATCGTCATAGGTCAGGCCTACCCCGACCGCATCCAAATTATCAGAATAAGCAGCACCTCTGAGTACTTCCTGCTGAATATTTTCTAAGTCAAACTGTATCGGGGTATTCGCTGTGAGGCCATCCCAGAAAATAGTTGATGTTGTTCCATAACTTCCCGAACCATTTGGCACCCCTGCAACCCAAGCATTACTTCCCCAAGAAATTGTATAAGTACCTGCACCAGGTGGTAATTGAATGCTGAATGTTTCATCAATTCTGCTTCGACGTATATCAGATGTATCGAGTGATATAGAACCTAGAGCCGCGTTACCAGCACCAGCAACAAAAAGACTCGAAGAACCAGATACCCCACTGTGGGGAAATGTCCCCGCTGCCGTTCCCACTTGTCTTCGCCAAAAACTTTTTGCGTCTATGGTTAGCATACCATTGGCATCAACGGTAGGCACTACAGCAGCACCACGAAAATGGCTGGCATTTACCGACACACTACTCAAAGTTGCGAAAAGGCAAGCAGCAATAGTAGTCGTTTTAAATATTTTATTAGTCTTCAAATTCCTTCTCCATCTTGTTTAAATTGCTTTTCTGCCAAACAATATTGTTGATTTTTCAATCAACACTAACGACATTGGCCTGTATACTTTATAAGCACAAATCGCACCGAAATTTAACTCGTTGATTTGTAATGGCTTAATTATGTGCTGTTTTTTAAGTGTAAAAAAAATGGACACTTAAAAAGTGATATATAGAGTTTAATGCGAAAATCAGCAATCTTGCCATACTTGCCAAAGTGTCATTTGTTCAGCAACAGCTTGTTGACGTTTAGCAATGGGATCGATACCTGTCGCTATTTCACCCAAATATTTAAGTGCTTCTTTACGTGCCATTTCAACAGTAAGTTCAGGGTAACGTCCAAGCGTTATTCGTTTGAGTTTTCGATTAATACGCTTTTCTAAAATGAAGGCTCTACTACCGCTTGCGGTAACACGAACAACGAAACCTTTTAGTTCAGAATCTCGATAGAAAACTTGCCCATTTTCAGGAAGTGCAAGTTTGTCTACAAAAGACTTGGTTATTTTACATGTAGACATAATGTAGTCATGGTACGTAAAAGAATGGTGTTCTATTTAAAACAAGAAAGGAGGTAAATATCAATTAAAATAAGGCTATAAGGTGATATTGGGTTTTATTCAAAACCCTTAAAACAATAGGAAATATAACAGCTTATTATGTTGACCCTACACGGTTACATATTACCAAAAGAGTGATAATAATGTATTAAAAAAGTATTGATAAATTTTTACACTAATGTCCATATCGCGCACTTAAAGCCTTTAATGGCAACCCATTTTTTGTCGTCCATTAGTCAAGAGCAGCGGCTCACTCTACCATTGCCAATCAGATTCACAATAAATGAGATGTGCTTTTGGCTCTGCGCCTAAATTAATTTTTTCGCCATTAAGTGTGCCTTGATATTGTGCAAGACGTTGATCATCAGCTTGCTGCCATTGTAATGGCAAGCTTTGTTTAAATTCTTTTAAAACCTTAATCGCCCGTTGTGTATCACCTTTTTCATAAAAAGCGCGAGCAAGGAAGCTCGCTTGTAATCGTGTGGTGATCATCTCGTCAGCCATATTAGTCACCGCATCATAATCGCCACGCTCAAGATGAATACGCATGATTGAATAACTACTATAACCAAATGTTGTTGCCATTTGATATTGCTCATTAATATCTTTTGCCTTGTTCAATTGCTGTAACGCTAAGTCAAAATAGCCTAATTCTGTATTTGCCCAACCCAAAAACACCAGCGCATTAGCGGTCATGTCCATCCCCGGCTGAGCATCAATAAAACGCTCTAATTGGCTAACCGCTGCAAGCAATTTTTGTTCATTTTTACCATGACGTCCTAATGCTCTTTGATCTAACCCTTGGTCTAAATTAGCAAAAGCTAAATAAAAATCACTGTTCACTATCAATGGCTTTGCATTCAAGGTAACGGCAATAGTTTTTGCTTCAATAAAGTAATGACTTGCCGCGATGCCGTCATGTAATTGCATTTGATAAAAACCAGCATAAATAAGTGCCATCGCCAGTTCATAAGGTTGTTGTAACTGACGATATAAACTTAACGCCTGTTTTAATGCTTGTTCACGAACATCCAGCACAAAAGTATAATTTTGAGCAATAGCAAATTGGCTAGCAGCAATCATACTTTTATCGCCCAATTGCTGATAAAAATTTAATGCTTTGAGTAAATACTGTTGGTTTTGCTGTAAATCATTATCCGGATTTACTTCTAAACCGACATTGGTTGGATTACCTAAATAAAAAAGTTTGTCTGCTTCAATATTCAAATCATTTTTTAAACCAAAAAGCCGGTCAGCTTTTGTTAACCATTGTTGATGCGCAGACCAATCCATATTTTGCCAAGAAATTTTAGCTTTTAGTCGATAACTTAGCGCCATTTGTTTGCTATCAACGGCAAGTTCCGCTTTCTTCACCGCATGATCAATTTGAACATTGAGATCATTATCACCACGACGAAAAGCTAATTCTGCACGCCAGTATTGAATAAAGGCATCTAAGCTAGGATCTACAGCAATTGTTTCCACAGGGATTTGTGTAAATAATTTTTCCGCGCCCTGCCAATCACCTAAGGCATAATAACTTCGCGCAAGATAAGCTCGAGTCCATTGGCTTTTTTCATTTATCGTTAATGAAGCTTGAAAGTATTTTTTTGCTTGCAAAGCTCCCTCTTTTTGTAACGCTTGCATACCCTCAGCCAATGCCAGTGCCGCAATAGGATTTTCATCCGACAGCGTTTCTTTGATTTGCTCAGGCAATAATAAATGCAGCAATTGTTGCCTAATAGAGCGAGCTACACTCGGCAAAGAAGGATAACTCATACTGCCCTGCTGCGTTTTGCCATTAACATAAATTAATTGAAAATCGAGTACTTGCTGTTGTTTATGAATGCGAACACTTGCAAATAACGCTACTTGAATTTGATGCTCTTTGAGTAGACTGCGTATATGCACAGGTAATGTCGGCCACGACAACTGTGCTTCAAGTAAAAATGCATTAGCAATTGCTGGTGGAATTACTTTGAGTTGATTATTTCTTTGCATATCAACCGCTAACATATCGGCAAGGCCAAGTTCCAACCACGCCATAGCCGGATCATCTGTAGCATTAATGAAAGGTAAAACTAATAAAGATTGTGCGCCATTATTTGTTGAGTTTGATAGCTCTTTATTTTTCGGTATATTTTCAGTTGAACTAAAAAAATAGCCAACAGCCACGATTACAAGTAAACACATCAAACTAATAAATGTTTTAAAGTTAAAATTAGATGTTTGAGCAGACAAAGCTTCTGCAACAACGGTGTCATTAACTTTAGCATTACCATTTACAGTTTCTGTACTACGTTCGTCAGCATTTTGATTTTTATCGACATCTATCAACTGACAGACCCATTGATAACCACGTTGTGGATAGGTTTTAACAAAAGAAGAATTTTTAGCAGTATCACCCAATGCAGTACGCAGCTCTCGTATACTTTGCGTTAATGAGTTTTCTCGATAATCGCCGTGTTGCCACAATTCACTTAATAACTCCTCTTTACTCACCACCCGCTCTCGATGCGTAATTAAATAAGTAAGTAAATTGGCTACTTTATGACGCAGCTGTATTTCATGTTGCGACTCTGTATTGCGATCAACAATAAGGCTGCCACTGCTGACTTCAAAATGAAATTGGGAAAATTGGTAGTTAAGCATGTTTACCACTTGTTAACTTGCTACGAAAAGAAGTTATATTCTACGTGAACAACGCTATAAATAACAATCTGTTCATAGACAACTACAAAACATAACTATTTGTTTTAACTATACAAATAAAAATATCATAAAGATTTCATGTCGATTTCATCTTGTTTTGATAACTCCCCTGCACATATTCAGTATAACTAGTGCCATCTAACCATTAGCGAGATTTTAAAGATGGAGCATATTATTCAAACGGCATTGCAGAGCGAGCAACAATCCTTGTTTGTTATTGCCATCGTATTTGCCACAGGATTATTAACCAGTTTAACGCCTTGTATATATCCAATGTTGCCGATCACTGTTTCAATTATAGGTAGTCAAACGAAAACAAAATTACAGAGTTTCTTTTTTTCACTAATTTACGTTTTTGGCTTGGCTCTGGTATATGCAGCCTTGGGTGTTTTAGCCGCAAGTACAGGGCAGTTATTTGGAACGATTGCGAGTCATCCAGCAACATTGATTTTTGTTGCGCTTTTTTGTTTTTTTATGGCTTTGTGGATTTTGGGCTGGTTAAAACTACCTAATATCGTGCTTAATCATCAAATAAAAACGCGCTCAATACCACTCAATATTTTTTTTACTGGCTGCCTATCTGGACTAATCATGGCGCCCTGCACATCCCCAGTACTTGGCATGCTGTTAATGTATGTCGCTGCTTCAGGAGATCAATATTGGGCAGCATTATTAATGTTTGTTTTTGCTTTTGGCATGAGCGCATTGCTGATATTAGCAGGCAGCATGAGTGGCTTATTAACTTCACTACCACGCTCTGGCACTTGGCTTAATATCAGCAAATGGTTGATGGCGGCGATGATGACAGGCATAGCAATTTATTTACTTTTACAAGCACTCTAGGAGAAATTATGAAGTTTTTATCAAAATCTTACTTAACAATAGCAGCAATATCATTAAGCTTAATGACACTTAACCTTAACGCTAAAACATTAAAAGCAGGAGATCTCGCCCCAGACTTTACTGCAACAACCATTGCCGGCGAGCTCGTTAACTTAAGCGAACTAAAAGGTAAAAAACCCGTTTATCTGAAGTTTTGGGCAACATGGTGTAGTTACTGTAAAGCGGAGTTTCCTCACCTACAGAGTATTTATGATCAATATGGTGATGACATCGAAGTTATTGCAATCAATGTTGGCATAAATGACTCAATTGCCAATATAGCAAAACTCTATGACGAAAATGGCTATCAGTTGCCCACTGTTTTTGATCAAGAAGGTAAATTAACCAACCGTTTCGGTGTTATAGGAACTCCTCACCATATCTTAATCGGCCGCGACGGCAAAATTGCTTATCGCACTTTTTTGGCAACCGACCAATTAGATCAACAAATAGAAGCTTGGTCACATCAACAACAACTTGCCAATAGCAAAGTAGCAACGATCACTAGCAACTTAGAGACGAGAGCAACAAAATGAGCATCATATTAAATCTATTTACCTTCATTGGTTTTTTCACTTTGTCACTTTCAATACAAGCGGCAACCTTGGCTGAAGAAAGACTTCATTTCCCCGAGACGATAGAAAAGCACGTAATGCTCGATAAATCGAAAATCACCCATTTAGTTTTTATCGATTTATGGAGAAGTTATGGAGGGCAAGGTGATGAAGGCTTAGTTGCCAAGTTGCCACAAAACTTTTTAAATGACAGCCAACAAATTTGGCTGCAACCCGAAATTAACGTTACTCAAGCACAGCTGTCTGAGTTCCAAAAGTACTTTCCTAAAGTAACACCATTAATCTTAGATCGTGGCTCAAGAATATCGCAGCAATTTAATGTTTGGCAGTCTCCTTATCATGTATTGTTTAAAAATAACAAACAGTTATTTTCAGGTGAAAAAAAAGCACTGATCCGCTTTATCACTGATAAATACCCACAAGATAAAGTGGCAATTAATGAACTAAATAAGTTGTTAGATACTCCGTCTGCAATTGTCGATAAGAAAGTGGTCAAACAGCCTAAAAATGCCAAATTGAAAAAGCCGATACCTGGTGATGACGCTCCTCATTTTTCAACACAGTCGATGAAGGGCGAGCTTATCACTCTATCACAAACACTCAAAAATCTAACCCTAGACAAACCGCTTAGCATAATATTCATGGACTCACTCTGCCCGATGCCACATTACCCTGGCTGCCAGAAAAAATTCGTACAACTTAATGAGTTGGTTAAAAACAATAAAGATCGACTGTGGCTTGGAGTCATCAGCTCTTTTTATGTAAATGAAGACGCAGCAAGACAATTTGCTAAGAGCTTTGATCTTAAAATTCCGCTGATTTTTGACCAAGGAAATAGCATTTTTAAAGCTTATGATATTTATGCAACCCCTTATCAAGTTGATGTAAATAGCGATGGAACTATTGTGGTTCGAACTGACCAGCTGCATTAGGAATATAACGTGGACACTAAAAAAGATAAGGTCACTAGGTTTTTACATTGGGGGTTTGCGTATTTTGTATTAACCATGCTTGTACTTGGCTTTACAATGACCAATACCGAATTTTCACCTAATTTATACTATTTGCATAAATCATTAGGCGTAATTTTTAGCGTGCTTATAGGGTTCAGACTATATTGGCGAATAACTCAGCCTTGGCAATCATCTACAGCTCATAAAAAAAATAGTTTAGTTCATTATACACACACGATATTGGTTATTTTATTATGTATGATGCCAATAACGGGATTATTAAATAGTGGTTTCAGTGTGCACCTTTTTGATTTTGTCATCGTTCCAGAGAACATTAATGCCGCAGGAAACAACGAACCATTCAACGCGACTATTTACGAAACCGCTAAGCTTGTCCATAAACTATTAGCGTATTTTTTTACAATGCTAATTTTCTTGCATATTATTTCCGCGCTAAAGCACCACTTTATCGAAAAAGACAATACTTTAAGAAAAATGTTTTTAGGCAAATAACAGGCCGGTGAGTTGCAAAGTATGAGTCTCATTGTTGACGTAATACTTTGCAACATTTAACTGTTGTTTTTTTCGACGAATTTATTATTTAACACGATAAAGCGCCAAGCTAATTTCTACCATTCACTCTAGACTAGGTTCTGTTGATCCAATAAAAGCAAAAGAGTGTGATTATGGAAATTTCTCGACGTCGATTTTTAAGCCTTTCAGTATCCGCTGGTGCTATGTTGATGACTATTAACATGCCCACACTTGCCAAAACAACCAAACAAAATACTGACCTCTCTGGCCAAAATTGGTCTGTTTATCTACATATAAATCCTGATAACTCCATTGTAATCGCATCACCCGTACAAGATATGGGACAACATATGAAAACCACTGGCGCGATGATGATTGCCGAAGAGTTGGATGCAGATTGGTCATTAGTTTCATGCATTGCCGCCAAAACTTATCTTGAGAAATCGACTGACGGTGTAAAATACAAATATGCAGATATGAATACCGGTGGCAGTCACGCCGTGCGCCGCAACTGGGACTTTCTCCGACAAGCAGGAGCAACCGCAAGACAAATGCTGATATCAGCTGCGGCACTTCATTGGCAATGCTCACAATCACAATTAACCACAGCACAAAGCCATGTTTATCGAAAAAGTACCAAGCAAAAAATAAGTTATGGTGAATTAGCCGCTAAAGCGAGTACTCTGCCTTTCCCTGATGGCGAGCTTAAATTAAAAGATAAAGCTGACTATAAAATATTTGGTCAAGATATCACCACCGTAGATATCGATGAGATCATCACTGGTGCACCACTATTTGGTTTAGATATGGAAATGCCTGATATGGTATATGCGGTGATTGAGCGTTGTCCGTATTTCCACGGTGAAATAAAATCTTTTGATGACAAAAAAACACTCGCGGTAACAGGAGTCATAAAAACCGTAAAAATCGATAAAGTCATTGAGAGTGACGGCATAAAAGAGATAGCTGAGGGAATTGCCGTTATCGCTAAAAATTACTGGGCAGCCGTTCAAGGTCGAAAAGCGTTAGAAATTAACTGGCAACAAGGTCCTTGGGCGAATGAAAGCTCGCAATCACTAATGAACGACTTTGAAAAATTCTGTTTAGGTGATGATGAAGGTGAAAATCGAATAAACGAGGGGGATATCACTCAAGCTTTCAAAGATTCAAAACAAGTATTAGATCAATGTTATCAAGTACCTTTACTCGCTCATGCTTGTATAGAACCGTTTAATGCCATTGTTCATCTACAAGATAAAAAAGCAAAAATAATCACCGGACATCAGTTTCCAACACGTGTGGCAAACGCTGTAGCTCAATACGCAAATATTGATCCCTTAAATGTCGAAGTCATTGCTACTCGTATGGGTGGCGGCTTTGGTCGTCGTTACAATAACGATTTTGTTATTGAGGCGACTTTATTAGCAAAAGAAATTGATAAACCGGTAAAGCTTGTTTGGACACGTGAAGATGAAATGAGTCAAGACTATTTTGGCCAATCAACCTTTACACGACTTCGTGCTGGGCTAGATAAACAAGGAAAATTAATTGCTTGGCATCACCGCCAAGGTCAAATAGACGGAGGTTTACGTGAGCAGTGTTTCCCTTATCAATTAATTGAAAACTTCAAAGTTGATAGTTATTACCAAAAAGCAGGTACACCGACAGGTGCATGGCGAGGTCCCGGCCATTTACAGTTTGCATTCGCTGTTGAAAGTATGTTGGACGAGGTGGCACATGCTAATAATCAAGATCCTCTTACCCATCGTTTAGAGTTATTGGGTGATGCTAAAGAATATTCCTACCGAGGTTATGGCGCTAAAGTCATCGACAGTGGTCGTATGGCAGAATGTTATCGACAAGCAGCAAAATTAGCGAATTGGAGTAATAAACGCCCTAAAGGTGTTGGCCTTGGTTTGGCTGGTCACTTTACTTTTGGCACTTATGCTGCTTTTGTTGTTGAAGTAGATAGCCGTGCCGAAGGTCCGATGCAAATAACCGGAATTTGGGGGGCAATAGATTGTGGCTTACCGTTAAACCCCAATCATATTCGTAATCAAATGGAAGGTGGCTTTATTGATGGTTTAAATGTCGCGTTATTTAATGATGCTGAAATTAGTGGTGGTCGTGTTGTAAATGATAACTTTGATCAACAACCTTGGATCAGAATGTTTGATACACCGGCTACTTTTGAGGTGACTATTATCAAAAACGATCATCCTCCCACTGGTGTTGGTGAACCACCTACAGCACCAGCTCCCGCAGCTTTAGCTAACGCAATTTATGCTGCAACCGGAAAGAGAATTCGTAAATTACCTATTTCTATGGAGAGTTAAATTATGCCAATTTCATTTACCGTTAATGGTGTTGCTCACCAAGTAAACGAGCAATTAGATATGCCTTTGTTATGGTATTTACGTGACAGCATCAACCTTAAGGGCACTAAATTTGGTTGTGGAATTGGTCAATGTGGCGCTTGTACCATACATCTAAATGGTCATGCTGTACGCTCATGTTCTATCACCTTAAGCTCTCTTGATGGTCAGCAAATAAAAACCATTGAAGGTTTATCAGACCGCGTTGAAAAAGCAGTACAACAAGCTTGGAAAGAAATTGATGTACCACAATGTGGCTACTGTCAAAGTGGACAAATTATGGCGGCATCGGCGTTACTAAAACAAAATCCCAAACCCACTGACGAAGATATTAATAACGTTATGACTAATATCTGTCGCTGTGGCACTTATGTGCGTATTCGCAAGGCTATCCATCAAGCATCAGCTTTGGCCTATGATGTTAGTTGATTAAGAAAGCAGTTATGAATAATAATAAGTCTAATGATGATTTTTCTTACGAGTAAATTCTTAGGACAATAGTGCCTGTCGGTATCTTGCCGGAGTCATACCTGTCAGTGTTTTGAAATTTCGCGACATATGACTCTGATTAGAAAATCCAACTTGCACACTAACGCCTGCCAGAGGGGCTGTTCCGGCGAGTAAAACCTTGATTTTGTCGATACGAATTCAGATAATAAAGCTGGCAGGTGATTCACCAAAACTAAGTGACTATTGCCAATAACAACAAATAAAGGTAAATGCTCTAAGTCAACTTTTCATCAATGATGATGCTTTTCGCGAAAATATTCACTCCAAGTATGTATAGCAAAATATATTATCATTGCTAATAAGCCTACGCCGATAATCAAAGAAACAATGGCCATAATAACCTCTGCATGGTGCGTTAAATCTATGCTATTTTTGGAACAGCAAGTTAGGAAATTCTGATAGCCCTGATAGTTATATCAACTAGTATAGTAACAATTGGATTCTCTTGTTATTTTTAAGCCGTATTAACTAGCTTTTATTTAAGTTAATGGCCAGGCTCTATAACAATGCCAGCATTGGGAATATGCCAAACATCGTTTTTCAAATCGATACGCCCCCCCATTTCAGCAACGACGACTCGGTCAATAATAGCCACGCCACGCTCTGCCATTTGCGTAAAATTATCAATACCATTATTTGGGAAGTTACCACGCGTGCGGTGAATATTAAACTTGTTGGCAAACTTACGATTAAAGGCTTTTTCAACACCCGCTTTGCCAACCATAAAACCTAACAAACCGCCCCAAGTAGCAGCAGGATTATCTGAATCCCAGCCCGTTAAAGTGGCTATTTTTATTGTTTCAACAAGACTTCCTTCACCATAGTATAAACTAACAATACTTGCAGCAAAGTTAATACCCGAGGCGAAACAACCATTACAATACAATTTTTTTTCTGTGATGTCGTAGCCGTCCTCTTGATTTACCTGATATTTTTGGTATAAATCGTCTCTAACCGATTCCCAAAGGGCTCCAGAGTGATAACGAGTTTTAACAAAATCAAACATTTTTGCTGAATAAGAATGGTTGGGTAATCTTTGCCTGGCAGTATTGGCCATCCATTGTATTTGTTCCTTAATTGGCAAAGAACTATCAACATAAGAAGCAAGGGAATACATCACCACATAGAACTCTGCAGCCCATTGAGCATTTTCTCTTGCCGTTGTTCTGATCGGTAAATGCGCCATTTCCAGAGCGATATCAGGTCTTGCTGGGGCAAAAAAACCGAATATTTCTGTAGTCAATTGGGCATCAATCATTTCATATTCTTTGTTGTTTTCAGGATGACTGGTTGCCGGTGGTAATAGACCCTCTTTCAACATTAAATCGTGGGCTCGTTGGTTAGAGACCCAAAGAAAGTTTTGTTGTTTACCATCTTCAGCCAAACCAAAGGGGGACTGTTCTTCTGAATAAATATGTTTTAACCACCCATCTCTAATTTGCACAGTAGTTAAGATACTTGTTTTATGGGTAAATAGCAGATGTTGATAGATATATTCAATATCGGTATCGTCATCAGAACCCCATACTCCGCCTTCATCGACAAAAACAAAATCTATATTTTCAGAAAGATCACTCGGAATACCTTGCCCCCAGATACTTGGTTGATCTGTACTGCCCCAATCGTCACGTGTATAGAATTTTCCGTGTGGGCCTTCCCCTCCAATCTTATCCATTTCCGTCACCAGACCCGTCCAATTTGCAATAGACTGACCTAACCAGAAACCATAGAGTTTATCGAGATATTGTGAACGTGATATGACTATTTCACCTTCTTGCTGTGGTGAATTTGTTAACTTGAACTCATTTGTGGGTTGCACTGATTCAGCCAATTCGCTGCTATTTGGAGACAGACATGCCGTTAAGAAAAGTATAATAATGATAATATGAAATTTGATGATGATTTTCATTGAGCACCCTAAGTAACTAACAAACGATAATTAACACCAAGTTAATTTAACTTAATGTCGAGATGAATTCAGCGTGATCATCCGTCGATACTTTCGGCATCTACTAGCTGAAGCAACAGCCTAATGAATAAGCACAATTTCTTTTCGACCATGAACATAGTTTAGATAAAGCAGCCGTTTATTTTTCACATCAACATCATCAAGTCTTAGTGCTCTTGCACTTCGTTGTGCGAGTAATAAAACTTTTTTTGATGCTAAGTCAAACTGCCAAAATCCACCATTATTATCATTAAAAAATATCTTATCAGCCCTGATTAAGAATTTTGTATGTAGCATCTGCTGAGCCAGCTCATTTATTGGTGTTTTTTGTCTATCAACAATCCTAAATATTTTTCCTTTTTTGTCAGATAAATATAGATGCTGTTGTGAATCAAGTTGCGCCCAATTAGCTGTACCATAATGTAAAACTGTTGATTTACCACTACGCACATCAAATAAAACAAATTGCGATTGCTCATTTTTGATTATTCTCATCAATAATTGGTTGTTATTTATCCATTGATAAATGCTGGCGACATTTAAAGACTTTTCAATGTGCTCAACCTTGCCATCAAGACTTAGTAGTTGCAGTTGGTTATCAATATTCACAGCAATTAAATTTCCATCAGGAGACCAAACAGAAGAACCAACATTCTGCTCTTTGGTAAAATGACTTAATTGTTTAAGTTGTTTACCATTATCAAACATTATTTGATAACTACCACTACGATTGGATACAAATGCTATCTCGCGATTGCTGCTATTGCCGTTTAAACTTTTTGGTCGATATTTCGCACCACTTTCAGTAACAGTACTGCGAAATAGCTTTTTATCCGAGCCTGAGTCCAAATTATGATGATTATCACTCCAATCTAGTTCTGCAATGTCAAAATCAGCCAAGCCTAGTGTTGCAGCAATACTTTCACCATCTGGGTGATAAACTGGATCGTATATCCTTTGGTAGGTCATTATCGGATATTCGGTAAATTCTCCATCGGTTGTCACTTCAATTAGGTTCTGGTTATTAGACATCAAAAATCGATCTTTAAGTGGATGCCAATTCATACCACTCCAGTGCCGACCGTCATAACCTTTGGGAAAATTAATGATTACTTCTTCGGTATCACCTGTCGCCATATCCAGAACAATAATATTACTTTTTGTTGAATCATCTACTTGTAGAAAAGCTAATTTATTATTACGTTTAGAAAAAGTTAGCTCATAACTTACTTTATCTTTGTTTTGATAGATTGTACGTATTGTTTTATTATTAATATTCACTTCAATAACGGCACTGTTTTTTTCGATACCTAATGTATAAGCAATTGTATGATTAGTTAACCAGCTTAATGATGTGATAACTTCACTTTCGCATTCACCTAGTTGCTTAACAGTTTTTGGTGAGCTTTTAGCTAAAGCAAATGACAAATAAGTAATTGAGTAACACTTGTTCAATTTTCCTGTTGTACTTTCCCGCCAAAGAGCAATTTGAGTTCCGTCGAGTGACCATTCAGCTTTGCCATAAATTGCACTATCCAGCGTTAATTGGTATTCACTATTATCTTTTAAGTTCTTTACCCAAATATGACTATTTCTTGCATCAACGTATCGTTGAAATGCTATATATTGCCCATTAGGGGAAAAACTTGCACGATACTCCGTAGCTTCAGTCGCCGTTAGTGGCGTTATCTGCTTAACATTGAGTCCTTTGGATGTACGACTTTCTACAAACCAAAATATAGAAAAAGCCAACAATGTCGCCATGAATAAAGCGGTCATCATCAGAATTTTTTTTGATTTTATTTTATCTATAGTTGTTGATTTATCTTGTGAAGGTAGATCAGTTGGGTCTGCTTGCCAACTAACCTTAGCAACCAAACTATAACCTCTCCTTGGGTGAGTACTAATAAAAGCTTGTGTCTTCGCGTCGTCATTAAATGCTTTACGTAGCTGTGCAATACAACGCTGTAAGGTATTTGCTTCAACAATAACGTCAGGCCAAACCTCATCTAATAATTTTTGTCGAGGAATGATCTCTCCTGGTTTTTCAGCCAGTAACAACAGCACTTTTAATACCTTAGGCTCAAGCGTTGATATGTTTTTCTGATAGGTTACTTCGCCGCGCTTTATATCGATACGGAAGTCACCAACAAACAATTCGCCCATTTATTTCTCTTCTTAATAAAACTAGTAATAGATTTAACTAATCGATATCAAAATCAATTGGTTCGAAGTATATGGTAAAAAGACTTCAATACCTAATAGCAGTATCAACGCGCATATTTTAACGATCCATCAGCCTAGCATCAGGTCAAAATCAGGCCAAAATCAGCTACTTGCCATTGTCATTGCCCCGTTTCATATGGAAAATATAAACCTCGTTCAAACGCCCTTACAGGTTAACAATGTACAATTATTTATCATTAAAGTTTATAAAATATATTACAGCTAAAGCTTATTATTTATTAATGGCAATGTTTTTTATTGCCGTAAATGTTTCAGCAAATGAATCACTAACCTTTGGTCACAGTGAAAAAATTTTTTCAAAAACATTTAATGAAGAGCGCACTCTCTTAATAAAATTACCCGAAGGTTATGAAAATGCCAAAAATACACAATACCCAGTATTTTACACCTTAGACGGTACAACTCATTTTCACCGCGTAGCTGGCACGTTACAGTGGTTGAGTGATACAGCAAATGTTATTCCACAGCATATTGTCGTTGGTTTAGTTGCCGATAACAGTAATCGATTAAGGGATGCTCACCCATTTAAAACCAAAAGGTATAAAGAAGGTCGCATTGCTCCAGCTGCTGATTTTAGCCACTTCCTTACCGACGAATTAGTACCTTATATTGACAAAAAATATCGCACACACCCAATGAGGACTTTAGCTGGCCATTCAGCTGCGGGACGCAGTACAGTACACTCACTCACAACAACTAAAGATGTATTTCAGGCTTTTATTATTATGAGTCCGGTCTTCTCAGAAAGTGAGCGTTCAATTAGTTTTCTTCAACAAACCGCCAAAAAATTAGAATCTGCGATTAAGGCGCCAACATTTGTATTTACCAGTATCGGATTTGAGCCCAATAATCAAAATACCTTTGATCGGATTATCGATGGTTTTAAACGGTATGCGCCAGATAATTTAGAATGGGAAAGTCAGATCTACCCGCAAGAAACACATATGTCGAACCCAAGTAAAACCTTACATAACGCAATGCAAGCTATCAGTGTATTCAGAGGATGGAGTGTACCTCCAAAATTAACCCATAAAGGTTTATCGGCAATTAAATTGCATTACCAAAAACTATCAGAAAAATTTGGTTATAACATTCCACCCGTTGAAGGATTGTTGATCAATATGGCTTATGACTATTTAGGATTGAAACAATCAGAGCAAGCAATTGAAGCCTTCCAATTGGCCACCAAACTTTATCCGTTATCAGCCAATGCCCATGATAGCTTGGCCGACGCTTATGAATCTGCAGATTTGTTACAACAAGCAATGGCTGTACAAAAAATAGCCGTCAAATTAGCAGAAACCCAACAAAGTTCAAATATCGAACAAGTTAAACAACATCTAGCAACCATTGAAGAAAAGATAAATAACTCGTGATGCAAATTTTATGCATCATCAACATATAAAAAGCTTAGGAAAATAATTTATGCAGTTAATTAACATTAAAAATATCCTATTGATATTATCGACAGTAATATCTATATCTGTTATTGCCGAAAATAAAAAAATAGAACCACCAAAAGGCGAGGCAATAACTTATCAAGCAGGGTTTCACTACTCATTCGACTCAAAAGTACTATCTGAACAGAGAGAACTGCTAATTCATTTACCTGACGACTATGAAAAATCTGATAAAAAATATCCGGTTATTTATGTGCTTGATGGTAATGGTCATTTCAAACACGCAACGTCGGCAATAACCTATCTAAAAACACAGAACTTTATGCCTGAAGCCATTCTTATAGGTATTACCAACAATAGTGGAACTAGAGGCCGTGACTTAGGGAATGGCAGTGACAAATTTTGGTCTTACATTAAAAGTGACGTGGTAAGTTTTATTGAAAAAAACTACCGAACCAGCAAGCACAAAACAATTTTTGGTCATTCAATGGCTGGTGCATTTGTAATGCGAAGGTTTATTGAAGACCCGTCTTGGTTCAATAGTTACATTGCGGCAAGTCCGGGTATGAGAAACGATGTTGTAAAAGAGTACCAAGATTTCTTTACCCAAAATCAAAGTAAACTGGAAGTACTTCAAAATCAGTCTTTCTATTTTACCATGGCAGGTGTTGCTGCTGAAGGCACAGAGAATCTACAAATTGTCACTGAAATAGCCGCATTAATTAAACAAAAAGCACCTAAAACATTTAATTGGGGTTATCAATATTTACCTCAACATGCTCATATGACAACACCCTATACGACTTTTTATGAAGGCATAACCCAAACATTTAATGACTATCAACCGCCAAAAATTGCTAGTTATCACGAATATAATGAACAAGGTGGTATGAAAGGAATTGAAAGCCGCTATCAAAAGCGTGCCGCTAAATATCAAACAGCTGCAGAGGTTCCCGATAGTCTAGTACGTAGACTTGGCGGTATATTATTTGATGATGATCATAAAGATGAAGCATTAACACTGTTAGTCACAAATACCAAAAAACACCCTGAATCTATCTGGGCATTTAACGCATTAGCTCGATTATATGACCAAAATGAACAGTATAAAAAATCTCTAGAGTCTTTTGAAAAAGCACTTGAGCTTGCCAAACAACAAAAATCGCAAGGCATAAGCTATTTGGAAAGTGAAATTAAACGCGTTAAAAAGTAGCCATTTGTAATATCTTTTGAAAATGAGTTCTCTTTAAACACAAATAACCGCCTGTTTTAACTTAAACAAATAAACAAGCGGTTATTTTAGATGGTTGTGATATGGACTTAATAAACTGGTGTATTCCCTTTCATGTCCGTCCCGCAATGACTTTATTGTTTCTCAAACAAATAAACAAAACGATCGGTTTGACGACGAATTTTAGCATCAAATACTTTTGTCTCTCTCGTATCCATTTCATTGCGTAGAATTTGGCTTTCTTTTATAAATTTGAAACCTCTTTTCTGCAAGTCCTGCATTACAAAGTTATCTTCAATTCGATGTAAAGATTTTGAAGCTGATATGCCTGCACCCACTTTGGCGGAATGATCGATAACTAAGAATTTACCACCCAATTTTAAAGATTTAAGCAGCTGTGGCATAACAACATCCACAGGAAAACTCCAATTATGTTCACTGTAAAAGAAGTCGTGGTATCCCAAGACCAATATCGCGGTATCAAATTTTTTCTCACCGAGCTGAAGGTCATCTGACTCAGAAATAAGACGTTCAACTTTGTCGAGACCTCCGGCTGCTTCACGGTCTGTTAAAGATTTCCCGACAAATGGAATATAGGCTTTATTATTATGTAATAGTACTTTGCCTTTAGCTCCTACAAGGTTTGCAATTAACTCGGAGTAATAACCATTACCCCCTAAAAAGTCGAGAACCTTATCGCCTTTTTTAATCCCCGCAAACTTTAAAATTTGTTTTGGTTTACTGCTCTTATCACGATCAAGGTCAGCTTGACTGCGAGACTTAATTATTGTGTTTGAAGTGACCGATGTATTCTCGTGAGCACTTAAATTGAAAATTGAGCTAGCGAAAAAAGAAAGTGATAAAAGAATTATTGTTTTCATTATGTCTTCCCTATTTTATTGAATAGTTTTATTTACAAGTTTATGTAATTCTTCAATTACTTCAAACTGTACAAAATAGATTTACCCACCCATTCTGAATAACACTATTTAACCGATTCAGAAAAGATCTGTCTAGTGAAGATTTGGTGAAGAGTTATTTAAAACTCGGTGTTGCTTTAAGACTGTGCTTTATCTTCTATTTACCTAAGAAATTTCCAATCGGTTTTTACCTTTGCCTTTCGCCTTATATAAAGCAGAATCGGCTCGATTAAGTAAGGTATCAACGGACTCATTATGTTGATATTGGGTAATACCAAAACTTACCGTAACCGCATATTTATTATCGTTTTTGCTAAGGTGCTTCTTAATACGTTCAGCAATATCAATTGCCGCATTAATTTCAGTATCCGCTAACATAATCAAAAATTCTTCTCCACCCCAACGACATATAGCATCACTTTCTCTGGAATAAAGCTTACACGTTTGCGCTATCTGTTGAATGACTTTATCACCCACCAAATGTCCAAAAGTATCGTTAATTTTTTTAAAATTATCGATATCAATTATTATCAATGACAGCTGATCCTTTTTCCTTTTGCTTTGTTCTAAATTATTTTCCAAAATAGGATCAAAAGCTTGGCGGTTAAGTAATCCAGACAATTTATCTATGGTTGCCATTGCCTCAAGGCGTTTTTGATACTTATTAAACGTTAAATGAGCAATGAGTAATACCGCCGCCGTTACCAAAATACTGAGTAAAATGTTTAATTTAAAAGTATCTGTTAACTTTTTTTCACTCGGGTCTGAATGCTGCTCCACTATTAAATACCAACTCAACTCATCAATATAACGGCTATTAAGATAAACCGTTTTCCCCGACATTTGATATCGAATAGAGCTACTGGTATTTGTTAGAATAGTCGCTGCATGCTCTTTAATACCTGAGCGTTGAAAAATATCTAAACTACCGAGTAAACTATCGCCATTAAGCTTAATGTTTCCCTCTCTATCAACCAACATTACGGTACGTTGATACCGTTGTTGGTAACTTTCTATTAGCTGCTTTACGGTATCTAGTGCTAAACCAACACCTGTGATGCCAATAAAGTTATGGTCATAATCAAAAACTTTGTAATTAACAAAAACGACAAGCCGGCCATCATGGGCGGTATCGTTATCAACATTGACTTCATAATCTACTGATTCGGGAAGATTTTTAACATGAAAATACCACTGATCTTGACTGTCTTCTGTAGATATTTTTTTTATAATACCATTTGGATGATAATAATTACGGGTAGCATCACTAATGAAATAACTCGTTATGGTGTGATACTTTTTTTGAATTTCTTTAAGATATTTAATCAGCTTTTCAGGGTTATTTTCGCCATTGAGTTTCCAATCCCGAACAAAAGTGTCTTGTGCCATTAACGAAGAAATAAACACCGGTTTAAACAAGTCATGCTGAATTTCAGAATAAATATTATCCGTGGTTAACGGTAATGCATCATTGGTAATTTTTGCTTCAATAGAATCATGTGCAACACGGTAACTTAACCAACTGGTAGTAAGAAAACCTGACAATAATAAAATAGCTAAAAGCAGGCTAAAGCGTCTCCGTCTATTGAGCATTTAAAGCTTACCTAATTAATAAAATCAAAAGTTAAATCTATTGTGAATGAAAGACTTATAATTACAAGTCATTTGAATGGAATTTGTTTTTAGTGTTTGATATTAAAGATTAAAAACCACTATAAACAAGTTAAATCATAACAAACACCAAACTAACACTACATTCACATTCACACGAATTAAAGCTCCTAAGCAAAGCGCACTTAACGAGTATTTTGAACAATAGATCTGAGTGATAAGTATTATTTATTAAGATATTATTGAGATGACAATCGTCCCCTAGGCCTTAAATCGTTCTAAGGCTCAAGCAACCTATCTAACTCCTATACTAGTTATTTTGATAATGGCTCCCATTGAGTCGAAGTTAAACCTAATTACTTAAGGAGTAACTTGCTCATTTTACTTCTTAGCTCAAAATTAGCTTCTGGCTATAGTGAATTAAGCAGTTCTTCTGCAGCTTTTCTTTCGGCAAAATTCTGTTGAGACTGAATTGCATATTCTAATTCGACAATCGCTTCTTTATCTCGTCCAACATGATGTAAAGTGTAAGCTAAGTGATACCTGATACTTGCATCACTTGCATCAATGGAGCTTGCTTTTCTTAAGACACTCAATGCTTGCTCAAATTTTGTCTTCGTCGCTAATATCCACCCAAAGGTATCTAAAATGGCACTCGATGCTGGTTTTAATTCACTCGCTTGTTGTGCATAAATTTCTGCAGCTTCCAAGTCATCAAACATACTCGCAAAAGCCAAATTATTTAAGACATCGGCTCTATTTGGCAATGCCTTAAGTCGAAAAATCCTTAAATACTGTTGTTTAGCTTCAGCATAGCGTTGCTCAAGTAATAAAAAATCTGCAAACATGTTTCTATAATAAAAATTGCTTTGTTGCTTATTTAAAGTGTTGACCAATTGCTGTTCAAAATCATCCTTTTGAAAACCGGAAATTGCCAAGTTATAGGCCTTAGCCAGTGCCATACCGTTATTATTATTTAATTCAAATGCTTTTAAGTAACTCGTTTGCGCTGCTTCGGCTTTACGTCTAGATAAGAACAAGTCGCCTTCTAACATCACCACTTGAGAATTCTGAATATTGTTGCCTTTAAGTTGAGAAATTTTCTTCTCAGCCGTTTCCGTGTTTTTTTCGTAGATACTAAGTTTTGCATCGGCAAAAGCAAGTTCGTTGAGCTTGGGTGCTATTTCCAAAGCACGGTTGAGACTAATACGAGCGCCCGTTAGATCATGAGCTCTACGCTGTAAACGAGCTAGCGTTATTAGATCCTGTGCATCATCATTCCATATGCCTTTAAGAATATCCATCTGCTTTTTAGCTTGTGTTCTTTCTCCCATAGCTAAAAATATTTCCACCTTGATCAATAGGTAAGCACCTGATAATCGATCACTTTTAAGTAAAGTGGAGAGTCTATTTAATGCCTGTTCATATTGTCCAGTAAGCTTGAATAACTGCACTAACATTTCATGACCAGCTATGTTTCTTTTATCAAGCTGCAACAATTTATTAAGTACTTCAATTGCACCGAGGGAGTTTCCTAATGCTATTTCTGTTTTTGCTAATAATAATCGACTTTGAATATGTTTAGGTTTTATTTTAATTAACGTCAGTAATCTTTTTTTGGCCTGCTGCGGTCGTTTTAAGTCGAGTAAAGCCGACGCCTGATTATATTTAGCAGCAAAATGGTGAGCATCAAGATTTAGCAAGTGTTCCAATACCTGATAGGCTTGTTTTGGTTGATTTATTTTGATCAATGCCGCCGCCATTACATTGAGCAAAGCGATATCATCAGGATGCTCAACCAGTAGTTTAGTCACTAAACGTCCGGCTTTGTGGTATTGATCGGCAGCCATATACAATTCAAGCAAATAGCTTTCAAACTGCAGATCATTTTGTTTATTATTGGCCTGCTCGATGAGTGTTATTGCTTCGCTTAACTGTTTGCGGCTGTATAAAACACGCGCTTCAGCTAAAAGCACTGTAGTGAAATTTGGGAAGGATTTCTTTAAGTTGACAATAATGCTCTCACATTTAAAGCCTTTATTACTTTCGATATAAAGATCACAAAGCAGCAGCGCCGCCTCCAAATTTTTAACCACTTTATCGAGATTTCTATCTAGTATCTCTCTGGCCAGACTACGTTGTCCAACTTTAAGGTAAGAGTGTGCAATCATCAGCGTAGCATGGAAATTATCAGCGTTGTTAGTTTGATATTGTATTAAGTTGCGAATAGCTGATTCATAATTATCTAATAAATAGGCGGTAATGCCATTGATAAACAATATCCAATCATTGTCTAATAGTACTTGCTCTGGTACTTGACTGATTTGTTGACTCAATTGACCGAGAATTTCTTTAGCAAGTTTACTGTCATCACTATTATCGCGTTTGGCCAATAATAATTTAGCTTTTAGTAAACGTGCTCGGGGATCGTCAGGCGTTTCTTCTAATATCTCATCGACCATAATTATCGCTTGGTTATTTGCCCCTGATTCCATATGCAATGAGACGAGTGCACGTTTTGAATCGAGATAATCAGGATTTAAGGACAAAGAGTAGTTGAAGGCTTTTAATGCCTGCTCATGATCTTGTTGCTGTTTGAATAGCTGGCCTTGTAAGTGCCAACTTAAATAGTCATCTGGCGAAATATCAAAAGCACGTATTAACAAAATGTTGGCTTGTTTAAATTGCCCAGTTTTAATATAAAAAGCCACTAGGCCATGAAGTGCCGAATTTACATTAATGCTTCGCTTATTTGTGCTAGCCGCCGAGTATCGTAGGGCTAGTTTATAGGCCTGTAATTCGTTAGTTAAATCTCTTAAGTGCCCATATGCTCTGGCTTTTTGCATCTGCCAATGGAATTGTAGTTCTGACGTTAATCTATAATCATGACTTAAAGCGAATAGTTCATCAAAACGTCGTTCGTATAATAATGACTCTCCTAATAAAGGTATAATAAGAGTGATATCACCACCCAATGCCAACGCTTCATACAGTACTAACGTAGCATCGATAAAATACCCATTTATTAACAAAATCTTGCCCATCAAAATTTTACCGGGGATATGATCAACGTTATTTTTAAGGGTGTTTTTTAAATGGATATACGCAGCTTCAATTTCACCGTCATTATAACTAAGCAACGCTTTTTCATAATCATCTGCTCCGGCTATTGTTACAACTTTGTCTTGTTGTGCCTTTGTTGTATATTCGACTTGAACAGCTTGGGCAAAAGACGCTGCAAATACGAACAATATTGATAAAGTAAATAGTGATAACAATCGTTTTTGGTTAACCATTAAAAACCTGCTTATTCTATATAATGAATGAAACATTCGGATAATTGACTGCTTAGAATCACATACATTACGGTATTTTACTTTAATTGTTAATAGGGTATACAACTTTAGACTAGCCTGTTATTCCCTTGAAATTCTACACATAAAAAAGACCACTTAATGTGGTCTTTTTTTACCTACAACTAATATTATAGCTCTATCAGTGAATGACTATTACGCTTTAGTAGCTTTTATGCGGCTACGACCTAATCCTAATAGGGCTAAAGCAAACAAAATTAATGATGACGGTTCAGGTACAGACTGAGGTGGTGGCGTCTCTGTCGATGCTAGAGCACAGCGATTCCAGCGATTACTAGATCCCATTAATATTTGGTTACTAATAAATTGTGCGCAACCCTGAGCATTTTGTATGTTGATTACGGTGCCAGCACTATCACTGCCATTTATGGCAGGATTAAAAATAGATGCTTTTTTGTCACCACTACCATCATTTTTAGTTTGACCTAAAAGAGTTGTTCTATCGGGGTTAAAATCAGTGAGATCCCACAAACCTATACCACCTAGAATAACGTTACTTAGATCAAATACTTGATTAGTGTCTTTATAGGCATCTTGAAAAAATATAGCCCCTAAATCGTCTATAACATCACTTGAATTATCTATACCTGTACCAGCATTTATACCACCGCCAAGAATAATTGACGCATTGTCAAAATGAAAATGAGTTCCATTTTTCATTCTAAAAATTGCAATAGTTCCCTCTGTCGACTTAAGAACCCAATTTGTGTTCTTAACAAGAAATTCATCACTGCCTATATCAATATCGATGACTGCATAGCCGTCATCATTATTATCTAAAGCGTCAAGGTCAGTAATTACCGGGTTATTTTGGTCTTTAAGATTGACATTCGTCCATGGTGAAGAGTTAGTGTCGCTATATTTATATATACCCTCCGTACTGGTATCGTTCCATATAGAGTCTGCGGTTAGATTAATAATCCAGTCTCGTTGAGCCTCAAGTTCGTCTAATAAATCAGTAGGGTCAAACGTCGTAATTCCGTTATTTGTTCCTGAAGTTAAGTTTTCCTTTACATCATTTTCAATGTTTGTATCGCCATCGTCTTTAAAAAAGACGGAATTACTTACTGATGCTTTACAAGGGTTAGCATTAGTTCCTGCGCGATTACATTCAATACCTACATCTGCATTAATATCGACATTACTAGCGGAAAACTGTGCATTTCTCCCTGTTATCGCTACGTTACCACTATAATCTACCCCTTCAAATAGTGGTCGAGATTCTGAAAACTCAAAACCCTTTCCTATTAAACTTAACCCTCCATCATATCCTCCGCCAAGACGCTGTACAGAGTGGTCAGGAGTACCATCTGAAATTATTTCCTGATCTGCTCCTAATTCACCATTTTGCAAGTCAAATGATGTAAAATTATTTCCTGAGGTGTGTTCACCGGTTGCGATAACGAGATATTTCTGTGTCTCAGTCGTGGTAACAGCAGCAAAGGCACTGAAGGACATCATTGAAAACAGTCCGACACCGAGAATTAATTGTAATTTTGATTTTTTGAACTGAGTAATGATCATGCTGTATTCATAGCTTCTTTTGCTAAAAGCTATGTATCTCCTATACATGTCAGTGAACTGACTAAATCGTATATCCTTTACATATCCGTTTACTGACTAAATTTATTTCACCAATAATTGTACATACATGCAATTAACGCACCTTATATTTAAGCCTTTGTTTTAATTTAATAAAATTTACAAATAAAATTTATACGGGTGTATTTTATAAAATGTGTAAAAAAAGCTGTCACTAATTGCAGCGTATCTTTGAAATTAAAATGATGATTACATAAATTAATACGATGTGACTATCCGTGTATAATTTGCTTAGTTGAATATATTGATAAGAAAGGACTTTAGTGTACCGCTCGACATTTCTTACGAAAGATCAAGCGGTTACTAAATTTGGTGAGTTGACCGCATAAGCCGGGTTTTGTATCTCTTCCGAAGAAAAGTGACAATCATTCGTCTAGGCCTTAAATCGCTCTAAGGCTCAAGCAACCTACCCGGTTTCCACGCGAGCCACGCTTATATTATTAAAGCTTACGCCTAAATAATCATGAAACCCTATTTGGTCTTGCTCCAGGTGGAGTTTACCCTGCAATTACTGTTACCAGCAATCCGGTGCGCTCTTACCGCACCCTTTCAGCCTTACCTGTGAATCCCGAAGGAAACCATCGGCGGTCTTCTCTCTGCTGCACTTGTCGTCGGCTTGCGCCGCCCAGGCGTTACCTGGCACCCTGCTCATTGGAGCCCGGACTTTCCTCCCGCTAGAAATACTTACGCAAACTAGCCAGCGATTGTCTGGTCAACTCGGCGCGCATTCTACCGTAACAATTAACTTATCGCTAATAAATATTTTACTTTTACGAACTTTAGCAAATGAATTAAAGAGTTTACCCTGACGATAATTACTTACCTAGCTTAGGGTTAATGGTTAATGTAATAGTTTGAGATAAAACAACAAACACGAACTTTTACAGCAAAGTTGACAGGATGTCATTTTGCATCACAGTTCGGACTCGATATTCTTCAATCTCACCTTCTTGATATGCCCTACCAGTAAAAACCACAACGGAGTCAATTTCTGGTAATACAAAAATATACTGCCCACCATAACCATCAGCATAAAAACTCTGAATTTCTTGTCCTTTAACATTGAAACTAGTGAGCCACCATTGATAAGAATAACCCCAATCTTCCGCATCGTGATAACGCGTAGTAGATTCCTCTATCCATGATTCACTAATAATTTGTTCACCATTCCATACGCCTTTATTAAGAAATAGTTGCCCAAACTTAGCCATATCACGTGGTGATAAATATAATGCACTGCCGGTATGTAACTGACCATCTAAGGCCCAATAGGTATATTTTTCTATTCCTAAAGGTGCAAATAAATTTTGCTCCATAAAACTTGTGATACTTTGCCCTGTCGCATGTTCAAGTAGTCGACCCAAACCAAATGATACTCCCGTTGAATAAGTAAAAGTTTCTCCGGGTGTCGTTGCCATAGGTCGACTCAATAAAAAATTAATGGGATCACTGGCGTTATTCATTTGGCTATTTAAGTTGTTGTTATTAAGATAGGAAACGTTCCATTCATCCCAAACATAACCATGTCGCATGGTTAACCAATTTTTTAAGGTAATATTTTCCTTATCTTCATTCCAACCATTTACAGGTAATTTGTGACTGAAATAATCATGAACTTTGACATCGACACTCGGTATGTCTCCTTTGTCTATGGCGATTCCAATCAAAGCAGAAGTAAAGCTCTTGGTCACAGAGTTTAAGATATGAAGACTAAGGTCTTGATTATTTGCCCAACCATCAGCTAAATCGAGCTTTGAGCGGAAATTTTCTTCAAAAATTATTTTTCCATTTTTGATAACCATTACCGAATCTATATGGCGATAACCATCATTTTCATCGTTTATTTTTTTTACTAAATTTTCAAAATCCGAAGACTCAAGCGATAATTCATTTAAATGGGCTGTTTCCCATCCGTCATTTTGCACTACTGGTTGTTGATAAATATAATTATCGAAGGACAGATCAGTTACCGCATTATTTTCATTACTTGCGGAGCCACCACAACCAGAGCCTAATATAATTAACCAAATAATTAAAAAAATTGAATTTTTATTCAATAAAATATAATGCATAACAGCCTCTTTTTAAGATAAAATTGACTAAATAATTTATCAGCAAGTGAAAATTGAATTAGCAAAACTTATTATTTAAGCATAAAGGCTTGTTCGAAAAACGACCACATTTGAATGGGAGTTAATAACGATTAGGTGTAACAGATTATGTCGTTATTCCACTGTTATTTTTTATAGGTTAGCGACAACTCATAAAGATCTTTTTTATTGACTTGAAATATTTCTGCGGTAATTGCACACGCTTTTTTAGGGGGAAGCTCTTTTAATAGAAGTTTTAATGATCTTTCTACATTCGCCGAAATATCATGTTCTTTGACTAATGCACCACTAATTATAAGTACCATTTCACCTTTTAATTGATTGGGATCTTCTTGTAACCAACTCAATAAATTTATGGCACTATCAGAATGAACAGTTTCAAAGGTTTTTGTTAATTCTCTAGCGATAACCACATAACGGTCACCACCCAATACTTTTACAATATCTTCAATAGTATCAATGGCTCGCCTTGGTGCATCATAAAAAACCATGGTGCGTGATTCATCGAGTAACTCACTTAATTTTGTTTGTCTAGCTCCTGACTTTGATGGTAAGAAACCTTCAAATGTAAATCGATCGGTAGGTAGCCCTGCAACCGATAAAGCGGATATAGCGGCACATGCTCCCGGAATAGGGCTAACAGGTAAACCTAATTGACGACAATGACGTACCAGATGAAAACCAGGATCACTGATCAACGGTGTGCCAGCATCTGACACCAACGCAATGCTTTTACCTTGTTGCAATAGCTCTGCTATCTGTTCTTGTCGTTGTCGTTCGTTATGATCATGCATCGACATTGTGCGGTTTTTAATTGAATAAGCTGTCAAAAGTTTTTGTGTATGACGTGTATCTTCACAGGCAATAATGTCTACTTGCGATAAAATATCAAGAGCCCTTTGACTAATATCACCTAGGTTGCCAATAGGCGTAGCAACGATATACAAAGTCCCTGAATTTATCTGTGTTTGCATGTAATGTGATCACTGTAGTTGAGAGAAAAGAAAATGACGTTTATTATAAGATACAATTCTAATATACACCCGTGATACTTCACAATGCAGTTTTCAGGTAACATGGGTATAAAGCGATAAAACACGGATTTATAAGTGGTTACTCAAACAAGTTTTTTTTCCAACTCTAAATACATTCTTAGTAGCGCAGTCCTCGCTTTTTTATTGGCAAGTTGTGCCACGTCCAAAAAAACATCAATAATTAAGCCAAGTCAACAAGTCACTGTTGAAGATAACAGCACAGCTACTGCAAAAATATCAGCGCAACAATACCTTCTAAATGCTGCCAATGTTTCAACGCAACAAGCCATACCGCTATTAATTGAAGCTAGCGCTGCTTTTCTTGCAGAAGAAAACTACTTAAAGTCATTATGGGTTGCCAACCAAGTATCAGCACTACTGCAGAATTCGGCTCAGCAGTACAAAATCGCTATAATTAAAGCGGATAATTTAGTGCAATTAAGTGAAGTTAATCAAGCTCACAATCAAATACAACAAGCTGAATTATATAATAAAAATAAAAAACACTCTTTACGCTACTTTCAATTAAGGGCAATTATTCAGAAAGAAAGAGGCTTAATAATCGCGGCACTAGATGCATCTTTACGAGCATTATCGATGAATGTTAATACAACTGATAACGAGGTAATGACTCTTTGGCATGAACTTAGCCGTTTATCTCAATGGCAACTTCAGCAACTTGTAGTACTAAAATCACCACACATTAACGGTTGGCAACAAATACTGAACTATGGTTATCAGTTTGGACATGAACAGCAGCGTTTTCATCGCTATTTAACACAATGGCAGCGTAAAAATCCTAATCACCCTGCTAATATCGTGATAAACCAATTAAAAGAAACACCTATTCTTATCGTAAATAAAATTACAAACATTGCCGTGATTTTACCATTATCCGGTAACCAACAATCTGCGGGCAGTGTAGCTCAACAGGGTATTCTTGCTGCTTATAATAACGATGAAGATATCACCTTACACTTTATTGATGCCAATAAAGTTGATATGGCGACGTTACCGTCAACTTTTTTAGAAAACGAAATTGATTATGTGATTGGCCCGTTGTTAAAAAAGCATGTACACAGTTATTTAAATATCTTAAATAATGAACTCCCTACACTGTTATTAAACATATCATCTGATGTGCCAATGCAGCCAAACCATGTGGCGTTGTCAATGAGACGTGAAGATGAAGCGATACAAGCGGCAACAACATTAAGCAAACAAGATTTTAAGCACCCTATCGTTTTCAGTCTCAATGACAATGTTAGCCAGCGTATTGCTAAATCATTTGCTCAACAATGGTTTATGACCGCCAATATACAGCCTGAAATTGTCTACTTTGATAGAAACGCTGATATGCAAAAATTATTGAAGAAAAGCCTCGATGTTAGTGAGAGTCAAAAAAGAATCAAAAACATTGAATTACGTCTTCGTCAAAATATTAAAACAGAGTCAAGAAATAGACGTGATTTAGACATGATTTATTTAGTCGCCTCTCCTACAGCAACACGATTATTAAAACCCTATATTGATGTAAATATCAGCACCTATGCCTCACTTATCCCTATTTTTGCAAGTTCTTTAAGCCATAGTGGTAAAGTAGATGCTAGCGAACGAAAAGATCTAGACGGGCTGAGTTTTACTGAGATGCCTTGGTTATTATCAAGTAAGTATCAGAATAAACCACTGCAGCAACTCAGCCATAAACTATGGCCCGAACGTAGTGATAGCTTGCAACGTATTTTTGCCATGGGTTTTGATAGCTATAATCTAGTAAAGAAGATTCCTGCAATGAAAGCTGAACCCTATATAAGACATTTTGGTCAAACAGGTGTGCTTAAATTGGATGCACAAAATATACTGACGCGTAGTTTATTATGGGGTAAATATGACCAAGGAGAGGTGCAGGAAATTGTCATGGATTAATGTTCACTCAACGCAAGATAAAGGGCAAACCTCTGAAGAGTTTGCTTTGCGGTATTTAGTCGATAATGGCCTACAATGTGTGGCTAAAAACTACCGCAATCGCCAAGGGGAAATTGATTTAATCTTACTTGAAAATAATACATATGTCTTTGTAGAAGTGAAATATCGAAAGAATAATCAGTTTGGTGGTGCAATTTCAGCCGTTACTTACAAAAAAACACAAAAAATTAAACAATGTGCAAAGTTTTATCTGCAACAAGAGGGATTAAATGAATATAATACCCCTTGCAGATTCGATATTATCGCTTTAGAAGGTGATATCAATAAACCACATGTCACTTGGCTTAAAAACGCCTTTTAATCAATCAAGAACGGAGCATAAATCAGCTATGTTAGACCGGATAAAAAGCAATTTCACCGAAAGCATTCAAACTAAAATTGCCGCAAGTGAAATCTTATCAGGACCAATAGAACACGCAGGTATGATCATGGTGCAAAGTTTATTGGCTGGCAATAAAATACTTGCCTGTGGCAACGGTGGCTCAGCTGGTGATGCTCAACATTTTTCTGCTGAACTACTCAATCGTTATGAGACAGAACGCCCGCCTTTACCAGCAATAGCCTTAACTACTGATAGCTCAACCATTACTTCTATTGGTAACGACTATCATTTTGATGAAGTATTTTCTAAACAATTGCGTGCTCTTGGTAATAGCGGCGATGTTTTACTCGCAATTTCAACCAGTGGTAACTCAAGAAATGTCATCAAAGCTATTGAAACAGCAGTATCACGCGATATACCCATCATCGCTTTAACCGGTAGAGATGGTGGTGACATTGCCGGTTTATTAGGAGAGAATGACGTTGAAATACGTGTACCATCTTCAAGAACAGCACGAATTCAAGAAGTGCATTTACTGGTGATTCACTGTTTATGCGACATTATCGACACGACATTATTTCCTCAAACGGACGATTAATATGCCAATCAAAAATTTAGCAGCATTATTAGCTTGTATTGCAATGTTACAAGGATGTGTTGCCGTAGCTGTGGTAGCAGTTACAGGGGGGGCTGGTGTTGCTGCTGATGAGCGCACCTTAGGTAAACAAATTGATGATCAAAGAATAGAACTAGCTGCCCATCATGACTTAAGTGCACATCAAGCGTTACAAGACAATGCAAACCTACAGGTGGTTAGTGTTAATGGCAGTGTTTTAGTTGTTGGACAAGCAGCCAACAGCTACCTTCGTGATTTGGCGATTAAAACGATTACCAGTGTCAATGGTGTATTACACGTACATAACCAAATACGTATCAGCAACGAAATTTCCTTTACCACGAAAACAAATGATCTATGGTTAACATCTAAAGTAAAAGCCGCATTTTTTGCTGATGAAAAAATTAGTGCCACTAATATTAAGGTTGTTACTGAAAATGGCGAGGTGTTTTTGTTGGGATTAATTTCACCAACACAGGCAAACTCTGCTGTTGATATTGCCAGAAATATCGGTGGTGTAAATAGGGTTTTTAAAATGTTTGAATATCAAACAAATTAACCGTATTGCCCATAAACACTCTATTTTTCACATTAATTCACAAGAAATGAAGCAAGGTATTACTTGCTTCATTTAATCACTTTAAGGCTTGCTCGCCCTTTTTTCTTAGTCGTCTTTTTCTCTTGACTAACAAGCGTATCATCAGTCTTAGCAGATGAGCTCACGCTCGATAAGCTTAAACTTGGCTCCACGTCATTTTGTTCAGGAGGATGTTCGATGGCGAGTGATGTACCTGCACCATTCTCTTTCGCATATATAGCCGCTATAGCGCCATATGGAATATAAATATGCTCAAGCTTACCACCAAACCTAGCACTAAATTCTATGCTGTCGTTACCTAAAGCAATAGTACCTACTGCTGATGAAGAAACATTAAGAATTATTTGTCCATCATTAACATACGACATAGGTACTAAAACACCATAAACATTAACGTCAACAACGACATAAGGTGTTAGTTGATTATCAGTGATCCACTGATAAAAAGCCCTAACAATATAGGGCTTATTAGAGGTCATAGATATTTCAGACACTACACTGGATTTCCAAAACGTAATTCACGCTCAGTTTCAGTTAATGATGCTTGAAAAGACTCACGTTCAAACAATCTTAACATGTAGGTTTTTAGTTCTTTTGAACCTTGGCCATCAAGCTCAATACCAAATACCGGTAATCGCCATAATAATGGGGCCAAATAACAATCAACTAAACTAAAGTCTTCACTCATAAAATATGGCGCTTCATTTAGAATAGGGGCAATGCTTAATAAGCTTTCTCTCAATTCGATACGTGCTTTACTCGCCGCATCAGCAGGTCCACTAAGGATTATTTTCGCAAGGCTATAATAGTCTTGCTCAATGCGATGCATCATAAGACGACTACGACCGCGAGAAACAGGGTAAACAGGCATCAGTGGCGGATGAGGAAAACGCTCATCAAGATATTCAATAATGATTTTAGCTTCATATAAAGCCAAATCACGGTCAATTAACGTTGGAATAGTTCCATACGGGTTTAATTCAAACAGCTCGTCTGGCAAATTATCCATATCAACTAAATGAATGTCTACACCAACACCTTTTTCCGCTAATGCGATGCGTGTTTGATGACTGTACATATCATCTGCATGTGAATATAAATTCATAACAGAGCGTTTGTTTGCAGCTACGGCCATAATGCCTCCAAAAAATTCTTAATTAAAAAATAATAAACCCAAACAATCTAGTTTACCTAAATTATTTGGGTATCAAGAGGTTAAAAACCTCAGAAATTAAACGATGCCACTATACCTTGAGTATATATAGATTTAGTGTACATCTCTCCAATATTCAACTTTAAGCAAATAAGCAAAAATTAGAAATATAAATAAAAAGCCAATAACCCAATAGCCCATGGCTTCACGTTCTAATTTATTTGGTTCAGCGGTGTATTCTAAAAAGTTAGCTAAATCACGAGAAAAAGCATCATACTCTTCAGTTGTCATTGAACCACCCTTTGCCTCAGTTAAGTTACCATGCTCATCAAGGGTACGAATCCCTTGCAAACCTTGTAATACGTGAGGCATACCAACATCTTTAAATACTTTATTATTAACACCAAACGGACGTTCAGGATCAATATAAAACGAACGTAAATAAGTGTAAATATAATCTGGACCCGGCTTTAAACGTGCCATTAAGGTTAAATCTGGTGGTGCACTACCAAACCATTTAGCCGCATCTTTTGCAGGCATAGTATTTAAAATATGCTCACCCGGTTTTTGACCATTGGTTAAATATTTAGCTAAACCTTCTTCTTCACTAATACCTAAATCAGTAAATGTGCGGTTATAACGCTGATATTGTAACTGATGACAACCCAAACAATAACTTACATATGAATCAAAACCACGTTTAAGTGATTCTTTATCAGCTAAATCATTACCTGCTTTGTCTAAATGCATGCCACCACTTGAGGCCAATACAAACAATGGCACAAGTGCAAAAATTCCGAACGTAAAGGCTCTAATAAGTTTTTTCATTATCCTGATACCCTCTCTGGAACTGGTTTGGTTTTCTCATTTTTACTGTAGATCCACAATGCAACAAAGAAACCAAAATAACCAAAAGTAGCAATCGTACCTATCATGTTATTGATTGGTGTTGCAGGCATTGTACCTAAAGCACCTAAAGCAATAAAACAAATAGCAAACTGCATCAGATTAACGGTATGAGCAGTACAACGATATTTAATTGACTTAACTGTACCACGGTCAAACCAAGGTAATAAGAACAACACAATAATCGCAGAAAACATACCAATCGCGCCTAATAATTTATCAGGAATAACACGAAGAACAGTATAAAACGGACCAAAGTACCATACCGGAGCGATATGCTCAGGAGTTTTTAAACCATTTGCAGGTTCAAAATTTGGCGCTTCCATAAAGTAACCACCACCTTCTGGTGCAAAAAACATTACCCAACAAAAAATGATTAAGAAAATCACTATTGCTACTAAATCTTTTACTGTGTAGTAAGGATGGAATGGTATCGCATCAACGATGTCATATTTCTTAGTATATTGTTCATGGAACTGAAACTTACTTTGCTCTTCAAGAGGAACACTACCTTTAGGTTTCTTAATATCAGTACCTTCAGGATTATTTGAACCTACTTCATGTAAAGCTAGAATATGTAAGAATACAAGAATCACTAATACCAAAGGTAAAGCAGCAACATGCAATGCAAAGAAGCGATTTAAGGTTGCACCAGAGATAACGTAATCACCACGTATCCATAAGGTTAAATCATCACCAATGATTGGAATAGCACCAAATAATGAAATGATTACTTGTGCGCCCCAATAGGACATATTACCCCAAGGTAATAAATAACCCATGAAAGCTTCAGCCATCAAGACTAAGAAGATAAACATACCAAATAACCACAATAATTCGCGAGGTTTTTGATAAGAGCCATACATCATGCCACGAAACATATGCATGTATACTACGACGAAAAACGCAGATGCACCTGTTGAATGCATATAACGTAACAACCACCCATAATCAACATCACGCATGATATATTCGATAGAAGCAAAAGCACCTTCATTTGATGGTTCGTAGTTCATCGTTAACCAAATACCCGTAAGTAATTGATTCACTAAAACCACACTCGCTAAAATCCCAAAAACATACCAAAAGTTAAAGTTTTTTGGTGCTGGGTATTGAGCAGCATGCTTGTTCATTGCATCCATCAAGGGTAAACGTTTTTCGATCCAAGCCATTAAATTTGCAAACATTACGCGTCTCCTGTACTTGCATCGGGGCCGACACCAATAAGTAAGGTGCCTGCTGATGGGAATGAGTGCTCTGGAACAACTAAGTTAGTTGGTGCAGGAACGCTTTGAAATACACGACCTGCCATATCAAATTTAGAACCATGACATGGACAATAAAAACCATCAGCAACGCCTTCGACTTGCTCTTCAAAATTACCTTTATAGTAAGTAGGAGCACAACCTAAATGTGTACATACCCCTAAAGCCACCATAAATTCAGGTTTAATTGAACGATAAGCATTTGTTGCATACACCGGTTGTTGTGGTTCAGTTGATTCAGGATCTTTTAATTGATCATCTAGAGCAGCTAAAGCAGCGAGTACTTCTTCTGTTCGACGCACAACATATACAGGTTTTCCACGCCATTCAGCTCTAATTAACTGACCGGGTTCTATTTTACTTACATTGACTTCAACCGGAGCACCAGCAGCTTTCGCTCTAGCACTCGGGTTCCAAGAACCAATGAAAGGCACAGCCAAACCGACAACACCAACACCACCAACTACTGAAGTAGCTGCAGTTAAAAAGCGTCGACGGCCGTTATTAACGGGCGCATTGCTCATTCAAAATCTCCAAATAATATTTAACTAAACCTACTTGATTTTTATTATTCTAAAATAAAAAATACATTTCATTACGATCTAATTAAATTAGCGATAAAAAAATTTTTCTGATCATAAAGAAATGCCCTATTTTTTACAAGGAAAATAAGCGAAACATCAGTTATATATAGATATTTAACTGATTAGAGGAAGGTTAATACGAATACTTATCACTCACCTTGGTGATTCTTAATTACGCATCAATAAATGCTGCGCAATTAAGCTTATGGTTCATAGTTAAATTTTAAATTTTTTATTGCCAAATTTTTTGGCAAAAGCGGCTATTGGTTTATTATTACAAGAAATAGTTCGATAGAATTCTTTTGATTTAGATAGTTTTGCTTTTAGTGCTTTATAACTTTCATTTGAGCTAGCGGCAGCAATACAAATATCAGCTTCGACATTGCCCATTGAATTATCAAATGAAAAAACTTTAACTGCCTTGCTACTTGTATTCATATGATACTTTCTAGCAAACTTTTCAATAGTTAAACCATTACAACTTAAGTTACGTACTGAAGCATCACTATATTTATGCTCTTTAATTTTAGCTTTTAAGACTGCATCAGATGTCGCTGCGGCGATACAAATATCAGTATGTGCTGAACCATCCGCATTAGAAAATTTTACATCTTTAGCTGAAACACTACTTACCAATGCCGTCATGGCAATAGTTAACATGATTTTTCTCATTATTAAACCCCTTTTTTAGTTGGCTCTTTAAAAGTAGACTAAATTTGATATATGTAAAGAAGTGTTACCTTGATGAAAAACAAGAAAAAGTAAACTAAAACGCAGAGCATAAATGTTAATTTAATACATAGAAGGCTAGAGTCAAAAGTGCTAATAAAGGCGGTATCACTACAAGAAGTCGTTTTTTAGATATAAAAAAACCGACATAATGTCGGTTTTTTGAAAACGTATAAAGTAAATATTAACGTTTTGAAAATTGTGGCTTTTTACGAGCCTTGTGTAAACCAACTTTCTTACGTTCAACTTTACGAGCATCACGAGTAACAAATCCAGCTTGACGTAGAGAACTACGTAAAGTTTCATCAAACTCCATTAATGCACGAGTAATACCGTGACGAATTGCGCCAGCTTGACCAGAAATACCACCACCTGAAACAGTGATGTTAAAGTCAAATTTTTCTGCCATTTCAACTAACACTAGCGGTTGACGAACAACCATAACAGCCGTTTCACGAGGAAAGTATACCGCAATGTCACGCTTGTTAATTGTAATAGTGCCTTTACCAGCCTTCATAAACACACGAGCTGTAGAGCTTTTACGACGACCAGTACCGTAATATTGATTATCAGCCATTGTTAAATCTCCCAAGGTTGTGGTTGTTGAGCAGTATGCGTATGCTCAGGGCCTGCGAATACTTTAAGTTTGCGGAACATGTCACGACCTAAAGGACCTTTAGGTAACATGCCTTTAACTGCAAATTCAAGTACACGTGTAGGTGCTTTTTCAATTAACTTTTCAAAGCTAATTTGCTTAAGACCACCAGGGAACTCAGTATGCGAGTAGTAAATTTTACCTTTCGCTTTATTACCTGTTACACGTACTTTCTCAGCATTGATAACAACGATGTAATCGCCAGTATCTACGTGAGGAGTATATTCTGCTTTATGCTTGCCGCGTAAACGGCTTGCAATTTCAGTAGCGATACGACCAAGAGTTTTGTTCTCAGCGTCCACTAGAAACCATTCGCGTTGTACGCTTTCTGGTTTTGCTACAAAAGTTTTCATTTAAAAAACCCAATATTAGAATGTTACTAAAAAATAATCTTATGATTATCAGTTAAAAGACTACGCCATTACCCCTTCGAGTATCGAGTCCAGCGCCTAGTATCTTGGGGATATTAGACATTTGTAACGTCAGGGAGCGCGCATTATACAGAAGTTACTTATAAAGATCACGCCTAATTTTCATTCAATGTTTAATTTATTTTTGTAACTCATTTATAGCTGAAAGATATTACCACTTCCCTCAAAGATCACGTTTAACGTCCTTTCAATATTTAATTGTTTTTGTAACTCATTTATAGTTGAAAGATGTTACCACTTATCTCAATGATTACGTTTAACGTTCTTTCAATATTTAATTGTCTTTGTAACTCACTTATTAACTTCAGGGGGATTGTCCTCCTCCGTAGTCCAGGTCTAACCTTCTATGGAATAAATCGGCTCACCAAATTAGCAAAATAAAAAGCAAGCTATAGACAAATATGGATTTGAGCACAGAATTATTTTTCTATGCTCTTTTTAAAATATAATTATGGCAAATGTTCACTCGCTAAATAGTCATGCGATTGCATTTCTTGTAGGCGACTCAAGCAACGTTTAAATTCAAAAACTAGGCGACCACCTTGATATAATTCTTCTAAAGCAACTTGTGCAGAAATGATTAATTTCACATTTCGCTCATAAAATTCATCCACCAAAGCAATAAACCGTCTTGCGGCATCATCACTATCAACATTCATTTGTGTCACATTTGACAATAAAACCGTATGGTAAAGTCGACTCAATTCCATGTAATCACCTTGGCTGCGGGCAGATTCGCATAATGTCGAAAAACTAAAATGTACTAAACCGTCCGATTCTTCAATTGTGGTTAATTGACGGTTATTTATTTCAATTATTTTATTTTTATGACCGGTATCGACCGAAAGCTGAGTAAAATATCGAGATAAATTTTCATTAGCTTTCTCATCTAAAGGAAAATGATAAATTTCTGCTTGCTCTAAAGTCCGTAAACGATAATCAATACCGCTATCAACATTCACCACATTACAGTGTTGGTTAATTAATTTTATCGCAGGTAAAAAACGTTCTCGTTGTAAACCATTACGATAAAGCTCATCGGGAATAATATTGGAAGTGGCAACTAAGGTGACATTTAACGCAAAGAGCTCTTCAAACAGTGCACCTAAAATCATCGCATCAGTAATATCTGAAACAAAAAATTCGTCAAAACAAATAATACACGTTTCATCAGCAAAACGTTTTGCAATAATTTTTAGTGGATCAGCTTGGCCTGTTAAGGTTTTCAGCTCTTGATGAACACGATGCATAAAACGGTGAAAGTGAACACGCATTTTATTTTTAAATGGCAAACAATCATAAAACGTATCAACCAAATAGGTTTTACCACGGCCAACTCCACCCCAGAAGTAAAGCCCATCAATGGTTTTTATTTCTGATTTAGCCACCACGCGTTTCCAGCGATTAAAGACTTTTTTAAAACCAGTGGTCGGTAACGGCTTATTTTGTAAATCTTCATAGAGGCGTTGTAATTTTTTTACGGCATTTTCTTGTGCTGCATCATATTGAAAGTCATCACGGGTTAAATCTTCTGTATACTTCTCAAGAGGAGAAAGGTTTATCATTAATTCGCCATTATATTTATTGTTTATATGCAGTTTGCGCTTGAAAAAACTATTTTAGCAAACATATCTAGTATATATATACCCAAGTAAACGATTTTAAACAAAACTCTCAATATTCATGTGGAAAAACATTTCCATTATTTTTCATTCGTACAATCAAGGTAATTTAGTATGACAATTTTATCAGGCTTATTAATTTTTATTATCGGTGCAGTTGCAGGATTTATCGTCAACAAATTTTTTAGTGCTTCATCTCAGAATCAGCAAAAACTTGCAGAAAAAGTGAATCATAGTGAAACCGCTTTAGAACAATATAAACTTGATGTTGCCGAACATTTAGATAGTTCAGCCAAGTTATTAGAACAAATGAATAGCACCTGTAAAATCGCTATGGAGCAAATGGCACAGAGTACAAAATTGTTACAACAAGCAACGCCTGAAGAGTCAGTGGCTATGCCTTTTTTCTCAAAAGAAACGCAAGAGCAATTAGCTCAAACAGTCAACCTTAGGCATAACAAAGAAGATAAAAAAGAAGAAGAACAAGTTACAGAAGCACCATTGGATTATTCAGGTAACCCAAGTGGACTATTTGATGACAAGAAACAAAGTGTTACAAATACTGAAACCAGCAGTTAGGAACTTAAGCACAATTAGCCAGTCTCAATTTGAGTAGTTTTTTAAGTCTGTTTATTTTAGTTAGGAGTTGTCTTAAATATGAAAAAAATGTCTGTTCTAGCAAGTACCATTATTTTATCGAGCACTATCGCTTTATCAAGTTTACCCGCGAGTGCCAATTTACCCCTTTCAGTTAATGGTCAATTAATGCCGAGTTTGGCACCGATGTTAACTGGAGTAACTCCTGCTGTTGTTTTGATTTCAGTGAAAGGCACCCACGAAATTAAACCTAAAGTCCCTGATGCATTTAAATTTTTCTTTGGTCGTCCTCGTCAAGGTCAATCACAAGAGCGTGAATTTCGCGGCTTAGGCTCTGGCGTTATCATCGATGCAGATGAAGGTTATATTGTTACCAATAACCATGTTATTGCCGAAGCTGATGAAATATTAATTACGCTCAAAGATGGTCGTCAAATAGAGGCTAAAAAAATAGGTACTGATGAAGGCAGCGACATTGCTTTATTACAAATAGATGCCGACGATCTAGTTGAAATAAAAATGGCTGATTCTGACAATTTGCGGGTTGGTGATTTTGCCATCGCTATTGGCAGCCCTTTTGGCTTAGGTCAAACAGTAACCTCAGGTATTGTCAGTGCATTAGGTCGTAGTGGTCTTAACATTGAAAATTACGAAGACTTTATTCAAACCGATGCAGCAATTAACAGTGGTAACTCAGGTGGCGCATTAGTTAATTTACGTGGTGAATTAATTGGCATTAATACCGCTATTTTAGGTCCAAATGGTGGTAATGTCGGTATTGGTTTTGCTATCCCAAGCACAATGGTTAATAACTTAATCGGTCAGATTATCGAGTTTGGTGAAGTTCGCCGCGGTATTCTTGGTGTATCAGGTCGAAGTGTTAATAGTGAACTCGCTAAAGCGATGGAGCTAGAAGTTAATCAAGGAGGATTTGTTGAACAAGTTGCTCCTGACTCCGCTGCAGAAGAAGCAGGTATAAAAGCGGGTGATGTTATCACTAAAGTAAACGGTAAACTCGTTAAATCGTTTAGTGAATTGAAAGGTAAAATTGGCTCTATTGGTGCAGGAAAAAGTGTCAAAATCACCGTCATTCGCCCTAATGGTAAAGAAAAACAATTCAATGTTACCTTAAAGAAATCAAAAACAGCAAATATTGAAGCGGCAAGTATTCATCGTATGTTAGATGGTGCTAAATTGGAAAATAACCTTGATAATAACGGTATTGACGTCAAAGAAATCGCTCAAGATAGTCCCGCTGCAATTATAGGTTTACTCGAAGGCGATATTATTAATGGTGTTAACCGCACACGTTTAAAAAACATTGCTGAATTACGTAACTTCTTAAAAGATCGCAAAGGTGTATTTGCTTTAAATATTATCCGTGGAAATACTAATTTATATTTAATGATCCGTTAATTACTTTTATATATATTATTGAAGAGGCTCCATTTGGAGCCTTTTTTGTATCAAAAAACTCTATATTAAAATTATCGATCCAAGTAATTTATGTTACGCTTAAATAAAATAACGACAAAATATAATCCTTTGAAACTTATCGAAATACTTAAGTATATTATCCGCTCTGCCAGCTACGGTGTCATTGTTGCAGTTGTTTTACTACTTTTAATCCCAAGTTTACGAGAAAACAATCTTCGGGCGCTCAACATCTTTCAGGCTCCGCCTCAACAAACAAAGGCGCTTTCCTATGCCAAAGCCGTCAGAGAAGCTGGACCTGCGGTCGTTAATATTTACTCTCAAGAAATCCAAACAAAAGTTGGTTATGGTAGAGCCGCACAAAAGAGTGCCCGATTGGGCTCAGGTGTTATCATGGATAGTGGCGGATACATTTTAACTAATTTTCATGTTGTGCAAAATGCTGATGAGGTCATCGTGGTATTGCAAAGTGGTCAACTATTAGCCGCTGAGTTGATTGGTTATGATATTTATACTGATTTGGCTGTTTTAAAAGTTGCCGCAAATAACCTGCCAACAATACCACAACAAGATGGTTTGATTTCACAAGCAGGAGATGTAGTACTTGCCATAGGTAATCCCTTTAACTTAGGTCAAACAGTGACTCAAGGGATCATCAGCGCAACAGGACGCAATGGTTTAAGTAATACTAGTTATTTAGAATTTTTACAAATGGATGCAGCCATCAATAAAGGCAACTCCGGTGGCGCTTTAGTAAATACTAATGGTAATTTAGTAGGCATAAACTCTCGTAATTTTTCAAACCCCAATTTAAATATTCAAGGGATTTTCTTTGCCGTTCCTTATCAGTTAGCTAATAAAATAATGAAAAAAATTATCGCCCATGGTCGAGTAGTTCGCGGTTGGCTCGGTGTTACAGCTAGAGAATATCGATCTAATGTTAAAGGTTTTGTTGTTGATCAAATTGCACCAAATAGCCCCGCAGCTAAAGCAGGTTTACAAGCGAATGACGTGATTTATCAAATAGGTGAAATATCGATTGATTCGATAAACCAAGCGTTAGACATCGTTGCTGAAACTACACCCAATACCACCTTAATGTTTAAATTATATCGAGCCAAAGATCAACTTAACATTCCGGTAACGATTGTTGAAAATACACCGTTGTAAATCGTTTTTTAATTGATTCTATTGTCGAGGTGAACTTCGACGTGCAGGAATGCACTAATGCCTCGAAAGACAGGATGTCGGAGAGAGGTCTGAACATCGTCGCTCTTTGCCATCCATGGCACCGCGACATACCGTTCATCCTGAACATAAAAATACCCGCATATTGCAGGTATTTGGGGTTAAATTAGTTAGACTAAAAAACTAACTTGCTTTAATACGAGTAATATTAGCGCCTAAAGCTTGTAACTTATCTTCAATATGCTGATAACCTCTGTCGATATGATAAATACGATCGACTTGTGTTTCAGTTGTCGCCACTAAACCAGCAATGACCAGACTTGCAGAAGCACGTAGGTCTGTTGCCATAACTTGTGCGCCATTTAATTTTTTTACACCTTTAGAGATCGCGGTATTACCTTCTAATGTAATATCCGCTCCCATACGCTGTAACTCAGGGACATGCATAAAACGATTTTCAAAAATAGTTTCAGTTGTTGTTGCTGTGCCTTCGGCAATTACATTAAGTGTGACAAATTGCGCCTGCATATCGGTTGGAAAAGCTGGGTGAGGGGCAGTACGAATATTTACCGCTTTAGGTCGCTGCGACATTGAAAGTTCAATCCAATCGTCTCCAATCGTAATTTTAGCACCAGCTTCTTGTAATTTACTGATCACTGCATCCAATGCTTTAGGATCTGTATTCACGCACTTTACGTGTCCTTGTGTAACCGCTGCAGCAACTAAAAACGTTCCTGTTTCAATGCGATCAGGCATCACACAATATTCTTTGCCAAAAAGCTTTTCAACACCTTCAATGGTTAAAGTATCGCTACCCGCTCCTGATACTTTTGCCCCCATTGAATTTAAGCAATTTGCTAAATCAACAATTTCAGGTTCACGCGCAGCATTTTCAATAATAGTGAACCCTTTGGCTAACGCTGCAGCCATCATTAAGTTTTCAGTACCGGTAACACTAACGGTATCCATAAAAATGGTCGCACCTGTTAGTCGGCCATTATTTTTTGCATTAATGTAGCCATTTTCAACATCAATATCAGCACCCATTAGTTTCAGGCCCTGAATGTGCAAATTCACCGGTCGAGCACCTATTGCACAGCCGCCTGGTAAAGATACTTCTGCATGACCAAAACGTGCCAATAACGGTCCTAATACTAAAATAGAAGCCCGCATCGTTTTAACTAATTCGTAAGATGCACGACAATGATCTATGGTGCTAGCATCAATTGTTATTGAATTATCAGCTACCCATTCGGCTTTAGCACCTAATTGGCTAAGTAATTTAATCGTTGTTTCAATGTCGTTTAAGCGTGGAACGTTGTTAAACGTTATAGGTGTTTCAGATAACAAACCAGCCATAAGGATAGGCAAAGCAGCATTCTTTGCGCCGGAAATGATAACTTCACCCTGTAGTGGTTGCCCACCAATTATTTTAAATGCATCCAAGTGATTATTCTTTTTATGTTGATTAAATTATAGGGGAAGGTTAAACATTTTTTCACGTTGCCAGACTGACGTTGTGAATGTTTTGATCGTTACCGCATGTATAGCGCCATCTTTTATAACTTGAGATAATGGAGCATAAATGGTTTGTTGCTTTTTGACGCGGCTTAATTCACCAAGAAAGTCAGCAATAGCGATTACTTTACATTGCGAACCGTCAAAACTAACATGCAGTTCATCTAATTCAACAGCGTCATTAATTAATTTTTCTATATCTGAAATTTCCACGTATACCTCTTATTAAGCTAATAATGAATGATAAAGATTATCATCACTTCATTTATAGCTATAGCTTAACCTATTTAGCTTAAGCTAGGTAATACTTACTTACCCACAACTCCACTGAGAATGTTTTATAAAATTATTTGGGTATAAATGAATCAACACCACTTAAGCATGCTAATTTAAGTAGGTCTTGAGGAATATGGGTAAAGGTTAATTGGCAGGTATTTAAAATGGCTTGTTCAACAATATAAAGTATCCATGCCAATCCAGCGGTATCAACTTTTTGTACTTGTGATAAGTTAACGATCATCTTTGTTGAAGAGAATATTTTTTTACTTTTTTTCTCAAATGACTTAGTCATTGTTATCCGAGTCAATTCGCCAATTAAAGTTGCTTGATCATCGGTAAAGGTTAGATTAATTTGTGCCACTTAACTTCCTATTATTTTTTAAACTTAATGCTTTTAGCACTTTTTAGTTTCAACATTTCCGTTACGTGCGGTAAACCTTTCTGGCGAATGATACTTGCTAGTTCAGCTTGTTTACTGTCAAGAAGACTTACACCTTCAGCGACCATATCATAGGCCTTCCAATCTTTCGTTTTTTTATCTTTTCTCACTCGAAATGAAATGCTAATAGGATTTCTCCCAGGCTCAATGACCAAGGTATTAACGGAAACTATTTTTTCTTTTGTTAGTTTTTTAGCAGGTGCAAATTCAACTTTCTGATTATTATATAAAGTAAAAACTTGAGCATAAGAAGTAATTAAATACTCACGAAAAACACGCACAAAATCTTTGCGTTGTGCTGCAGTTGTTTTTTTAAAGTTCTTAGCACCTATGACCTTATAAGCCGCATATTTATAATTGATATATGGCATCAATTCTTCACGCACAATATCTTTTAATAAATTTGGGTTATTACGGATTGAACTTTGTTCATCCGCAAAACGCTTAAAAGTAATACCCGCAACTTTTTTGATCATGGTATAAGGGTTTTTTTTATCTATCTTGACTGATGGTGCTGCATATATAGCTGCAGAAAAAAACAACCAAAAACCCATTAGTGCTGATATAATTTTGTGTATGTTACTTACTTTTTTCATAAAAAACCCTAGTCACCACTTCCTTGGCTAAATAAAAATTGTCCAATTAATTCTTCTAAAACTAAAGCCGGTTTAGTATCTTCAATATAATCACCTGGCTCTAACGTGGTCACTGACTCATCGATAAAACCTGGCAATAGGCCAATATATTGTTCCCCTAATAAACCTGCCGTTAAAATAGAAACGGACGTTGCTTCTGAGAAGTTATTATATTGCGCATATATATTGAGTGTAACTACTGGCGTGTAATCTTCTTCATCTAAGAAAATATCCGTTACCCGACCCACTACGACACCACCGACTTTAATCGGCGATCTTACTTTTAAACCACCAATATTATCAAATTTCGCATAGAGTTCGTAAGTCTCACCAGAGCCTGAAATACCGCTATCAGCAACTTTTAACGATAACATTAATAACGCAGCTATTCCTATAACAGCAAATAAACCAACCATAAATTCAACTTTCTTCGACACCATGTCTTCCACCAACTACTCAAACGAATTAAAAAACACACTAATATTTATTTAGTAAACATCAATGCTGTTAATACAAAATCTAAAAATAAAACCAGCAACGACGATTGTACTACCGTTGATGTTGTTGCTCTGCTGATGCCTTCTGATGTTGGTTCACAACTATATCCTTTATAAACCGCAATCCAAGTGATCACAAAAGCGAAAACAACGCTTTTAATAATGCCATTTAAAATGTCTTTATTAAAATCAACCTGATCTTGCATCACCGACCAAAAAGTACCGCTATCAACACCAAGCCAATCGACGCCAACCAAGTGTGCGCCCAATATGCCCACCGCAGAAAAAATTGCAGCTAACAAAGGTAAACTAATAAAACCAGCCCAAAACCTTGGTGCAACAATACGTCTTAACGGATCAACCGCCATCATCTCCAAACTTGATAATTGTTCTGTTGCTTTCATTAAACCAATTTCAGCGGTTAGTGCCGAGCCTGCTCGTCCAGCAAACAACAAAGCAGCAACAACAGGACCAAGCTCTCTCAACAAGGATAAAGCGACCATTGGTCCCAAACTAGCTTCGGCACCATAACCCACTAAAATAGTATAGCCCTGTAAAGCCAAAACCATGCCTATAAATAAGCCTGAAACTAAAATAATAACCAAAGACAATACGCCAACGGCATATAATTGGTTTAACAATAACGGAAAGCCTTTACGTACATTTGGAACATGAGCCAACGCAGATATCAATAACATCACTGCTCGCCCTAAGCCTGCAATGGTGGCAACAACTTTTCTACCCAATAATGCTATTTCTTTCATTTCACCATTCCTTTACCAATAAGCTCATCACGATAAGGCTTGGCTTTATAATGAAAAGGAACTGGACCATCAGACTCACCTTTTACAAATTGCTGAACTAATGGCGATGTTTGTTCTAAAATTTGTTCAGGTGTGCCTTGACCAATAATTTTTTGTTCGCCAATAATATAAATATAATCGGCAATACTCATCACTTCTTGCACGTCATGTGATACCACTACTGATGTTAAGCCCAAAGCGTCACTTAATTCACGAATCAAACGAACAATCACGCCCATGGAAATAGGATCTTGTCCGGCGAACGGTTCATCATATAAAATTAATTCTGGGTCTAATGCTATAGCACGAGCTAATGCAACGCGGCGCGCCATGCCACCTGATAACTCACTAGGGCGTAATAAACGAGCTCCTCGTAGTCCAACAGCTTCAAGTTTCATTAATACTATTTTTTCAATGATTTCTTCAGACAATTCAGAATGTTCGCGAATTGGAAATGCAATATTGTCATAAACAGTCATGTCCGTGAACAATGCGCCACTTTGAAACAACATACTCATGCGTTTGCGTATTTCATAAAGGGCATTTCGAGATAATTTAGGAATGTCGTGTCCATCAAAAATTATTTGTCCTGAATCTGGCTTTAGTTGTCCACCAATTAAGCGCAATAACGTTGTTTTTCCTATACCACTAGGTCCCATGATAGCCGTAACTTTGCCTTTTGGAATAGACAAACTTATATCATCATAGATAACACGCTCTTCGCGCTTAAAGGTCATATTTTTTATATCGACTAATATTTTTGACATATTCTCTTCGGGGGATCACAATTTATTTTATTATTTATAACTGAGTCGCAATTTTAACTCACAACAAAGCTTCCTGCATTATAAAATAGTAAATAAATATGTTTAAAGACTGTAAGAAAGTGTAAGAAACAACACCTTAATCCACTTTTTAGCATCAAAAGTAAGTTAATTGATGTTAAAGTAGTACCTCAAAGGCAAATTAATATTACAAGGGGAAAAAATTATTTCAAACACCCACAGTAATATCGGCCCATTAAAAGCTATTTAACCAATCAAGATAAAAATGAGTCTTTTTAATAAATTTCAATAATAATTCTTTTGTTTCATAGAGCGACAATTTAATTTAATAGCAGTTACTTCATACTGGTATATCAAACAGGAAGCATTAATGTTAGTTCACGTTTTAATTTTGCTAGTATCTCTAGTCGTATTAGTATGGAGTGCCGATAAGTTTGTATTCGGTGCATCATCACTAGCAAGAAATATGGGCATATCTCCGATGATCATCGGCTTAACCATTGTAGCCATGGGGTCTTCCGCTCCTGAAATGATGACAGCCGCGACAGCATCTTTGCAAGGTAATCCAAATTTAGGTATTGGTAATGCTATCGGCTCAAACATTACTAATATAGCTTTAGTATTAGGTATCACCGCACTGTTTCAACCATTAACCGTTTCGTCATCAACCATAAAAAGAGAGATCCCGTTACTTTTAGCTATTACAGCAATCGCTTATTTAATGTTATTTGATGATTATTTTAGTTTTATTGAAGGCTTTATTTTAATTACTGGCTTCGTCTTTTATATTGTTACCTTATTGGTGATCACTTTAAATCGCACTAAAAATTTTCCAAGCGACGACCCCATGATCATCGAAGCAGAAAAAGAAGTTCCAGATGCGGTGAGCACGAAACAATCCGTTTTATGGCTGATCGTCGGTATAATATTATTACCCCTTAGTGCTACTTACCTCGTTGATTCATCTATTTTTATTGCTAAGACATTTGGTATTAGCGATTTAGTCATTGGATTAACGATCGTTGCCATTGGTACAAGTTTACCCGAGCTTGCTGCCAGTATAATGAGTATCCTTAAAAAGGAAGATGACTTAGCCCTAGGGAATATTATTGGCTCAAATATTTTTAATATACTCGCGGTTTTATCACTCACTGGCCTTATTGCTCCCGGAAATGTAGATCCAAATGCAGCAACACGTGACGCTCCTTATATGCTCGGTGTTACTCTACTATTATTAGTTTTATGTTTTGGTCGCCGTTTTGGGAATTTTAGAATTACACGTTTAAAAGGCGGGTTATTACTGTTGGTATTTATTGCCTACCAAATTTTACTTTTTAGCCAACTAAGAAGCTAGGATCGATTGATCTTTCATGTTTAATAAAGTGATCACCAACATATGAAAAATTTTAAACAAGTTGCCAATGATGTTATTCAAATTGAACAACAAGCAATTGTCGAGCTAAAACAATATATTGACGATGGTTTTGAATTAGCGTGCCAGCTGATGTTTCAATGTACTGGTCGAGTTATTGTTATTGGCATGGGGAAATCAGGACACATTGGTGGAAAAATTGCTGCAACATTAGCAAGTACAGGCACCCCTGCTTTTTTTGTTCACCCCGGCGAAGCCAGCCATGGCGATCTCGGCATGATAACGACTGACGATGTGGTTTTGACTATTTCTAATTCCGGAGAAACAGGCGAGGTATTAGCTATAATTCCTGTGATTAAACGCATTGGCAGTAAATTAATTGCCATGACCGGAAGTTCAACATCAACATTGGCTAAATTAGCAGATACCCATGTTTGCATTGCCGTTAGCCAAGAAGCCTGCCCTTTAGGGTTAGCCCCAACATCAAGCACTACCGCAACCTTAGTCATGGGAGATGCTTTAGCTGTCGCACTTTTAAATGCACGAGGCTTTACCGCTGACGATTTTGCACTCTCTCATCCCGGTGGCAGCTTAGGTAAAAGATTGTTATTGAGACTCGCAGATATTATGCATGATGGCGATCGTATTCCTGTTGTCACTAGTGATGCAAAAATTAAAGATGCTTTAGTTGAAATGTCTTTAAAAGGGTTGGGGATGACCGCGATTACACGCGATAATCAACTTATTGGGCTTTTTACTGATGGTGATTTAAGACGTATACTTGATGAAGAAGTCAATATACATCAAGATCCTATAACGTCTGTAATGACACTTAACCCAACAGTTGCCTCTGCAGATATGCTTGCCGCAGAAGCTTTGAAAATTATGGAAGATAAAAAAATTAATGGTTTAATTATTGTGGATGATAAAAACACACCCATTGGCGCAATGAATATGCATGACTTATTAAAATCAGGAGTGTTGTGATGATTGATACACTTTATGGTGCAGTGAGTGAAGAAGTATTTAACCAAGCTAAAAATATTAAATTATTTATTTGTGACATTGATGGTGTATTTTCCGACGGTCGCATATATCTAGGTAATGATGGTGAAGAATTAAAAGCATTTCATACCAAAGATGGCTATGGCATCAAAGCACTTGGAGCAAGTGGTGTTGAAGTTGCCGTGATCACAGGACGTCGCTCGGCTATCGTTGCCAATCGAATGAAAGCTCTTAATGTTGAACATATTATTCAAGGAGAAGAAAATAAATTACCAGCGCTGAAATTATTGTTAGCAAAGCTAAATTTATCCGTCAATGACGTCGCCTATATTGGTGATGATATGCCTGATTTTGAATGCATGGAATACGTAGGTTTAAGCATTGCCGTAAATGATGCTCACCCACAAATAATTAAAATAGCGGATTACACTACGTTTATTCATGGCGGCTTTGGTGCAGTACGGGAAGTATGTGACCTTATTATGTACAGCCAAAATACGTTATGTAACGCATCTGGCGCCAGCATATGAATCGGATATATGGTCTTGCCCTGTTAGGTTTAACCATTGCATTAATAACCTATAATTTTATTGAATGGCAAAGATCTGATCAGGTTAGTATAGAATCAATAGATTCAGGATTAACACCAGACTTTATTGCTGAAACACTAAAAAGTAAAACTTATGACAAAAATGGCGCATTATCATATGTTATTGACGCGCAACGTATGGAACATTATGCGGATATTGCAGTCACACACTTTGAATTTCCCAATTTAACCTTATATCCAGATGGTGGGGACATTCCTTGGCAAGTTAGCGCAAAAGAAGCAACACTATATGCCAATAACCGTGTAAGATTAGAAAATCGAGTAAGACTAATTGCCACTGACAAAAATAGCCTGATACAAGAAATTCATGGTAAGTATTTAGAATTGGATTTAAATACCAATATTGTCAGTTCAGAACAAACGATCTTGATCTTAGGTAAAGGATTTACCATGTATGGCTCTGGATTAATTGTAGATATCAACACAACACAAATGACATTAACTGAACATGTACAGACCATTTATAAAAAAATTGCCAAGTAGCGTCTTAATTTTCACCTTATTAGCTTGTGCTGCTAATGTGAGTTATGCGAAAAAAATTGATCTTAACCAAGAGATTAAAATCAGCTCTAGTCGCACCGCTGCTGATTTAAAAAATAAAATATTTAGCTACATTGATAATGTAGTCATTACCCAAGGTTCACTGATCATTCATGCTGACTTAGTACAAGTGATCTCTCAAGGTGAGAATGACGACAAAATTTATATTGCCAAGGGTAAACCCGCAACTTTTGAACAAACGTTGGAAGATGGTAAACCAATTAACTTACAGGCAAATGAAATAAGGTATGAACCCACACTAAATACCATTGTCATTTCAGGTAATGCTTTATTACGTCAAGAAGGCAGCGAAGTCAGTGGCAGCATCATCACTTATAACTCAGAAACTGAATATGTAAATGCTGAAAGTGACGTTAACAATAAAGTGAAAACAATCATCCAACCACAAAAGAAATCTAAGGATAAGCAATAACCAATGAGTGTTGCAAAACTTACCGCAAATGGGCTTGCTAAATCCTACAAGGGTAGAAAAGTTGTTAAAAACGTTAGCTTGGAAGTAAAAGCAGGACAAGTTGTTGGCTTATTGGGTCCCAATGGCGCAGGTAAAACCACATCGTTTTACATGATTGTCGGTTTAGTACCGAGCGACAGTGGCACCATAACCTTAAACAATGAAGATATTTCCTTATCTCCGATGCATGAACGAGCACGTAAAGGCATAGGTTACCTTCCCCAAGAAGCTTCAATTTTCAGAAAATTGAGTGTTTATGACAACATCATGGCTATTTTACAAACACAAAAGTCGCTTTCTGATGTTGAACGAGAAGAAAGACTTGAACATTTACTCGAAGAATTCAATATTGGCCATATAAAAGATAATTTAGGTATGAGTTTATCAGGCGGTGAACGTCGAAGAGTAGAAATAGCTCGTGCCCTAGCCGCAGACCCAAAATTTATTTTACTTGATGAACCTTTTGCCGGAGTTGATCCCATTTCAGTAGGAGATATAAAAAAAATTATCCTACACTTAAAACAACGCGGTATTGGTATCTTGATTACCGATCATAATGTACGAGAAACCTTAGACGTATGTGAGCATGCTTACATCGTTAGTCATGGCGAATTGATTGCAGAGGGTAATGCAGAACAAATTCTTGCAAATCAACATGTCAGAGATGTATACCTAGGCGAGCAATTCACGCTATAGTTATACTATAAAGATTAATATAACAAACAAAAACTGTTTGACACTAAATAGGATAATAATAACGTAGATGCGCCCATCACTGCAGCTCCGTATCGGACAACAACTGACCATGACGCCACAACTGCAACAGGCTATCAAACTGTTACAGTTATCGACGTTGGACTTACAACTAGAAATTCAAGAAGCACTTGAAAGCAATCCTTTATTAGAAGTTGATGAAACTCAGCCAACGATACAAGAAGATGGTACAAATAATTTAGAAGAAGCCTTCTCTGCCACGGCTAATGACACGGTTCAACAAAATACATCTGACGGCAGCGAAGATTCAGCACCCAGTATTGACGAAATTAGTACCTCTGAAGCGATGTCTAAAACGGATATTCCCGAAGAACTAAATAATGATACCACTTGGGAAGAAAGCTATAGCGCTGGAGTTTCCAGTGCGGGCGGAATTAGCTCTCCTTCAGAAGATTATACTTACCAAGGTGAAACCAAAGATTCTATTCAAGACCATTTACTTTGGCAAATGGAGTTATCACCTTTTACAGATACTGATCGAACCATTGCCATTGCCATTATAGAAGCGGTTGATAATGCTGGTTACATGACCGTTTCAAGCGACGAAATTCTTGAAAGTGTCGGTATTGAAGGTGTCGAACTAGATGAAGTAGAAGTGGTATTAAAGCGCATTAATCTTTTTGATCCCGTTGGTGTTGCTGCTCGCTCAATTTCGGAATGTTTATTAATACAACTCAATCAATTTGATCAATCAACAGCTTGGTTGAAAGAAAGTAAACTTGTCGTAAGTGAGTATATCGATTTGTTAGGCAATCGTGATTATCGACAACTGATGCGAAAAACGCGCTTAAAAGAAGATCAATTAAGAGAAGTTATTCGTTTAATTCAATCACTTGACCCACGCCCGGGTGATAGTGTTATAAAAAGCGAAGAGCAATATGTTATTCCTGATGTTTCTGTTGAGAAGAAAAATGGTCGTTGGGTTGTTGAACTAAATCCTGATACAGCACCTAAATTGTCGGTAAATCAGCAATATGCTGCGATGACACGGACGATGAAATCATCTGCTGATACACAATTTATTCGCTCCAACTTACAAGAAGCAAAATGGTTCATTAAAAGCTTAGAAAGCCGAAATGATACTTTATTAAAAGTTTCAAATTGTATTGTTCAGCGCCAACAAGGTTTTTTTGAGCACGGTCCAGAAGCAATGCGTCCAATGGTCTTAAATGATATTGCTGAAATAGTTGATATGCATGAGTCAACAATTTCACGAGTGACAACTCAAAAATATATGCATACCCCTAGAGGAATTTTTGAACTTAAGTACTTTTTCTCTAGTCACGTTAGTACCGAAAACGGCGGTGAGTGTTCATCAACAGCCATTCGAGAACTGATCAAAAAGTTAATTGCTGCTGAAATTCCAGCAAAACCACTCAGTGACAGTAAAATGGCCGATATATTAGCAGAACAAGGCATTAAAGTGGCTCGACGTACAATAGCTAAGTACCGAGAATCGTTGTCTATTCCGCCATCAAATCAACGTAAAAGTTTACTCTAAACAGTAATCAACAAATAAGGATTTAAGCTTATGCAAATTAATCTTACGGGTCACCATGTAGAAATTACCACGTCTTTACGCGATTACGTCAATAGTAAGTTTGCCAAGCTCGAACGACATTTTGATCATATTAGCAATGTTCATGTAGTGCTTACCGTCGAAAAATTAAATCAAATAGCGGAATCAACCGTTCACCTTAAGGGTGCCGATGTTCATGCCAAAGCGGAAAATGCAGATATGTATGCTTCGATAGACGCTTTAATTGATAAATTAGACCGTCAAATATTGAAACATAAAGGTAAGATTACCCAACACTAAGTTCAACACTATGTTATTTATTAGCAATTTAAGGTCTCAACTGTAGAATTATGACGTTGCAAGATATCTTAACCCCAGACTGCACATTTTGTGCAGTTTCAGGTAGTAGTAAAAAAAGAATTCTCGATAAAATTTGCACTATTGCGGCAACAAAAATTGCTGACCATAGCCCTTTTGAATTGCTAGAAAGCTTGATGGCAAGAGAAAAAATGGGCTCAACGGGCATAGGTAATGGTATTGCGATACCGCACGGTCGTTTAAATGGTACCCAGCAAGTTATCGCTATTGTGATGACAACACAAAATGCCATTGCCTTTGACGCAATTGATAACCGCCCTGTAGATATTTTTATCGCTTTGTTTGTACCTGAAGATCATTGCCAAGAGCACTTAACTACACTGCAAAGTATCGCCAAAATTTTTAGCAATAAATCTATTGCTAAGCATGCAAGAAAATGTCAAAACGATAATGAACTTTTTCAATTAATTCAACAAGCAGGTTAATTTTCACTGCTAAAGGGAACAAAAGTAGCAATGAAACTAATTATTGTTAGTGGTCGCTCTGGCTCAGGAAAATCAGTAGCGTTAAGAGTATTAGAAGATCTGGGTTACTATTGTGTTGATAATATTCCCGTGAACCTTTTACCCGCACTTGTTCACACCGTTATCAATGATTATGAAAATGTTGCGGTTAGTATAGACGTTCGTAATTTACCTGCAGATCCAAACGATGTATCTGAAATCCTTAATTATCTACCAAATACAGTAGAGCTAAATATCCTTTATTTAGACGCTAATGATAGTGATTTAATTAAACGTTTTAGCGAAACTAGACGATTACACCCATTAATCAAAAAAAATATTGCTCTTGACCAAGCTATTGCTTTAGAGAAAAAATTACTCGAACCCATTTCATCACGTACAGATTTATATATTAATACCAGTCAGTTAACCCCTCATCAACTTGCTGATTTAGTACGTGAGAGAATTTTAGGTAAAAAAACAGGTTCAATGGTCGTCGTATTTGAATCATTCGGATTTAAGCACGGTGTACCACAAGATGCTGATTATGTTTTTGATGCACGATTTTTACCCAACCCCTTCTGGGAGAAAGACCTCAAAGGGCAAACAGGTTTAGATCAACCAGTACAAGACTTTCTATCAAGTCAGCCGATAGTGACCAAATTTATTTGGCAAATCAATAGCTTCATGATGACTTGGTTACCTCACTTAGAACGTAATAATCGTAGTTATATTACCATTGCTATCGGTTGTACGGGCGGTAAACATCGTTCAGTTTATATTGCAGAACTGTTGGCAAATAATTTACGTAAAGAGCGTGATGATGTGCAATCACGTCACCGCGATTTAACTGTAGCCAGTACTTAAGTAATATCAATTATTATGAGTCGTCATGAAAAGTCATTACTTATCGTCAATAAACTGGGCTTACATGCCAGAGCCGCAACAAAACTAGCACAACTCAGTCAACAGTTTGAGGCTAAGGTTACCATTTCACTTGATGATAATAGTGCCGACGCTGCCAGCATTATGGGCTTAATGTTACTTGCTGGTGGCCAAGGAAAAACAGTTAAAGTGATCACCGAAGGAAAAGATGCCAAGCACGCATTAGCCAGTATTTGTCAGCTATTTTCAGACAAATTTGATGAAGGTGAATGACCCGGTAATTTACAATTTTTGTCTCTGTAAAAACACATCCATTCAGTAAATTATTTCAAAAAAATGTGATAAAACAACGAAGTTGATATAAACTATTCAAATGCATTAAGCATTTTAATAATCAAATAAAAAGATACGATACCGCTTACTATTACTTGTTTTTCACACAAAACTTTAATACAAATGCAATGCTAAACAGATAAAACATCAAGAACTAATTTCCACGTAGATAAACAACTAAAAAAGCTTTAGTTGTCATAATACATACAATTTTATTGGTGAAGGTTTTATGCCTGACGTATCAGAGCAAGAATACAATCAACAACGCCTACAACAAGTCAACGAAGCACTTGGTAGTGGCATGTTTGTTTATGTGCGTAAGTTGTTGCAAAATATGCCTGCCTACGATCTTGCCCTGATTTTAGAATCCTCCCCTGCTAAAAACCGTACCGTTCTTTGGCAACTTATTGACCCCGATAATCACGGTGAAGTACTTGAAGAACTCAATGAGGAAGTCCGTAAAGGTATCCTTAAAAGCATGCGTCCTGAAAAATTGGCCGCCGTTGCTGAAGGTATGGATGTTGATGATTTAGCAGAAGTATTTAGAACATTGCCCGACAGTGCATACCGAGATGTACTGAATTCAATGGACTCACAAGATAGAAGCCGAGTAGAAACAGCACTTTCTTTTGAAGAAGATACCGCTGGCGCAATCATGAATACCGATACTATCACCATCAGACCCGAGGTTTCTGTTGATGTCGTATTACGTTATTTACGGTTAAAAGGCGAACTTCCTGAGTCTACCGATTCCTTTTATGTGGTTGACCGAGAAGACCATTTTATCGGTGCTGTTTCGTTATCCGCAATCGTTACTGCTAAGCCTGATATTATTGTGTCAACACTGATTGATGAAGACGTTGAAGCAATAACCGCTGATATGTCAGAAAATGATGTCGCACAATTATTTGAACGTCACGATTGGTTTTCTGCCCCTGTGGTTGATGACGACGACAGGTTATTAGGTCGTATTACTATTGATGATGTCATTGATATCATTCGTGAAGAAGCTGAACATTCAATGATGAGTATGGCGGGTTTAGACGATGAAGCTGATACCTTCGCTCCCGTCATTAAAAGTACACAACAACGCTCTATCTGGTTAGGGGTAAATTTAATTACAGCATTACTTGCTGTTGCCGTTACCAGCATGTTTGAAGGCATCTTTGAGCAGTTGGCCATCTTAGCAGTACTCAACTCCTTAGTACCTAGTATGGGCGGTGTTGCTGGTAATCAAACATTAACTTTGGTTATTCGTGGTATGGCCTTAGGACATGTTGGCGATAGTAACGCTCGGGCATTACTGATAAAGGAACTTGCTGTCGGGTTTTTAAATGGCATTATTTGGGCATTACTGATTGCTTCTGTTGTTGCTATTTGGAAACAAGATCTAGCACTTGGCGGCGTTATTGCCTTTGCCATGTTAATGAATATGACCGCGGCAGGCGCGGCAGGTGTATCAATTCCTTTATTATTGAAACGTATGAATATTGATCCAGCGCTAGCAGGTAGTGTCATTTTAACAACAATTACAGATGTTGTTGGTATCTTCGCTTTCTTAGGTACTGCGACGCTTTTACTTACTTAACAACTAACCTAAGGGCTAACTTAACGTTAACCTAAGAGCTAAGCTGGGCAATAATCAACAGCCTCGCTCTTTTTGTCTGTTTAACTAACTACCCGCAACCTGCATTTCATCAATTAATAATGAGCCTGTACGAATACTGCCTCGCATATCGGTATCACTACCAACAGCTATCAGTCCTTTGAAAATATCACTTAAATTACCGGCAATAGTGACTTCTGACACAGGATAGGCAATCTGACCATTTTCAACCCAAAATCCAGCTGCACCACGTGAATAGTCACCATTAACGACATTTACCCCTTGTCCCATTAATTCTGTTACTAAAAAGCCAGTACCCAGTTTTTTCAGCATCGCATCAAAGTCACCGCCATTGGCATCTCCTTTAGCTTGCAGTAACCAATTATGAATACCGCCAGCATGACCTGTCGTAGTAAGTCCTAACTTACGAGCAGAATAGCTAGTCAAGAGATAGGTTTCTAAACAACCATCAACAATTATTTCTCGATCAAGGGTTTTGACACCTTCACTATCAAAAGCACTGCTTGCTAATGCTTTTTTAATATGAGGTCGTTCGCTGATACTTAAAAAATCAGGGAAAACTTGTTTACCAATAGCATCTAATAAAAAAGATGATTTACGATATAAATTACCGCCACTTATCGCTGCAATAAAATGACCAAATATGGTATTAGCAATATCAGCCCGAAACATTACCGGCACTTTACCGGTAGGTAATTTATGTGCACCTAAACGTGATAATACTTCTATTGAGGCTTTAATACCTATTTCTTTAGCATCATCCATACAATCAAAATTGCGATTAACCGTATAAGCATAATCACGTTGCATATCTTCGCCTTTACTAGCAATCATCACACAACTTAAACTATGACGACTACTTGGATAACCAACAATTTGTCCGTTGCTATTGCCATAAACCTTAAAACCTTCAAAACTATCTAACGAAGCACCATCAGAATTAGTGATACGTTTATCATAGGCTAAAGCACTATCTTCACAGGTTTTGGCAAGAGCAATAGCATCATCAGTACTTAATGTTTTGTGATGGTATAAATCTAAATCTTCAGGATTCATTTCTAACAATTCTTTATCCGCTAAACCTGAACATTCATCAACAGAAGTATATTTAGCAATATTGACTGCCGCTTGTACGGTTTGCGCCAAGGCAGCTTCAGATAAATCAGCTGTTGAAGCACTACCTTTGCGACCTTCTTTATAAACAGTCAATCCTAAAGCGCCGTCATTAGTGAATTCAACAGTTTCAACTTCACCCATACGTGTGGTAACACTTAGACCTTGTTGTCGACTCATTGCCACTTCAACGCCATCTGCACCTAATGATTTAGCCATATCCAAAACTTTAGCTACACGCACTTTTACTTGTTCAAGTTGACTAATAATACTGTCTGATTCTGTCATGATATTGATAATGTCTCTGATTTGATGCCTAGTTAAATAAAAGTAAGCAATTAGAATTTTATATGTTGGCTGTTAGTTAATGTCGGTTAACTCATGCCCGTTAACCCATAATTATAGTATACTAACGGCAATTCTTATTTTGATAGAAAACATTATGCCCCACTCTGCAAACGATATCGACGAATTAGATGAAGATTTAAAAAGTAAATCTGAAATAAAACGTGAAATGCACCGATTACAAGATTTTGGACAAAAATTGGTCGAGATGTCTAAACATCAACGTAGTCGCTTGCCGTTAACTGAAGATCTTAAATATGCGATGATTGTTGCAGATAAAATCAAAAACAAACACGAAGCATTACGTCGCCACATTAGACATATCGCAAAAATATTAGTTGAAACAGATATGGAACCAATTCATCATGCACTTGATGTTATGGCCAATAAACACCAACAAGAAACAGCAAAACATGTGCGCCTTGAAAAAATGCGCGATGACATTATTGAACACGGCAGTGAAGTTGTTGAAACATTATTAACGGAATTTCAGGGCTTAGAACGTCAAAAATTACGACAACTCGCACGCCATGCAGCAAAAGAGAAAAAAGCCGAAAAGTCTGATAAATATAAAAAAGAATTATTTGCTTATCTAAAAGAGCATACTAAAAATCAATAATTGTGTTGATGAAATTATCTGAATATTAAACCTGCCACGGCAGGTTTTTTAATGCCTAGAAAATACTTTATTCCAACCTCCTCCTTAACTTCCCATTTTTGGGAAGTTCTTGTTTTTTGCTTTCCCTCCTATGGGACGAAAAATTAACAACCAACAAGAAAGCACATAATACCCTTACTTATCAGTCACATACCTATTTGGCACAATGTCTGCAATATTCAACTCATTATTGGCTCACCCCAGCTTATTGACTCGGAGCACAGACATTGGATATTTCTCTAGCCAAACAGAAAAAATCACTATTAACACGCTATTGGCCTTGGGCAATTGTCGCAATAATAGTTGGCTCTGCCAGCAATTATTTATGGTTTCTAGGACAAGCTGATTTTGTAATAGATAAAGATATCGTCGTATATGACAAAGTTAAACGTGGTGAATTTTCAGTATCGGTTAGAGGCACTGGATTACTTGTACCAGATAATATTCAATGGTTGTCTGCCAGTGTTGAGGCGCGAGTAGAGCGCATTATTGTTAAGGCAGGAAAACGGGTAAAACAAGGTGACCTTATTGTTGAATTAAGCAATCCGCAATTGGTGCAATTATTAGAGGAAACGCAATGGGAATTGGAAGCTAAAGTTGCAGAAAGTAAAGCGGCTCAAGTCCAACAAAAATCAGCCTTATTAATACAAAAAGCAGTGATGTTAAATGCTCAACTTAATTATGAAAGTAGCAAACTAAAACAAGAGGCACACACTGAACTATTTCATAAAAGTACTGGCGCTGTATCCAAGATTGACTATGAGCAAACTCGCTTAGAAACCATTCAACTTAAACAACGTTGGGAAATACAACAAGATGTTTTAGTAACGATGAAAGAAAACGTTGCCGCACAAGACAACGCCCGTGCAGCACGTTTAAAGAAAATGCAAAAAACCTTAGAGCGTGCTCAACAACAAGTTGATAGCCTAATGGTGATTGCCACCATTGATAGTGTTGTACAAGAGGTTCCGGTAGAACCCGGCCAACGAGTTTCCATGGGCGGAAATATCGCTAAACTGGCTCAACAAGACTCCCTTATTGCTGAACTGCAGGTACCTGAATTACAAATTCGTGATGTTGTCATAGGCCAACATGTCATCATTGATACCCGTAATAATAAAGTTGCCGGTATTGTAACCAGAGTCGACCCTGCAGTGGTTAATGGCAATGTACAAGTTGACGTAAAATTTGTTGGCGATTTACCTAATGACGCACGACCCGACCTGAGCGTAGATGGTGAAATTATAATCACTAAGTTAACCGATACCTTATATGTAAACCGTCCGATCTTTGCTCAAAGTCAAAGCACTTCCGCTATCTACAAAGTCAGTGAAGATGGCAACTTTGCTGAACGTACTAGCATTAAATTCGGCAAAGGTTCGGTTAATCAAATTCAAATAATTGAGGGATTAAACGTTGGCGACCAAATCATTATTTCAGACCCATCAACGTGGGAAACCTATCAAAAAATCAGAATGTATTAATCGTAAATACCATCATATTTTAATGACAACTATTTAAAAGTTTATGCACTACAAGGATAACATCATGAGTACTACCTTAATAAAATTAGAGAATATTGAAAAAGTCTTTTACACTGAAGAAGTTGAGACCCATGCATTAAGCAATATTAGCCTGACCATCAACAAAGGTGAATATGTATCCATTTCTGGTCCTTCAGGTTGTGGTAAATCGACTTTGTTATCATTATTAGGTTTATTAGATACCTCTACAGGTGGAAAATACCAACTTGCTGAGCATGATGTATCTGGAATTTCGAAAACTGAAAGAGCACGAATTCGCAATAAAGAAATCGGCTTTATCTTCCAGTCTTTTAATTTGATCAGTGATTTAAGTGTTGAAGAAAATATCGACTTACCCTTAAGTTATCGTAATGATTTGTCTAAAGAGCAAAGAGTAAAAATGGTCAAGGATTCTTTAGAAAAAGTAAATATGTCACATCGAGCTAAACATTTTCCTTCGCAACTTTCAGGTGGACAACAACAACGTGTTGCCGTAGCGCGTGCTATTGTTGGCAATCCATCGATTATCTTAGCCGATGAACCAACAGGTAACCTAGACTCTGAAAATGCCGCTGCTGTAATGCAATTACTTGATGTTTTACATGCTGAAGGTGCCACTATTTGTATGGTTACCCATGATCCAAGATCTGCTGAAAGAGCCGATCGGAATATTGATATTTTAGATGGTCAGATAATTTCAGATCAAAGTAATCCCGCGCATAAAAATTTCGACGCAGCAACAGCTTAGGAGAATTCATCATGATAATGCAAGATTTTAAGTATGCTATAAGGCTACTTGCTAAGAAACCCGGCTTTACCATATTAACCACCTTGGTTATGGCAACCGGCATTGGCTTAAGTGTTTATCTATTTTCATTTTTTAATATGCTTTTTGCCGATCTGCCTTTTAAAGATGGTGAGTCTATTGTGATTATTGCTGCTTCAGAAAATGGTGCAACCAATTTTGATCGTTTAAGTATCCATGATTATTTTGAGATAAGGAATAATGTCAAAGGTTTGTCACAATTTGGGGCTTATAGTGAAGAAAGCGTCAATGTCATCGGACGAGAAGGTGCTAGAAAATATAACGCTTCATATACCGAGCCCGGCATGTTTGAACTCACTCATACTGTGCCAGTATTAGGCAGAACATTTGCCACTAAAGAAGATAAGGTAGGTGCAGAGAATGTTGTTATTGTTGGCTTTGATATCTGGAAAAACCAATATGGCGGCGATAGTGAAATTTTAGATCAAATCTTGCAAATAAGTGGTGAGTCTTATCGCATTATCGGGGTAATGCCTGAAGGATATTCTTTCCCAAGACGAGCAGAATTGTGGTTACCCTTACGTAAAGACGCCAAACAACTATCTCGTGATAATACCGAATATATCCGTGGATTTGCTCGTCTTGATGAAGGTGTTTCAAAACAAGAGATTAATCAGCAGTTATCGGTGATCATGCAACGCATCGAACAAAAATATCCAAAAACTAATCATCGGAAAAGTGCTTATATAGGTTCCATGTCTATGTCGTCCGTAGGTAGTGGTATCGCCGTTGTTTATTCAATGCAAGTTGTCGCCATTTTGATCTTAGTATTAGCGTCAATCAATGTCGGGAATTTATTATTATCTCGAGCAGTTGAGCGCAGTAAAGAAACAGCAATACGGGTGGCACTTGGCGCACCAAGAGCAAGATTAATTAGCCAAATGTTATGGGAAAGCATCATTATTTGTACTATGGGTGGCATCATTGGCTTCTTAATGGTTGCTTGGGGATTAGAAATAACTCAAGGGATCACTGCCGGATTTTTTCCAGGTAAAATGCCTTTTTGGTGGGTTTTTAGTATAGATGCCTTCAACATAAAATTATTTATCGCCTTTGTTATAAGTACCATAATTGTTACCGGTTTATTACCCGCTTGGAAAAATTCAGGAGAAAATTTTAATGACGCACTTAAAGATGGTACACGCGGCGCTTTAAGCAAAAAATCAGGGCGATTAAATAAAGTATTAGTGATTAGTGAAATATTAATTTCTTTAGTGGTATTAATTTGTGCTTCGGTGATGGTGTTATCAAGTTATAACCGCACTCATGCCGATATTGGCGCCGAAACTCAAGGGATAATAGTTGCTGATGTCGCTTTATCTGACGCTCGCTATGACTTAGCCAGTAAAAAATCAGAATTTATTAATACCTTACAATCACGCCTTGAAAATAGCACGGGTATTAGTGACGTTATGATCTCATCGACACTACCCGGTTTATTCGCTCGCACCAACAAATTAGAAATTGAAGGTAAAGAATATCATGACAATAAAGGAAAACACGAAGCCAACGCTATTGTGATTACTCCGGGAACCTTGGGTAAGCTTGGCGTTGAGTTACAACAAGGTCGTTATTTTAATAACAGTGATAATGGCGATGATAAAAGATCTGTGATTGTTACCGAAAGTTTTGTCAGTCAACATTTTCCAAAACAGTCTGCTCTTGGTAAACGTTTACGGTTCACCGAAAATGATCAACAAAATCCTAGCTGGTTAACGATTGTTGGCATCGTTGAACATACTCGCCAAGGTGACAACCCTACCAGATCAAAGCTACCGTCAGTGTTTAGGCCGTATGCACAAGATCCACGTGTGCAAGTCACTGTTGCGATGAAAAGTGCATTAGATAAAACAAGTGTCACTAAAATACTGCGTGATACATTAAGGTCAATCGATAGTCAGTTACCCGCATTTAGAATTGAAACTTATACACAAAGTGTATATAGAGTCTCAGCTTCAGTAAGATTTATCAGCTCAGTATTGTTAATCTTTGGTATCGCTGCAGTTGTGCTAGCTGGCAGTGGTATCTATGGGGTAATGTCGAATACCATCAGTCAACGAACTCAGGAAATAGGCATTAAACGCGCTTTAGGTGCAGATGAAAAACACATCATCAATGAATTGCTTATTGCGGGTGTTAAACAGTTATTATGGGGCGGCATTCCTGGAACGATACTTGGTGGCGCACTTGGCTTTGCTATGGGAACTGTTATGGGCGTAGGCATCAATGAGATTGTCATTCTTTCACTAACCACCGTAATAATACTTGGCACTATCGTGATTTTAGCAACATATTTACCCGCTAAAAAGGCTTTACAACTGGAACCAAGTGAAGCATTACATTACGAATAATTTATAAGAGCTAAGCTATTTATAGTTAAGAATTTAATACCATTTAGGTATACACTAAAAGCAATTCCAGCAGATGTTTTTTCTGGAGTTGCTTTACACAATATATACCCGTTATCATTCAAGATGCGGGAATTTAGTGTGAATTAAAAATTACAGCTACAAGGCACTTATTTGAAGCAATAGTTGTTCTATTGCAAGAATGAGTAACGCTGTAGATGTTGTTTTAAACGCAATAAAACCTGCATCTTGAGTGGTGATGGGTATAGGTATTGAATAGCAACAATGAAACAAAAAATATTACTCGTTGATGACGACAACGATATTCTTATCGCATTAAAAATGCTGCTAGTGCCAGAAGGTTACGAAGTCACACTAACTCAAAATCCTGAAGCCGCTAAAGTAGCAGTTCGTAAAGAAAATTTTAGCCTGGTATTAATGGATTTAAACTACTCTCTTGATACCACCTCTGGGGAAGAGGGTTTACAGTTAATCGCTGATATTCGCAAACTTGATGATACTTTACCTATTGTAGTGATGACCGGCTGGGCAACCATCGAAGTTGCGGTAAGTACTATGCAAAATGGTGCAAATGACTTTATTCAAAAACCTTGGGATATTGATCGTTTAATTGCCATCATTTGTAATCAAATTAAACTGGCTCAAAGTGAAAAAAACTCACAAAAGCTTAAACAACAAAATCAATTATTAGAGCAACAAGTTAATCGTGAGTATCAAGGTCAATTAATTGCTCAATCACCGGTAATGCAACAAACCATGGCGATTATTAATCAAGTCGCTAAAAGCAATGCTAGTGTATTACTTACCGGAGAAAACGGTACCGGTAAAAGCATGTTTGCTCGTTATATTCACGAACATTCAGCTCGAAATGGTGCAAGTCAAATCTCCGTAAATATGGGTGCTGTTACCGAAACACTTTTTGAAAGTGAAATGTTTGGCCATGTTAAAGGCGCATTTACTGACGCAAAATCTACTCGCATTGGCCGCTTTGAACTGGCTGACGAAGGTACTTTGTTTTTAGATGAAATTGCCAATACACCCTATTCACAACAGGGAAAGTTATTACGTGTTTTAGAAGACAGTGAATTTGAAAAAGTTGGTGCTAATAAAACCCAAACAGTCGATATTCGCTTAATATCTGCAACCAATGCTAACTTAAGTGATGCGGTCACAAATGGTGAATTTCGCAAAGATTTATTATATCGCATCAATACTATCGCCATTGAAATACCGCCATTACGTGATAGAGAAGAAGATATTATCCCGCTCGCGCAATCTTGTTTAAAAAATATGGCAAATAAAAATAACCACACTGAATTAACTATCAGTCCAAGCGCTAAAAAAGCACTTATTGCTTATGACTGGCCGGGAAATATTCGGGAATTAAACCATGTAATGGAGCGAGCACAAATTTTATGTCAACAAAGTACCGTTAATGTGATTGATTTAGGTTTGCGAAATAACAAGAATAAAATTGAATTGATCGCAACAGAGCCTGAAGAGTTGGCAACATTAGAAAGTATAGAATTAGATATTATTGACCAACGACTATCTTACTTTAAAGGTAACGCCTTAAAAGCAGCAAAATCTTTAGGTTTAAGTCGCAGTGCTTTTTACCGACGATTAGAAAAAATATAAGAGGTTAAATTAAGGTCTTGAAGCAAGAAAAACGTTCCTTCGAAGTACAACTTACGCAATTATCATTAATTGCTTCTTTACCCCTATTTTTTTTACTGATTGGGATAATGTTTTACGCCGACATTTCAATTTATCTCATTTTATTAACCATCTTATTTGCCAGTATTAGTATTGCCCTTTGTCATGTAAAAATCCATCAAAAATCTAGTTATCAATTTCGCAGTTTAAGTAATTTACTTGATGGGATGATCCGTGGCGACTATAGTTTAAGAGGACGTTCAAACGAAAATGATATTGCTTTAAATGAATTAGTTAATTCGATCAATAGCTTAGCAATAAGGCTTAATAAACAACGTATTGAGTCAGTTGAAAGCCAGCTATTATTGAAAACAGTTATTAACCATATTGATGTCGCTATTATTGCGCTAAACGACGAAAACGAATTGATTTTATTAAATCCTGCCGCCAGTAAAGTACTACAATTACCCGATAAAGAATCATCTCAGCTTTCACTTAAGCAACTCAAGCAGTTAGAGCAGTTAGGTCAACTAGAAAGTGGCCAAAGTAAAGTAATGACCTTAAAATTTGCCAATCAACAAGGTAAATATAATGTACATATGGAAGAATTTAGAGAATCAGGAAAGCAACAAAAACTACTTTTCCTTACCGATGTCAGCCATATTCTAAGAAGCGAAGAACAAAATGCTTGGCAAAGTTTAGTACGCGTTATTAGTCATGAAATTAACAATTCACTTGCCCCTATCGCATCAATTAGCCAAACATTAAAACGCTTTCTTAACCGTCAACAAGACATAGAAAGTCATAAAGAAGATCTTATTGAAGGCCTGACGATTATTTCTCAACGAACCAATAACTTAAGAGACTTTGTTAACAGTTATAAACAAATTTCCTGCTTACCTGATCCCAAAAAAGTGTCAACATCCATTAATGATTTAGTAAATAAAATCATACCTCTGTATGCAAAAAACAATATTACCTTTGATGAAGGTTTAGATTCAGATGTGAATTTACTCATTGACCCCATACAGATAGAACAAGTATTGATTAATATTATTAAAAACGCGGTAGAATCAACGCAGAGTGTAAATAGCGAAGGTGAAATTAATCTTGATTGGCAAGTAGATGGGGATATTTTTACATTGACCATTAGCGATGAAGGCGCAGGGGTCATTAACCCCGATAATTTGTTTGTTCCCTTTTACACCACTAAACAACAAGGCTCAGGCATAGGCTTAGTTTTATGCAGGCAAATACTGGACGCCCATCATGGACAACTGACCTTAACCAATAGGCTAGATAAAAAAGGGTGTTTGGCAACCATTTCGTTGCCTATATAACAGCTCCTTTTCTATATCACCTTTTGCCAATAACCAACATCTAGCCATTGATTAAATTTAAAGCCAACGTCCTTAAAATGAGCCACCTGTTTCATTTCAAACTTTTCATGTAGCGCAATACTTGCAGGGTTTGGCAAAGTAATTCCGCCAATGATGGTATGAATTGAACGGCTTTGAAGTTCTGCAAATAGGCCTTCATATAATTTACTACCGATACCTTTCTGTTTCGCGTCCGGAGATAAATACACCGTTATTTCAACAGAGAAACGATACGAAAAGCGCTCTCGCCATTTACTTGCATAAGCATAACCAACAACACTGCCATTCTCATCTTCCGCAACTAACCAAGGTAAATTATCAGCTCTTATTTTTTCAATCCGTGTAGACATGTTATCTGCACTGACGAGGTCTTCTTCAAATGTAATCACCGTATTAGCAATATAATGATTATAAATCTCTGTAATTTTAACTACATCTTGGTCTTCAATAAAACGTATCACAGTTTTTCCTAAGGTTAACTGCACTCATTATCAAGTATGATATTTGTAGGTCGACATGAACGTAGTGAGGCTCGACAAATTCATCGGGGAATTAACAAAAAATAGTGTCTATCAATGATTTCAATAGACACTATAAGTTTATTCAAGCTACAAGCTCTGCAACATATTTTGAATATGTACCCAAACTCCTTCGAAATGCAGGATTCAGCAAATCGATAAACGACATTATGCAAGGCATTAACTTTTGTGAATGGTTGTTCCATTCAAACAGTTAATAACGCGGCAGAATGTTGTTTATCGCCTTGCCCAAAGGGAGTTCAGCTAGAAAACGAGTACTGCGTTGCAACACTCGGCAAGGGAACAACCATTGCCTTTGCGTTGCGCCTTGTTCTCGCCCCCAAGCTGAATTCTGAACCTGCATTTCCAAGAAGCTTGGGTATAAGGCACAGTACTAACCGCGGGTAAACTCAGGATAAGCTTCTAAACCACAGTCCGACTTATCAACACCTTCGTACTCTTCTTCAGCACTGACTCGAATACCAATAAGTTTCTTCAAAGCAAACCAAACAATAAAGCTAGTGGTAAAGACCCAAATAAAGATAGTCGCAGCACCAATTAATTGACCACTAAACGTTGAGGCTGAATTTGTTAATGGCACAATAAGTAAACCAAACAAGCCAACAACACCATGTACAGAAATAGCGCCTACAGGGTCATCTATTTTTAATTTATCTAAACCGATAATTGATAGCACCACAATGACTCCAGCAATAGCACCAAACAAGGTTGCTTGTACTGGTGTAGGAGTTGATGGTTCAGCTGTAATCGCAACTAATCCGGCCAAAGCACCATTTAAACACATGGTTAAATCAGCTTTTTTGAACAATATTTTTGCAAAAACGAGTGCCCCTATAGCTCCTGCAGCGGCAGCAGCATTAGTATTAAGAAAAACCATAGCCACTGAATGTGAACTAGAGATATCTCCTAATTTCAATACTGAGCCACCATTAAAGCCAAACCAGCCCATCCATAAAATAAATGTCCCTAAGGTTGCCATAGGTAAATTCGCTCCCGGTATCGCATTAACACGACCATCGGCAGAATATTTTCCTTTACGTGCTCCTAACAATAAAACACCGGCAAGTGCTGCCGACGCTCCGGCCATATGCACAATGCCAGAGCCTGCAAAATCAGAAAATCCCAATTCGCTTAACGTATATAAGCCAAATACTGCATCACCACCCCATGTCCAACTACCTTCCATAGGATAAATGACCGCGGTTAGTACCACAGTAAATGCTAAGAAAGACCATAATTTCATCCGTTCAGCAACAGCACCAGAAACAATAGACATGGCTGTTGCAACAAAAACAACTTGGAAAAAGAAATCCGATGCAGCAGAATAAATTGCTCCGCCGGTAAAACCGTCTTCTCGTTCTGAAAACTCTTTTAATACAGTCGCTGGATCAACTGTTTCAATACCCGATAAAAAGACACCACCGCCATACATAATGTCGTAACCAACGGCTAAATACATCATGCAAGAAATAGCATATAAGGCCATATTTTTTGTTAATATTTCGGTGGTGTTTTTAGCACGAACTAAGCCGGCTTCCAACATTGAAAAACCAGCCGCCATCCACATCACTAACGCACCACAAATAAGAAAATAAAAAGTATCCATGGCATATTGAAGTTGGTAAATATTTTGTTCCATTATCTTATTCCTTATATTGCTTCAGAATCGCTTTCACCCGTACGAATACGGATAGCTTGCTCTAAGTTGAAAACAAAAATCTTACCATCGCCTATTTTTCCGGTATAAGCTGCTTTAGCAATCGCTTCAACTAAGCGCTCAACAACTTCATCATTTACCGCAATTTCTAATTTTACTTTGGGTAAAAAATCAACTTGATACTCTGCGCCACGATATAGCTCGGTATGTCCTTTTTGGCGACCAAAGCCTTTTACTTCACTGACCGTTAAACCTTCAACACCAATTTCTGATATAGCTTCACGAACATCATCTAACTTAAAAGGTTTTATTATTGCGTTAACTAATTTCATTTTAACCCTCAATTCATTATGCATTTATAGTTACAAACAACTATTCAATTGACATGCCAAAGAAAATAAATGAATAAATACAAAGAGTTAATGGTTTTTACTTATTTAACAATAGCTTGTCGCACCAATGCGGTGCACATAAGAATCTGTGATGGTTTTAAATGGTGCAGAAAAAAACTCGATAATTAGGAAGTATGTGCAAAATCGATTGAAAATTAATAACGTGAATAAGTTAATTTAAGCCATAAAAATGCTTATTTATCGACCAATATAGTGTAGATTATTTAATCAGCGTCTATTTAAAGGAAAGTACGTTGAAAACTACCGATACCTCTTCTTATCATCATTTTTTAAAAGTTGTTGATTGCCAACAAGCCTGCCCTGCACATACACCTGTTCCTGAATATATAAGATTAATAGCCGAGAAACGTTATACCGACGCCTACATGATTAACTGGGAATCAAATGTTTTTCCTGGGGTATTGGGACGAGTATGTGACCGCCCATGTGAGCCAGCTTGTCGCCGTGTCAGAGTAGAAGAAAAGCCTGTCGCTATTTGTCGATTGAAACGAGTAGCAGCTGATAACAAAGACGACATTTATCCTTATTTACCAAAAGTGCCTACACAAAAAAATGGTAAACGTATTGCTTTAATAGGTGCCGGTCCTGCGTCACTTACTGTTGCCAGAGATCTATTACCCTTAGGTTACGACATTGTCTTATTTGAACAAGACATGAAGGCTGGCGGGATGATGCGTAGTCAGATCCCTGCGTTTCGGCTGCCAGAAACAGTACTTGATGAAGAGCTAAATTATATTTTAAATATGGGCGTAGAAGGCCACTTTGGCGAAGAGATCTCCAGCTTAAAAAAACTATTGCAAGCAAACTTCGATGCTATTTTTGTTGGTACGGGTGCTCCAAACGGCCGCTGGTTAGAAATACCCGGTCACGAGCAAGGTTGTACAAATATCGAAACCGGTATTAGCTGGTTATCCAGTGTTACTTTTGGCCATACATCATCAATACCTAAACGCGTTGTTGTGCTTGGTGGTGGTAATACTGCAATGGACTGCTGTCGAACCGCAAAACGCTTAGGTGCAGAGCAAGTCACAGTATTAGTTCGCTCAAGTTATGATGCGATGAAAGCGTCTCCTTGGGAGAAAGAAGATGCTAAATCAGAAGGTATTGATATTAAGCCTAATTACACACCAATTGAGTATGTTATAAAAAATGACCAATTTATTGGTGTACGGTTCGCTCAAGTAGAATCAGTTTATGACAAATTTGGTAAACGAACACTACAAGAAACAGGTGAAACATTACTAGTTGAATGTGATCAGGTGCTAGTTGCCGTTGGTCAAGATACTGCGTTCCCTTGGATTGAACGTGATATTGGGCTCAGATTTAATAAATGGCAACAGCCCGCATTAAACAAAGCGACTTTACAGTCCAGTTTAGAACAAGTATTTTTTGGTGGTGATGCCGCTTTTGGCCCCGAAAATATTATCTCGGCGGTAGCTAATGGACATCAAGCTGCTATTTCTATCGACCTTTTTTGCCAAGGGAAAAATACCGAAGATGAACGCCCTGAAAGCGGCTTTAATCTAGTTAGTCAAAAAATGGGCATACATGACTGGAGCTATCAAAGTAGTATTGATCATCAAGCACGAAACCTAGTGCCTCATATTTCTTGGGATGAAGCCGTAAAAAGTTTAAATACGGAAGTTGAATTAGGCTTTGATGAAAAGTTAGCTCTTGAAGAAGCTCAGCGTTGTTTAAATTGTGATGTGCACACAGTATTTAACGAAAGTACCTGTATTGAGTGTTCCGCCTGTGATGATGTTTGCCCGATGGACTGTATTAATTTTGTTGACGTTGGTGATACAGATCAGGTTGAGAATGCCGATGCCCAGCATTTACTTTCACAATTAAGGGTAAAAGAAATAAATCCTGACCAAGAATTATTAGTTTCAGCGCCATTAAAAACTGGGCATATCATGATTAAAGATGAAGACGTTTGTTTACACTGCGGTTTATGCGCTGAACGCTGTCCAACAGGGGCATGGGATATGAAAAAACTAGTGATCGATAATATTGGAGCGACCATAAAATGACTCCACCGGATACACTAAAGTTTTCTAGCCAATGCCAAGCTACAAACAATTTTGTAGTGCGCTTTGCCAATACCAATGGTACCGGCTCTGCCAGCGCTAACAATATGTTTGCAAAAGCCATTTTAAGAATGGGTATTCCTGTTAGTGCCAAAAATATTTTTCCATCGAATATCCAAGGCATGCCAACATGGTACGAAGTAAGGATCAGTGAAGATAACTTTCTCGCTCGTCGTGGTGGAAATTCAGAAATAGTGGTAGCGATGAACGCGCAAAGCCTCAAAGAAGATATTTGCAGTGTTGCTTGTGGCGGTTTTCTTTTATATGACTCATCAAGAGCATTGACCGAAGATGATATTCGCGCTGATATTCAATATTTACCCATTCCTATATCAATCATTTGTCAGAAAGAATATAAAGACCCTCGTCAGCGTCAGCTCTTTAAAAATGTAGTTTATATTGGCGCACTCGCCGCTTTACTAAATATTGAATTTGATGTCTTAAAATCATTAGTTGCCGACCAATTTAAGGGTAAAGACAAGCTAATTACTCCCAACATATACGCCCTTGAACTGGGCTATCAATATGCAAATCAACACTTTACTTGCCCACTAAGTATTAAAGTAGAACGCCGAGATTTAATTAATAATCGTATTATGGTTGACGGTAATACCGCAACAGGATTAGGTGCAGTTTATGGAGGAGCTACGGTCGTAGGCTGGTACCCAATCACACCATCAACCTCAGTGATAGAGAAATTCTCCAGTTACTGTGATCGCTTGCGTATTGACCCCGCAACAGGAAAAAAAAATTACGCGCTAGTGCAAGCAGAAGATGAACTAGCGGCAATAGGTATCGCAATTGGCGCAGGCTGGAATGGTGCCCGTGCTTTCACTGCTACTAGTGGTCCCGGTATTTCACTAATGAGTGAGTTTTTAGGTTTAGCCTATTTTGCTGAGATTCCTGTAGTCTTAGTCAATGTACAACGTGCTGGCCCGTCTACTGGCATGCCAACTAGAACTCAACAATCTGACATTATCGCATGTGCATACGCATCACATGGCGATACAAAACATGTACTACTTTTCCCCCAAGACCCTACTGAATGTTTTGAGTTTTCAGCATTAGCCTTTGATTTAGCCGATCAACTACAAACACCTATTATCATCATGAGTGATTTAGATTTAGGTATGAATGACCACTTAACTGAAGAATTTAGTTGGGATGATAATAAATCTTATAACTTGGGCAAAGTACTAACTGCTCAACAGCTTGATGATATTGAAAATTATGGTCGTTATAAAGATTCAGACGGCGACGGCATTTGTTACAGAACCCTACCCGGTACTCATCCAGAAAAAGGCGCTTTTTTCACACGAGGAACCTCTCGTAACGAATATGCGGGTTATACCGAAAAATCATCAGATTACGTGCATAATATGGAACGTTTGCTTAAAAAATTTGATACCGCAAGCCAAATAGTACCCGTACCAGAAATAAACCAAGGACATAAGTTGGCACAAATAGGTTTAATTTATTTTGGTACAAGTGCTCATGCCATTGCCGAAACTAAAACACAGCTTAAAGACCATGGTTTAGCCGCAGATACACTGAGAATTAGAGCATTTCCTTTTAATGATGCTGTATCAGAGTTTATTAATAATCATCAACTGCTCTTTGTTATTGAACAAAATAGAGATGGTCAAATGCGTTCGTTATTAATTAATGAACAAGAAATTTCCCCTGAAAAGTTATCATCGATTGCCAATTGTGATGGTTTACCAATGACCAGTACATTCATTGTGCAAGGTGTTCTTGATAAGCTTTCCGGCGATTATTCGGCAAAACAAGTAAGTTAAACAATAATATTAGCGTTATAAGGTTCTGACTATGAGTTTTATAAAATCGAAATTTCATCACCCTCGTATCCCAACCAATGATCTTGGCTTAAATTACCGAGACTATGAGGGTTCATTATCAACGTTATGTGCAGGTTGTGGCCACGATGCAATTACCTCAGCCGTTGTTCAGGCGTGCTTTGAGCTCTCTGTACCGCCCCATCAAGTCGCTAAAATGTCAGGTATTGGTTGCTCATCAAAGTCACCCAATTACTTTTTAAATAAGGCCCATGGCTTTAACTCAGTTCACGGCAGAATGCCATCGGTGGCAACGGGCGCCAACATGGCTAATAGAGACTTAATTTATCTCGGTATGTCGGGTGATGGAGATAGTGCATCCATTGGGTTAGGCCAGTTTTCTCACGTGGTTCGTCGACAATTAAATATGCTTTATATGGTGGCTAACAATGGTGTTTACGGATTAACTAAAGGACAACTTGCCGCAACAGCTGATAAAGGCGTAACCAATAAAGCAGGTGAGCTGAGTCTTTTTACAGATATAGATCTTTGTATTATGGCGCTGCAATTGGGAGCAACTTTTGTCGCGAGAAGTTTTTCCGGCGATAAAAAGCAACTTGTGCCCTTAATTAAAGCTGCGATTAGTCACCAAGGTTTTGCTTATATTGATATCATTTCCCCCTGTGTAACCTTTAATAACCATAAAGATTCGACCCGTTCATATGATTATGTACATGAACATATCACTACCGCCGCTATTGCTGATTTTGTGCCAATGAAAAAAGAAATAACCAGTGATTGTGCGAGTGGTGAAGGTGAAGATATTTGTCTTCATGACGGCTCATTAATGCGTATTAGAAAAATACAAGATGACTACCAAACAACCGATCCCATGCAAGCAATTGTCGATATTGCTAAATATAAAAAGAAAGGAGAGATACTAACCGGTTTATTTTATTTAGATCCGACAGCAACACATTATCACGAAATAAATAATACCTGTGATATGCCACTCAATCAGCTTACACAAGATGCTTTGTGTCCAGGTTCTCGAGTATTAACGGGAATAAACAATAGCTTTCGTTGACAATGAGTACTATTGAGCTGTGTAGCTATCATACTAATCAGTATAAGAAAGTAAGAGTTAATGCGAAATAGTATTAGTAAATCATTGCCGCACTTGGATTTAGTACCGCAAGTATTGCCAATCGTTCCATATCACAGAAATTTCTAGCGGCGCTGATCAATTGCTGATCGATATTAAGATTGGCTATTTTTTCGTCCGTAAGTAATGCCGACTGAGCATGTTGTTTACACTGATGACTAAGTAACATTATGCGTTTAGCTACATATAATAGTTGTGTTTCAATAGTCAAATATTCAAAATTATCTTCATCTTGATTACGGATAGGTTCAATTAAACTATAAGGAAGTTGCCATAGTTTCAGTAAATCTCCTGAGCACTCCCCATAAGAAAAATTAAGAATTTCTTTTTGTTTCTGCCATGGTAATTCAAGGGTTGAAACATGATAACAAGCTTCAACTTTAGCTGGCATAAACTGTTGAACAATCAGCTCACCTAAATTATGTAGTAAGCCTAGAATAAATAAACGTTCTGAATTAGGTATTTGTAATTGATATCCCAAAAATTTAATAATTAATGCACAATCAACCGTTTGTTCCCAGAAAGCCTCTAAATATTCAGGATCAGCAGATAAAGATTTAAAAGCGTCAGTGGTAAAATAAGCAATTATAAGGTTATAAACTTCGGTAATACCTAAGACTAATACCGCTTTGGAGATAGTATCTATTTTTCCGGGATAATTAAAAAAAGAACTGTTTGCCAGTTTCAATATCGTACCGGCTAATGCAGGGTCGAGCAGAATAACATCAGCAATATCATCAATCGTCGATGCTTCATCATCGATTAATTCTTTAATTCGTATAAATGAATCTGATAGTACAAATATTTCACTTGCCTTTTCAGCACATTCGTAAGAATTCATAACAGCGTTCCTTTTATAAATACAAATAAAGTAGTTTTAAGTCCAACTTACGTACAAAGAACATCCTGTATATACTCAAGCTACATCAAGATACTTGGGTATAGTTAAGTATATACCCAAAATATTTATTCATGGTTAAATTGATCAGAATTCAGCACTAATATGATACGAAGTGAATTTTCTAATATTTATCACACCATTATCAAAAATTAAATATTGTCCTTTAATTCCTAACAAGACACCTGAGACGATCGGTGCTTTGTCGAAATTAAATGAACTAATTTTCTCTAAATATTGATTCACTGGGAAGTGAATATTAACCGCTTCGCCATTTAAAGATTCAATGGCATCTTCACCATATTGTAGAGTAATATTTGCTAATTTTTCAGCAATTTTAGGCTTTAATTCTTTTGCCTTTTCAACAAGATCTATTTCTGCAGGAATACCTTTTAGCATTAATCGCCAATTCGTTTTATCAGCAATAAACTCAGTTAACGATTTTTCAACTAACCCCGACAAAATACGTGAACTCACTTTAAAGATCGGTAATGCCTGTACAGCCCCTTGATCAATCCAACGTGTAGGTATTTGTGTATGGCGCGTAATGCCAACTTTTAACCCCGAGCTATTCGCTAAATATACATAATGTGGCACCATGCAATGTTGCTCACCCCATTCAGGCTCTCGACAAGTACCTAAATGATAATGGCACGTCTCTGGTTTCATAATACACAAGTCACATTGAGCTAATTTTTGCATGCAAGGAAAACAATAACCTTGAGCATAACTTTTTTTAGTTTTCCGACCACAATGACCACAATTAATATTACCGTTGTAATGCAACGACAACTGTTTACCTATGATCGCATTGAGTGGAATACTTTGTTCACCTATGGGTAAGTGGTACTCAACATTTCCTTGAGTGTCCAGTTGTGCAGTCATTTTGCGCAATGCGCCAAATTCAGTTTCAGGCATAATGATTATTTTTCGATGAAAGTGTCAGTATATTATGAAAAAAATGCTTACACCGCTATATTTATCTTATCTAACTTTATCGATCTGATTCACTATAACTGTCATGATAAGCATCTACTTTTCATAATATTAAACATCAATAAATGTCATCTCCTTGGTTTGTATATCTACTGCGCTGTGCCGATAACAGTTTGTATGGAGGAATTACCACGGATCTCAATCGGCGCTTATCAGAACATAATGATTCCAATAAATTAGGTGCTAAATATACCCGTGCCCGTCGTCCTGTTTGTTTAGTCTATGCTGAACAATGTACTAATCGACAATCGGCTAGTATTAGGGAATACCAACTTAAAAAACTAAAAAAAGGTCAAAAAGAGCAGTTGGTTTTGAATTTTAAAGAGCCTCCTTTTCTTAAATAAACCAGCCAAATGTCCTCACCACCAAGTTTACGACTGGTCTGTTTAGTGTAATTGTTAGCAAATGTTTTCGATTTATCTCGCAACTACTGATAGAATGCGTCGTTTTTTGATCAGTTATAAGTGAAATCACCCTATTATGTTTCTTGATAATTATTGCAGTGTAATTAATAACAAAACAGTATTTTCTCGTCAACAGGCGAGTGATTTTGCGAAGCAAGTTGCCGACGACTTTAATCCCCTGCATGATATAGATGCCAAAAGATTTTGTGTACCTGGTGATTTATTGTTTTCATTGGTATTAGCCAAAACAGGCTTACATCAGGAAATGACCTTTAAATTTTCAGGTATGGTAACCGATGGCATCTCACTTGATTTTCCAAGCAATATTGACGGAGAGGCCAGCATTACCGATGATAATAATAAAGAATACATGCAAATTACAGCGAGTGGCGAAAGAACAACTGACCCGCAGGTTATTGAGTCATTAATTCGCTCATATGTCGAATTTTCAGGACATACTTTCCCTCATATTTTGGTTAAATTAATGGCCGAAGAAAAGGTCATGATCAACCCTACTCGTCCGATGGTCATGTATCAAAGTATGTCGATTCATCTTAATGACCTCAATATTAATCATGTAAAATTAGTTGAATCGAATTCAACGTTAACCATTGACGGTAAACGTGGTAATGCTTGGTTATTATTTGATTTAGTTGCTGATGGTAACGTTGTTGGTCATGGGAAAAAACACATGTTATTAAGTGGCTTACGTGAATATTGCCAAGAAACGATTGATAATATTGTTAGTGGGTATAACGATAAAAAAGCTCGATACGTTGCTAAATAACCTGAATACTGGATAAGCAATACCACACAATAAAGCTATTTTCGCGTTTCTCGGCGTTATCCTTACGACCAATAGCCAGCTATTGGATACGTAAAGATGCCTTGATAACCACAAAACTAACATCATTGTGCATAACTTGAGTTTATTCTTTTAATTTCAATTGATTATAATATTCATTATCCAGAACTCAGGTTAAATAAAAACTAAATTCTATACCTGTAAAGATAGATATAAGTCTTTACAGGTTAACACCATCTCAACTTTATCTATATTTTCTATACTTAATTCTAGTAACAAGTTTATCCATTGTTACCGCACTTTTTCGCATCCAGCGCTGACAACGACGCAACCAAACCTTTGCCCAGTCATATTCTAAACTTAACAGAGCAAGCCCCAAAGGAAGAAATAAAATAGCTGGACCCGGTAATAAGATAAACACAAGACCGAGAGCAACTAAGATAAAACCAAGCAGAGATAATAAAGAACTTTTAACTTTAGACAGCATCAACAGAACCTAAAATAGTTTTAATTAATGATATATAGAGCAAATAACATTCCAAATAAAAATATCAATATAAACAAACAGATAACATTATCACTACGTTCTTAAAAAGTATGTATTAATTAAAAAGACAACTATTTAGTAATAACGACTAATTATTTACGCCATATTCTTTTTCAAAAATAGATTGTTGCTCTAATTTATTTTCCATGCAATAAGCAAACTTTTTTGTAGTTTTAGGTCGTATACATACCTTAGGTTGCTGATAATATTTAAGCCATGAAAATTGTTTATCCCCCTGAAATCGGCCCTTAAACGTCAGTGATTTTTGTGTCGCAAAAGGAGTTATCTTTTTATCTGAGGAGTCCAAATCAAACAAAGGGTTAATTTTACTTTTTTTAACTTTATTCTTCTTTTTTGATTTGTTTTTACGTTTAACCGGTAACTTACCTTGTTCACATTGCCACCATTTATCCCGCGCTTTATTTTCACGTTTATTTAAGGAGTTACTGCTTTTTAAGGAATGACCTTGTCGCTGTAAAGATTGGATAGTATGAAGTTTTTTAAGATAGGGCTGACAGTGTTTCTTGCCTGCATGTACAGGTGATACTAGCAAACATATCAGCAAAAATATTAATATAACGTTCTTTATCATCTTATCGTTCCTTGATTAATGACATCCCTAAGAATCAGTCTAGTTTATTTAATTGGCTATACTCAGTGTAATATCAAATAAACAAGGACGTTATTTTGAAACACACAGCACTATCTTCTTTCTTTGTCGTGATCATTTCGTTGGTGACTCTTACTAATCACTCTTTGGCAAGCGATTCAAAACCACCAATTCAACTAGCAACTAAATATCGGCCTTCAATAAAAATTACTCATTATTGGGTAAGTGAAAAATTAGATGGCATGAGAGGCTATTGGACAGGAACAAAATTATTATCTAAACAAGGCAAAGAAATAAATGTACCCGAATGGTTTACCCTTAACTGGCCAAAAACGGCTATAGATGGAGAACTCTGGATCGGTAGAGGTAAATTTCAAACAACAATATCTTGCATAAGAAGAAAGAAGATTAACAATAAATGCTGGCACAACATCAAGTTTATGATTTTTGACTTACCAGAAAATACGAATAACTTTACCCGGCGTATTAATACAATGAAAAGTTTAGTTAAAGAATATAACTCCCCTTTTTTAGATAGTATTAAACAATTCAAAATAACTTCCACTGAAGCTCTAGAAAATAAATTAGCCTATATCATTAATAACGGCGGCGAAGGATTAATGCTACACCACCAAGAGGCTTATTATACAAAAGGTAGAAATAAGCATTTAATGAAACTTAAACGTTATCAAGATGCAGAAGCTAAGGTTATTGAACATCTAGGTGGAAAAGGAAAATATCAGGGAATGTTAGGAGCCATAGTTGTTGTAACACCTGTAGGAATAAAGTTTAAAATTGGTTCAGGTTTTACTGATCAGCAACGTAGCGATCCTCCTCCAATAGGCAGTATCATCACCTATAAATATACTGGTAAAACACAACGTGGTGTGCCAAGATTCGCTAGTTTCCTGCGTATTAGAGAATACCACTAGATTCATTAATACTTCATCAATACTAGATTTAAAATAGGGTTTAAATTTTATGGAATTGCATCTGTGGTTATCTTTAACAGTTATTTGTATGTTAGGTGCATTATCACCGGGGCCAAGTTTAGCCGTGGTAATTAAAAACACGTTAGCAGGCGGTACCAAACAGGGATATGCGACCTCGATTAGCCACGGTTTAGGGGTAACACTCTATGCTGCTATTACGGCAACAGGCATTGGCATCATCATAGTACAATCACCATTGATTTTTTCAGTCGTTCAATACGCTGGTGCGGCATTTTTATTATATTTAGGTATTAAAGCGCTACTAAGTAAAAAATCAAGTATTGATTTATCTCACCAAATAGCACCGAACGAAAAAGACATTAATGGCTGGCGAGATGGTTTTTTAATCGCTTTTCTCAATCCTAAGCTAGCGATATTTTTTCTGGCATTATTCAGTCAATTTGTTTCTGGTGATGCCAGTACTCAACAAAAAATCATAATGACCGCAACCGTAGGTACAATTGATGCGGTTTGGTACTGCTTGGTCACTTTTGCTTTATCACGCGGTAATATCATTGATAAACTTAAAGAAAAAAGTCACATCGTTGATAAGGTCACTGGAACATTTTTAGTATTCTTAGCAGCACGTGTGGTACTAAATTAAATTATCAATTCGATACAATTATTTCACTAGCAATACCTGAATAATAAAACTTTTAGTCCCTTGCCTTGATGCGCTTCTTTATAAACCGAAGGAGGCGCGATACTTTCTAAATAGATACATTCTGGGCACTCTCTGGCAACTTCAGATAATAAAAACTGCTCATCTAAATCAGGGGAGTTTAAACATAACATCACTAAACCACCTTCCACCATAAGCTGCGGAATACGCCTAATAATTTTACTGTAATCACGCTCTATATTGACACTTCCTTTTTGAAATGACGGCGGATCACAAATAAGTAAATCATAAGGACCATACTTTTTCAATCGTCCATAAGACTTAAAAATATCGACACCTTCAAAAACAACCTTTTTGGTATCTTGATTATTTAAACGATGATTTTCCCGCCCCTTGCTGAGTGATGATTTACTCAAATCAATATTCACTACTTGTCTAGCATCACCAGCAAGTGCTGCAACCGAAAATGCGCAGGTATAAGAGAATAAATTAAGTACATTTTTTCCTAAAGCATTCTCTCTGACCCAATCACGGCCATTACGCATATCAAGGAATAATCCAGTATTTTGCGACTTACCAAATTCTATGTGATAGCTAAGCGCTGACTCACTGACCACAGTGCTTGTTATGTCTTCACCTAATAGCACTTCTGTAGGGGCAAATTTCAAATAACGACGCTGTACTTGTATCGATTTACACTCAGTAATAAGTTCACTTAACGCAGTAACTTGCTGCATCAACCAATCAGGTTCAACCTCTTGATATAAAGTGATCAATACCACAGGCGCTAACCAATCGACATTGACATGAGCAAGATTTGCATAAGCATGGCCACGACCATGAAAAAGTCGCTGACATTCGGAAAGGTTATTTAGTTGAATATGTTCGATCATAAAAAATCTTCGTTAATAAAATATGCATATAAAAAAGGCCATCAAATTGTAACATTTGTTGGCCTTCGTAAAATAAATAGAGTTATGTTTTGGCGATAAAATTAGAAACCAAACAAACTATATGCAAAGAATTTTTGCGCGACAGTATTAATAAAAATACCAAAAACAATCACCGGAATAAAAGTGCCTAGAGAAAAGTTAATATATTTCTCAACCCAAGAGCCTTTATAGTTTTCATTACCAATGGATAACTCTTCAGAGAGTTGTTCTTTCTTCCAACGATAACTCACAAAAACACACAATAAAAAGCCATTTAACGGTAAAATTGTATCGTAGAAAACATCAATAACCACATCAAAAAATGAACGTGTGCCACCTGCATATGAGGTAAACTCAGTTAAGAAGGCCACCATACCAAAAGATAACATCGCCATTATGGCCAGTATCCCTGAGGTTACCAGTAAAATATTTAACGACTTTCTACGAGAATGACCTTTTTCACTGATCAAGTACGAAACAGGTACTTCCATGATAGAAACCAACGAGGTTATCGCCGCAAAAAAGACTAAAAGGAAAAAGAATGTAGCTACTATACTTGCGCCGATATAACCAATAGACGTTTGTAATGCTAAAAATATTTTAGGTAAAAACGAAAATATCAATTCAACACCACTGTTACTCAGCTCTGCCGGGTTAACATTTGGATTAAATGAAAATACCGCAGGTAAAATCATCAAACCGGCAATAAAGGCTACCGCTGTATCCGTCAGTGCAACAAGTTTTGCTGAGTTTGGAATATTAGTTTGATTATTGATGTATGAACCATAGGTAATTAAAATACCCATGCCTAATGATAAAGAGAAAAACGCTTGCGACAAAGCACCATTAATTACCGTAGGCGTTAATTTATCCAAATCAGGGATTAAGAAAAATTTAACACCCGCAAAGGCATTATCAAGCGTTAAGACAAAAGCGACCATAGCAATTAACATTACAAACAATGCCGGCATCAATATTTTTGCTGCACGCTCAATACCGTCTTTTACACCCGCAACTAGAATGAAGCTAACAATAGCAACAACCCCTATCATCGCCACAAACAAGTATGGGCTTTGGACAAATTCACCAAATCCACCTGTTGCTAAGTAATCTAACTGACCAGAAACAATTAAGGCGATATAACCAAAAATCCAGACGGTTAACACCATGTAGAACACCGCAATCATAAATGGTGTTAAGACACCAAAAAATCCTGCCACACCCCATAATTTACTGCCACCACTTAATGATTTATAGGCACCAACCGGTTCTTTTTGTGTTTTACGACCTAAACCCATTTCTGCAATCATTATCGGTAAGCAGATGAAAAAAACGAATAGTGCATACATTAGTAGAAAGGCACCACCACCATTTTTGGCGGCATTTACCGGAAAACCAACTAAATTACCAATACCAACAGCAGAACCTGCCGCGGCTAAAATAAAGCCAATTTTGGAGCTAAAATGTTCTCTTGCTGCGCTCATACATGTCCTTGATTATAATTATTGTAAGGGGACGATATTATTATTTTCACTCAACCAAAGAGGCTGAAGAATTTTTATTGTGCCAGATGCTATCAGGGTTTTTTATGAATGTCTTGTTTTAGTAATAGAGTCAAACAGTTCAAATGTATAAATTTTAGTGCAGCATTGTGCTATTTTAGGAAAAACACTTACAAAACAATATACTAAACATTTCGTATATCACTATCATAAATACTAAACATTTCGTATATCACTGTAATGAGCAAAAGTTTAAAAAATGTTTTTTAGCGTGTAAAAAATTTTGAGTTCATCACTGCCAAAATACTTTCAGCTTCTTGTGCAGCGTAGGCTGCCGCCGAAAGAAGATCATCAGCAGATATTTGTAAATTATCACACAACGATGAATCTATAGTTTCATCATACATAAATTCGTCAGGATGGCTATCAACTAGCGCTAGACGTGAGGCAAGGTAAAGCACTTTAACATCTTTATTAATTTGAATAGTACGTGCTTCATTAAAGTGACGAATAGGTAAAATGATTTTTTCAGGGATTTGCCAAATTTTTAATAATTCAGCAGAGATATCCGTATAAGTAAAACCAAAGTTTTCTTTTTGTATTGACCAAGGTAAATGTTCAGATGAATATCGTTCACAGCGTTGTGCTACCGCTGGCGTAATTTTAGCAACAATTAACTCACCAAAGTTTTGCAACAATCCCGCAACAAATAACCGTTCAATATCTCGAATTCCTGCAGTTATGGCCAAGTTCTTCGCTGCTAATCCACAAAAAACACTCATTCTCCAGAATCTTTGTAAATCAATGGCTTGATTTGAGAAATGCTTAAACGCAGACGCGGCAACATCCACTAACATCATGTTATAAATGGATTGGGTACCAATAATGGTAATTGCACGGGAAATTGTACTAATTTCTCCAGGAAAACTATAAATAGCACTGTTAGCAATTTGTAATAAACGTGATGTCATTGACGGGTCAATACTAATAACATTGGCAAAATCAGCAATAGATGA
>JABSOX010000015.1:0-124060 GCA_013215655.1 Colwellia sp.
CCAATACTTGGGCATTCGCCTTATTAGTTAAAGCCTCTAGTCCTTGTACTGACTCTGTTACTAATGTATTGATACTCAAAGGTTCTACCACTTGTTGCTTACCACTTTTAGCAAAAAGCAACATGTCATTGACCTGCTGTTCTAAATCTTGCAAACGAGACATTAATTTATCTTGAAAATTTTCTCGGTCTTGGCCTGAAAGTTTTGAATTACTTAAGTTAGCACCATAAAGCATAGCTGCCGATAATGGGGTTCTAATTTGATGTGCTAAAGTTGAGACCATTTTACCGAGTGAAGATAAACGTTGTAATTGACTTAACTTGTCTTGCAATAATCGCGTTTCAGTTAAATCGGTGATCATGATCAGCTGACCTGGTTGATTCCCCAATGCGGTAATTTCTAATTTAACGCGGCGGCCATCATTTAATGAAACTTCATGCCAATCATCAGCTCGTGGTTTAAAAGAGCGTTTTATGACATCAAACCAAGGTTGTCCTAAAATGGGTTCATCAAGTAAAAGGCTGGCAACTTTATTAATTTTTATGACGACACCATCACCATCAAGCATGATCATACCTGTTGGCATAACATCTATAAGTTGGCTTAACTGGCTACTCTGCTGTCGTAAGGATTCTAACTCACCAATATAGGCTTCAGACTGTAATGACAGATCATGTTGCCCAAATGTAAGCGGCGAATGATTAAAGGATTTGTCTGTCGACTGATGTTCAGTGCTAGTAGAATAGGCAAGTGCCATAATGCTTTACTCGATTATTTATAACAATCGTAATAAAGCACTAATTATGCCACTTAAAATTAGTGTTTAATTTCAAGTATATAGATAAAGTTTCAGTTAAAGTTTTTATGTCAAAAATTTGGCTTAACTATAATAATAAAAAATTTTTAACTTTCTTTTTGTAGGTTGTATTTACGCATTTTTTCAACAAGTGTTGTTCTACGCATTTCTAATAACTCTGCAGAACGAGCTACTACCCAATCATTTTTAGATAATGCTTGTTCAATCATAGATACTTCAAGTTTTGCCAAATATTCTTTTAAATTTAAACCTTCTTCTGGCAGTAAACCAATATTATCAGTACTGATAAATTCATCTTCAAATGATGAATCATCTTGATCTTCATCGCCGTAATCAAATCCAGAAAAAAGCTCGTTAATAACTTCTCTTTCCTGTATTTCTTCAGGATATTCAGGCTGATATTCCTCAACATCAATATGGCGGTACTTCAAAGGTAATTCACTTACATCAACTACTTGATCAGCAAACATAATGATCATGCGTTCAATAAGGTTAGATAATTCACGTACATTACCCGCCCACGGATGTTCCATTAAAGAAGTGATAGCATTATCGGTAAAACGAACTGATTGGCCTTGTTCACTTTCAAAACGAGATGTTAGCTCTTTTAATAACAGCGGAATATCGTCTTTACGTTCACGTAGTGCAGGTGTTTCAATAGGAAATACATTTAAACGATAATAAAGATCTTCACGAAATTCATTAGTTTTGATCATTTCTTCTAAATTTTGATGTGTCGCCGCAATAATACGTACATTAGCTTTAATGCTTTTTGCACCACCAATACGCTCAAACGTTCGCTCTTGTAATACTCGTAATAACTTCACCTGCATTGGTTGTGGCATATCGCCGATTTCATCTAAAAATAAGGTGCCACCTTCAGCAAGTTCAAAACGCCCTTTACGTAAAGAAATAGCGCCGGTAAAAGCGCCTTTTTCATGACCAAAAAGTTCACTCTCTAACAGTTCCGCAGGAATAGCTCCGCAGTTGATAGGGACAAATGGCCCTTTGGCACGATCAGATAAGTTATGAATATTTCGCGCAACGACCTCTTTACCTGTTCCTGATTCACCTAAGACTAAAACACTGGCTTGAGTGCCCGCTACTTGCTCTATCAAGAAACGCACTTCATTCATCTTTTCACTCACCCCAACAAGCGAACGAAAAAGAGGATTTGAACTTAAATATTTACGTTGCTTAGGTAAGTTATTGTGATACTGATGACTGTGATGAATAAGTTCAGTTAACTGCGCATAATTGAGAGGTACATTAAGTTGACCAACAATATTGGCAAACCCCGAAATGGCTTGTTGATCTATAACATCATGTAGGATGAACGGGCAGCTTGGATGTTTTTTAACAAATTCCAGTATGCCATCAGATAAATATCCACATAAAATAACCGTTAAGATGTTGCTACTTTCTTTGAAATAACTTCCAACTTCGCTTTCACTGCAAACCATAAAATTCTCACCAACGAAGGCTAAAACGGTTTCGATTTGCTGACGACGTTGCACATCATTGTCAATAACAACAATATTTTTTTGAACTTGTAAATGCATCATATAAAGGAAAATTTACGAATTAATAACGTATGATTTTAGCGAGTTATGACTATTTTACAACAAAAAATTGACACTCAAGTCATTTTTTTGACTTATTTGAAAGTTTTGATGATATTTTGATCGGATATATATATCCATAATTGAGGGTTTTATTGGCTGTGGGCTATACTTACAGAGTGTATTGTTAACTCTTATAAGTTGGAGGCAATATGTCGAGTTCTACCCCATTAACCGCGAGTAGCGATATTCAGCGTATTACCCCTGCTACGATTAACAAACTCCAATCAAGTCCATTAAAGCCCAACTTGGGTGAATTCTCTGCAGATATATTAGAAATATCAAAACAAGGAATAGTCAAACAACAAACAGAGACTCAAATTTCTGCGTCAAAAGAAATTAATAAAATTGCGACCGATGTTGTCAGAGTCAGTTCAAGTATCGGTAGAGCTCAGTCACAGGGAAATTTAAGTAATAAACAAGCGATTGAGCTTTATAATAAGATTGCTAGGTTGTTGTAAGCTATCCCTTAAGTTTCAACTCTTATTTACAAGTCAGCTCCTTTACTTTGTGGCTCGTATATTGCTTTAAAATTATATATGTAAGGAGTCTTTTTTTTTGTGCTAAGTTTATTATCAAATACGCTGTATATAAAAATTGGCTCTATTTAAAACAATCGAGTACTGAGATTATGAGAACATCTATAAAAAAATACCAAAATTCATTTGCTGAAAGCGTTGTTGATGCAGACCCTCATACACTCATAAGTATTATTTTCAAACATATACTGATTAACGTTGCCATTGCCAAAGGCGCTATTTCAAGAAAAGAAATAGAAAATAAAGGTAAAGCTCTGATAAAATCGATGGCTTTAGTTGGTGAATTACAAGACAGCATTGATATGGAAAAAGGTGGTGAAATATCAATTAACCTTTTTGATCTATATCAGTATATTGTAGGTTGTTTAACTGATGCAAATATTGAAAACAATATCGATAAATTAGATGAAGTCGCTGATTTAATTTTAAATATTAAAGAAGGTTGGGATGCAATCCCACTAGATAAAAGATAAAAGATAAAAGATAAAAGATAAAAGATAAAAGATAAAAATTTTTACTACTAGTTAACCACACAGACTATATCTAAAACGCCACCTAGTGGCATATATGAAAATGCGTAGCAGTTTTATTAAATTATCCTAAATGAATTACCTTTCCCGCCGATATAAACTTTAACTGTATAAAAACAGTTTGATTTTCCCAGTATTTTCATCGTTCTTGATCTAATAAAAATACGTTCAAGACAGTAAATTATATCCGGCATAAGAGGTAAGCTATGGCTATTCGTCGCTCAATCCAACAATATCAAATCAATAGCGTAAACAATATATTAGATGCGGACCCACACACTCTCATTACAATTATTTATCAACATATTCTCGGCAGCTTAGCCGCTGCAAAAGGTGCAATTCAACGTAATGATATTGAAGAAAAAGGGAAACAAATTAATAAAACCATCGCCTTAATTGGCGAATTAGTTGATAGTTTAAACATGGAGCAAGGCGGTGAAATTTCTCAAAATCTCGCAGCTTTATATGACTACTCAGTACGTAAGCTAGTTGAAGCTAACGCTGAGGCTAAATGTGAACTGCTAAATGAAGTAAGCTTAATTTTTATTGATATTAAAGCTGGATGGGATAGTATTCCCCAACAACAACAAATAAAACCAGAAGCACAAGCCGCAATAGCAGGTATTTAGGAGTGAATACATGTCCAAAATAAAGCAACTATCTGAAGAAGATATTTCAACGCTTGAAGATCAGATCCTCGATGTTGATACTATAATGCAAGACCCTGATTATGTTGAACCTGCAACTGAATTCATTGCGCTTATTGATGAAAAAATCCAAGCAATGATGCCATCTATTAATGAAGAAACATCTGATCAACACATTAAACGTTTACAACTATGTGCCTATACATTAAGTAAATTAGCTGAAAAAGCACAAGAGCAGTTAGATGAAGTAAAAGAAGCTATTTTAGACATCAAAAAGAATAGAAATGCTACTGATGCATATAAAAGTAATAAATAGTAATTGATGGTCTTTTAATAACTTTTTGTAAATTTAAAACATAATATTACTAACGATTAAACTAAAAAACACTATTTGAAATAGTGTTTTTTTATGTACAGGATGTACGGTATATCGAAATTGCAGGAGCATAATTTCGTGTATGTACAGGATGTACGGTCAACTTTTTAGTTCCAGACAAAAGTTAAGTACCTGCGTCCGTGCAGGCAATATCGAAATTTTAGGAGCATAATTTCGTGTATGTTCAGGAAGAAAACTAAATTTCAGATCCAAACAAAATTAAAATTTAAGTACCTGCTTCCGTACACGTCGAAGGCAAGGAACAACGATGTTCCAAACTATGCAACACAATGATTATTCCAACGACTAACCTAACAATGACAGAACACTCGTTGCACTGGCATTAGCTTGAGATAAAATAGCTGTAGATGCCTGCTGTAAAATTTGAGCTTTACTCAACTTTGATGTCTCTAAAGCAAAATCTGCATCATTAATACGAGAGCGACTTACTGACATATGTTCAATTGAAATTTCGGAGATTGAAACTGTTGATTGTAAACGATTCATTGAAGCACCAAAACCAGCACGTTGCTCAGAAATATAGGCTAACGCCCGATCAATCAAACTAATCGCGTTTTCTGGGTCTGTCGCAATATTTAATGCATTTAATCCAAGCGCTTCTAAATCAACACGCGAAAACTCCATTTCCAAACGATGCCCTTTTTCAGAGCCGACTTGTAAATTATAAGTATTAGCCAATAAAGGATTAATCACGTGTGCAGTAGGTACTTTTACGGTAAACCCCTCCATAGGGTCCAGTGTTAAAAAGGTTGTAGAGTTATCTACAACAGACTCAGCAGTTTTAACATCACCACCATCAACATCAAAGCCACCTATAGCGCCGGTATCTTCATTGCCAAAATTAAAGTCATTAGTAATGAATGTGGCGCCTGAACCACCTGAAAACGCAGTTTGAAAAGCAGCTTGTGTCGCATAGGAGGTTAAACCATTAGCAAATAAATCTTGTATCGCTTTATCTAAAGTATTTGTGCCCAAATTTGCAGCTAAATTTGTTTCACTACTTAAAAAGGCCATAACGTCTTTGATACCATCACCGCCGTTGGATTTGATATCATCGTGTAACATTCGAACGGCGGTATAGCCTTGCGAATAATGTTTGGAAGAACTATCCCAAGTGCCGTCGGTAAAAAAAGTATTATCGGCTGCATAACTGGTAATATCTGTACCAGTAAAACCATCGGTTTTATCAAATAATGTTGGGTCACCAGCAAAAGCAACTGCAAAATTGGCATCATTTTCAGCAACCAATTGATTATATACATTTTCATCTGCACCTTGAATAAGCTCTGCAGCACCTTCCTTAAACCACGTTGGTAATGAATCCATATCCATAGTTCGCCCCATCACTGCATGCACCATTTCGTGAGCAATGATACGGTCACTAAACTGCGGGGCAGAACCACCGTCAGGCTTTTTGCCAATAGGAAAGGACTTAGTATAAATAGTTAATGTTTGTTGTTGTGCCCTACTTAAAGAGTCATCATTGGCAGCAGAATAACTAACTGTAGCCGCAAACTCAGCATTTGGGTCATCATCAAAAACAAGTGACATTTCTTGTTTATCGGTAACTTTCAAACCAAAACCATCACTGATCATTCGTTCTGATTCAGCAAACCAATTAGTGAATAATTGATCGACCATAAACTGTTTTGTTTCATCAACATGTGCAGGCAGTTCATTACGTTCAAACAGTTTGACACCATTAAATTCAGTTGTCGCTGCAACACTATCCATCTCGTTAAGTAATTGTGAAGCTTCCTGCTGTAATGCGCTACGATTTGAAGCTGATAAAGTGCCATTAGCCGCTTGCACTGATAACTCACGAATACGCTGTAAATTAGTGACAATTGAATTTAAAGAACCATCGGCAGTTTGTAACGCCGAAATACCGTCATTGGTATTACGAATAGCCTGTGTTAAACCACGAATTTTAGAGGTAAAACCGTCACTAATCGCAAGTCCAGCTGCATCATCTTTAGCAGAGTTAATTCTCAAGCCAGAAGACAGACGTGTCATCGCTTCACTTTGCTTTAACTGCGAGCGATTTGACATTCGCTGCGCAAATAGTGAATTAATATTGGTATTTACTCTCATTGCCATGGAAAGTCACTTTATAATTTTATTCCCTTGTATAATTATCGACCACTTAGTAAATATCTTTAGAAATTATTAATAGATAATATAAAACTTTCCTTAATACATCGCATAAAAATTTATTTAGAGATCACCTCATCGTATATATAATTAAAAAGTCCTTTTAATTTGTTGATTAACATAAATATTGGTGCCAATTTTTACCAAAACTTAAAACTCCTTCACATTATGTTCAAATAACAAGCGTCAAAGAATAACTGGCACGAATTAAGCTTGGAATCACTACTTAGATGAAATAAACTGAAAACATACAGCGCAAGCTCTTTATACTTATAAGTTTAAGTTAAGAGCGATATTTTTAAGGGGTAAACAATGTTTAATGGCAAAAATATCTTAATCACTGGCGGAACAGGCTCTTTTGGAAAAAAATATACCAAAACACTGTTAGAAAGATATAAACCTAATAAAATTATTATTTACTCAAGGGATGAATTAAAACAATTTGAAATGCAGCAGGACTTTAATCAACCTTGCATGCGATATTTCATTGGTGACGTTCGTGATAGAGAACGCTTAACCCAAGTAATGAATGGTGTGGATTTTGTTATACATGCTGCCGCGTTAAAACAAGTACCTGCTGCAGAATATAATCCTATGGAGTGTATCAAAACGAATATTAATGGTGCAGAAAACGTCATATCTGCAGCATTAATAAATAATGTTGATAAAGTCATAGCATTGTCTACAGATAAAGCAGCAAATCCCATCAACTTATATGGTGCTACAAAATTAGTTTCTGATAAACTTTTTATTGCAGCTAATAATATATCCGGTGCAAATAAGACAACATTTTCAGTAGTACGTTATGGTAATGTTGTTGGTTCTAGAGGCTCTGTAGTACCGTTTTTTGAAAAACTTATTAATGAGGGCGCGGCTGAAATTCCAGTAACACATATCGAAATGACTCGGTTTTGGATAACATTACAAGATGGTGTAGATTTTGTCTTAAAAAACTTTTCCCGCATGTTTGGTGGTGAAATATTTGTACCCAAAATTCCCTCTATGCGTATTATTGATTTAGCGAAAGCTATGGCTCCCAAATTAGATATCAAAATTGTTGGTATTCGACCAGGTGAAAAATTACATGAAATAATGTGCCCTTCTGATGATTCTTACCATACCTATGAATACGATGATCATTTTGTTATTGCACCCAGTATAAAGTTTTCAAGTCGAAGTAATGATTTTACAGTAAATGCATTAAACGAACATGGGCATCAAGTCGTACATGGTTTTGAATATAACTCTCAAAATAACCCAACATTTTTATCGAAAAAAGAGTTGTTAGATTTTAATACATTAGCTGAACTATGATCCCCACTTTTATTCCATACGGTAAACAAAACATTAGTCAAGCTGATATTGATGCAGTTGTTGATGTTTTAAAGTCGGATTTTCTCACCCAAGGCCCCCAAGTTCCTAAATTTGAACAAGCAGTAGCAAACTATTGTAAAGCTGAATATGGAATTGCAACATGCAATGCTACTGCGGCTTTACACATAGCTTGTTTAGCCTTAGACGTAGGTATAAATGATATTGTCTGGACGAGCCCTATTTCTTTTGTTGCTTCTGCTAATTGTGCGCTTTATTGCGGAGCCAAAATTGATTTTGTAGACATAAACCTTAATAGCGGAAATATGTCTATTAAGAAGTTAAAAGAAAAACTAGAATTAGCTAAAAAAAACAACTCATTGCCTAAAGTAGTTATCCCCGTGCACCTAGCGGGTCTATCATGTGAAATGCGAGAAATAAATCAGCTTGCTAAGCAATATAATTTTAGAGTTATTGAAGATGCTTCACATGCTGTTGGCGGGAAATATCAAAATCAACCCATTGGTAACTGCCAATATTCTGACATCACAATTTTTAGTTTTCACCCTGTAAAAATAATAACTACAGCAGAGGGTGGTATCGCATTAACCAATGATTCTAAACTGGCTCAACAATTAGAGTTATTAAGAAGCCATGGCATTACTTCAAACCAAGAGCTGATGACTGAAAAAAGTCATGGCCCTTGGTATTACCAACAAATAGCCCTTGGCTTTAATTATAGAATGACAGAGTTGCAAGCTGCACTAGGGCTTAGCCAAGTAAAGCGCTTAAACGAATTTGTTAAACAAAGAAACCAGATAGCAGCTGTCTACGATGAAGCATTTGTAGATTCATCATTATCTATACTAAAACCAGCAGTTAATAGTTATTCTTCTTATCACTTATATATAATTCTTTTGCCTTTGGAGAAGAAAAATCAACATAAAGAGATAATTGAAGCATTAAGAAACGACAACATTTGTGCTCATTTACATTATATCCCGATTCACACCCAGCCTTATTATCAAGCTTTAGGATTTAATAACGGCGATTTTGAAAATGCTGAAAAATACTATAGTCGAGCTATTTCTTTGCCTTTATATTACGGACTATCCAATAAAAATCAGCAATACATCATTAAGAAAGTTAAAGAAAAACTATGAAACTAGCTCTGGGTACTGCTCAATTTGGACTGGATTATGGAATATCCAATCAGAATGGACAAGTTGTTGAATCAGAGAGCAAAAGAATTTTAGCACTCGCCAATACTTCTGGCATTAATACATTAGATACAGCCGCAGTTTACGGTAACAGTGAAAAAGTTATTGGCAATACTATTTCCAAAATAAATCATAAATTCAATATAGTAACTAAAATAACCTTACCTAAAGACATTCTAGTCAATGAATTATCTTCTTATTTTGATAGGCAAATATCTGTATCGTTAAAAAATTTACAAACGACAAAAGTTTATGCAGTAATGCTACATAATGTCAATGCTCTCAACCCAACAAATATATCTACTATTTTTGAAAGCTTTGAGCAATTAAAAACAAACCTGCTATGCCAGAAAGTTGGAGTTTCTGTTTATACCCCTGAACAACTATTTCAAGTTATAGATCATGTTGATATAATTCAAATCCCTTTAAATATCATTGACCAACGTTTTTCTGATCCAGCTATTATCGAAAAAATCAAAAATAGAAATATAGAAGTCCATGCAAGATCATTATTTTTACAGGGCTTAATATTAATGAATAAGAGTCAAAGGCCAAGTTATTTTGATAAATATCAAGATCACTTTCAGGCTATTGCCTGTTATTGTCAAAAACACTCGTTATCAAAATTAGAAGCTTGTTTTGCCTTTGCAAAATCAATGTCATTTGTTGATAAGTTTGTTGTTGGAGTCAATTCAGCACTCGAATTAACACAAATAATTAACGCATTAAATGTAACCCGCCCTCTAAACTTTAGCCGTTTTTCTTTGAGTGATGACGAACTTATAAATCCTATAAATTGGCCAACTAGGGCTTAAACAATGCAAGTACTTATAATTTTGCAAGCACGTTCTAATTCTACTCGTTTACCTAAGAAAGTATTAAAACCCATTTTAGGTAAAGCGATGCTTGCTCATCAAATAGCGAGAATTCAACAAGCAACACGATTTGATCAACTACTTGTCGCTACTAGTGCACTCAATGATGACAACGAAATTGAAACACTCTGCCAAAACCTTAATATTCCTTGTTATCGAGGTTCATTAAATGATGTTTTAGACAGATATTATCAAGCTAGTAAACAATATGGCGCCCAAAATATCGTCAGAATCACTGGCGATTGCCCATTAATTGATAGTGATATAATTGACCAAATCATTGATATGCACATAGGTAGTGATTGCGACTATACCTCTAATGTAGAGCCGCCAACATTACCCGATGGATTAGACGTAGAAGTATTTACATTCAAAGCTCTTGAAAGAACATGGCTCGAAGGAATAAAACCATCTGAACGTGAACATGTCACTTCATTTATACGAACTAATACGCATCTTTTTAAATGTCAAAATTTCACATATAAACGAGATTTATCACAATTACGTTGGACAGTTGATGAAGTAGAAGATTTTGAGTTTGTTAGCCAAATTTATCAAAATCTTTATCCCAAAAATAATAACTTTAACTTAAATAACATCCTTGATTTACTCGAAAAAAAACCTGAACTTTCAGCAATTAATCAAGAGTTTTCTCGTAATGAAGGTTTATATAAGGCTCAAGTAAAAGATAAGGAACTTGGCTATGACTAGGTCATATGATAATTCAAACAAATGGTTGTTACGTGCAGAAAAGACTATTCCATTGGGCTCTCAAACATTCAGTAAAAGCCGTATAGCCTATCCTAACAAGGTGTCTCCCCTGTTTATTAAACGAGGTCAAGGGTGTCAAGTTTGGGATGCAGATGATAATCAGTATACTGATTTTGTGAGTGGGCTTTTATCCGTTTCTCTAGGTTATTGTGATATTGATGTAGATAACGCTGTTATTGAGCAAATAAAGTCAGGAGTCACTTTTTCTTTACCACATCAGCTAGAAATGGAAGTCGCGGAAATGCTAGTTGAAATGATCCCATGTGCAGAAATGGTTAGGTTTGGTAAAAATGGCAGTGATGCCACTTCAGCAGCAATACGACTAGCTAGGGCTCATACGGGTAATGACCATGTTGCTGTTTGTGGATATCACGGCTGGCAAGATTGGTATATCGGTTCAACTACTCGAGACCTTGGTGTTCCTGAGGCAGTAAAATCATTAACTCACAGCTTTACCTATAATGATATCGATTCACTTAAGGAAATATTAATCACTCATCAGGGAAAAATGGCTGCTGTCATCATGGAACCGATGAATACAGCGTACCCTAAAGACGGCTTCTTACAAAAGGTAAGAGATTTATGTAACAGCCACAATGTTGTTTTAATATTTGATGAAACCATCACCGGATTTCGCTATGACTTAGGTGGTGCGCAAACCTTATTTAATGTAATCCCTGACCTAGCTACCTTTGGTAAAGGTATGGCGAATGGTTATCCTATATCTGCAGTAGTGGGTCGTAAAAATATTATGATGCTAATGGAAGATGTTTTCTTTTCCGGTACTTTTGCCGGTGAAACACTATCATTAGCAGCAACAAAAGCAACTTTAACTAAAATTCGTGATGAAAATGTACTTAGCCACATTCATCAAATGGGTAATAATCTAATTAAAGGTTTACAGAAACTAATTGATAAGTATCAAGCATATCAATGGCTATCTCTTGCCGGTCATCCATCATGGTCTTTTTTAGTAATGCTTGGTCATGGAAAATATTCAGCAATTGAATTAAAGTCATTGTTTTTGCAAGAAATGAATAAGTTAGGTATTTTACTTGGCGGCGGACATAACCTTAATTTTTCTCATAAAGAAAAGGATATAGATGTTTTATTGAAAGCCTATGACCACGTATTATCCATTTTAGTTGATACAATTGCCCAAGAAAATTTTTCAGATAAATTTCAAGGACAATTGTTAGAACCCGTATTTAAGGTACGCTAATGACCCACATTGTCTTTCGTGCAGATGCATCAGTAATTATCGGCACAGGTCATATTATGCGTTGCCTGACTTTAGCTCACCAATTAAAGAAACGTGGTGTTGATATAACTTTTATCACGCACACTCATTCTGGGAATTTGATAAAGGAAATTCGAGCATTCGATTATCGAGTTGTTGAGTTAACAACAATAACTAGGCCTATAGATAAACACAATGCAAATAGCTGGCTGGGGTGCTCTCAACAGGAAGATGCAAAGGAGTGCATAGAGAAGCTTTCTTTAATACCACCCATTGATTATTTGATAATAGATCATTATGCAATAGATGAGAATTGGCACAAACAACTCCGACAATATTGTCAGAGACTAATGGTAATTGATGATTTAGCCAACCGACATTATGATTGTGACATATTACTAGACCAGACCTTAAACCGACAAACTCATGACTACCAAAATTTAATGCACGCTCACTGCCAATTATTATTGGGGAGTAAATTCATGTTGTTACGTGAAGAATTTGCACTCGTTCGTCAACAAGCTATAGATATAAGAAACCAAGAAATAGAAAGTTCTCCTCATATTCTTATATCCATGGGAGGTTGTGATCCTGACAACATCAATCAACTCGCTATAAATGCACTTATCAAACTAAAAAAACAACAAAAAAAGCTATCTGCAACGGTTGTGATATCAAGTAAAGCTCCACACTTGATGTTATTAAAAAATCAACTTAGTCAATATGATTGGGTGTCATTAGAAATTGACAGTAAAGATATGTCAGCATTAATGCTTAATGCAAACATTGCTATTGGAGCTAGCGGCTCAACGGCGTGGGAAAGATGCAGCTTAGGCTTACCTTGCATCACTATCGTAAGTGCAGAAAACCAGCAAACTATCGCTGAAAACTTATCTGCACAGCAAGCAATTATAAATCTTGGCTGGTATAAAAATATCACAATTGATATGTTTGTTGTAGCAATTGAAAATTTACTTGAAAATAAAAAACAATATAGTCATATGGTCCAGCAGTGCTTTTCAATTTGTGATGGGCAAGGTACTAATAACGTTATTAACGAGGTTTTTCCAGATGTTTAAAACAATTTCTGTACTTGTGGATAATAAATCTTGGATCTTACCTTTTGCAGAACGCTTAGTTGAAGAGCTTAAAAATAAACAATACACAAGTAAACTTATTCGCCGCGCTGAAGATATACCGCATGGGGACGTTTGTTTTTTATTAGGTTGTACAAAAATTATTTCAAATGAAATTTTGCAACGCAATACTTACAATATGGTCGTTCATGAAAGTGATTTACCTTCCGGTAAAGGTTTTGCTCCAATAGCATGGCAAATACTTGAAGCGAAAAAAACGATCCCCGTTTGTTTGCTAGAAGCCAATTCAGATGTCGACAGTGGGAAAGTTTGGCTTAAAAGTAACATTAAATTAGAAGGTAACGAATTATCTGTACATTGGAGAAAGAAACAAGGAGAAATAAGTATTAAACTCGCTTTAAAATTTATTTCTCAATTTTCAAAATTAAAACCTACAATACAACAAGGTAGGTCTAGTTATTACTCCAAAAGAACAGCTAAAGATAGCGAGTTGGATATTAACAAAACTATTGCAGAGCAATTTGAACTACTTCGAATTGTTGATAATAAGCATTACCCTGCATTTTTTGATCACCGAGGCAGTCGGTATAAAATTGAGATAACTCGCGATGACTAATTATCTAGTAGCTACAATTAAAGATTGGAATATCGATAAGTTTAAAACCGAAACTCCACAATTCCCAGGTAAGTGGTTTTTAATCACAAACAATGAAGAATTAACATTAGAAAAATTAAGAGAATTATCACCAAAGTACATTTTCTTCCCTCACTGGAGTTGGTTAGTACCTAATGAAATATTAAATGAATTTGAATGTATTTGTTTTCATATGACGGACGTACCATATGGTCGTGGTGGTAGCCCATTACAAAACTTAATTTCTAGAGGTCATAAGGATACTAAATTATCAGCTTTGAGGATGGAAAAACACTTAGATAGTGGCCCTGTCTATTTAAAAACGCCCCTGTCTTTACAGGGTACAGCTAGAGAAATATTTTCTGACTGTGCGCAACTTACTTTTAAAATGATTTCCACAATTGTAACTTTGCAGCCATTACCTATTCCACAATCAGGCACTGTCGTTGAGTTCAAACGTAAAACACCTGCAGACAGTGAGCTACCAATTAAAAACACTATTGAAGAAATTTATGATCTCATTCGTATGTTAGATGCTGATACATATCCAAAAGCATTTCTTAATCATGGCAATATAAGAATTGAATTATCTCAAGCCATTATTAATTCTGAAACTGAAATAAATGCACACGTTAAAATAACTTTGCGAGATAAACCGGTATCATGAAAAAAAACTATATAGAGATTGACGGCAAGAGAATCGGTCCCGAATACAAGCCTTATATTATTGCAGAATTGTCCGCTAACCATAATGGCAGTATAGATAAAGCATTGGAAACCATTGAAGCTGCGGCAAAATGTGGAGTTGATGCAATAAAACTGCAAACTTATAGTCCTGATACCATGACCATTGATTGCGAACTTGACGACTTCCAAGTCAAAGGTGGTTTATGGGATGGTTACAAATTATATGATTTATATAAATGGGCACAAACCCCCTTTGAATGGCATCAACAATTGTTTGCTAAAGCACAAGAACTTGGTCTGACAATATTCTCTACTCCTTTTGATGAAACAGCCGTAGATTTACTCGAAGCTTTAGATGCTCCTGCATACAAAATAGCCTCATTTGAAATTATCGATTTACCTTTAATAAGGCGCGTGGCTCAAACAGGTAAACCAATGATAATTTCTACAGGAATGGCTAATTTATCAGAAATAGAAGAGGCTATTAACACCGCTAAAGATAATGGTTGTACTGAACTAGTAGTTTTACATTGCATTAGCGCCTACCCTGCACCAATAGCGCAGTCTAACTTAGCAACAATAAATGATATTGCCAAACGATTTGACGTTATTCCCGGCCTTTCAGATCATACCCGAGGAACCGTGGTTTCAGTAGCTTCTATTGCCCTTGGTGCTTGCTTAATTGAAAAACATTTTATTCTCGACAGGAATGATAAAGGACCTGATTCAGAGTTTTCACTTGAGCCTACCGAATTTACCACCTTAGTAAACGAAACGAAAGCCGTTCACCAAGCAATTGGTGTAGCTGGATATGAGCGTAAACCTGTCGAAGAAGCCAGCATGAAGTTTAGGCGCTCCCTTTATTTTGTTAAAGATCTTCAACAAGGAGAAATAATCACCAAACACCATGTTAGGAGAATACGCCCTGGCTACGGTTTAGCCCCAAAATATTATGATGATGTTATTGGCTGCAAGGTATTACAAAGTATTAAGCGTGGTACGGCGGTGAATTGGGAGTTGATAACCAATGAAAAATAAAGTATTGGTAATAGTCGCCCATGCAGATGATGAAACACTCGGCTGTGGCGGCACATTATTAAAACATCGCGATAATGGTGATGAAGTCGTCATTATTTTTATGACTGATGGTATTGGTGCAAGAAATCCTGAGAAAAATGGTAGTGAAGAAAAACTTCGCATGCAGGCTCAGAAAAATGTATGTGCACAGTTAAATGTTAAAAAATTCTACAATTTTTCATTCCCTGATAATCGAATGGATAGTGTTACGCTCATCGATGTAGTACAAGAAATAGAAAAAGTACTTCATATCCAGCAACCTAGTATTATTTATACTCATCATGGTGGCGATCTTAATATTGACCATCGTATTGTTCACCAAGCAGTGATGACTGCATGTCGCCCTCAACCTAATAGTTCTGTGCATACTATTTTATCTTTTGAAGTAAATTCAAGTACAGAGTGGGCTAGTGAAAATATGGGAGGGCATTTTATTCCCAATTACTATGTTGACATATCAAGTTTTATTAAAGAAAAAGAGCAATTATTAAATCTCTATGCGGATGAAATGAGAGTTTATCCTCATAGCCGTTCAATCGAAGCAGTCATGAACCTCAATAAATTAAGAGGGAATAGCGTGGGATTACAGGCAGCAGAAGCATTTATGCTTTTAAGGCAGATAATAGTTATTTAACGTCACTATAGGTATAATTATTGCTTATAATTAATAATAAAATAACGACTATAAATTTATTATGAATTCAATTGAAAAGAAAAGTTTACCCGCTTCAAGTTGGTATCTAGAACTAGCTGCTCAGGAAATCACTTTTAATCGATTCGATAATGCCGAGAGATATTTATTAGAAGTCTTAAAAATTGATGAAACAAATATAACAGCGACTTTACAATACGGTAATTTATTAATAGAGCGAAGGCGCTTCCTAGAAGCAAGTGCATTTCTTCAAATAGCTTATTTAGCATTTCCCAGCAATTTAAATATAGCTACAGCTTATTATATGTCACTAAGGCGACAAGGGTTAATTCCTGAATGTATAGAGCTTTGCCTAGATATACTTAAAAAACATCCCAGTGATAACAATATAAAAAGTGAAATGGCCGTAGCGCTAGTTATGTCAGGTAATATTGACACCGCATTGAAATCCAAAACAAATGATTTTATTCCATCACTTCGTTGGCAACAGTGGAAAATCCCAGCATTACTAGCAAATAATAAAACAAGTGAAGCATTATCAATAATAGAAGAAGTGGGTCCATTCATTTCTGAAGTTGATATTCTAGCTCTGCTAGCATTAGAAACTCTTTCTCGAAAAGATCATAAGCAATCAGTAAAATCTCTTTATGCACAATTTTCTAAGTTAGCACCCCAAATAAATAAACCTGTATGGACAAATTTTGAATTAATGCGCTACTGTGATATCCATGAAAATATTAATGTTTTTGACAATAAATCAGAAACATCATTAGCTCTTAACCCCGTACCCTACTGTCCTAGAGCAACCGGCACTAGTCATATCCATTATGATTTACAAGTAATAAAAGAAAAATCACATTATAATCAGCCTATCATTAATGCCGAATGTTTAGAAAAAAACATCAATGACTTTCGAATTCTATGTCGTGAATTAATAGACGATGGCTGTTTCGATCTATTTAAAAGCAATATGAAATTAATGAAAGATAGGTACGCACCTGAGAAAGATAGCTTTATACAGGTTATGTCTACTGGTCGTTGTGGTACTTTGGCACTATATGAGTTTTTTAAAAAATCTAAACGAATAATTCCTTATCACACCATGCAGTGGCAATTAATTCCTCCTGATCGAAATCATATACTCTATCGCATAATTTCTGGAAATTTTGATAAATGCATCATTTCTAAAATTCTGACAGCATATTTAACAAATAGAGTTGCAGAAATCTGTTATGCATATCAAAGAAATTGCACTCCGGTTATTATTAATCACTGGGATACCGTATTTGCATCTTTCTTAGCGGAGCTATTTCCAGATAGTAAATTTCTCCATATTTGGCGAGATGATAAGAAAGTATTCCAATCTATTTATGGTAAAAATCAATTTCAAAATGAACAATTAAGACATTGTTATTTTGATGATAGTTTCTCCGATGGCGCGTTCAATTGTTTTTTTGATTCAAGTCTTAGTATGCAGCAGCAAATTTCATGGTATTTATATATAACACGAGAATATTCTTACGCATTTAAGAAAACACTTCCGAAAAATAGAATGATTTCATTACGAAGTGAAGAGTTTTTTAACTGTGAAATTGAAAGTTTTAATAAAATTAAATCTATTGTCCCAATCAATGATCTAGACGAAGATGATTTTCTCTCATCTTTTTCAAAACCCGTGAATCAAAAAACAGAAAAAGTTCAAATAAATAAAAATAATCTACATGAAAAATCATGTGACATTGATATACTAATTAAACAGTTACAACAACATGGCAAGTTTGTTTAGCAATTAGATAATAGCCACCTTAAACAGTGTATGAACGAGAGTAATATGAAAAAATGTACAGCTTGTAATCTACCAGAAACCTATGAAACTATAGAATTTGATGACAAGGGTGTTTGTAATATATGTCGTCAAAAAACATTCAAAGACAATAAAATTAACTGGAAGAAACGTGCTGATATGTTAGGTGAACTAATTGAACAGCATAGAGGAAAATACGAGTATGACTGTATTCTGCCCTTTTCCGGAGGTAAAGACTCAACCTTTACATTGTTATATCTAATTAAACATTACAAAATCAGACCATTAGTTGTTCAATTTAATCATGGTTTTATGCGTGACACTTTACTAGAAAACAATATTCGAACCTTTAAAAAGTTGGGGGTCGATGTCATATCTTTCACTCCAAATTGGAAGTTGGTTAAACGCTTAATGCTAGAGGCTTTAATTCGTAAAGGTGATTTTTGTTGGCACTGCCATACCGGAATATTTTCTTATCCAATGCATATAGCATTAAAGTACAAGGTCCCTCTCGTTTTTTGGGGTGAACCTTCCTCTGAATATACTGCCTATTATGATTATGAAGATAATGAAATAGAACAAGTAGATGAAACTAGGTTTAATCGTTTTATCAACTTAGGTATTACAGCCCCAGATATGCATGACATGATCAAAGATGATTATGAGTGCGACCCTAGGGAGCTAACGCCTTACACATATCCTAATCTTAGAGATTTAAAGAAATTGAAATATCAATCGGTTTGTTTGGGTTCTTATATACCATGGGATGTAAAAGAGAATACTAAACTTATTCAAGATGAATTAGGCTGGCGTGGCGACCAAGTTGAGGGTATGCCTTGGGGAGAATATTCCTATGAGAAAATTGAATGCTCAATGCAAGGCATGCGTGATTACATTAAATATTTAAAAAGAGGCTATAGCAGAGTTAGTCAAATGACTGCTTTAGATTTACGGAATGGTCGAATTGCTAAAGAATATGCAGATAAACTTATTGCAGATTATGAAGGTAAAAAACCACCATCATTAACTTTATTTCTAGAGTACTTAGGATTAAGTGAGGATGAATTTAATCAAATTGTTGCCAAAACGGTTGTGCCACCATTTGAGCCAGATTTTGACGGTATGTCTTTTGCCCCCAAAACCCAAGATTTTGATCGGTGGTATCGAGAAGATGAACAAGATAGAGGCATCATTTTTAAAAGCAATATTTTAGAATAACTATGATAGGAATATTAAATATTGGCGTTGGTAATGTCCAATCGGTTTATAATGCTATTTATGAAAATGGTTTCGATCCTGTATTTGTGAACTCCCCTGACGAAATAAAAGATTTAAGTCATTTAATTTTACCAGGAGTAGGGAATTTTAGTGCTGTGATGGCAAATTTAAATAAGCTTAATTTTGTTAATCCCATCAAAAACTTCTCTGCCGAAAATAAACCAATGCTAGGGATTTGTTTAGGTATGCAGTTGCTCGCTAGTTACTCCGAAGAAGGAAACAAAACCAGTGGATTAAATATTATTCCTGCAACAGTCTCTAAAATTGACAATACTCAGCAGTTAAGAGTTCCACATGTAGGCTGGAATGAAGTGAATTGTACACAAAAGCATCCTATTTTTATAAACATAAAAGATCAAAGAGATTTTTACTTTGTCCATAGTTACCATATGCAATGTAATAATCGAGAGAATGTAATCGCTACAACTCATTATGGCACGGAATTAACCTGCGCTGTAGCCTATAAAAATGTAGTTGGGGTGCAATTTCATCCAGAAAAAAGTCAAAAAAATGGCATGCAATTATTAGAAAATTTCTGTAATTGGGATGGGCAATGTTAAAAAAAAGAATTATTCCATTAATGTTATTGCTGGATGGCCGATTAGTCAAAACAATACAATTTGATTCTTGGCGAAATGTTGGAGATCCAATTCAAAGCGCAGGTGTATACAATTCTCAATATACAGATGAATTAGTACTATTAAATATCGCTCGTGATAAGAGAAGTATTGAACAATTAGCAGCATTAATACCTGAAATAGCAAAAGTTAGTTTTATGCCATTATCCGTAGGAGGAGGTATAAATTCATTAGCTGATGCAGCTTATCTTATTAATCAGGGTGCCGATAAGATAATCATTAACTCCTTAGCTTATGATCAACCAGAGATAATCACTAAAATTTCCCAAGAATTTGGATGTCAGGCGGTTATTGTCAGTATTGATATAAAAGAAGATGATAATGGAAAATTCCTTCTTTATTCACATTGTGGCCAAGAGTTGGAAGGGACTACATTGCTTAACCATATAAAGCAATGTGAAGACGCTGGTGCAGGAGAATTTATGATCCAATCAATTGACCATGATGGCATGATGGAGGGCTATAACATTCGTCTTTTAGAGTATGTTATGAATAATACCAACATTCCGGTTATCGGTTGTGGTGGTTCAGGTAACTATCAGCACTTAAAAGATGCTTTTGTAAAGACAGAAATAAGTGCTCTAGGTTGTGGTAGTTTATTCAATTTTTCAGATAGTAATCCTATTAGAGCAAAAAATTATTTAACAAACTATGGTTTGGCATTTAAAAAGGTATAGCTTTGAGCAATAAAAACGAGATTTCATTTGGTAGCGTTAAAAATATAATCTTAATAGGTGGTGGAGATTTAATGTTTGCCAGTGCCTGTTTGTTCAAAGAGAAAAACTTCTCTGTTAATGTAATTATTGCTCCTCGACACTCTGATGAAAAATTAACAAGCTCTGGAACTACTCTAACCCAAGAACTTAGTGCTCAAAACGTAAATTATACAATTATTGAAGATATCAATACCCTTACCAATACTGAATTAAAACAATATGTTCCGATAGAGAGCATTGCTCTTTGTTATGGTCCTGCTTGGGTATTTAAACCTCATGTCATAAATTGCTTTTCTCAAGGCATGTATAACATCAATCCAATACCCATTCCTCATTATCTAGGTGGAGCTCATTATACTTGGCAGCTACTAAATCGAAATGTTGAAGGTGGATGTTTTTTTCAAGAAATAACAGAGGATTTAGATCAGGGCGATATTATTGATAGCCATTATTTTACTATTAACGAAAAATCTACAACTCCAAATGATTATTTTGCAGAAAATTTAATTGAAGGCATGTATTTTATCGATGATTTAGTTAATAAAATACAAAGTAATTATCTTTTTAAAAGACAAGCATATGATGATGTAAATTCTGACAGGTTGTATTTACCCCGACTGAGAACAGATAAACAAGGCTTTATCAATTGGCAATGGGATGTTGATGATATCGTCAGCTTTAGCCAAGGTTTTGATGATCCATATAAGGGTGCTTCTACTTTTATAAATGGTATTCAAATAACAATCAAAAAACTCAAAAAGAATATCATTGCACAGCCTATGCACCCGTTTGCTACAGGTTTAATTGTGCGTAAAACAAAATTGAGTATTATTGTCGCCGCACCAAAAGGTTTTATTGAAATAACAGATGTGTTCGATATGAATGAGAAAAACATTATGTCATCGTTAAGGGAAGGTATGCGTTTGTATACGCCAACAAAGATATTAGATGACGCTATGGCATACCAAGTAATACTGACGGCGAGTGGCTTTAAGGACTAAGATGATGGTTAATAATGCAGTATTACCTCTAGTAAAAAAACTGTTTCCTTTTTCGTATTCCATTACGGGTAAAGGAAATGACAATGCAATCGCTCAATATCTTACGGAATTACCTTTTACTGTTCATGAATATCGTTCAGGACAAACTCTCAATGGTTGGCAAATACCTCATGCATGGCATGTAAAAAAAGCAGTTATATACCAAAATGATAAACTTATTTATGATGCGACTGAATCGCCACTAGGTGTTGGTATTTTATCCCCAAGCTTTAGTGGTTCAATGACGCTAACAGAGTTAAAGAAACATATTTTTAGTCTTGACGAATTACCCGATGCAATACCTTATCATTGGCAAAATTTATATCGACCTTTAGAAAAAGACTGGGCTATTTGTATGCCGAAAAAACTTTTGGATACTCTTAAGGAAGGTACATTCCAAATTGATATTGAAACCGAATTAACCCCCTCATCAATGAAGGTATTAGATTTTTTTCTTCCAGGGGAAAGTAATAAAACCATACTGCTTAATGGTCATAATTGCCATCCATTCCAAGCAAACGATGATTTATCTGGTTGCGCTGTTGGCATACGTGTCATGCAACAGTTAATTAACATGAAAAAAAGACAATATAGTTATCGTTTACTTATTGCTCCCGAGTTACATGGTCCCATGTTCTGGTTAGAAAACATGGACGCGGAACAAACATCCCTATTTAAAGGGGCTATTTTACTAAAATCTGTAGGTAACAATGCCCCTCTGCGCTTACAGCACTCTTATAGCAAGACAAATGAGCTTGATATTGCAGCCGAAAAGGCATTTGAACAACGATATAACGAATTTGAGCAAGGTGAATTTCGAGCGATCTACGGTAATGACGAAACAGTTTTTGAATCTCCTCCATATAATATTCCAACAATATCATTAACCCGTTGGCCGTTTCCTCAATATCACACAAACTTGGATACTCCCGACACCCTTAACGAAAACAAATTGCAAGATAGTGTAGAGTTAACCTTAGATATCATTGAACAGTACGAATATAACCAAATTTATAAAATAAATTTTAAAGGTTTGGTCTGTTTGTCAGCTCATGGTTTATATAAATCTATTCCAGCTGTCAGTAACTCTGGTGTTGATTATGATTCGGTACAGGGTCGTTGGAATCTACTAATGAACTGCCTGCCACGTGAGATGGATAATGATATGTCAGTATTTGATTTGTCTTTGAAGTACAAACTACCAGTTCAGGACGTTTTTGAGTATTTGGAACTATGGGTTATGGAAGGATTATTAACAAGGACAAACCATGAAAATATCAAGTGATACAGCTCCTGATTTATATTTGCAATATATCAGCATCGATGATGCCAATAAGATCTATGTTGATTGGTTAAATGACCCACTTATAAATCAATATCTAGAAACTCGATTTCACATCCAAAACATAAACTCCATCAGAGAGTTTATTAGCTCAATGATAGCTAACCCTAATGAACATCTGTTCACTATTAGAACAACATGTAATGAACAACATATAGGTAATATTAAAGTTGGTGGAATTAACACCACTCATAATATAGCTGACGTCAGCTTATTTATTGGTGATAAAGACTCTTGGGGGAAGGGTTTTGCAACCAAAGCGATTCAATTAATTAGTCGCTATGCATTAGAAAATTTACAGCTGAGAAAATTATGTGCTGGTGCCTATAAGCCCAATATTGCAAGTACTAGAGCATTTTTAAAGGCAGGATATATAAATGATGGCTTTTTAGCTAACCATTATCTACTAAATGGCCAACCTTGTGATTTAGTACAAGTGTGTTTGTTTGAAAATAAACATACAATAATACCATCAATCATCATTTCATAAACTAATAATACTCTTATACGACAGGGCAAACGGGCTTGACTTAATCGATTTGTATATAATTTAAGCAAACAGTTTTGATCATTTGACCGATCATTCTAACCATGGCATAAAATGGTCTTTGCTTGGAATAATCATAACAGAGACAACTATCAGTAAAGCTTTTGGTGACCTAACAGCCCCTAGAGTACAACGCCGTATTCGCCATCCGTTAGTAAATATATTGACGATATCTATTTGCGCTATCATCTGTAGTTGTGACGATTTTTACTCTATTGAAGAATATGGTCAGTCTAAAATAAAGTGGTTTGATAGTTTCTTAGATTTAAACATGGTATACCAAGCCATGATACCTTGGCTTATGTGTTAAATCGTGTAAAACTAAAAGAATTCGCTCAGTGGGTTAGTCAATTAGGTGATTTAAAAGTAAGCGATCATTTTGGGGTTAGACCATCCCATTCAAGCAAAATCTGACGTTAAAAAATTTTCAACGAATTTCTCTTTCCAAACTCTTGGCGTAAGAACTTCAACTTTTGACGCAGGATGCATGCTTACCCGTTGCAATACATCAACAAGTCTTCAATATCAGTAGTTTTTGTTTAACATGATTAATTGAATAATTGATTAAGGACATCATATGTCTCTTGCAAAACTCCAGCGATAAAAAATTGATCTTTGCTGGCTTTGCCTATTAAGGTGATGTTGCTGATTTCTTCATTTAATAAATCAATCTGTTTATTTTTTTCTGCAACAAAACCAGTTGTAAATTGTGGAAATCCAAAAGGAACATCAATAACATCATAACTTAATACCAGAGCATTTTGATTAACATAACCTATAGTTTTAAGTTCTTCTACAATGATGCTTTTAAGTTGTTCTTTATCTTTGAGAACACTGCAAAGTACCTCAACAGTGCAACTATATGGTGCCGAAGCTTCGCCTGAATCCATGTTAGGGTACATGGTTAGCCGGAAGCTTTGGCAGTTCCAATCATGAATGTTAGAGTAATAATTTTTATCAATGAAAGGTTGATCGAATACCAAGTGGTGTAAACTTGTAGGACAAAATTTTGGAGTTATACCTTGATAAGGGATATTTAGTTGTTTAATTGCCACAATTGGCGGAATACTCCAAATCAGATGGTCACAAGGAAGTATTTCTTCATCGTTAAGTTCAACGGCACAAACCTGCATACCGGATTGTTGCAAGTTTTTTATTTGTGCAGATGTTTTAAATACGACACCTTTATCTTCGGCTTGCTGAACTAATTGTTTAACCCATAATTCTATACCCCTGGCTTTAGGGTAGAACCTACTCGAAGCACTTACTCCCTCGTTGAAAGTAGCAAAGGCTAATTTAGCATCATATACAGCAGACTTTTTCAATTCTTGGCATAGTTTGGCATCTCCAGGAATAAATCTGTTTAAAGAAAAAAAGGAGTGTACGCTGGGATGCAATTCGTTGAGTTCGGCATTTTGAATTTTTTTCAGTAAGGGTTTGAAAATTTCGTAAGTGATCGTTTGCCCGTAGGTGGCCAGTGAATACTCTTCAAAATTAAGTGCTTGATCCATTTCCATTCCAGGAGCTGACAAAATTTCTACTAAGGCATTTTTGTAATTTTCTTCCGTTAAATACTGCAAGGGAATAAACTGAGATATGCCGTAGTGCTTTCCCATAAAGTAGTTTGATACTTTAGTAGTTTTCATCGTAGTCCATAGGTCAGGATTATCATACATACCTTTAAATAAAATACGGTTAATAGCGTCATTCTGAGTTTCAAATGGAATGTGTGTACCAAGATCAAAGATGACACCATCATCATTTTTCCAAGATCTTAATAGCCCGCCACAATGAGGACTACTTTCAATAACAGTTACATTGTCACAATGTTCTTTGGCAATAATTGCAGAAAAAAGCCCTGAAATGCCACCACCAACGATAATACAGTTTTCCATAAATCAACCTTTAGATAAATTGTTAAAATAATAGTGCTAAATTTGGTAAATATATAAATTCTAGAGCTCTTCTTTGCTGGATTCTATTGAATTCTATTGAATTTTATTGATTTCAACCCTGTTTAGCAATAAAAAATTGTTGACTGTTTAAAGTTGTTTTTAATTCAGTTCATTGTAAATTTAAAAATTTTATTTCAGTACTTAAATAGCTTGGCTAATAGGTATGTATCGCTTGCCTAAATATAAAATGGCGTTTATTCTGGCTATATTCAAAAATAGCTGCCAGTGATTTCGCAGAATCGATTTTTTACTAGCTTACTACTATTAAGATTAATTAAAAGGCATAAATGCTTTTAGCAGAAGAGAATACTATTGAGCAATCATTTTGCTTAGGTTATGTAATAAATGGAAATTGGTTACCTTGCAAGGTTTTAAAGTAACTTATTAAATTTTATGCTAAATTTTCAATCAATAATATTATTCTAAGGATATTTTGGCAGTGATAATCGAAACCGATATTGAATACATGAAAAAGCATATAATTGCCCTTGGTGTTAGCTCCGGTGACAATTTAATTGTGCATTCCTCACTTTTTGCTTTTGGTCGGTTAAAATTTGAACTTACTGCTTTGGTCGAATTATTTCTTTCATTAATCGGTCCAGAGGGAAGCCTGATTGTCCCAACCTATACTTTTCACTTAGGCGAAAATGATCTCTATGTGCCGGACAAAACAACGAGTGAAGGAGTAGGGCTCTTTTCTGAAGCCGTAAGAAGGCATGATAATACGGTGAGAAGTTACTGTCCTATCCACAACCATGCTGGTATAGGTCTTCAAGCTGAGCAATTAAAATTATCCGATCCAGAGTTTTCATTTGGAATGAATTCTGATTTTGATTTATTTCATAAGCGTAATTTTAAAATTATTTTGCTTGGTTCTGATTTTAGCAATAGTTGTACTTATCTCCATCATATGGAAGCTGTAGCAAATGTTCCTTATAGAAAATGGATAAAATTGAAGCGAATAATTAGGTGTGATGGAAAAATTAAAGAGCTTTCATGTAATTACTTTGCTAGAAATGAAAAAATTGTTAAAACATCTTTTAATCGGATCATTCCATATTTAAATAATCTAATTACTGAGCAATCTGCTTATGGTAAGAGTTATGCGGTTTTGACTGAAGACCTTCACCAAGCAACAATTGCAATTTTAAACAAAGACCCATACTTTTTTGTAAAGGAGTAACACTATGGTCTTGATGCATGATCCTGTTGCTTCATTCTTTCAATTTGTCTCGGAAGATGCTGAAAATACCATAGCAGTGAAAGGTCATGGTTATTCAGTGAGTTATAAAGAATTGATGGAACGTGTAAAGCAAATAGCGGGCAGTTTAGTTGCTCTTCCTGAAGTTGAAAAGGTTGCTCTACTTTTACCTCAAGGTTTTAAAGCTTATGGAAGCATGCTTGCCAGCTTGGCGGCGGGTAAATATTATTGTCCGATTAATATAGAAACCCCAAGCGCCAGAATTTCTAACATACTTGAAGAGTTCTCTCCGGATATTATACTTTATTGTCAAGAAACTGAAGATTTAGCAAAATCTATTTCTCCGCAGTTTAAGCGACAGAATATTGATAATATTCACGGTGTTGAACCTTTAAAGCACCCAAGAAAACCACACTCTCTTGCATATGTCATTTTCACGTCAGGTTCAACAGGCACTCCAAAAGGGGTTATGTTAGGTAGTAAAGGTTTAGGAAAGTATCTAGGTTGGGCAAAGAAAGCTTTATCAATCACTAAGGGCTCTATAGTTTCTCAACATCCCAATATAGGTTTTGACCTTAGTGTGCTAGATATCTTTGCCACGCTTTGCAGTGGCGGCACTTTAGTTCCAATTATAGGTATAAAATATAGAGTAATGCCTGCAATGGCGATTAAGGAACATCAAATCACCCATTGGATTTCAGTTCCTAGCGTTATAGATCTGATAAACAAAAGTAAGCAACTGAATGAAGATTATCTTTCAAGTATAAAAACGGTCCTTTTTTGTGGCGAACCTTTATTTGAATACCAAGTTAGTAAGCTGTTTTTGGCTAAACCTTCGATTAAGGTTATTAACACTTATGGACCGACGGAAGCGACAGTTTCATGTACACAGGTAGAGCTCTCTTTAGAAAATTATTTAGATCATTGTTATGATGAAAAGGTCACAATTGGTAAGGCAATTGAAGGAGTTTCTCTCAATTTATATGAAGAGGATAATGGCAAAGGTGAGTTATTTATTTCCGGTGAACAGGTGGCATTGGGTTATTGGCGTGATCAAACAAAAACAGATCAAAGCTTCAGGATTGATTCCTCTAGCCCTCGTGCTTATCGAACTGGCGACATTGTCCAACTTAAAAATGATCAGTTGTACTTTGTTCAGAGAAATGACAAACAAATTAAGATTAAAGGTTATCGGGTGGAATTAACAGAAATTGATTCTGTGCTTCGTCAACAAGGCTTTGATACTTGTATTACCTTATATAAAAATAATAAGTTATATAGTTTTATAGAAACGGAAGTAAAACTAGAGAACAAGCATATCTTAGAAAAACTGGCAAGAATATTGCCTGATTACATGTTACCAAATAAATTAATTGGATTGGAATCATTTCCCCTAAATTCAAACGATAAAGTTGATACCAAGAAATTAATAGAGAATTATGTTAATGATTAATACCCAAGTGAAAAAATACCAAGAATTTTTAGCTAAAATCCTAAATTGCAAACCAGAAGAAATAGATGAATCTATTAATTTTAAAAATTATGCATCTTGGGATAGCTTTGCCCATGTTGAGGTTATGGTCGAGCTAGAAGCGCAGTTTTCTATTGAATTTAATGAAGAAAATTTTGTGAAATATGGTTGTGCCAAAGAAATTAATAAACTATTCGAAACCGAAGGGAAAACTTAAATGGGTGATAAAATGAATAATCAACAAGAATGGGAAGCCGTTTATTCTTCAGATACCAGTAGACATAAAAATAAGTATCCAAGCGAGCTACTTGTTAGTTGGGTTATGAGAAATTTTGGCAGTACTCCTTATGAGAATAGAAATATACTGAAGTGTTTAGATATAGGTTGTGGCTATGGCAATAATTTAAAATTTCTAACTGATGAAGGGTTTAATGCTGTCGGTATAGATTTTTCTCCTTCTGTAGTTAGTGCAGTTAATGATTCAGGTTTAAAAGCAATTCATAGTAGCGCAATAAACACACCATTCAATGATCAAGAATTTGATTTTATTTTGGATCGCAGCGCAATACAGTGTAATTCTAAAGAAGATATCGTTAAAATTTATAATGAAATATTAAGGTTGTTAAAGCCGGGAGGTCGATTTTTTTCAGTTTTTAAGAAAACAGGAGATAATGGCTTTGAAACGTCTTTGCATACTGATCAAGAAATTCATAAATTGTTAGTCCCATTTTCAGATTATAGTATTGATTATTATTCTCTTACTATGAACAATCAAGAATCTGAACTTTCTGCTTTTCTCATTTCTGCGATTAAATAATTAATGTTTCCTTACGAAGAATACTTACATAAACTGTGGCCTATTTGCCGAAGCATTACGGGCAATGGTGTTAGGAAAAGTCTTGATATATTGTCAGAGTTGCTACCACTCAGACAAATTGAATACCCAAGTGGTTTAGAGTGTTTTGATTGGACAATACCTAATGAATGGAATATTAAGAATGCTTGGGTAAAAGATAGTAGTGGTAATAAAGTTATTGATTTTAATGAGAATAACTTACATGTCGTGAGTTACAGCTCGCCAGTACATAAAAAGGTAACTCTAAATGAGCTAAAGGGTCACTTGCATTCTTTAAGTCAAATGCCAACAGCAATTCCTTATCGCACCTCTTATTATAAACCTGATTGGGGATTTTGTATTGCACATAACAAATTCCAGCAGCTAAAAGATGAAGAATATGAAGTTTATATCGACTCAACATTAGAACCTGGTTTTATGACTTTGGGTGAAGCATATCTACCCGGAGAAAGTAAGCAAGAGATTTTTCTATCCAGTTATCTATGTCATCCGTCTATGGCTAATAATGAGTTGTCAGGTCCATTGGTTTTAGCATCAATTTACCAAAAATTGAATGCTTTACCAAAAAGGAAATACTCATATCGATTTCTTTTTGGACCAGAAACTATTGGGGCAATTGTTTATTTAAGTGATAACTTTAAAAGAATGAAAGAAAACACAGTTTCAGGTCTACATATTGCTATGCTTGGTAATGATAATTCATTCCATCTTTCAAAATCCCGATCAGGGGTAGCGTCTGTAGACTTAGTTGCTCAAAATATATTAAAGGCTGAAAATAGCCATAATACAATCATTGACTGGACTCCGATTGGAGGTGGAGATCAACGTCAATATTGCTCTGTGGGTATTGATCTTCCAATCGCTTATCTGACTAGGGCATGGCAGGGAAACTTCCCTGAATATCATACATCTTTAGATAATATTGACAGCATATCTATTGAAAAATTGGAGCAAACCGCAGATTCAGTTTTTAATATGATGCAAGCAATTGAAATTAATGCGACCTATATTAATACAAAACCATTTTGTGAGCCGCAATTAGGCAAGTACGGCCTTTATAACTTTAGTGGTGGTGAGAAAATATCTGATTTTGTTTTAAAGATAAAATATATCTTAGGTTATTGTGATGGTAAGACAGACCTATTGACCATTGCATCATCTATGAATACTTCGATTATTGAACTTCAGCCTATTATCGAAATACTGATTTCACATGGGTTAATTAAATTAGTGAAAGAAAAAGTTAAAACAATTTAACTTTTTTAACACTATCAATATTTATTAAGCCACCTATAATAATTGTACACAATTACATCAATAAACCAGACTTAATTTACCTTTATTTAGTCTGGTGATTGTCATGGCGAAGCCTCGTTCACAACAAATACACGCTATTATCATATTTGTAGCCGTACGGTACGAAAGACTTTCTTATGTGGGGTAGATAAGGAGACGTGGATAAGCTTTGAACATAGGCGCTCCTTGATTGAAAAGCGCTAATTCCAATTGTCGAGCCTGTAACAGATTTTGTGTAACTGCCCAATTTAAATAAAGTCCTTTAAACGGTCTTCGAATTCAATCATAAATCGATTCAAGGCCGTTTTCCAGTTTCTTATCGGCATTGTCCATTTCTTGGATGCCGCGTCTATCGCAAGATAAACTACTTTTTTCGCTGAATCATCAGAGGGAAATAGCTTACTTTTTTTAATCTCCTTACGAATTACACTGTTCAACGATTCAATCACATTCGTAGTATAGATAGCTTTACGAATGTCTTGGGGGTATTTGAACAACGTATTGAGGTTGTTCCAATGTGCACGCCAAGACCGGCTGATTTGTGGATACTTATCATCCCAGCGAGAGCAAAAATTGTCGAGTTCAAGTAACGCCTCCTCTTCAGTCACAGATTGATATATCCGCTTTAAATCAGCGCTCACGGCCTTGTAATTTTTCCAGTGAACATACTTCATCGAATTACGCACCATGTGTACAATGCACAGCTGAACTTGTGTTTGAGGGAATACGATTAATCGCCTCAGGAAAACCTTTAAGACCATCAACACACGCAATGAGGATGTCATTTACGCCGCGGTTTTGAAGTTCTGTCAGTACGTTAAGCCAGAACTTAGCCATTTCGTTTTCTGAAATTCACATGCCCAGTAGTTCTTTATGGCCTTCAATATTAACGCCCAAGGCAAGATAAATAGCCTTATTGATAACTTGTTTGTCTTGTCTGATTTTTACGACTAAGCAATCAAGGTAAACAATGGGATAGACTGAATCTAATGATCTAGCTTGCCATTCAATGACTTGTTCTATCACGGCATTCGTTACACGAGATATCAATGTGGGTGAAATATCTTCATCATACATTTCTTTGAACGTATCAACGATTTCTCTTGTCGTCATGCCTTTGGTATACAGATATAAGATTTTGTCGTCCATTGAGGCGTTGTTGATTAAATAACTGAACCTTTCGTCAAACTAACGATCAGAGCATTTAATACAAAACAATAAGATTTATTTGATGGGAAAGACGAAGAACAAAATAACCAATTGGTCACACTATAATCAGGCATTAATTCAGCGAGGCTCTATTACTTTCTGGATTGACGATTCAGCTATCGACGGATGGTACTGTAGTAAACATCATGGCAAGCGTGGACGAGGCTTTGAGTTCTCAGATGTCGCCATTGAAACCGCGTTGATGGTTAAAGGTGTGTTTTCTATGCCATTACGTGCACTACAAGGTTTTATTTACTCAATTGTCACAATCATGGATGTTCCATTACGCAGCCCGAATTACTCAAGTATCAGTAAAAGAGCAAAAAATGTAAAAGTAACCTATTGCCAGCCATCGAAAAGTGCTATACGTCATATAGCAATAGATTCAACAGGTTCAAAGGTTTTTGGAGTAGCCTTTGTGGGCATGTTAAAGTTACTCATATCGCTTTCCTATCCGCAGAGAAGGTTAGACGAAAATAAATTGAGTACTTGTCGATTTAAAAATCATTAATACCTACAAGTACTGACCAACTTAAAAATTAGACTTTAGAAGGTTTATCATAAACCTCTTTTAGTTCTTTATATAGAAATTCAAAGTGTTCTTTCATGGTAATAAGAGCATCTGCAATAAAACTCATTCGCATATTCTGATTAGTATAACAGGTACAATTAGTAAGAATACAACTTTGAAAATAAATCATACTGCCCTTTAAAAATCTAAAGTGTAACCGTGTATCATTACTTATTGATAATGAAAATATATACGCATTTTGACGATAAAACATGTCGGAAAGCTCCGTTCGAGATTTGATCGGCTCATCCAAAAAATCAAGAAATGTATTTAATACAATTCTTAATTTAGGAAAAAATTGACTTTCCAAGAAGCTATGCACATAATCTTGATTTTTAGTAAAAGGTTTCCTGAACTATCAGTTACTGACTTTAGCAATCCTCCAAAGTCGTTCTCTTTTTCAACTAAATAAACAGTTGAATATTTATCGGCTAATAAAATTGCGGCAAAAACACCACAAATACCACCACCCGCAACAACACAATTACCTTTAATCATAAATTACCCTTTATTTGAATATTTTCAAATTTTGATTAAATTTTTGATGGTTTATTATAGCCTGTTAATAACTCTTTATATAAAAACTCTAAATGAAGCTTAAATTCTATCAAAGCATCATGGATATACTCCATTCTCATTGTTTCATTGGTATAATTAGAACAATTGCTCATGATACAACTTTGAAAATAATTCATTGTTCCTTTTAAAAACCTAAAATATAACATGGTATTTTTTCTTGTGGATAACAAAAGTAAATACTTACTTTGTAAACTAAAAATCTCTGAGAGTTCTTCACGTGAAGTAATCGGTTGCTCAAGGTATGCCATAAAATCATCAAGTGCGATTCTAAGCTTAGGAAAAAACTCATTCCTTAAAAAATTATGAACATAAACTTTATCTCTTGAATATTTTTTAAATGAAGATGTTAGTAAAATATCTAATTCTTTCCTTAAATCAAGATTATGTTTTACAATTGTCACTTCATTAAAGGCAAGAGGAGTAGCTCCTTTAATTTTTGAACCATCAGAGCAATTATAAACGTTGATTTTAGGAAAATCATAAAGGGCAAACTCCATAGTTCCTATAGATAAATCAAAGATATCAGTCGTATAGACTTCTTCCCTGAAATTTCCTTCTATTGCTCTTGTTTGAATACGTTTAAAACGCTTATTTACAGATTCTCGGCGTTTCCATTGCTTATCATAATACATGCTACTTTTAGAATGATGATATTCAGCGTCAACAAAACCTAAATCAACACCTAAAAGGTAAATATTATCAAACCCTAGATGAATCATCGCCATTAAAGCCGTATTTGACACGGTAGGATTACAATATTTAACAATTTCAAAATCTTCCTTAGACTCTAAAAAAGTAATTAAATCAGTCCCAACATCATTTACTTTTAACATAGTATAAGCTTGAGAAAATCGTTCTAACAACCCTGAAAACACTGTATTTAAAGCGATAACAGGAATGGTTTTTAAAAGTTTATGTTCTTCATCACTAAATAAACTATAGTGTTTATCAAGTGCTACAGATCTCTCCATTTCTACATGTATATGGGGAGTAATACCATTATTCAATAAACTCTTAAGTGCGCTACCACAGCTTATGATAATGATTTCCGCCTGCCTTTCTTTTAGCAGCTTAATGTCATTATCTAACGAGGGACCATTGCCAACAATAACCACAGATAAATTTTTCAACTTGTTATCATGAGTATTGTTAGCGATAAGTATTGGAAATGCACTTTGTGTATTCTCAACGGTGTGGATCAAGCTAATTGTTTCATCTTCAAAAAAACCCCAGCCAGCACTATATCTATGCATAATCTCATGAATTAATTTAAAAGCATTAAAGTTTTCTTCACTTAAATAATGCCGATAAGCAAATATACGGCTAACTAAAAAGTAACCATTGTTTTTTAATAAACTACTGATTTGATTTACAAATTGAAACTCATTCCCGCCAGCACTAATAGTAAAAGAGCCGCCAATCGCTTTACAGCGATCGATTAAAGGTTTGAAGTCAATACAGTGCATTGCTGCAAAAAACACATCCGTTGATGGTTCATATAAATAGAATACTTTAATCTCTTTACGCTTAAATAATTCTTCTATTTGATAGCCTAGTCCACTGCCGATCATAATAAAGAAGTCTAATTGAGGTTCATTAAAAGGTAATTCAATCTGTAAATCAGATAGCTGCTCAGTCTCGGCTTTTCTTCTATCGACTAATGAACGTAGTAACTTTTCATGCTCAAAGATAGAATTATCAGTAAAAGACATTCCATATGAAAAACACTTTGGGTCTTGTTCGAAAGCATCGACTTGTTGTATGGCTAAAGACTTAGGATCGCCATCATAAACCAAGGCACCATTATCCACTAAATTAACATTATTATTTTCATCAATCGTTAATAATGTATTAGTAGCTTTATATTCTTTAAAATAGTCATACATTTCTGGAAGAACATTCTTAAATGCTTCCATATTATTTAAGAATGTTGCTCTTAAAAGTTTAGTCGTGATATCTACTGACAGCTTATTCACAAGGTAAATCCATAATTTGGTTATTATGTAAATAAACTAGCAAGTATCGAACCAGTAATCTATTAATTCCCTTGAAATACTAGAGTATAATTTAATTGGGGAAGCCTAGTAGCAACGTAATATCACAATAAAACAAGGAATATATAGTTTGATCAACGGAATATGCAGCAGTTGAAATGTCAAAAAAATGGCGAGTTTTAAAAATAAACTTTCAAAGCTCTATTTGTCTCTGGTATAACCAGGCAATGCATCTAATGCACCTTGAAGAGCGTTCATAGTGCCACTCAATTGTGCCACTAACATATCCATAGCATTAAATTGTTTGAACAATCGTTTTTCATATAGCTCCATTTTATATGTTAAATCAACATCTTGTTTATCAAGATCAATTAGTTTTTTATAAAGAGAATCTGTTTTACCGTCAATTACTGTCGAAGGCTCTGCGTCTTCAACATTAGATGAAAACACATCACCATCATTTTTTGAAATATTATCATCAATAATCGCATCTAAATATCGGTCAATTTGGGTAGTAATACCTTCAGAGAAGTTAATACTGGTAGTATAACTAGCGGAACCTGTTGCTAGTCCTAGATCAGAAATAGCCCCTGTACCTGTAGCAGTAATACTGAATTGTGAATCTACACTAGACGACGTAAATGTAAGTTTACCATTAACTATACTCGCCGTGGCCACTTCTCCTGCCGTAGTTAAGTTTGCATCTGCATCTAACAAGGCCTGAATTGCTGTGGTTAAGTCACTATCTGATGTAAAGTTTTGCCCTGACAAATCAAGTGTTGATGAAAATATACCATCGATTTTTAGCTGGAATGTAGTATCTGCTGGCGCAGTAAAAGGATAGCTAGCAAGACTAGTTGCTGCCGTATAGGTAAAGTCACCACCTTTTACTTCTATTTTAAGCCCTCTAGCATCTCCGTTTGCTTTTAATGCCAATAGGTATTGGCCATCACTAAATGCTGCTGTGCCGTTAATCGTACCTTCTGCGCCCACACCACCTACAGAGGTGACGGATCCAAGACCAAAATCTGAAGCTGTTGAACTATCAGCTAAACCAAGTTCAGCTAAGGCTGATGCGCCAAGATTACTGACCGCGACTTTTCCTCCGCTATCCGAAGTAATCGTAAGTTTTTTATCTAATATTGATACTGTTGCAGTTTTACCTGTTTTAGTGAAAATTTCAGTTTGCAATGCTGTAATTAAATCGGCTTCGACATTGTAACTACCCTGAATATCAATACTACCAAGCGAACCGTCAACACTTAAATCAAATGTACTACCAGCACCAATAACGAGTGGCGGCGTGGTAAAGTCTAGTACTGCAGAACCAGTAATACTATCGTCATTGCTGTCTAGTGAAACAAATGACTCCGTACCATAACGATTAGACGTTATTACTAATTTTTGATTTTCAATAGATACCTTTACCGAGACATCTTTGGCTTTTAGATTAGCATCGGAATTAATTTGTGATTGAATTTCAGCGATTAACGCTGATTCGCTGTTATAACTTCCTTGGGTTAAATTAATATCTAAAGATGGGATTAAATCGACCCTAAGTTTAAATGAATTGTTACTTTCATTAATCACAAATGGCGTCGCACTAAAATCCGCAGGCAAAGTATTACCCGCTTTAAGTTCACCATGAGTGGCTACCTGAGTAATTTCAACGGCATAAATACCTTCTTTGGTATATTTACTCGATTCAACATAGGCAATACTAGAGTCTATGGGAGTGCCAGACTCTGCAAAAAATTCAGCGATATCTGCCATTTTTAATTTTAATACTTCTGAAAAGATCGCGACACCATTCTCTTTAGCATGAACACTACCAACCTCATCAGGAGTACCTTCATTAAAGGATAATTTTCCGGTTGATTTGTCCGATAATATGCCCAAATCTGACATACTTTTAACTGAGCCACTAATATTTGTTAGTCGATTATTAAGTATACTGCGCATATAGCTTTCGATACTTTTTAAAGTCGCATCGGATGTTAAAACCCCTTTATCTTGGGCCGAATTAAAAAAGGTAAATTCGGCCATTTTATCAAGAGTAGAATTGTAACTGTCCACAAAAGCTCTAATGTCCGTCTCAACTTTAGATACATCTGTTGTAATATTAATTTTAATCTTTTTGATATCAACATTATTAAGTGTGAAAGTAACACCATCAATGAGTTCATCAATGGTATTACTATCGCGACTAATAGAAATACCATTAAAATCAATCAAGGCATCTTGTGCCGCTTGTGTTTGTGACATCCGATTATTGGTACCATCAAAGGCCAAAGTTGATAAACCTGCAGCATCAGTATTATTAGAATCAAGGTCAGTAACCGTTATTTCCATGGCACCTTTGGCTCCAGATTTATCATTCTGCAAGGTAAGTCGATAAGAGCCACCGTCAAATAAAATGCCCGCAGTGATGCCATACTCTTTTTTAGAATCATTAATAATATTTTTGATTTCTTCTAAACTAGAGTCTTTGGGGATAACGATGTCTAAATTGGTCGAATTGGCATCAGGGGTGAAATTTGCGCCACTATATGAACCAAAGCGTATAGAAAGTGTTCCGCCACCGATGACATCATCTTTGGTATTATAGACATTAGCAACATCACTAATCAGGGTATGTTTTTGAGCCAATGCTTGAACAGTAATCTCGTGAACGGCAGTGGTAGCACCAAAACTGGTAGTAGCCGTAACAATGTCATCATCGCTGCTTGATGCTGAGGTAGAGTTAAAGGTTGAGGTATCACCCAATGAGGCATAAGATGACTTCAATTCCGATAGCATACTATTGACTTGCCCAAGAGCAGATATTTGTGCGGTGGCGAGTGATGCATCTCTATCAATTTTTGCTTTAATAGGGTCTTTTTCAGCAGCAACTAAACTTTCAACTATGTCATTAATTTGTAGACCTGAACCTAAGCCAGTTGATGTTATTGTTCCCATGTTTCCCCCTTAAAACTAATTTAATTCTTACTTTATATATTTACAAGCAAGTTTTAAACCACTTTAAACATCTGTTTTAAATAATAAACCTTTTAACTGTTCTAAATTTTCAAGTAACTTTAACGCATCTTCTGATGGTAACTGACGAATTAACTTTTCAGAACCTTTTTCGTAAACAGAAATCACCTTACGGCCACTTTTTTCATCCACTGAAAAATTAATATCTCTTTGTACTGAAGCCATTACTTTATTAATTTCTTGAACAACGTCTACAAGTTCAGGTTGTTGGACAATTGCTGATACTACAGACTCTTCCGCTACTTTTTGAGCTTCCTTCTCCTTTACATCCTTAACGTCATTAACAGCTGCAACTTGATTTTCCTTACTGATCTCTGACGATTCAATACGAGTAATTGAATTACCACTATCAGGCATTACATTTAAGTTACTCATAATATACCTCTTTCATATTTACCTAAACCGTTTAGGCTATAAACACTAAAGGCTCTCTAGAGTAGAGAGCCTTTTTATTCACTCACTACTTGAGCTTTATCCTAGTAATGATAGTACACTTTGCGCCGAAGCGTTTGCTTGCGACAACATGGCAGTACCCGCTTGTTGTAAGATTTGCGCTTTACTCATTTTAGATGTTTCAAGAGCAAAATCGGCATCTTTAATTTGCGAGTTTGCCGCTGAGATGTTTTGCGAAACGTTAGCTAAGTTAGAAATTGTAGAACTTAGTCTGTTTTGAATCGCACCCAATCTACCACGAGAGCCAGAGATTTTCTCCAATGCCTCATCAATACGTAATATTGAATTCTCAGCATTAGTCACTGAAGTAACACTTAAACCAATACCTACTGCCGTTGAATTACCACCCGTATTAGATAAACCTAATTTATCAAGTGCGGTAGTTTTCAATGCTTCAGTACCCGCACCACTGGTTACGACAACATCCTTACCATCAACACCTGTTAAGGTTAAATCACCACGATTAATATCATTAGCCGCCGCCGAGCCCACCGCTTGACCTGCAGCATCATCATAAACACCAATCACGTCTCCCGCACCTACTGCACCAGCCCCAGACATTAAAGCACCACTAGAGCCCTGTGTCACTGTTAACGCAATATCTTGACCAGAAACAGACGTTAACAGTAATTTACCTTCTGCTGTCGCGGAAGCAACAACACCTTGTAAACCCGCAGCATTGATAGCAGAAACTACTTCATCCATTGAAGATGCTGTCGTTAAAGCAGAGATACCAACACCATTAATTTTTAATAGATCAGCAGTCCCTGCTGTTTGACCAGCACCGGTTAAACCACCGACACCAACACGACCGTTAGTTACTGCTAACCCTGATGCATCCGTTTGTGGTTCAAAACTAATGGTATATTCTTTGGTGGTACTTGCTTGCGCCGTAACACCAGATTCACCACTAATCGCATTAATGGCAAAGGCCTTATCTGCTGCAGATGTTCCTGTTATCGCGCCAACATCAACACCATTAATTTGAATTTTTTCATTGGCACTAACACCCGCACTGGTTACTGTACCACCAGTGACTTTATCTGAGCCTGATTGAATATTAAAGCCTAGCTGTTTTAAATCACTTGTTGTACCAGCAGAACCAACGGCAATTGAGATAGGCTCCCCATCAGAGCTGGTTAATGAAATATATCCTTGAAATGCTTGATCTGAAAGTCCGGTATTGGTTGAATTAGTAATAACTATTTCTTGACCGGTATCATTTGTTAGTACTAATCCACCTTCATTATTTAATGAAGCAAGCACTCCAGACGCATCTCGATTAATATTATCAACCAGCTCTGTCATACTTCCTGATGCTGCTATGGTATTGCCATTAACAGTCATATTACCTGTTGTGACACCTGTAGACCCTGCTACACCTTCAACGATATTATATGCGGTTGCAGTAACACCAGTAGCACCCGTTTGAGCATTAATGGCTGTTATTTGATCATCCGCACTTATTGCTGATCCTGTAGCCGCACTAATGTTAACACCATTTATAGTAACGGCAGCAGATACTCCAGCAGAGTCCAATTGAACTCGGCCACCATTTAAGTCACCTAAACCAGATACCGCATTCAAGTTAAGATCTTTTGTAGTTACCGCATCGATATTAAAACCTAGCGTTTCACCCTTATTAGCACCAATTTGTAAGTTAGTACCACCTTTATTAGAGCCATCTAATAAATTAATACCGTTAAATGCAGTAACTGAAGCGATACGGTCAAGCTCACTGTAAAGTTGATCAACTTCTTCTTGGATAGAAGCTCTGTTAGATGATGAGTTAGTATCGTTGGCTGCTTGTACCGATAGTTCACGCATACGTTGTAAGATGTTGGTCATTTCACTCATTGACCCTTCAGCCGTTTGCGCCATTGAAATACCATCATTAGCGTTTCGTACTGCTTGGTTTAAACCACGGATTTGTGATTCCATACCTGTAGATATGGCAAGACCCGCTGCATCATCTTTTGCACTGTTAATTCTTAGACCTGAAGACAAACGCTCCATTGCCTGATTTTGTGTCATTTGTGATTTGTTCAATTGACGTTGTGCGTTCAATGACATCACATTAGTATTTACTATCGCTGGCATAATAGACTCCTGCTTTTCAAAGCGTTTGTATTCAAATATCGAATATTAATTGTTTCTAATAATCACTATCGGCATGTAATTAGAAACCTTTAGAAAAAAATTACGATTATCATGCCATCAATAAATTACCGGCTTAAATAAAAACCTAATATCTAGATTTTCTTGCCTTGAGTAAGATATCGACAGGTGAATTAAAAACTTTAGGATTTATTTTTAAATGTGATTAGAGATGAAAAGAAGCCTGAACGTATATTGTAGGTCGATACGTACACAATGAGTTTCGACGTTTATAGAAAGTGAGGGGAAAGTTAATAGAAATATAGTTAATATATTGCCACCATTTAATTATTTTTTCGATTCCATATTGTCGAAGTACAGGTTATATGGCCGACATAACCTAAGTATTCTTTGTCGAAGTAAACTTCGACCTACAAAAGACGCTTATTCTAAACGATTATGTTCATTCATATCGACAGGCTCTTGTAGGTCGACACGAACGCAGTGAGTTTCGACATTAAATAAAAACAGGGCAAAAGTGAATATAGAGCTAGAGCTAAAATACTATCACTATTAAATTATTTTTTTGATTGGCATATTTGTCGAAGTACAGATTATATATTCCAGACATAACCTAATTATCTATCACATGTAGGTCGACACGAACGAAGTGAGGCTCGACGTTTAATTGAAGGTAAAAATAGCTATAGGAAGAGCCCTAGAGACTGTCGTCGGTCAATTTGTTTATAGTTCATTTGTCGAAGTAAACTTCGACCTACAACACACTCTACCACCCTGAATACAAAAAGAGAGCTAAGGAGCTCTCTTTTTTTCTACATCGATATTTTAACTATTACTTAATAGTTTAACCTTGTAATAGTGACAATACGTTTTGAGTACTCGCATTAGCCTGTGCTAACATTGCCGTACCTGCTTGTTGTAATATTTGCGCTTTACTCATTTTAGATGTTTCTGCAGCAAAATCAGCATCAACTATTTGAGATTTAGCCGAACTCAAATTTTGTGAGACATTGGCTAAGTTTGAAATAGTAGAACTCAACCGATTTTGAATCGCACCTAACTTACCTCGAATACTAGATATTTTCTCTAACGCATCATCGATACGCTCAATGGTATTTTCAGCGCTTCGTACTGTGGTAACACTTAGCCCAATCCCTATTGCAGTAGAACTACCACCGGCATCACTTAAACCGAGTTTATCTAAAGCTGCTGTTGAAGCACTTTGAGCCCCCGCAGCAGTAGTCACAACGACATCTTTACCATTTTCACCTATTAGCGTTAACGAGCCACGATTAACGTCATTTGCTCTTGCTGAACCAATAGCACCATTGGTAATAGTATCTCGAATACCAACTACAGATGGGGCACCTGCTCCAGATAAAAGTGCACCACTTGAGCCTTGTGTAATCGTTAACGCAATATCATTACCTGATACAGAGGTTAACTCTAACTTACCGTCGGCCGTTGCCGAGGCTACAACCCCTTGTACACCTGAATTATTGATCGCGCTCACAACAGCATCCATCGATGATGTTGTTGCTAAGGCTGTAATAGCTACACCATTGATTTTTAACGTGTCATTGGTTCCGCCTGATTGCCCAATTCCCGTTAGACCATCAACACCTACAGCTCCTGTAGCTAATGCTGCTCCTGATGAATTACTTTGTGGACCAAAAGTAATGGTATACTCTTTAGTGGTAGTCGCTGTTGCATTAACACCGGTTTCAGCGCTAATCGCGTTTACAGCAAAAGCCTTATCTGCTGCCGATGTACCTGAAACAGCTCCTAATTCAACGCCATTAATTAAAATTTTATCTGTTTCAGAGATTGATGCACTGTTTACCGTACCACCGGTCACATTATCCGAACCTATTTGAGTGTTAAATCCCATTACTTTTAAATCAGCAAACGTCCCAGCGGTACTCGCCGCTAGGTTGATTGCATCTCCATCAGAACTATTCAAAGAAACAAACCCTTGATAGGTATCATCAATTAGCCCAGTATTGCCAATATCCGCACCAGAAACCGTAATAGTTTTACCTGTATCATTAGTTAAAACCAATGCTCCACTAGTGCTGATTGAAGCAATGACACCTGCGGCGTCTCGGTTAATATTATCAGCTAATTCAGCCATACTACCGGAAGCGCCAATACTAATAGCGTTCCCGCCATCAACAGCAATGGTTAAACCGCCCGCAGAGATTACCCCTGATCCCCCAGCAACACCTTCTACAACATTATAACCTGTTGCGGTTACTCCGGATAAACCCGTACTAGCATTAATCGCGAGAACAATATCATCTGCTCCATTAGCAGAACTTGCCGCCAACCCACTAATTGTGACACCGTTAATAGTCACAGCATCATTGGTGGTACCACCAGTCGTTGTTTCAATACGACCACCATTTAACTCACCCGTGCCAGTTACAGCATTTAGGCTTAAATCTGCAGTGGTTACTGCATCAATTTTAAATGAGATTGACTCACCGGTATTAGCGCCAATTTGGAAGTTAGTCGATCCTGCTGAGCCATCTAATAAGTTAACACCGTTAAATTGGGTTACCGAAGCAATACGGTCAAGTTCACTATATAGTTGATCGATTTCATCTTGAATCGAAGCTCTGTTAGATGCAGAGTTAGTATCGTTAGCGGCTTGGATAGAAAGTTCACGCATTCGTTGTAGAATGTTGGTCATTTCATCCATTGCACCCTCAGCCGTTTGCGCCATTGAAATACCATCGTTGGCATTTCGCACCGCTTGGTTAAGACCACGAATTTGTGATTCCATGCCTGTTGATATAGCTAAACCGGCAGCATCGTCTTTTGCACTATTAATGCGAAGACCTGAAGATAAGCGCTCCATTGCCTGATTTTGCATTGCTTGAGACTTATTCAATTGACGCTGAGAATTTAGCGACATTACATTAGTATTAATAATCTGTGGCATGGTAACTCCTATTATCTTCTCTTTCTTGCCGTTTTTTTGGCTGTGGGCAATTTGTTGCCGTTTAGTGTCAAAAAACTGTGTTATGTATTCTTTGTATACTTTTTATGCGAGTTACGTGCCAACTCATCATTTAATTATTATTTTCAACGATAAATCAACGTAGTAAATCAAACAAACTCAATCGTTCTAATTGGATAAAGGTGGTTTGCGCCACTTCTAAGGCAGTTTGTTGTAGTTTTAAATCACTGATCGCCTGGGCCATATCTAAATCTTCAAGTTTTGACATGCTCGATTGCGCGACCAGCTTAAAATCTTGGCCTATTTCATTTTGGTTGGTCAGGGTTTGCATACGAGAGCCTACTCTTGACCGCGCGTTGATAATGCGATCAAAAGCTGTATCAAATTCGAGTTGCGCCATAGAAAATCGCGTTAAACGCACGGCTTCTTCGGTATCTGTTGTGCCGGGGATTCTTAAGGTATCAATCGCACGCTGCAACGTGGCAAATACACTGGTGCTGGTACTGGGTGATAAAGTAAAAAAATCATCATCTACCGGTTGGCCTTTTATTTGCGTACGCACACCATTAAATTCAATCGTTTGATTTTCAGCATATTGTGTTGGTGCGATATATTTATTGACTTGATATTGATCTCCCGCAATAGGTACACCAGTCACATCAATGGTCATACCATCAACACTAATAGCTTGGCTGGTGGCTACATTGGCATCATAAAAAGCAGGTAAAGATGTTTGCCCATTAATTTGAATTTCAAATTCTCCGGGTGTAGCTGTTGCTATAAAATTAATACTAATAGCACTTAACGGATCAGGAAAAACGGCAGATGGGTTAACATTGCCTATATTGATGTCATTTAAATCAACGCCGGCAAGTTTTACCGTGGCATTGCCCGTTACCGTTGCCGCTTCAATGCTATAAACACTGTATTGCAAGGGTAAACTTGCACCAGGATCGTTGAAATGTACGCTATATTCTTCACCACTAAAGTTCTTTGCTGTGTTTGGATCAAAAACAACGCCTTGCTCAATAATCCCTGAACCATTATTAGTACCACCGACGGTTGAAACAAAAGAACCATTACCATTGCCCAAGTTCATAAATAAATCAAAACCTGAGTCATTTATTTGTGCATCTACACCTGCACCAACTTGCAGAGAACGTGTACCTGTATCACCAAAATATTCAATGGTGCCAAAAGCATTTACTTGAAATGGTTTGGTATCAACTTCATAACCGGCAAAAATGTATTCACTGGAACCATCTTTGGTATTGGCTAAGGCTACAAGTTCTTCTTTTAATTGTTCTAAAGATTGGGCAATTGTTTCTAGGTTATCTAAGTTATATGCACCATCAACAGCAGAAACCATCAGTTCACGGGTACGCTGCATCACATTAACAACTTGCGCTAAGGTTGACTCTTCTTGAGCATTAGCAGCTTCCGCTACCTCTATGTTTTTAAGATATTGCGTATTCACTGAAACACTTTGTCTTAAACGCTGAATAGAGGCGGCAGCAACAGGATCGTCGGCGGCATGAATTACCCGCTTACCTTCAGTTAAATGCACATTTAACTGACTAGTAATTGCCTGTTTATTGGTAATACTATTGGTACTTCGCTGATAAAATGTTTGTGTGGAAATGCGCACGACACACCTCTAATTGCGTTTGAATAGCGTATTTTCTTGTTAGGAAAATCTTTATTATCTGGATTAATGCAAAATTAGCGCCAATTAAATATGTAATAAAATTGACGTTAACTTTCTATAACTTTTGAGGTATATGTCTATCGAATAAGAAGCAGACTAATGAAGGGGTTGTGGTCATTGCCGGAGTTAAATTTAGCAATGACCATTTAAACTATGAGAGTTAAAAAGATAAACTTATCGTACTGCTGCCAAAATGGTATCAAATAGTTCATTGGCGACAGTGACAACTCGAGCCGACGCGTTATAAGCCGCTTGGAATCTTAATAAATTTGATGCTTCTTCATCTAAACTGACACCAGAAATAGATAACATTCTCGTTTCTGACTGATTAAATAATACTTGCGCTGATTGCACTTTTAAATCAGAGCTGTTTGCCGATGACCCCACCATAGCGGTTAATAAAGCATAATTATCTTGGAAGGTGGAACGTCCACCATTAAGTTTTTTATCCGTTTGAAAATTGGCCATAACCAAAGCATTTTCATTATTACCAATGCCTGTTTCGTTATAATCCAAAGTAAATTTGTAACTATCGACAGCAGCGGTATCTTGTATTTCTACTTCAATATCAAAACCGGCATGACTAATGGTTTGCAACGGTGGCGTAAAAGCCAAACCTGTTAATGGCGTACCTGCAGGTTCTTCGATAGGTACACCCGTATTAGCATTGAGTACGGAATAAGTAAAAGTCCCCGGAGCAGGCTCAATGATTTCAATTCTTAAACCACGAGCTGCCGTAACTGGATTGGTCGTGACATTTTCAGCTGTCGGATAATTGACATCACTTGGATTGTTTAATTGTGTAATGCGAGTAGTACTTACACCGGTATTGGCAGCATCTTCTGTTATTAATATTTCATTGGCAGCAACAGAAATTAATACCGGATCAATCATTTCTGTTTTAAGCTCTTGCGCCCCTAGGCGGGTTGGTCTTAATTCAAATCGTTTGCCTACTTGTATGGGATCGGCAACACTTATTGAATCAACATTAATACTAAAACCATATTTTGCCACATCAATATTATTAGACGCGGTAATATCTTGAGGGCCCGCTGGTGGTAGCGTTAATTGTGAACCATTGGTTAAATTGGTCAGTTCAAATTGCACCAGTTCTGGTGGACCTGCGGCATAACTTAATACTTTTAGTTCAAAATCATCGGCAGTTAATAGCCCTGCATCTTCAATTTGTACACCTAAAACTGCCGACCCTAAGCCATCAGTAGTTGTTAACGCTCTTTTATTCATCGAAGTAGGATCGTTAACATCATTAAAGAAGTTTCCTCCTACTTGCTGATTTAAATCTAAACCGAGCTTTTGTTGTTCATTGATAAAATGACCTAAACCAAGGGCGGTTTGCCCTAATTGGTTAAAGGCTTTATCAAGGACATCTGAACGAAAATCAGTTAATGCTTGAATTTTTCCGCCCATTACATCACCGCGTAAGCGTTGTTGAATACCATTATTACTTAAGGCAAGTTCTAACTTTGAAGTGTCTGTTCGCCCAGGTATCGCATCAACACTTAATGCTTTAGCGCCTAATACTAAGGGTTGTCCTGAGCCAATAAACACACTGAGCATGCCGTTATCTGCAGGAACGGTAGTGACAGTGGTAAATTCACTGATACTTAATACCAAACGATCACGTTGATCCAATAAATCATTAGGTAAGTTTTTTGTTCCATCGCCCCATACTAATTGAATTTGTTTATTAACCTCTGCTAAGTTTTTAGCCAGTGCGGTCATTTCTTGGGCAATATTTTGTACATCATCATTAATCGCGTTGTATTGCAGATCTAACTGATCATGTAGGCGGTTAAAAGTTGAGGTCATGTTTTGAGAAACTTGCAGGAGATTATTACGCGCTTCTAACGAATTAGGATTATCTGCCACGGTATTTGCCGCAGCAAAAAATTTGGCTAAAGAATTGGTGATCGAAGTATCATCATCGGATATAACTTGGTCAACACGAGTAACATTTTGAAGAAAAGTTTGATTGTAACTCAAATTACTGGTATTACCACGTAAATCAAGATAAGCAAACTGATCAAAAATACGGGTGACTTCATCAACTTTAACACCAACGCCATAAAATGCGCCGCCAAATTGTTGACCGCCAGACGATGTAATAGTCGCACTTTGACGTGAATAGCCTTCGGTATTTACATTGGCAATGTTATGACCAACGGTATCTAATGCTTGTTTAGTGGTTAATAGTCCTTGTAGGCCTATTCCCATTAAATTTACACCCATGATGATTACCTCAAATAAAGTCCAAGTAAAAGCGATTAACTCAAGGAAATTTAATTAATTTCCTATTTATTGATGAGGCTAGTTACTTTACTTAAAGTGGCTAAAATTTTATTAGCGTAGTTAGGATCAGTAGCATAACCTGCTTGCTGTAGTCCTTGCAGGAAGTGTTCCACATTACCTTTGTTTTGCAATGCACCTTGGTAACGATCGTTTGAAGAGAGAAAGTTTACGTAGTCATTAACACTTTCCGCAATCGATTGATAAACACGGAAAGGTTCATTTTTCTTCACCATTGCACCTTGTTCAAATTCAAGTGTTTCTTTATTCACCTTCTCGCCAGACCAACGTGAATCTGCTTTGATATTAAACAAGTTGTTTGAACTGGTGCCATCACCCGTTTTTATGATCTTTTGTCCCCAGCCTGTTTCTAAAGCGGCTTGCGCAATAACGACTTCAAAAGGCACACCCAATTTTTTCTGGGCATCTTTTGCTGTTGCCGTTAACGCGGTAACAAAGTCTTTCGGTTGTTCAAAAGTAGGACTTGATAATGTATTTGCAGAAGAATCGAGAAAGGTCGTGGGGAAATGTCGATTATTTGACGCTTGCGCTGTTGCATTTATTTTCTGCTTGGCTCTTATCGCGGCTAAATCACCATCACCAATTAATAAACTTTTAGGGGTGAATTTTTCACTATCACCGCCAAGTTGACGAACAATTAATTCAGCCAACCCTAAAGAACCATTACTGGATAACTCTAATGACAATTGTTGATCATGCATATCGCGATAAAATTTTGACGACTCTGAATTAAAGGGGCTGTCTGACTCTAAAACATCTTGTGCTTTACGCATGCTTTTCAATAGCATCTGCATAAAAATCGCTTCAAATTGTTTCGCAGCAGTTTGTAATGCCGCTTCTTTTGACTCTTTATCGTCAGCATTAGATTGCTGGCGAATACTATTTAAGCCACCAAGATCTAAATAATTTGATGCATTGACCGTCTGCGGTGTCATGCTGTTGGTCATATTAATTGCCATCATTATTCTCCTAAAAAGCGTTGACCATTAAATAATGATCAGCTCTCCTCGTAGCGCGCCGGCTTGATCAAGTGCTTCAAGAATAGCCATGACATCACCCGGCCCTGCCCCCACACTATTTATAGCGCGAACTAAGGTATCTAACGTTATGCCCGCATCAAAAACAAACATCCGATTATCATTCTTATTCACGTCAATAATTGATTGCGTAGTAACTGCCGTTTCACCTTCTGAAAAAGCATCCGGTTGTGTCACATTTTGTGTTTCATTAATTGTCACCGTAATGCCACCGTGAGTCACGGCGGTAGGTAATAAACGCACATCTGCACCAATCACTATGGTGCCGGTACGAGAATTAACAATGATCTTTGCGGAAGGTCTGTCTGGTTCAAACTCTAAATTCTCTAGTACCGCTAAAAAACTGACACGTTGAGAAACATCACGAGGCGCGGTCACTTTAACTGACGTTGCATCAATTGCATGAGCAGAGCCAGCAATAAGATTATTAATGGTATCGGCCAATCGTTTGGCGTTACTAAAATCAGAATTTCGTAAATTAAAGGTAATATAGTCACCTGACGCAAAAGGTGATTTTATTTCTCGCTCAACTGTCGCACCGTTAGCAATACGGCCTACAGTAGGCGTATTGACCACCACTTTTGAACCATCTAAACCATCTGCACCTAAACCACTAACCACTAAGCTACCTTGTGCAATAGCATAAGCATTGCCATCAATGCCCATCAGTATGGTTTGTAATAAGGTACCACCACGTAAACTTTGTGCACTGCCAATAGAAGAAACGGTAACATCAATTTTTTGTCCAGGTTTTGCAAAAGCTTCGAGCTCAGCATGAATAGCCACTGCGGCGACATTCTTGATTTTAGGTTTTAAATTCGCAGGCATAGTAATGCCAAAATTACTTAACATGGTTTTAAAGCTTTGTTCCGTAAAAGGCGAACTTTCACCTGTTCCCGGTAAACCCACAACTAAACCATAACCCAATAGTTGATTTGAGCGTACACCGGCAATATCAGCCAAATCTTTAATACGCTGCGCATGTGTTTGTACAACAATGAGCATAGAAAATATTAAAATACTAACTTTAATCACTGCTTTCATATTCGCTCCCACCTATAAATAATTAGTTTACAAAGACTCTTAAAGAGGCCACCAAGAACTATTAAAAAACTTAGTTAACCAACCTTGTTGTTGTATATCCGCAAAAGTCCCGGTACCTGCGTATTGAATACGCGCATTGGCGACTTTACTGGATAAAATTGTATTATTAGAATTAATGTCTTGGGCACGAATAATACCGGTTAATCGTATGTATTCATCACCATTATTGAGTGTCATCCATTTTTCACCACGGATCATCAAATTTCCGTTAGACAGTACTCGCAGTACATGTACCGAAATATTACCGCTTAAACTATTACCCTGATCAGACTTAGAGTCGCCTTTAAAATCAGTGGTTTGATTTAGCCCAAACTGAATGGTGTCGCCTTTAAAATCAATAGAACGACCACCTAAACCAACAATAGGATCAAGGATGGCTTTGTTAGATTTTTTAAATTCTGTTTTAGCATTTTTCTTCGCAGAAATACTTTCACTCAAAATAACCGAAATAATATCGCCAACTCGATGAGCTTTTGAATCTGAGTAAATATTATTGACATAATTCGCTTTAAATAAAGAGCCTGTTGGTACAATAGGATCTTCTTCTATTTCAGGTAAAATAGGTGCAAAATCTGGATCATTAGGTAAAATTTTTGCCTGCTCAATACTGGCGCAACCGTTTAACAGCCCAAAAACCATCGTCAAAAGTATCGATAATTTTAATAGCTTTAATAATTTTTTCATCATTATCTCCTCACTAACTAAGTGCTGACTATAAGTTCTGATTAATATAACTAAGCATTTGATCAACGGCAGAAATGACTTTTGAGTTCATTTCATAAACCCGCTGACTTTCAATTAAGTTAACCAATTCTTCAGTAGTATTTACGTTTGAGGTTTCTAAAGCACCCTGCACTAACATGCCATAACCGGCAAGCCCAGGAACACCTTCTTGTGGAGCACCACTGACCGCAGTTTCAACATACAAATTTTGCCCCACAGGCTGTAAACCGGTAGGGTTAACAAAAGTCATGGTATTTAACTGACCCACCACTGCATTTTCAGCTTGACCTTGCAAACGCACCGACACTTCACCGTCTTGTGAAATATTAATTTCTTGTGCGTCGTTAGGAATTTGAATTTGTGGTTGTAAAACATAACCCGCACCTGGGGTAACAATATTACCTTCATCATCTAAGGTAAATTGCCCATTACGTGTAAAAGCAGCAGTGCCATCTGGCATTAAAATTTCGAAAAAACCTTCACCTTGGATCATTAAATCTAACGAGTTATCGGTCGTTAACATATCACCTTGAGAATGAATTTTTTGAGTCGCTACAACTTTAGTACCGGCTCCCAACATTAAACCTGAAGGTAATTCAGTATCTTGTGCTGAACGTCCACCCGGTTGGTTAATGGTTTGATAAAGCAAATCTTCGAATACCGCGCGGCTCTTTTTAAAACCTATGGTACTGGCGTTCGCTAAGTTATTAGAAATTACCGCAATATCTTTAGCTTGCGCATCTAATCCTGTTTTACTGATCCATAATGCTGCGTTCATACATCACCTCTTAATAAATTCTTTTTCTCTAATTAATATTAAATAACGCATTAACTAGAATGCACGTAATAGTGCGGCAGCAGCTGTGTCATTTTCTTCTGCTGTTTTCATCAATTTTAATTGCATTTCAAACTGTCGTTGTATCGCGATCATGTCAGTCATTTCACCTACCGGATTAACGTTGCTTGATTCCAGTGTGCCACTGATCATTTTCACTTCAATGTTGGCATCTTCAATAGCGCCATCTTTGCGCCTGAATAAACCGTCGAGACCTTTAAGCATCAAACGATTATTGGGATTAATAAATTTGATCCGGTCAACTTCTTCCTGAATAGAACTTGGTGCTCCTTCAGGTTGGATCATAATTATACCGTCACGGGTAATTTCAATTTTACGCACCGGTAAGGGTATGGTAATAGGACCACCTTCACCGATAACCATTTCTCCGTCAGATGTTTCTAAGACGCCTTCTTCAGTCAGACGCAAATGTCCTGAGCGGGTATAAGCCTCAGTACCGTCTTTTGCTTGTACAGCAAAAAAACCTTCACCTGCAATGGCGATATCTAAATCTCGACCGGTAGTTAATAAGGCGCCGCTGTCAAAGTTTTGGCTAGACTTTTCAGTCATCGCAAATACTCGCGATGGTAGTCCTTCGCCAAAAGCTTGCATTGAACGAGCTTGGGCTAAATCGGCTTTAAAGCCTGTAGTTTTGGCGTTTGCTAGATTGTTTGCCGTTATTGATAACGAAAGCATATTCTGCTTTGCGCCACTCATAGCGATGTAGAGCATCTTATCCATAACAAAAATCCAAAAAATAAAAGTATTGTGTAGATAAATGCAAAATAGGTGCCAGATGGGATTTTATATATTGGTAGGTCGATGTTTGCCTGCATGAACGCAGGTACTTGGATTTTGTCTGGAACTAAAAATCTGTACTTCGATAAAAACGATATAATATTGCCGAAGTGATTGAGCCTGAGCCGTCGAACCTCACTACGTTCGTGTCGACCTACAAAAAACAAAAGCCTAACGTGATGTTAGGCTTTGAGGTTTTCATTTATAGAACTTCGGTTTGTTGAACCTGAGCTGTCGCGCCTCACTGCGTTCGTGTCGACCTACATTGGGAAAATATCTACTGTAGGTCGTGGTTTTCCTGCATGGACGCAGGTACTTAGATTTTGTCTGGAACTGAAAATCGGTACCTCGACAAGGTTTTTATATTATTACCTGATCTGCAAGATAGTTTGGTTTAGCTGGTTATCAACTTCCAGTGATCGTGAGTTCGCTTGGAAATTACGCTGCGCTGAAATCAAATCAATTAATTCTGTGGTTAGGTTAACATTTGATTGCTCTAACGCCGAGGAGTTAATTAAACCATAGGTGCCCGAGCCCGCCTCTCCCGCCAGTGCTTCACCAGAAAGAATACTCGCTTTCCAGTCACTGCCACCCGTTTGGGTTAAGCCTTGAGCATTGGAAAAACTCACTAATGCCACTCGAGATAATGGCTGTGAAGTACCATTACTATAGGTGGCCATCACTAATCCATCAGGGCCAATATCTAAACCGGTTAAACGACCAACCGGTAAACCATCTTGTTCCAATGCAGTCACTTCAAACCCCGAAGCAAACTGAGTCGGTTCGTTGGGATTTGCGCCCGCAATATCAAGATTAAATTCAATTTTAATTTGTTGAGTAGTATCAGAACCGTTGGTTAAGATGGCCGCAGGTATTGGCTGAGTAATAAAACCACCTACAGGAGCAATGGCGGTAAAGTCACCACCAGAGCTGAACACCAACTTAGCACCATTAATTGGCACTGCTGCTGCTGGTGGCCCAATTATAATACCCGTAGCAGTCGATCCAGGAAGTGTCGCTTGATCATGTATATCGACCATCACACCATCGATGGAGGTGGAGAGAAACCATTCATTGGGTGCTGCTGGGTCTTTAATAAAATAATAAGTTTGAATATGGCTATCACCTAAAGAATCAAATACCGTCACTGAGGTTGAATGATTAAACGTCAGTGGGTCGGTCATATCAAAATTAACCGGTGCACCGGTAATTGCCGTTGCCCCCGCAGGTAAGTTCATGCGAATATCCACTTCATTAGTTTGTGAAGGCGCACCAGATGCGGTTGGAATTCGAATCGGTTCTGAAGTACTTAAACTCACTGAAGATGAGGTACCATCAGGGTTTACTGGAAACCCTAATAAATGATCGCCCGCGGAGTTAACAATAAAGTTATCAGCGTTAAGTTTAAATTGGCCAGCACGAGTATAAGAGAACTCTAATGAGCCAAGTTCTGGTACCGTCGCAAAAAAGCCATTACCCGTAATGGCTAAATCGAGCGAGTTACTGGTAAACATGATGCTGCCTTGATGAAATTGTTGCGCAACATCCGAGGTTAAAACCCCATCACCGACCTTGGTTTTACCTGCAGCTAAGAGCGAGGATGCATAAACATCAACAAACTCCGCACGAGATTCCTTAAAACCTACGGTATTAACATTAGCAATGTTATTCGACGTTACGTCTAGATCTTTTTGAGCTGCGTTTAATCCGCTCAATGCTATATTAAATGACATAATTTCACCTCATTGTAAAAACTGGTTATTCCTGATGAACACTCATTTGAAAAACTTAAGACGCATTCATTGTAATGATTGTGTTATTTTCTTTAGCTGTGTATTTGCTGTGTAAAGCTAGCAGCGTGTTCTACGTTACTTTTACGACCTAGCTTGATACTTCAAGCACATCTTTTAAGGCCATAGTTTCGCCACCATTTAAATTTAATTGTATTAATCCGCCCGCACCAGCAAGGGTGACACTGTCAACTTTTCGATAAGTCAGTGCTTGTAGTTCTGCGGCTTCACCATCAACAATACCGGCGACACGGAAACGATAAGCACCGGTAGGCGCGGTTTCGCCATTGCCGTCTTTACCATCCCAAGTAAAGGCATATTCGCCTTTTTTAATGCTACCCACAGGTACAGTTTGGATAATTTCACCGGCGGTGTTTTCCACGTAAATAACCACATTGCTGGCCGATAAATCAGTTTTTATTTTACCATTAGCACCAGCACCTTCAGCCATACCAAAAACGTTGTCATCCACTAAAACACTACGTCCTACTAATGACGAAGCTTGTAATGCTTGGCTTGATGACATTGATGCAGAGAAGAGGTTAAAACTATCGTTTAATGTAGCGATACCATCGGTAGTCGAAAAACCGGTCATTTGCGAAATCATTTCATTGTTGTCTACAGGTTTCGTGGGATCTTGATTGGCTAATTGCTGAGTTAACAAAGCAAAAAAGTCCGCTTGGTCTAACATCCCATTATTGTTATCGTCTGCTGTTTTAGTTTCTTTTTTCCAACGCAATGCATCTAAAGGATTAGTATTTATAACAGTTTCCATGATTATTTCCTTTTACCTAATATCTAGGTTGATTAACGTTGGCCAAGTAATAAGGTTTTATTCAACATATTTTTAGCCGACTCGGCTAATTGAATGTTGGTTTGATACGAGCGTGACGCTGAGATCATATTGGTCATTTCTTCAATAACATTAACGTTAGGTTTATAAATAAAACCATTTTCGTCTGCCATAGGATGATCAGGGGCATGTTCCACCAATAACGGTTTATTGCTTTCCACGATGCCTAATACTTTAACGCTGACCGACTCATCTTGTCCGGCGGCAGCTTTTAGCATCTCGGCGGCAAAAACTGGATGTCTAGCACGATAGACTTCATCAATGCTACTACTGACACTATCGGCATTGGCAATGTTACTTGCTGTAGTATTCAACCGTATCGATTGAGCGCTCATGCCCGAGGCACTTATGTTAAAGACGTTAAATAGGCTCATTATGATTGCCCTCCAGTAATTGCTTTTTTCATGGCTTTTATACTGCCGTTAATAAATTGCAAACTTGCTTGATACTTCATAGAGTTTTCTAGATACAAGTTTCGTTCCACTTGTACATCGACGGTATTACCATCACCTGTATCTGGTTGATCTGGAATACGAAATTGTGTGTTATTGTTCAGCTGCATGCGCATATCAAAATGTTTGTCGTTAGTACGCGACATGCCGGTTTGTTGTTTGCTGGAGGCTTGAGCAAGCATTTTATCAAAATCCATGCCCCGAGCTTTAAAGCCAGGAGTATCGGCGTTGGCAATGTTACCTGCGATCACTTCCGCTTTTTTAGCACGTAGGTCTAAAACTTGTGGACGAAGCCCAAATATCTTTTCAAAACTAATAGCCATAATTCACCTCCAATTCAATGAAGGTGATTATTCAATAATTATGCCAACGAGAAGTGTCAATATTCTGAAATGAAGAAAAACGAAGTTGTATTATTGCTATTTTAGCCTAGCAACTGAGTATTACTTGAGTAGGCATTATTGTTTTTGATAAACAATACCGGGGTTGCAACGCAGCATATCAAAGTTTTTATTTAAACCTGACAAAGACTCTGAAGCGCCTAAAAACAAATAGCCTTTATTATTTAATACGCCATGAATTTGCGCCAGTATTTGTGTTTTAATTTCTGGAGAGAAATAAATTAAGACATTACGAATAAAAACAATATCAAAACGTCCCATTAAACTATAACTGTTCAGTAAATTAATAGGTCTGAAATTAACCATAGCCTTGACTGCGTCTTTAACTTTCCACATGCCATTCTCACCGGGTTCAAAAAACTGGCGTTTTCTTTCTGCTGATAAACCCCGTGACAAGGCTAAACTATCGTAGTGTCCGTATTTGCAGTGTTCTAACATAGTGGATGAAATGTCGGTACCAATAATTTGTACGCCGCCCGGAAAAGCACCAGGATTACGTTGTTTAAATTCTTGTACTGACATAGCGATGGAGTAAGGTTCTTGCCCTGAGGAACTCGCCGCCGACCAAATTTTTAATGGTGTACGTTGCTTGGCAAAATCAGGAAGGATACGTTTTTTTAATAACTCAAAAGGATACTCGTCACGAAACCACAATGTTTCGTTAGTAGTCATTGCATCAATAACCGCCGCACGTAATTGCCGTTCAACCGGGCTTAAGGTACGCGCAACTAAGTCACTTAATGAAGATACATCAAATTTAGCCATTAAGGGGGCTAAGCGACTTTTAACTAGATATTGTTTATTTTCACCCAGTACTATGCCACATTGTTGTTCTAGAAAAGTTCGAAATTGATGATAGCTTTTATCATCTAGCTGTCTAGCTGACATTAAGCTTTTCCTACAATATTTTTTTGATTCAAGATTATGCTTCTTCTAATCTAAGCCACTTTTTAACGGCTGTTGCTAATTCATCAGGGTGAAATTTAGGGATAAAGTCTTCTGCACCTACTTTGGCAACCATGGCGTTATTAAATACGCCACTTAGTGAGGTATGAAGAATAATAGGCATGGCGCGCATTCTTTCATTACCTTTAACTTCAGCAGTTAAGGTATAACCATCCATTTCTGGCATTTCAATATCAGAAATCATTAAAGCGACTTTTTCGGTAATACAATTTTCACAAGTGTCGGCAATAGCGGTTAATTGATCTAAAGCATCCTTACCATTTTTGGCAAGGATCATATTAATACCTAACGGCGCTAATGCTCTTTTTACTTGATTGCGGGCAACAGTAGAATCATCGGCAATCATGACTAATTTATCGCCAAGGCTCTCACCGACTGTAGAGTCAATAACCTCTTCACTTAAGTCAGTAGAAACAGGATTAATTTCATTAAGAATTTTCTCAACATCTAAAATTGACACCATTTCCTTATCAATTTCTGTAACCGCTGTAAGGTAGCTTGACTTGCCAGCCCCTTCCGGTGGCGGCATAATATCTGTCCAACTTAACGTAGTAATACGTTCAACACCTGAAACTAAAAATCCTTGAACACTACGGTTATATTCAGCGATGATAATAAAGCTATCTTCGGTTTGAACAATTTCTGGTCCACCCGTCGCTTTACTCATATCAATAACTGAAATGGTTTGACCACGAATGTGCGCCACACCTTTAATAAAGGCATCTTGCTTAGGTAAAACAGTTAAATGTGGACATTGTAAAACTTCACGTACTTTAAAAACGTTAATGCCAAAGGTTTGTCTACCACCAAGTTTAAATAATAATAGTTCGAGCCTATTTTCTCCAACCAACTGGGTTCGTTGATTAACCGAATCTAAAATACCCGCCATAAAAACCTCGTTAGAAACGGCGTCAAAATTTCATTGAGGCACACTTCTTGATAGTACATATTATTAAAATACTTACTGTCTTAAATTTGACACTAAGTGAAAAATTATCCTTCTATGCTAAGCATAGACGAGTATTTTTATTTCCCTACAAATTGATGACAAAATTTATGATTTACATGAAGATATTTATAATTTACATGTTAACCGCTTTATTAACACCATCACGTGTTAACGCAATTACCCTTGATCAAGAATATCTCACCAATTTTGTTAAAGCATTTGTCGAGAAAAATATCGCTCCGCCAACAGAAGGAAAAATGGAGATAAAAGTCGCTAATATCGATCCGAGGATCAATATAAAACCTTGTACTTCTCCTCTACAAGCAAATATACCTGAAAATCACAATGGTAGAAACGTAAATGTTAAAATATATTGTGAAGATTCAACATCATGGAAAATGTTTATTCCCGTAAAAATACGAACAACCATACCAGTACTTGTTGCAATTACAACAATAAATAAAGGCACAACACTTGATAATTCAAATGTTGCAGTCAGATATAAAAACCAGTCACAAATTCGTGGGGAAATTTTTAGTAATTCAGACACGGTATTAGGGGCAAAATCAAAAAGAACAATATCTAAGGACACCGCAATTACCCGTCGTAATATTTGCTTGGTTTGCAAGGGTGAAAGCGTTATTATTACTGCAGTATCTGACGACTTTGTAATTAAGACATCAGGCACAGCTTTAAAAGATGGCAGTATTGGTGACCAAATTAGCGTAAAAAATCAACGCACAGGTCGAACTGTCATAGGGAAAGTAAGTTCGATAAATCATGTTGTCATAAATCTATAAGTATTAGCTAATTTATCTTACTTTTTACTTAAGAAATATGGGGTTTGGTCGATAACTAACTAGAGTTATACTATATGCTGCCAAAGGATTAAATTATGGCTATTAACATCAATAACTTAGGTGGACCACCTAAAGTTAATCAAGCTTCTGAGCAACAAGCTCAAGTTAAGCAACAAGCGACGCAAGCGTCAAATAATACGCAACAAGCTCAACATGCTCGTCGAGATTCTGTGTCTATTACTCCTCAAGCACAAAAAATGAGTGAGCTGCAGAAGAAAGCAAGTGAAGCACCTATAACCGATCAAAAGAATATAGAACGTCTTAAAAAATCTATTTTATCTGGCGAATATAAAATTGACGCCGAGAAGCTAGTAAAAAATATGATGGCATTTGAATTCGACTTATTTGATGATGAATAACATGAACCTTGCTGAATTATTAAACCAACAGGAAGCTGAATTAAATAAACTACATTCATTGTTAAGCAATGAATTGGCTATATTAAAAAATCGTGATATTGAATTGCTTGAAAACGCGGCAGCTGAAAAAGAAGCTTGTTTAAATGATATCAATCAAGTCGATCAATCAATAAAGCAACTCGCATCATTTGATGAGTTAAAACAAGATCAGACTTATGCTGAGCAAGTTACTCGCATCGCAACCTTGTTAAGTGAATGCAAAAAACAAAATGAAGTTAACGGACAAATTATTAATAATAGCCAAATCGCGATGAATCGATTTAAAGCGATGTTGCAACAAAGTATTGCTAACAATTCGATGACTTATGATGAAAAAGGACGTACTAACGTTAAAGCCACTTCTATTGGTATTAAAGCCTAATCCCGATTCTATTAAGACCTAACATAAGACCTAAACCGATCTACTCTATTTTAAAAACTCTAAAAACCACAAGCGACTAAGAATTTTTCATGTAGTGACTCATATAGAAATGCGTAGCAATTTTATTAATAGTATTTAACATCTTTAATTTCTTTGCTGTTTGCTGACGCTAAATAAATATCATAAACATCTTTAAAATCTAAACTGAGTTCAGTGGTATAACTATCACCAACAGGATAACTTTTAACGACCTTAGCACCACGAATAACACCTCGCACTGATGACGCTAACGTTTCATTTTCAATAATTAAATTGGCAACTGTAGTATTTGCATTAATTTGCTGACCATAAATTTGTTCGGCAAGTTCAGCATAAGCGGCAATTTTTGAGGCTTTAATTGCCATTAACATCCGCTGTGTTTCATGAGGGGATCTTTGTAAACTAATGGGTGCATAACCTACTGCATGTATTACGGGGAATGACTTAGGCTTTACGGTTTGCCATTGCACATGTTTGTCATACACCATTGAACAGCCACTTAAGACACTGATAAAAAGGCCTATTGATAAACTTTTAGCATATAATGGTTTCATTAGCTGTTTCATATGTAGTGCCTCTTAACTGGTATTAACCGCGCTTTATGTTGCTTGAGTATTGACTAAATTTATAAACATTATTGTCAATTGTTTGACAAGTGAACAAATCATTTACAAACATAGCGCTTATCTAGGTAACTTATACTGCATATACTGCATAATTCACGCCAATAAAGCAGGTAATTGAGGGCTAATGAAGGTAGGCATAAAACATGCATATTCACTAAGCTATAATCAGTAAATTTTTCACGTGGAAGTTATTATGCGTTTTTGGTTCCTATGTTTATGTTCGATATTAATGAGCTTCTCAAGCCTCGCTCAGTGGTATGAAACACAAGGGCAAGCATTTATTACCAATGGTAATGCCCAAGCTGCCCGTACTTTAGCCATGGAAAATGCGCTTAAGAAAGCGTTATTAGTTGCCGGCGCTTCAGTATCAAGCGTTCAACAAGTCGTAAATGGTCTTTTGACTCAAGATGATATTAGTATTCGAGCCAGTGGCAGTGTTAACTCCTTTGAATTAGTGAGTGAAACCCGACAAGGAAAAACTATAACGGTACAAATAAGAGCTGATATTTTCCCACAAGAGAAGCAATGCTTCTCATCTGACTATCGAAAATCCCTGTTATTAACTCGAAGCAATTTACTCTATCGTGAACAAGCTAACATTGGTGGAATTTATGATATTGAAACTGAAGTTGTTCGTAGACTCGCAGCTAAAATAAATAATGAAGGACACTACCTTGACGCAAAATTGGCGATAGGGAAAAAATCTGAATTTACACGATTGAATAAAACGCTACAAGCTGAGCGTATAAAAGAATTAACCATGTCGTTATCTGATATCACCGATACCCAATATGTGATGTTCTCTGAAATCCAAGATATCTCATTTGATCGCGAAATAACGAACGGCTGGCAATTTTGGCAGGAAGATGTTTACCAGCGTCATTTTAATATCAATATTTATATTTATAACGGTAATAGCGGTGAACAAGTTTTTTATCGTCAATATCGTAATATCGCGCCATGGGCATATACTAAAAGAGCACAAGTAAGTACCACAAGCCATACTTTTTGGACTAGTGAGTACGGCAATATTATCGACCAAACACTTAATACGATGATCACTGACATTGATGAAAACATGATGTGCCAACCAACACGTGGAAAAATCATTCAAGTAGCTGGTAATAAAGTAAGATTTAACTTAGGTAAGAAACACGGTGTAAAAGTTGGCGATGAATTTTCGCTATTACATTCTAATAACTATATTAGTGATTCAGGCAAAGTATATGCGGGTTATAACGTGAGTAACTATAAAGTTAAGGTCACTAGTGTTTCACAAGAAAGTGCCCTCGCAATTACCCCTGATGAAGAGCTATTAGGAAATATTCAAATTAGTGATATTGCGGTTAGATATTAGTACTTAATATCGCCAACAATTGACTTTAATAACTTCACAGATTAAAACAGTAAAGTAACGATAATATTACTTTACTGTGATGAAAAACTTGGTAATATCTTGTCAGTTACAGTGAGAGTGACTTTATAAATAAGTAATAGCAATTCGATAATTGATGATAACCACACCATTCATATCACTTAAACAATCAAAAATGGCTTCGTAGCTCAGCTGGATAGAGCAGCCCCCTCCTAAGGGGCAGGTCGCGCGTTCGAATCGCGCCGAGGCCGCCATACCTTTTTAATTTAAAGTGCAGATAACGGCGCTAATTCAGCAACCATTTTCTCACCTAATTGCACGTTCTCAGATGAACCTGCCACAGCATTACGCGTATCTTCTACAATATGACCAATATTATCTAATATTTGATTGGCATCGTTTACTTGGCATTGAATACGTTCAATAACAGCTTCTGCCGCTGAGCTACTTTCTACTGATAACGAATGCATTTCATCTAAATCGCCAACAATATCAGTGGTAATTTCACGACTTTCTTCAATGCTGGTTACGACACTTTTTTGCTGAGTGATAATGTCATCTGAAATTTCCATAATCTTACCCATTTCTTCATGGATTTTTTCAGCTGAATCATTTGCCGTGCCTGCTAAGGCTCTTACTTCATCAGCAACAACAGCAAAACCACGACCATGTTCACCAGCTCGTGCTGCTTCAATCGCAGCATTTAAGGCAAGTAAGTTTGTTTGGCTAGCTATATTTTTAATAGATTCAACCAATTGCGATATAGTTTTATTGTTATTGGTTAGACCTTCAAGTAATACTGCAAAATCAGCAATATTTTTCTCTGCTGTTAATATTTTTCCTGAAAGCCCTTTAAGTTGTTCGATACTTGAAGCACTTTTATCTGAGGTTTGTTTGGCGGCTGAAACCGACGATGAAGATAAGTCAGCTATATAAGCCGATTGTTCAACTAATTGTTCAACTAACTGCAAATTATTTTCAATATTCGCTAAACGTTGAGAAGATGATTGATTAACTGAATTAGCATTTTGGGTTATTTGATGCGCTGTATCTTGAAAATTACTAGCGATGAGCTGATCCAAAATTCCCGCTTTATTTGTTAAGACTTCGAGTGTTTTTTTATTAATAACCGTTTCATTATTTGCAACAGAGTTTGCTTTTGACCACCACATAAATTTTATCCTTTGATTAAAGTCATAAAAACAATCCCTTAAGGGTTTATTTTTGACTGAACACTACTGTAAGTTGAGACCGCATAAGGGACAAAATACGTTAAAACTATTTTGACTAAATGTGTCGTTTGTATATTGCCAGAAATTATAATATCTCCATGATTTATTAATGTGAGAATGGTTCCTACAATCGCTGCAATGATTAATGATCGTCTAAGAATTTTTCGTTCAATTGCAACAGCTAACCAATTCAAAATACTATCCTCTCAGTGATATCCTTAGATAAGGCGTCCAATATTGTCAGAAATAACAATAGATTTCATCACTTATCATAATTATAAGAAACAAAATGATAATTAAGGAGTTAAGAATTTAATAGTATTAAGTTTTATCCTGAATTTAATACTAGCACAGGACCAAATTATCACTCGATTGTTTTTCAAAAAGTGAGAGAAAAAAAGAGTAACGGTAGGAAAATTAATAATAGAAAATAAAATGGAAATGCTCTATTTGATTAATAGAGCATTTTATTGAAACAAGCTTTAAAAACTAGCTTACTTCAGGACGCATATGTGGAAATAAGATCACGTCTTTAATCGTTGGCGAGTCTGTAAATAACATCACTAAACGATCAATACCGATACCTTCACCAGCTGTTGGCGGTAAACCATATTCTAAAGCACAGATATAATCAGCATCGTAATGCATCGCTTCATCATCACCAGCATCTTTTTCTTCTACTTGTTTCTTAAAACGTGCTGCTTGATCTTCTGCATCATTAAGCTCTGAGAAACCATTGGCTAATTCACGACCGCCAACAAAAAATTCAAATCGGTCAGTAATAAATGAATTGTTATCGTTACGACGTGCTAGTGGTGAAACTTCCCATGGGTATTCTGTGATGAAAGTCGGTTGGTCTAATAAATGCTCAGCCACTTCTTCAAAAATTTCACAGATATATTTACCCGGCCCCCAAACTTTTGCGGCATCACCCTCTTTTACGCCAACGGTTTTTGCCATCGCTTTAATGGCATCAAAGTTATTTTCAGGGTCACGAAGTGCAGCCTCATTTATTTGATGTCTTTCTTCTGCAAATTTAACAATAGCGTCAACCATAGATAAACGTTGAAATGATTGTCCAAAGTCATAGAATTTTTCTTCTACCACTTCACCATCAGCATTTTTCACGGTATTACGGATCATCGTTGTTCCAAGTACATCTTGGGCAACTGTGCGTAACATTTCTTCCGTTAAATTCATTAAATCATTAAAATCAGCATAAGCTTGATAGAATTCAATCATTGTAAATTCTGGATTATGGCGTGTTGAAATACCTTCATTACGGAAACTACGGTTGATTTCGAACACTCGATCAAAGCCGCCCACCACTAAACGTTTTAAGTTAAGCTCTGGCGCAATACGTAGGTACATATCAAGATCAAAAGTATTATGATGCGTCATAAAAGGTTTAGCCGTTGCGCCGCCTGGTATGATTTGTAACATCGGCGTTTCAACTTCCATAAAATCACGTTCAACTAAAAAATTACGGATACCAGCAACAATTTTTGAACGCATTTTAAAAGTATTACGGGTATCTTCATTGATGATTAAATCAATATAACGTTGACGATACTTAGTTTCTTGATCTGACAAACCATGAAATTTTTCAGGTAGTGGACGTAATGATTTGGTTAACAAAGAGTATTCATTCATATTCACGTAAAGATCACCTTTACCTGATTTATGTAAAATACCTCTAATACCAACAATATCACCAATATCTAAAGAGCCCCATTTAGCTCTTATTTCTTTTTGTACGGTTTTTTCAGCATAACCTTGAATACGACCTGATGAGTCTTGTATTACTAAAAATGGGCCACGTTTTGCCATTACACGTCCTGCAATAGCATAAGTAACTTGTAACTCTTCAAGCTCTTCTTTGGTTTTTTCACCATGTTCAGCTTGAATATCAGCCGCTAAATGTTCACGATTAAAATCATTTGGAAAACCATTGGCGGAACAATTACTACGAATCTTTTCTAATTTCGTGCGACGTTCAGCAATTAATTTGTTTTCATCTTGTGCTGGCTTTTCTTGGTTGCTCATTTTAATGTCTCGTGGTTAATCTTTAATAAATCTGCTTTGCACATTTATACGTGCCACTTCGTGGCGTTATATTTGGTTCAACAGTTGTGAATTATACGTTTACAGACCTGACTTTAAACTCGCTTCTAAAAATTTGTCTAAGTCGCCATCAAGTACCGCTTGGGTATTACGATTTTCAACACCCGTTCTTAAATCTTTAATACGACTATCATCTAATACATAAGAGCGAATTTGACTGCCCCAGCCGATATCCGATTTGCCGTCTTCCAAAACCTGTTTATCTTCGTTTTGTTTTTGCATTTCCAACTCATACAACTTAGCTTTTAATAACTTCATTGCGGCTGCTCTATTTTTATGTTGTGAGCGGTCCGCCTGACACTGTACTACCGCACCCGTAGGAATATGCGTAAGTCTAATTGCCGAGTCAGTTTTGTTAACATGTTGACCACCAGCGCCAGAAGCACGGTAAGTATCAACCCGTAAATCCGCCGGATTAATATCAATTTCTATATTGTCATCAATTTCAGGGTAAATAAATGCTGAAGCAAACGAGGTATGGCGACGACCACTTGAGTCAAATGGTGATTTACGTACCAAACGATGTACGCCAGTTTCTGTTCGTAACCAGCCATAGGCATATTCACCAGTATACTTGATAGTACAGCCTTTAATGCCAGCAACATCGCCATCGGTAACTTCAATGGCTTCCGTTTTATAGCCGTGGGCTTCGCCCCAACGAAGATACATACGCATCAACATTTCAGCCCAGTCTTGTGCTTCGGTGCCACCAGAGCCTGATTGAATATCAAGATAACAATTATTTTCATCTTGAGCGCCAGAAAACATTCGACGAAACTCTAGTTTTTCTAGTTTTTCATCTAAGGTTTTTGCTTCAATTTCAACGTCTTGAAAAGTTTCTTCATCATCTTCTTCAACCGCTAGTTCCACTAAGCCTTCAATATCCTCACAACCCGATTCCAAATCATCAATGGTTTTGACAATGAGTTCTAACGATGATCTTTCTTTGCCGAGTGCTTGCGCCCTTTGGGCATCATTCCAAACATCAGGTTGTTCTAATTCACGTGTTACTTCAACTAATTGTTCTGCTTTAAGATCGTAGTCAAAGATACCCCCGTAATAAAACGGTACGTTCACGAATTTCTTTGATTTTATTTAATACGGGGTTAACTTCTAACATCAGTTATTTTGCACTTTTAAATTTAGTTGTTTAAGACAAAAACAGGCGCGCATTGTAGCGTATCTGAGCCGTTAAATAAACGACATAATTTCACCCTTTTAGCTAAACTAATGCAAGTTGTTCAACTAATAATTGCACACTTTGTTTACCACGAAATTCGTTAACATCTAACCGATAGGCGACGTGTACTTTTGTTGCTTGATGGGTTGGCCACACACTCGTATCAACATTAAAAGCAATGGCATCAAAAACTTGTTGTTCTTTTTGTAATACCATTTTCAAATGTCTTTCACCAACAATTCGCTGCTGAATAAGAGTAAACTCATCATCAAAAAGCGGTTCAATAAAATTCTGTCCCCAAGGACCAGCCTCTCTCAGTTGTTCCGCGAACACTAGATTTATATCAGATACCTGTAATCGGCCATCTGATAATAATTTGCCTTGTAGGTCTTCTTCAGCAATCCATTCGCCCGCATATTTTAGAAATAAAGTTTGGAACGTTTCAAACTTATCAGCAGATATCGACAAACCTGCAGCCATCGCGTGACCACCAAATTTAATGATAATGCCAGGGTGCTGAGAATCAATATGTTCCAATAAGTCGCGAATATGTAGTCCCGGAATAGAACGCGCGGAACCTTTAATTTCAGCGCAGTTTACCGCAGCGCTATCGTCAGTATGGTTATCCCCATCCAAACTTCCACCAGCAAAGACAATACTTGGCCGATGGAATTTTTCTTTTAACCGCCCAGCAACAATACCTATAACCCCTTGATGCCAATCATATTGATATAAAACAATGGCATTATCTAAATTATCTTGTGTAACATTAAGCTGTTTCAGTACCTTTTCAGCTTCTTGCTGCATACCTTGCTCTATTTCTCGTCGCGCTTTATTTAAGTCATCCAATTCAACCGCCATTGCTCGCGCAGTCATTAAATCAGTAGCCAATAAACAATTAATACCAAAAGACATATCATCAAGACGTCCTGCAGCATTAATACGTGGCCCCAACGCATAACCAAAGTCACTGGCCACCATGCGACTTTGATTTTTTCCAGCGATCTCTATTAACGCTTGGATACCCGGTCGAGTATGCCCTGCCCTGATCCTTTTGAGCCCCTGTGCAACTAAAATTCGGTTATTTGCATCCAGCGGTACTACATCAGCGACAGTACCTAAGGCAACAAGGTCTAAAAGTTGCGCCAGATTTGGCTCTTTGAAACCATGCTGCTCAAACCATTGCTGTTCTCTTAAATGTTTACGCAGCGCTAACATCAAATAAAACGCAACCCCAACACCCGCTAAAGCTTTACTAATAAAAGAACAATCCGGTTGATTAGGGTTAACAATGGCATCGGCAATGGGTAATTTTTTGCCGGGTAAATGATGGTCAGTAACAATGACCTGCAAGCCTAATTCTTTTGCCCGTGCAACCCCCGCCAAACAACTAATACCATTGTCTACAGTGACGATTAATTGAGCGCCTTGCTTTTCAGCGATATCAACAATTTCAGGTGTTAATCCGTAACCGTATTCAAAACGATTTGGCACAATAAATTGATGATTCTTATGACCTAAGGAAGTGAGTGCCTCCATCATCAGTGCTGTACTAGTAGCACCATCAGCATCAAAATCGCCAACAATGCAAATATTAATTTCATCAACAAATGCTTGATGTAACAACTGACATGCTTTGCCAATGCCTTTTAATGAATCAACAGCATTTAACTGCGAGACTTTTAATTCAAGTTCATCAGCAGAAACAACACCTCGACAAGCGTATATTTGCTTAATGATTGGATGTAAAGAGTTAGGTAAATTGTCATCAGCAACAATTTCTCGACGAACGACTTGTTTTTGCATTACATGCTTCCAATACAATAAAATGAAGTAAACGAATAATTAAAAGAAGTGATATTAAAAGTAAAGATGAGAGAAAGCAGCAATAATATTTTTTCACGAGGCAACTAATGATATTAGTAAAGTGATGCAGAGTTAGTGATTAAATATTCTCTGCATCATTAAATATTGCTTATAAACTTTCTAAAATTTGCGCTAACTTATCTGGTGGTTGGTAACCTGGTATCATCATACCATTACTAAATATAATTGCAGGTGTACCGTTAACGCCTACTTGACGACCAAAGTTAAATTCATCTTCTATAGGTTTATTACAAATACGTTGTGCAACATTAGAACCAGATTTAGCTTTAGTTAAGGCTTCTTTTGGATTTTCATGACACCAAATTGAACGCAAATCCTTAAAACCTTTAGATAATTTCCCGGTACGGTCTTTAATACCTGAACGCGGATAGGCTAAGTAACGAACGGTAATTCCTTTATCATTATAGTCATCGATTTGTTCGTGAAATTTACGGCAATAACCACAAGTGATATCGGTAAATACCGTAACTACATGCTTTTCTTCTTTCGCTGGGAAAATGATCATAGCATCAGTAAAATCTTTCATGCCATCAACACGTACTTGCGCCAAACTTTCTTCAGTATAGTTGGTTACCTCATCACCTAAACCAAACATTTTACCTTGAATAAAATATTTACCATCGTAGCTTGCATAAAATAAACCTTGGTTGGTGATAACTTCAGCTAGTCCGGGCATAGGTGAGTTTTTCACTTTTTTAATTTCTAAACCTAACGTTGCTAATTGTGCTTTCAATACATCGGCATCAAAAGTAGTCTCTGAACTTTGCTCAACGGCTTTGTTGGTAGAAGCTTTATCATCAAATGTTAACGAATAACTAACATTGCTAAGCAACAATACAAATAGGGAACAAATGGTTTTCTTTAACATGTAAGTTTTCCAAAAAATAAAAATAGCTTAGCTATAAGACCACTGCAGCATGATAAAAATTGCAGTAAAAAAGATTGAAATAAAATACCGTGAATCACATCACAGTGCAACTTATAGCAGCAATAGATATCTTAACTACTGCTAATTTATAGAAATGCATTACTGAACTCTGTTAAACTCGCCGAAAATAATTGAGATAGTCGCCCACCTTACTTATAAGAAAGTGATTATCAGTTTTAAGTTTAAGACGAGTTTGGCAATGAAAATTGGTTTATTTTACGGTTCAACCACTTGTTATACTGAGATGGCAGCAGAAAAAATTCAACAAGCCATGGTCAACTCGACGGTAGAACTACATAATATTAAAGATGTAGCACTTGATAAAGTCGCTGAATATGACTTGCTGATTTTAGGTATTTCCACTTGGGATTATGGTGAGATACAAGAAGACTGGGAATCCCACTGGCAAGATATTGCCGACTTAGATTTAAATGGCAAGATTGTCGCTTTGTATGGCATGGGTGATCAAATAGGTTATACCGAATGGTTTCAAGATGCTTTAGGCATGTTGCACGAACAAGTTGTTGCACAAGGCGCTTATATGATTGGTTATTGGCCTAATATTGGCTATGAGTTTATCGCATCAAAAGGCTTAACAGCAGATAATAGCCAGTTTGTTGGTTTATCTTTAGATGAAGATAATCAATATCAGCTCAGTGATGAACGTATTAAAAAGTGGTGCAATCAAATCGAGAATGAGATAACTGATATTCTTGCTGATTAAATGACTAACCACTATAATCCACGCATATTAACTTTCTAAGAAACGTAATCACATGTTTGAGCAGTTTGACCTAGACTCTGAATTACTAGGCGGCATTCAAAATGCCGGCTTTAATAAGCCAACTTCAATTCAAGAATTAGTTATACCTGTCGCTATGACAGGTAAAGATATATTGGCGTCGGCGCCAACAGGAACAGGAAAAACTGCTGCATTTCTTCTACCTGCTGCACAACATTTACTTGATTACCCACGCACTAAACCCGGTTTCCCTCGTGTATTGGTATTATCTCCAACACGTGAATTAGCGCTGCAAATTAATGAACAAAATGAAAAACTAACCGCGTTGACTAAAATAAAAACGGGCGTTATCACCGGCGGTGTTAATTATGGTAGTCATAAAGATCTTTTAACCGCTAATACCGATATGCTTATTGCGACACCGGGCCGCTTAATGGAATATATTGAGTCTGAGCAATTTGATGCGCGTGAAATTGAGATCCTTATTTTAGATGAAGCCGATCGCATGTTAGACATGGGATTTTCAGACGTTATTAACCGTATCATTGCAGAGACTCGCTGGCGAAAACAAACCATGCTGTTTTCTGCAACGTTGGAAGGTGCTGGTGTTATTCGCTGTGCCAAAGAAGTATTAACAGACCCGGTTTATTTAGAATCGCATCCTTCTCGGAAAGAAAAAGCAAAAATACATCAGTGGCTACATATTGCTGATAATGCAGATCATAAATACCAACTGCTGGCTAATATTCTCAAACAAGAAGAAGTAAAACGTACCGTCGTTTTCGCTAATAAACGTGAAACGGTGCAGTTTTTATCGGGTAAACTCTACGGAGATGAAATACCTTGTGCTTGGCTAGAAGGAAAAATGCCACAAGACAAACGTAATAAGTCTGTAGAGCGTTTAAAGAACGGTAAAGTTAATGTATTAGTCGCTACCGATGTTGCTGCTCGCGGCTTAGATATTGATGATATTACTCACGTTATCAATTTTGACATGCCACGTAAAGCCGATATTTACTTGCATCGCATAGGCAGAACAGGCCGTGCAGGCAACAAAGGTACAGCTATTTCTTTAGTAGAAGCACATGATATGGCGGTCATCTCAAAGATCGAGCGTTATATGGATGAGCGTTTATCAAGACGAGTTATTCAGGAGCTTCGCCCTCAACATAAAGAATCACGTGTGGCGATGAAGAAACCTAAAGTAAAAAGAACAGTTGCTCAGAAAAAAGCCAAAGCGAAAAAACAAGCTAAACGTAACTCAAAAGCGAAAAAATAAGTCCTCTCCTTTATTTCCAGCCAATAATCACGTAAGTGATTATTGGTTTACATCATATTAACATATTTATTGTTCCACAGCTAAAATTGTACAAATTCACTATTGTTGTTGGTTAAAATTAGCACTAGACTAGATCATCAACTTCGATAGAGAAATTTATAATGGCAGAGGAATCTAAATTACTAGACGTCTTCCTTAGTTATTCTGCAAATATTAAAATGTTTGTTAGTCGAATTGTAAAGAAAGATGATATTGATGACATCGTTCAAGAAACATTTGTCAAAAGCTACGAAGCAGACCTTAAACAAGAAATTAAATATGCGCGTAGCTATATGCTAAAAACCGCAAAAAATTTGGCATTGAACCACATTGCCAAGTGGGATAATAAATATAACGATTCTTTAGAGGATTTTGCTGAGCCACCTGTTCAATTAAGTAGCGCCAATTTAGAATCTGAATTTGAAAGTAAAGAAAGGTTTCTGCAATTTTGTCGAGCAACCGAGCAATTAACCAGTTCAGTACGTAAAAGTTTTGTATTAAAAAAGGTTTATGGCTTAAGTCAAAAGGAAATTGCTCAGTACTTAGACCTAAGTGAAAGTACTGTAGAAAAACATATTGCCAAAGGATTACTTTCCTGCGCAAAACACATGGAACGAATTGATAGTATGACGTGTCCTAAAACAAAGGGAATTTCGATAGAAATGCCTCAAAGTAGAAAGAGTAACAAGTAAATGTCTAAAATCAGTCAATTCAATACGCAAGCACAAATTCAAGAGCAAGCGAGTTTGTGGATCAGCCGTATGGACAGAGGATTATCTCAACGGGAAAGACAAGAGCTTATTGCTTGGATAAATCAAAATAGAAAACACCACGAGTCCTTATTGTCTTTAGCCTCTTTATGGGATGATTTAAGCGTATTAAACGAGCTTAGTGGTATTTTCCCTTTAGAGAAAGTCCATAAAAAGCATTCAATAATGCCTTCATTAGCGATGGCAGCAAGTATGATTTTAGCGGTAGTCACTAGCTCAAGTTTATTACTCGGTTTCAATCCTAGCACCCTATTTAACCAAGAAACTGCATCTTCAATTCAATATTATCAAACTGAAATTGGCGAACAAGCGACATTTTCTATGCCCGATGGCACTAGTATGCAACTAAATACCAATAGTAGAATTGAAGTTGCCTATACCGCTAATCATCGTAAATTGACTTTACTAAAAGGTGAAGCTCGTTTTGATGTTGCAAAAGATAAAACCCGTCCATTTACCGTAGTTTCTGGAACTCAATCATTTACTGCACTTGGTACTATTTTTAATATTCAAAAAAATAACGAGCAAAATATGGAGCTTGTGGTTACTGAAGGAAAAGTACTAATCAGTAAAAGCAGTGATTTACTTAAAGATGTAGCAGACAACTTTAAACAGCTCACAACTCACCCCTTATTGGCGTCTATAGTTACCTCAGGGCAAAAAGCAGTGATTGAAAATAATCATGCGATGCCTATTCAAAAAATATCATTGGATCAAGTACAGAGAGATTTAGCATGGCAACAAGGCATGTTAATTTTTGATGGTGAGCCTCTAGCGAAAGCATTAAAAGAAGTGAGTCGATATACCAAGACTCACTTTGAAATTAGTGATAAAAAAATTGCTAACTTAAAAGTTGCTGGTTATTTCAAAGCAGGTGATATTGATGGCCTATTAGAATCATTGAACTTTAATTTTCACATCAATTACCAAAAAACCTCTGAAAATATAATTAAACTATCGCTACCCAAAGCGTAAACCCTGTTGTATTAGCCTAAAATATAAATTTACACAATTTTAGGCTATATTTCTCTAGCTATTTATCATTGATTGTCACAAACTCAATAAGAATAATAATTCTAATCATTGAATTGTTAATCTTATTGCTGCGCCACAAATAATAAATATAAGAGGGCTGTTCTCTGTTCATTTTAGTCATGTTACACCATTGGCAAGAAAGACATTATTGTGCCCCAAGAACCGTGATTTCTAACTTGAAACTATTAAAGCAACTTGCAGTTTTATCTTTATTACTAACAACAAATGCTTTTGCTGATAGTTTAATTAGATTTGATATTCCTCAACAACAAACAAATAAAGCATTAATTTTATTTGCACAACAAGCCAATAAAACCGTACTTTTTTCATTCGATTTGACCAAGGACTATCAATCAAGAAAGTTAAAAGGCTATTACAGCATTAAGAATGGCTTAACAAGATTACTTGGTGATTCTGGATTAATGCCCATTGTCGGTGATAATAATCAGCTCAGCGTCAAGCTCACACCGCCCTCTCCTGTTTTAGCTCAGCAAGATAATACTCAAATAATTAAAAATGTATCGACGAAAACCGTAACATCAAAAGCAATAGAGAAAATTTCAGTTATTGGTAGTCGAGTTTCAGTACGCACAGTCGACGACTTACCCGTGGCAGTAGATATTCTTACGGCAGAGGCACTAACCAATACGGGACAGACAGAGGTGGGTCGCATGATACAAACAATTGCCCCATCGTTTAATTTTTCAAGCTCGGTTATTAGTGATGGTACTGACGCCATTAGACCTGCGACTCTAAGAGGGCTGGGTCCAGACCAAACTCTAGTGCTAATCAACGGTAAACGACGCCATCAAGCAAGTTTAATTCATATCAATACCTCTGTTGGCCGAGGAGCAACAGGTACTGATATGAATGCGATTCCTGCTGCAGCAATTAAACATATAGAGATCTTACGTGATGGTGCTGCCGCTCAATATGGCTCTGATGCTATTGCTGGCGTCATTAATATTGTATTAAATGATAATATTGAAAAAAACAAATTAGCGGTATCTTACGGTGAATATTCTGCCGGTGATGGCGAAACAATGAATATAGACTTAATCGGTGGTTTTTCTCTCGGTGATAATGGCTTTATTGCAGCAACGTTAAACTTTAGAGACCGAGGTTTTACTAATAGAGCAGGCTTACATGGCGCTTGCCTATTTAACGGTTGTACTGTAAATAATAAGGGCCAAATGTTATTAGCCGATCCTCGTGAAGTTACTGCTTCTAGGAAAACATTTAGAATTGGAGATGCAAGCTCTAAGCAATTCGCCTTAACCTTAAATAGTGCATGGACACTCGCTAATGGCGAACTTTATGGCTTTTTGACCCATTCATATCGAGACAACGAGTCCGCCACTTTTTTTCGTCAAAACGGTAATGAAAACGATAATGCACCATTACAAGATGGTGATGCCGCCATAACCGCTGGCTTTTTACCTAAAATTCAATCTGACATTGAAGATATATCTTATAGCTTCGGTTATCGTCGTGATATAGATGAAAATAGAATGTTAGACATTTCGTATACCTATGGAAAAAATACCATTGATTATACCACTCGAGATACCATCAATTCATCTTATGCTAATTATCTTCGTTTTACCTCTGGATTTAGCGCTAATGAAATTAGAGCCACGATTCCCCGCTCAGCCTTTGCCTACGGCTTAGAACTGTCTCTAGGTACAATTAACATCGATTATTTACACAATTTCGACTCCTTTTCACTCGCCCTAGGTGCAGAAATAAGAACGGATACTTATCAAATACTTGCTGGTGATGAATATTCATTTAAAGATTATGATACCCAGGATGGTATTAGCTTATTTTCCGCTGATAGAAGCTTAGGAACTCAAGGCTTTGGCGGCATAGGTCCAATTTCTGATGTGGATGAATCAAGAGATGTACTTTCAGTCTACTTTGATGCCGAATCAACACTATCAAATAAGTTAAAAATAAATACTGCCGGTCGTTATGATGATTACGAGGGATTTGGTGCCAGTGCTAACTTTAAAGTAGCGATGAATTGGTCAGTCACAGACGATTTTTCTGTTCGTAGTGCAATAAGTACTGGATTTCGCGCCCCTTCAATGCAGCAATTGTATTTTAACAATATTAGTACACAGTTTATCCCTGATGCTAATAATGCTGAAGGAGAGCTCATTGCAGTTCAAGTAGGTACTTTTAGAAATGATAGTTCATTAGCACAAGAAATTGGTATTCCTGAGTTGCAAGAAGAAGAATCAACCAATTTAAGTTTAGGGGCTATTTTCAACGTTGCAAAAAACGTCAGTCTAGCGATAGATTATTATAATATTACTATTGATAATCGAATTGTGATCAGTAATCAATTGGGTTCTGGCCTATCACCAACATTGGATCAAGCTTTACTTAATGCTAAAGCAAAAAAGGGCCAATTTTTTCTTAATGGTGCCGATACTGAAACTTCAGGACTCGATATTATTGCCACTTGGCACACGACATTATTTAACGGAAGTTTAGACTTCACTTTTGCGGGTAATTTTACGCAAACTAAAGTCACCGATATATTTGCGCCACCCGGCAGTAATTTGAGTGACATCTCACCTGAAAATATTTTTGCAGCGCAAGACATTTCAATTATAGAGGAATGGCAACCGGAAAATCGTATCAATTTAAACGTGTTGTATAACACGGATAAAACATCAATTAATTTATCTATAAATCGCTATGGTGAATATACAATTACCGATGGTAGTCAACAAACCTATGGTGCAGAGCTACTCACCGATTTAAGAGTAAAACATCACTTAACTACAGATTTTTCTTTTAACATCGGCGCTAATAATATATTTAATATCAAGCCAGATAAGAATAAAATTGGTGAATCACACGCAGGTACTATCGTTGATGAACTAGGTAACGTAATTGTTGATAGCCCCGGTGTATTTACGTATTCACGTCGTTCAGCCCCCTTTGGTTTTAATGGCGCATATTTCTACGCCGGTGCTGAATATATTTTTTAGTTTTCTTTACGGGTAAAAACCCAATCATTACCTTTACTTAAATTAGCATCAAACTGGTAGCCCGCACAATTAAACTCTTTCAGCTGTTCAATATCAGTCAAACGATTTTTAATGATATAACGAGCCATCAAACCACGTGCTTTTTTTGCAAAAAAGCTAATCATTTTATATTGACCATTTTTCCAATCTTTAAATGCAGGTGTAATAACATCAGCTTTTAATGATTTTTTCTTCACTGATTTAAAATACTCGTTTGAAGCAAGATTGATCAACGTACTATCTCCTTGTTCACTAATGGCTTGATTAAGGCTATCAGTAATAAGTTCACCCCAAAATTGATAGAGATTATCACCACGTGAAGTATTGAGTTTTCTGCCCATTTCTAAACGGTAGGCTTGCATTAAATCAAGTGGTTTTAATAATCCATACAGACCCGATAAAATGCGCATATGTTGTTGTGAAAAGTCAAAGTCACCATCATCAAAAGAGTGTGCATCCAGTCCGGTATATACATCACCACTAAAAGCTAAAATAGCAGGCCTAGCATTATCAGCAGTAAAAGGCTGTGACCACTGACCAAAACGTGCAGCATTTAAGCCTGCCAATTTATCACTTATTCCCATTAACGACGATATTTGTGCTGGTGTTAATTTTACGCAGTGATCAATCAACTGCTGACTATGTTCAAGGAATTCAGGTTGGGAGTAATTATCAGTGGCAAGAGCGGATTCAAAATCTAATTTTTTTGCTGGAGAAACAACGAGTAACATAAGGTTCCTTGGATGTATAATTTTCACTTAAAATACGGAATTTAAGATGAATGTTAAACATATAACTTTTCAACACTATAACATAGCTTTCCCCCTGATGAGCACCAGCTTGAAGAGGAGAATTAAATTATCTTTACCAATAGTAAATTGTCACTTGCATAATCATGAAAATTTGATACAAATAAGGAGCTGTATGGAAAGGTTAGCATTGAATAATGCTCATTTAATGCTTTTATTACAGGTATAGACTAATTAATGTAGTAATATTTCTTCAAATTACATTTTCTCCTATTTGATCTGAAAATTTTAAGGTAAAAACTATGGCTAACCAGCTTGAACAACTAAAACAAATGACGACCGTAGTTGCTGACACCGGTGACGTTGAAGCAATTGCAAAATTTCATCCTCAAGATGCAACCACAAACCCCTCGTTATTACTTAAGGCTGCGGCTTTAGCAAACTATCAAAATCTCTTAACTCAGGCGGTTAATTGGGCAAAACTACAATCAAATGATAGCGCTCAGCAAGTTATAGATGCCGCAGATAAACTCTCAGTTTTGATCGGTTTAGAAATACTAAAAATAGTTCCAGGTAGAATTTCGACAGAAGTTGACGCTCGGTTGTCTTTTGATTGCCAAGCATCAATTACCAAAGCGCATAAGCTTATTGCGATGTATAACGAGGCCGGTATTGCTAATGAACGTATTTTGATCAAACTAGCATCCACATGGGAAGGTATTAAAGCTGCCGAACAATTAGAAAAAGAAGGTATTAACTGTAACTTAACCTTATTGTTTAGTTTTGCACAAGCTCAAGCATGTGCCGAATCAGGTGTGTACTTAATCTCCCCATTTGTTGGTCGAATTCTTGATTGGTTTAAAAAAGACTCTGGCCGCGATAGCTATCCAGCAGATGAAGATCCCGGTGTTGTTTCTGTAACCCGTATTTATAATTACTATAAAGCTAAGGGTCATAAAACCGTAGTTATGGGTGCAAGCTTTAGAAACATAGGTGAAATTTTAGCGCTAGCAGGTTGTGATCGCCTGACAATTAGCCCACAACTGATGGATGTATTAGCAAATTCAGTAGAGCCCGTTGTGCAAAAACTTTTTGCTGAGCAAGAACAAATTTCAGATGAAACAGCATTGGACGAAGCAGCATTTCGTTGGGCAATGAACGAAGACCCTATGGCAACAGAAAAGCTAGCTGAAGGGATTCGAAATTTCGCCATTGATCAAAACAAATTAGAAAAACAGTTAGCTGAATTATTATAGGTGACTTAACCTTTCTTAATTAAATTACTTTATATTTCATTTAATTAAAGAAAAAGCTGATAAAAAAGGTTGTTCTTTATACATTTTTTATGATATTAAACAGGGGCAGTTGTAAACTTTAAAGGGGCGTTCCATGGATAAATTTAAAGAAATTTTGGGCTCACTTGGTAAACAATCTAAGTCCAATACAAATAATAAAAAAAGAAAATGGCGTGAAATAGAACAACTGAAAGAAAGATTCCAACTCGAAAAAGAACTAAAAGCATATGAAGACTCATTGGAGTTTATGTTGGAAGAATACTAACAAAAGAACTAAACTCAAAACCCAGTTAATACTGGGTTTTTTATTATTTCCTCTCAATATCGATTAAATTCATAGCACCCACTAGATAACATCAATGCAAACACCTACAAAAACGATTGGCTTAGGTATTAACAGTGCCCAACTATGTATCTATATCGAAAATATTCCACCACTTGAACAATATCTATCTTTACAAAAAGTCACGGCGCTACATCCTCACGACATTTATAATATTGGTCAACAAACAGGTAACCATTGGCGTAAAATATTTAATGTTTATGCAAAACTCGTATTCGAAATAGGTTTATGTCAACACGATACTTGGCAAAACTTTCGAGATAAAGAGCTATTACAAAAGCACAGTAATGAAAGTTTAATTTTCTCTCCGCCAAATTTTGATAAGTTAGATCCAACTCGAATTCATATTGTTATGGGGCGCACTTATGCAAAAACATTACATATTGATACTCGGTGTTTTTGGCTCTCAAAAGATTTTGCGATTAATGAAGGAAAAAAATTAATTATTAGCCCTTATTTTGACTATCGACAGTTATCAAATATAAAGGTTTCACAATTAGCCAAGCTTATCAAAAAATTTGGTTATGATGAGTACAATTAAGGTTATGCAGACTTTTTACTAGAATTATATGAGTACTTTGCCACTCAACAAAGTGGCTAAGCTATTTATAGACAATGCAGTAGCTTGGCTAAATCAAAAAAACAGAAATAAAAAGTTCTCGTTTAAGATTATCTTAGTCACGCCTTTATGAATTACTAGTCATTATGCCTGTGTAAACTTGACATGTTATATAAAAAAAGCCGCTTTTTAAGCGGCTTATAAATAAGAAAATCATCTAATTCAGAATAAGGTTATTCATCTACTTCTGGCTCCTTATTCGTCGTTTCAATTTCAACTCGATCAACACGTTGTAAACCGCGAGGTAATTTATTACCACGACGACCACGTTCACCGCGATAATGGGCTATATCGCTTGCTTTAAGTGTTAATTTTCGTTTACCCGCATGCAATGTTACTGCGCTGTCTGGACTTAATAATTTAATCAGTGTGACAAACTCTTCCCTCGCTTTCGAGCGAGCAGAAGGAATGTTAATTATTTTATTCCCTTTACCTTTACTCAATACTGGCAAGTCTTTAATTGGGAAGACTAACATTCTGCCTTCGCTGGTGACGGCCAAGACCAATGAGTTGTCATAATCGGTTACTAATTTTGGTGACATAACTCTAGCAGCAGTAGGTAAACGCAACAGCGCTTTACCATTTTTATTTCGACTGACCATATCGGCAAAAGTAGTCACAAAGCCATAACCTGCATCACAACTAAGTAAGTACCTACTTTCATCATCAGCCATTAGAACTTGTTCAAAGTTTTCGCCAATGGATAAATTAAATCGACCCGTTAAAGGTTCACCTTGGCTGCGAGCCGTTGGTAAGGTGTGGGCATCAGTTGCATAAGAGCGTCCTGAAGAGTCAATAAAGACCACAGGTCGATTGCTGCGCCCTTTGGCTGAACATAAGTATTCATCGCCTGCTTTATAGCTTAGAGAGTCAGGAGCAATATCATGGCCTTTGCCACAACGCGCCCAACCTTTTTCTGAGACAACAACCGTTACGGGTTCACTTGGCACTAAATCTTTTTCTGATAAAGCTTTTGCTTCATAACGTTCAACTAATACTGAGCGGCGATCATCACCATATTTCTCAGCTGCTTCTATAATTTCTTTTTTCATTAGCGTATTCATACGCGCTTTAGAATTAAGAATTTTTTCTAAATAATCTTTTTCTATATTTAACTCATCTTGCTCAGCTCTGATCTTAACTTCTTCAAGTTTGGCTAATTGACGAAGTTTAATTTCAAGAATAGATTCAGCTTGCTTGTCGGAAAGAGAAAAACGTGAAATTAATTCTGCTTTGGGGTTATCAAAAGTACGAATAATGTCGATGATTTCATCAATATTCAAATAGGCAATTAATAAACCGTCTAAAATATGCAATCGTGCTAATACTTTGTCTAAACGATATTGTAGGCGTCGTCTAATAGTTTCTCGACGATATTCCAGCCATTCAGATAAGATACAATGAAGATTTTTTACCGCAGGCTTATTATTTAAACCAATCATGTTTAAGTTAACACGATAGCTTTTTTCTAAATCAGTGGTAGCAAATAAGTGTTGCATTAATTGCTCTATATCTACCCTATTTGAACGAGGCACAACCACTAAACGTGTTGGATTTTCATGGTCTGACTCATCACGTAAATCAACAACCATCGGCAATTTTTTAGCCACCATTTGATTGGCTATTTGTTCTAGTATTTTCCCTCCGGATGCTTGGTGAGGTAGTGAAGTAATAACCACTTCACCATGTTCAATATCATAAACCGCACGCATTCTAATACTACCACGGCCACTTTGATATATTTTTTCAATCTCTGCTTTAGGAGTAATAATCTCAGCATCAGTTGGGTAATCAGGCCCTTTAACAAATTCAAGTAAATCAGCTAATTCAGCTTTTGGCTGCTCAATTAAATGTATACAAGCTTGCGCAATTTCACGAACATTATGAGGGGGAATATCCGTTGCCATACCAACCGCAATCCCAGTAATACCATTAAGTAGAATATGAGGAAGACGTGCAGGTAATGTTTTAGGCTCTTTCATGGTGCCATCAAAATTAGGGTTCCAATCAACGGTTCCTTGTCCTAATTCAGATAACAGCACTTCACTAAAACGTGATAAACGTGACTCGGTATAACGCATGGCAGCAAAAGATTTTGGATCATCTGGCGCTCCCCAGTTTCCTTGACCGTCAACTAAAGGATAACGATAAGAAAAAGGTTGTGCCATTAAAACCATGGCTTCATAACAAGCTGAATCACCATGAGGATGGAATTTACCGAGGACATCACCAACTGTTCGCGCTGATTTTTTGTATTTTGCTGTTGCAGAGAGGCCCAACTCCGACATCGCATAAACTATTCGTCGTTGGACAGGTTTTAAACCATCACCAATATGTGGCAGTGCTCGGTCCATGATCACATACATGGAATAATTTAAATATGACTCTTCGGTAAATTGTCTAAGTGGACGCTGTTCAATACCTTCAAGACTAAAATCAAGCACATCAGACATGAATTAAATTTCCTAAACTGTAGCTTATGCTAAATGGATTACTTACGATTACGACTAAGTGACTAGCTTATATGATTATCAACGGGTAAAAAATAACTATTTAATCATCTTGATAAATTAACACCTGATTTTTACCGTTATTTTGAGCATCATACATGGCTTTTATTGCCGCTTTTACTAATTGTTCAAAACCGCCGGGCGCCTGTTGTCGACTTGCGATACCAACACTAATAGATAAAGGCTTATTGATACCCAAAGATTCAGGAGTTATTGAAGCGATTTTTTCGCGTAAACGCTCACTGATAGCTTTTGCTTCCCCTAATGTTGCCTCTGCCAAAATAGCAGAAAATTCGGCATCACCTGAACGAGCAAACATATCACGAGTACGCATTGTCTCTCGACCTAACTGAGCAACTGTTTGCAATACTAAGTCGCCAACTTTATAACCGTATTGATCATTGATTTCAGAAAAATCATCGATATTAATGACTGCCAACGCCATATTCTTATTATTTCCCGAAATGACATTAATGAGTTGCTGACCTTTTTTATATAATATTTTTCGATTAGGTAATTGTGTTAAAAGATCCATTTGGGTCGCTTGTCTTAACGACTTTTTGAGAGATAATTGCCGAAATAATATTAAAGAAAATAGAAAACCTGTTAATAACAATATGATGATATTGCGAAGCTGTACTGACTTTTTATCTTCAACGCTTTTTAATTGAAGTTTCTTGAGTTTACTTTGATTTGCTAAAAGTTCATTTTCACTACTTTTACGATTGGTTTCATATTTTTCATCAATAACTTCGATCTTATTATTGCGTTGTAAACTTTTACTCTCCCAAAATCTATCAATGTAATTTTTTTTATGCAGATAGGCTTTTTGAAACTGTTGACGTGCGGCATAACTCTCTGCCAGCATTAATGAAGACTGGATAAAAGGAGAACTATTAAGTTGTGGCAGATCTATTTTCTTAACCAAACTTTCTGTTTGCAAAAGCAAGGCTATAATTTTTTCATCTCTATCGGGCGCTACAGCTAAGTTTGCTTTAATCATTAACATCAAATAATTTTCAGCAGCATTAAAAGTAGCACTGGTTAACTCAACTCTTACCAATATCTCCCTCGCGATAATTGGCTCTGTTTTACTTTGTTCAAGTAGTGCGATAATACGTGCATCAACAGGTAATTCAGCAAGGCGATGTAATATATTTTCAGGAAGCTGTTGCGCTTGGGTTGAATAAGTTGAATGCACTAAAAGTAGCAACAGTATAGTAAACGTCAGCATTGAACCATTTAAAAATTTCACTATGAACCACCAACATCTAGTGCTTTTTGACTTTTATTTTTTAAAGACAACTTTGTATTTTTGATCAGAGATGAAAAGCTTTGCTGTTTATTATTGTCAATCGCTGCACTACCTATTATTATCGAAAATGCTTGTGTATTAGTATTTCCCCATGGATAGGTGACAATTAACTTATGCAACTGTTGAGAAAACTCGATGCTTCGTTGAGTATTTTCATGGTCAAATAAAACTAGAAATTCATTTTCGCCAAGTCGAGCAAGTTTTTCATTATTCTTTAAGCATTGTTTCCCCAAGTCGACAGCTAATTTAATTAACTCATTCTTTGAGTCATTACTAGACTGCAAACATATTTTTTTATAATGTTTAATACTAAATATCAATATGTTAAATGCTTTGTTACTTTGCTGAGCATGTGCCAGGGCTTTTTCACCCAAGTTAATTATTTTACGTCTATTGATTAATCCGGTTAACTCATCGAGCTGTTTGACATTAAACAGGTACTTTTTTCCTTTAAATGTTCGAACAAGCAGCCAAGCCAAACTTAATGCAATCAAAGCGCTGAGCACAATAAAAACCTGCCGATTATAAGCTTGTTTCTTCACTTCATTTAACTTTAATGATTGCACATTTTGTTTTTCTACTAATATTTTTCTCTGTAAATCAGACTGTTCACTCTCATATTTCAAGCGCAACTCTTCAATTGCTTCAGTATTATGACGGTCTTGAAGAGTTAAACCATATTCCAAATATTCTGATTGATATTGATAAGCTAATTCAAATTCTTCCATAGCAAAATAAACTTCCGCTTTGAGGTTTAAAATATCTAAGGTTGAATTTGTGACTAAATGAGCGGCTTGACTCGAAGTTAATTTACTTGCGGCATCAATACTTTCTAACGCTTCTTCATAACGCTTTAACTCAAACAAAATGTAAGCTTTATCAGTCGCATGAAATAGCTGTGAACCGTATTGTTGGGTATTCGCAACATATTGACCAGCAATTAAAATATATTGATAAGCCGCTTCGGGAGATCGATCTTCTCTATTTAAATGTGCCCACGCCATACCAGAATAGACACTACCCATAAGTTCATCATTAGCAAATCTATCGGCGCTAGCAATAATTTTTTTATATAAGGTAATGGCTTGCTCATAGCGGGCATTCATTGCGTGATTAATAGCAATATTTCGTAAACTATTAATTGCTAGGAATTCTTTACCCGCACGATTAAAATGAACATAGGACTTTTGATAAAATTGCATCGACTTAACTTCTTGACGCAAATAGGAATATAAAATACCGAGCTCTGAATTTACCGTTCCCAATAATTCATCATCATTCAATTCATTAGCAATTAACAAAGCGTTATTTAGAATAATAAGTGATCTTTCATATTTTTCAGTTAAATAATATATCGCTCCTAAATTAACTAAACCCGTCGCTATAAATTTTTTATTATTTAAGGATTTAGATAGTTCTAAACCACTTAAATAATCTTGTGTTGCCTGTGTTAAGTTTCCCAAGCTTTCTATAGCAAAACCACGTGAATAAAATAATTCAGCGATAACAATACTTGGACTAGATAGTCGTGCCGTTAGTAATAGCGCCTTATCCGTTGCGATTTTTGCTGCTTGAAATTGTGCTTGGTCAAGGTAGATTTGAGCCTCAAGATTAATATACTTAAGTTGCTCTTCAAGTTTTAGATAAATATATTTACTTTTATAGGTGTTTAATAACCGTAATGCCTGACTTGGAGACTCGTTTTTAAGTAACTCAACTCGTAACAAAAACGAAGGAAAATCATCATTTTCAGTCGTTTCAAATGCATATATCTGACAAGATATTAACAAAAAAAAGGATATGACCAAACATTTGAAATTTAAAGTGTTTTTAAATAAAAACTTTAGCAAATGTTATCCTTTGTTATAATTGTGATATGTATTTCAAATAGTATAAAACGAAACAACAAAAATAATAAACTGTTTTTTTAAACCTTAACTTTTTTAATCAATACACCGGATAATAATGCGAACACGGCAGAAAACATTAAACAGGCTTGGATATTATATTGTTGAAAAATCCAACCAGATAACACCGTTCCCAAAAGACGTCCCAAAGCGTTTGCCATATAATAAAAACCAACATCCATAGAAACACCGTCAGTTCTTGCCATCGCCACAATAACAAAGCTATGTAACGACGAATTAACCGCAAAAACAACGCAAAATACACTTAAGCCAAGAACCAGAGTCAATAGTGAATTATCATAAAAACTTAAGAAACAAACCATTCCTATAACAACAAAAACAAGCGCAACAGCCCATAATGACAACATCTTGCCATTAGGGATTTGGCCTTTATTATAGCCAACAATATTAGGTGAAAATGCTTGCACAATACCGTAGACGATTATCCATAGTGCCATAAAAGCACCAATAAATTCACTTTGCCAATTGAGTTGCTCTGCGAAATAAACAGGTAATGCAACCACAAACCAAACATCCCGTGCGGCAAATAAACACATTCTTGATGCCGCTAAATAATTTAACGCAGGATTATGTGAAAATATTTGACTAAATTTGGCTTTATAACTTGCCTTGCCTATTTCTTCTTTTAAGAACGTATAGCTAAATACAATCACCACAATAAGAGCAAAAACCATTAGCCAAATTGCCGCATTAAAACCTATGGTGGTTAATAAAAATGCTCCGAGGAAAAAGCCAACGCCCTTTAAGGTGTTTTTTGATCCTGTTAACAACGCCACCCATTTAAACAGGTTCGACGATTGTTCCTTAGGTAGCAAAAGTTTTATACAACTTTTAGCACTCATTTTATTAAGGTCTTTTGCTATTCCTGACAAAGCCTGGGCAGCCATTACCCAAATAATGGTCAAGTAACTCTCTGGCACTGTTAACATTAACAAAGCTAAAATTTGTAAAAGTAAACCAATATGCATGGTTTTGTTTAAGCCAATTCTAGCACCTAGCCAACCACCCATTAAACTGGTAACAACACCAAAGATTTCATAGAACAAAAAGAGCATGGCTATTGCTATGGGAGAGTAGCCTAATTGATGAAAGTAGAGCACCACCAACATCCGTAGTGCGCCATCAGTAAGGGTAAAAGCCCAATAATTACCGGTAATTAGTAAATATTGTTTAACGGTTTTTGGCAAGGCAACGAATTTAGACCACATCCTTATTCCTTAATCGATGCCAAGTAAACATGCTTAATTTAGGATGATTGAAGATCCGCAGTAAACTCACTAAGTAAGGTCACTCATACCAACCATTAACATCAATTCTGCGGCCCGATTGGCGTAACCCCATTCGTTGTCATACCAAAGATACATCTTAAGTTGGGTATCATTAATGACCATAGTAGAAAGCGCATCAACGATACACGAACGAGGATCCGTTTTATAATCAACAGAAACTAACGGGCGTTCTTCATAACCCATAATCCCGTTAAGCTCATTACTTGCTGCTGAGGCCATTAAGTTATTGATCTCATCAGCCGTTACCGCGCGATTTAACTCAAAAACACAGTCAGTGATAGAAGCATTAGCCAGTGGCACTCTTACCGCATGACCATTTAACTTGCCTTTTAGCTCAGGAAAAATATGTGTAATTGCCGTTGCAGAACCTGTAGTGGTTGGAATAAGGCTGGTACCACAAGCACGAGCACGGCGTAAATCTTTATGAGGTGCGTCTAAAATTGTCTGGGTATTAGTGATATCGTGGATGGTGGTGATGCTGCCGTGTTTGATACCAATATGTTCTTGTAAAACTTTAACAACAGGTGCTAGACAATTGGTGGTACATGAAGCCGCCGTGACAATTTGATGTTGTGCTCTGTCATATAAATGATCATTCACCCCCATAACAATATTAAGCACTCCTTCTTCTTTTACTGGAGCCGTCACTACAACACGCTTAACCCCTTGCTCTAAATACTGTTGTAATTTACTTTGGCTTTTCATCACACCAGATGCTTCAATAACGACATCACATTGCGACCAATCAGTATCCGCTATTGCAGAATTATGACTAATCGCTATTTTTTCATCATCAATAATAATGCTATTATCATTGGCATTAGCCTGATATTGCCACCGCCCGTGCACAGAATCAAAGTTAATTAAATGCGCTAAAGTATGCGCATCTCCTGCGGGATCATTAATTTGAATAAACTTTATTTCTGGCCAAGACCACGCGGCTCTTAATAACAAACGTCCCATCCGGCCAAAGCCATTAATTCCTACTTTAATTGTCATAATTTCCCTTAACTTTTTGCACTAAATATCAACTTTTATTCACAACATTCTTGTTGTCGATTTGGTCTATCGCCCATTTTATCCAATGTTAAACGACAACTAGCAATGAAATTTGAATTGTTTGTTAAACATTTTTTAATCGTTGTATATTGCCAGTCGAGCATTTGAGTCGATAGTCGATAAAAGATCCAGCGTCCAACTTTGCGCTCAAGCACTAAACCATGAGATTTTAGTTGTGCCATATGACGTGATATCTTCGGTTGCGATAAAATCAAAGCAAAAGTTAATTCACATACACAAAGCTCTTGCTCTAATTCAAGCATTAGCAGTATTTTAAGGCGTGTATCATCGGCAAGATCTTTAAAAAAAATTACGGGTGACATTTCTTGCTTCAATTTTCACTCACAATAAAACATATGAAATTTCATATATATTATTGCTTTTTATAAATTGATAAACAACAAGTAATTTTTAAGCATAAAATAAGTTTATGATGTAACCTTAATGACATCACTAGTTAACAAAAACATAACAATGCAAAAATCCCTCTTTAAAGCTGTTCTTTTATTTAGTTTATTTAGTAGTAATCATTGTTTTGCTTTTCGTGATTTATCGGAAATATTAGCGCCTGCTCACTTTGATAATATTCATGTCGAGAAATTAGGCAGTGATAGCAAAGTATCTGAATTTATTATCTTTATTAAAGATGAAGTTAAAGCACATTATCATGAGCTACACACTGAACTCATTTATGTATTAGAAGGAGAGGCAGTAATGACTTTGGGTGAAACAAAACAAGTCATTAAAGCAGGGGATTTTATTCGAATTGACCAAGCATCTATTCATTCGGTTAAAGTATTTTCTGATATACCGCTAAAAGTACTTTCTATTCAAACACCTGAATATAATGGTAAAGACCGAGTATTTATAAAATAATAAGTAACAAATTAGCAAAACATCAAAAATACAAGTGCAGTAATTACATACATATTGTCAAAAAAGGTAGAGAATAAATAATATGCATGTAATAGCTAAAAGCTTATAACTCAAGCATATTACCTTTTTCTTGTAGCCACGTTTTTCGATCGCCACTACGTTTTTTAGAAAGCAACATATCCATCATTTCCATGGTTTCACTATGATCATCAACAGTAAGTTGTACCAAACGACGCGTATTGGGATCCATTGTGGTTTCCCTTAATTGCAAAGGATTCATTTCACCTAGTCCTTTAAAACGCTGCACATTCACTTTACCGCGTTTTTTCTCAGCTTCTATTCGATCCAAAATTCCATCTTTCTCTGCTTCATCAAGGGCATAAAAAACTTCTTTCGCTACATCGATACGATAAAGCGGCGGCATGGCAACATAAATATGCCCCGCTTGTACCAAAGGATAAAAATGTTGAGTAAATAGAGCACATAATAAAGTGGCGATATGTAAGCCGTCGGAATCAGCATCCGCTAAGATACAAATTTTACCATAACGTAATTCTGATAAATCATCTGAGTCGGGATCAATACCTAAGGCAACAGAAATATCATGTACCTCTTGCGAAGCCAATATTTGCCCTGAATCAACTTCCCAAGTATTTAAAATTTTACCACGTAGCGGCATAATAGCTTGAAATTCACGATCTCTCGCCTGCTTAGCGCTACCGCCAGCAGAGTCTCCTTCTACCAAGAACAACTCTGTTCGGCTAAGATCTTGGCTACCACAATCGGTTAATTTCCCAGGTAATGCCGGTCCTTGGGTGATTTTTTTACGAATGATTTTTTTACTGGCACGTAAACGACGTTGTGCATTGGAAATACAAAAATCTGCAAGTGATTCAGCAATTTCTGTATGTTCATTCAACCATAAGCTAAACGAGTCTTTAACTACGCCAGTAACAAAGGCTGCACATTGACGAGATGATAAACGCTCTTTGGTTTGCCCCGCAAACTGAGGTTCTTGCATTTTTACCGATAATATATAAGAACATTTATCCCAAATATCATCTGGCGTTAACTTCACACCACGAGGAATAAGGTTCCTAAATTCACAGAACTCACGCATCGCCTCTAACAAACCTTGGCGCATACCATTTACATGAGTACCACCTTGAATAGTCGGAATGAGATTTACATAACTTTCACCGACGCCTTCACCACCTTCTGATAACCACGTGATGGCCCAATCTGCTGCCTCGTGTGACGAAGAGAAAGTACCAATAAAAGGGTCTTCTGGTAAATTTACATAACCTTGCACTGACTCTTTTAAGTAATCAACAAGACCATCTTCATAACACCAGTGATATTTTTTATCTTCGTTTTTATCATGAAACTTTATCGTTAGACCAGGGCATAATACCGCTTTGGCCTTTAAAAGATGAACCAACTTTAAAACAGAAAATTTTGGTGAATCAAAATATTTAGGATCAGGCCAGAACTTAACCCGCGTTCCGGTATTTCGACGACCTACCGTGCCTGTTTCATGTAATTCTTCAACTTTTTCGCCATGTTCAAATGCCATTTCATAAACTTTACCATCACGTCTAACTGCAACATCTACACGTATTGATAAGGCGTTGACCACTGAGATACCAACACCATGTAAACCACCCGAGAATTGGTAATTTTTATTGGAGAATTTACCACCCGCATGTAATTTACAAAATATTAATTCAACACCAGATACACCTTCTTCTTTATGAATATCAATTGGCATGCCACGACCATCATCTATTATTTCTAACGATTGGTCTTTATCAAGAGTTACGGAAATATTTTGCGCATGACCTGCTAACGCCTCATCCACAGAGTTATCGATAACCTCTTGTCCTAAATGATTAGGACGACTGGTATCGGTGTACATACCAGGACGATGTCGTACAGGGTCTAAGCCACTAAGAACCTCAATGGATTCCGCATTATATTGTTCAGTCATTTATGTTATCGATCGTATTGTTGTTTATTGTCTATGAAATTAGGATTATGCCAATTGGAAAAAACGCATCATTTTCGACAGCATTTGCTCATAATTAATAAAACTATGATCTCCCCCTGACTGTACAACTAAGTTGCAATGCTGATATTTATCAACTGCCTGTTGATAATCTAACACTTCATCTCCCGTTTGTACCATGACCATGTAATTTTTTTTGATTAATTTTTTTTGTTCTAAATACATTAAATCATTTAGATATGATTTTTCAACAGTAAAAGTTTCATTTGTATAAGGATTTGTTTGTTCACCTAAATAATCATTTAATAGTTCATAAGGTTTCACCGCAGGATTAATCAGCACCGCATCATAACCATATTTTTCACTTAAATATGTCGAAAAATAACCACCAAGCGAAGAGCCAATCAAATACCATTTTTCATGGCTAAATTGCGCAATGATTTTTTCTAATTGTTCGATTGCCGCTTTAGGTGTATTTGCCATTTGCGGGCAATGAAATTTAAGGTCAGGTAAATATTGAGACAAATACTGTTGAGTAATAACCGCCTTTGTTGACAAAGGTGATGAGTTAAAACCATGTATATATAAAACATTACTCGTTAAGTGGCTCATCTGTCTTCATTCTTTAAAAATATAGCTTTACTGCTAAGCTCACCCGTATGCGCTAAAGTAAAAAGACGATACCCCGGCCCTTGGCCATTATCACTAACTGTATCCATTTCAACATCAAATTGAATTGAGGTTGCTGGGCAAGTATATACAGGAATTACATGCTGAGTTTTTGCCGGCAATAAATCTAAGGCTTGATGAATATGACCACAAGCGATTGCTTTTATAGAAGGCATTTTTGCAAGTTCCTGCCAAAACTCACCTTGGTTTATTAAACCATGACGATCAATGAAATAGCCAACATCAATAGGATGATGGTGCATCATTAATAATTGCTTTTTATTTAAATCGATAGTTTGTTGTAGCCATTGCAAGGTATTACTTGAAACATGTCCAGATGGGTTATCACTTTTACTGTTTAGTAGAATAACTTGCCAATCATTGCTCTCAATCACTTTATTTTTGTCAAAAGGATAGCCAACTAAATACTCATCTAGCTTTTCAAGATCATCATGATTACCCGGCAAATAATAAAATGGCATGTCTATTTGACAAACTTGTACTGCTTGAACAAAGCGTTGATATGAGCCGTTACTATGATCTTGTGTTAAGTCGCCCGTAAAAATGATCACATCAACATCTGACCTTTGCTTTAGCTGAGTTAATGTATCAATAAGGTTGTGATAAACGTTTGCTCCACAATGTTGCTCTTTAACATCAGCAAAAAGATGACAATCACTTATTTGAGCAATGACAAAAGGTTTATTCATAAGCGCGTGATTTATTATATTGAGAAGGATTTATAAACATGAATACAATGAACTTACAAAAAAGAGAGTTTTACTTGACCCAATTCGTGACACAGCTGTAACCACTCTTTTAAAAAAGAATTTATTTGCTGTTTCTCATCAGGTAAATGCATATGTACATTGGGATAATCATTACGAGGTTTAACATGGTGAATGTCTTGAGAGCTGACCACTTCGGCTACCCGTGCATCATGATATAGACGAATCACCATTCTTGGTTGGAGCAGATTAGTCAGCACGAGCTCACCTAATGACTTAGTGCAAAATGACGAATTAATATCTTGGCTAATGGTCAGCAAAGATGTGTATCGAGTTACTTCGTTAATGCTAACGGTATAAGATAAAAAGTCCGAGATAAAAAAACAGCGCTGCTCACCTTCCTTTTCTTTATCGGCTAGTATTCTTAACATCAACATATAGTTAATCTCACACAAGTTCATCAGTGTAGAGATCCGAGGATGATATTTACGAGCCGTTGAATTCATTTATCCGTAATTTCTTATAATTTAACTGCAACCATTGTAACCCAATAATGGTCGCAGCATTGCTAATTTTTCCTTGTTCAAGCAAAGTCAGTGCCTCCAACCTAGAGATAACATGCACTAATATATCTTCGCCTTCTTCAGGCAATCCATATACACCGCCGATGTTTTCACTATTAACATTAGCGACATAAAGGTGGATACATTCGCTGGTGCCACCAGGACTCGATAAGTATTTCATCACATAATGAATATCATCCAATGAAATGGTTAAATTCGCTTCCTCTTTAGCTTCACGAATTGCAACATCTATAGGACTCTCATTGTTGGCGAACATTCCTGCCACAAATTCTAATAACCAAGGTGTATCATTGCTACGAATAGCGCCGGGACGAAACTGTTCAATCAATATCAATTTGTCGTTAATGGCATCATAAGGCATTAATACCACAGCATCACCACGTTCAAAAATTTCACGGGTTAATTCTTTACTGGTAGTACCATCATATTGCCGATGACTTAATGTGTATTGGTCAACTTTAAAAAAACCATCATATTCTCTTTTAATTGTATGAATAGATATATCACGATGATCAAAGCGTAATATCGAAGGTTTTTGGTATTTCATAGCGGTAACCATCCTAGAATTAAAGAAATAATGAATTATGTCCAACTTATCTAAATCTATATACTAGAATTAGCAGCAAACATTTTGTTACACTAGAGTACATTGGTAAACACTTATTTTATTTAGGTAATTCTATAAGGCCTGTAAGATGGTTACAAAATATAATAAGAATAATATTGATTAGATTTTAAGTAATATTGAACGAATTTTAAGTATTACATTGTAAAATCATGGCACATATAAAGGAATTACTCACAGATGAATAAAAAAATTATTTCTATAATAATAGGGCTTGCTAGTGTCACTAGCAGTGCCTTTTTACATGCTGAAGATTTGTTAGCGGTTTATCAGCAAGCTAAAGCAAATGATACTGTTGTATTAAAAGCTCAAGCGCAATATATGGCATCAAAAGAAGGTATTGATCAAGCGCGTGCGATATTACTACCTAGCTTAACAGCAACAGCAGGTATCAGCACTAGAAAAGACGATACAGTCTCTAGGGGGATTGCTCCATATCCCTTGTCCGGCACCGTTTATAGTTCAGAGCAAGATACAACAAGCTATGGTGCAAATTTAAACATGCAATTATACCATCATGATTCATGGTTGCGTTTAGACAATGCTAAAAAATCAGCGCACCAAAGTGATATTGCTTACCAAGCAGCCAAACAAGAATTAATTGTTCGCGTAACCGGTGCTTATTTTGATGTATTAAGCGCAAAAGACGACTTAGAATTTGCTAAAGCGGAAAAAGCATCAATTGAACGTCAATTAGAGCAAACTAAACAACGTTTTTCTGTTGGTTTGACGGCTATTACTGATGTGCATGAAGCACAAGCTCAATACGATAATGCAGTAACAAAAGAAATTCGTGCTGAAAATGGTGTTTTTACCGCTGAAGAAGCTCTACGTGTAATCACTAATATCTATCCAAGAAACCTAAATAACTTAAATACAGAACGTTTTAGTGTATCGCGTCCAATTCCTGATAGTGCAGATGAATGGCAAAAAATAGCTGAATCTAAAAATTTAGAATTAATAGCACAGAAGATTAGTGTTGATATTGCTAAAGAAAACATTAATATTGCCCGTTCAGGTCATTACCCAACACTTGATTTGAGTGGCCGATATAGTAATTCTGATGATACGTTTAATGATAATTTTACCAGCGAATATAACCGTCCAGATCTTGATAGTCAGTCAATTGGCATCACTTTAACTATACCGTTGTATTCTGGTGGTGCGGTTTCAAGTGAAGTTCGTCAAGCGCAAAGTAATTACGTAGCAGCAAGCCAAGATTTGGAACAAGCTCATCGTAACGTTATTCGGAATACACGCAATGCATACAATACAGTTATTGCCGGTGTTTCTGCAATAAAAGCACTTGGACAAGCTGTGGTCAGTGCTGAGAGTGCCTTAAAAGCAACTGAAGCAGGTTTTGAAGTAGGTACTCGTACTATCGTTGATGTATTAAATAGCACACGTAATTTATTTGATGCTAAGCGTAACTTATCAACGACTCGTTATGGTTATGTACAAAACATCTTGGCATTAAAACGTGCTGGCGGTACCATTACTGAGAAAGACTTAAATGATATTAACCAAGGTTTAATTGCTAACTAGTTCGCTTTTTAGCACCATGACATTGCCTGCATGGAAGCAGGTACTTAACTTTTGTCTGGAACTTAAAAGGGTAGCTTAATAAGCTACCCTTTTTTTATTTATATAACTGAAAGTTCAACAGACTGTATATTAATCTTCTAAGCGTATGGTATTGATGATTGCAGTAGTTGAAATGCCATCTTCAAAATTTAATACTTGTACATCACCGCCTGCAGCTATCACTTCTTTACCTCCGGCGATGTCTTCAACGTTATAATCACCACCTTTAACTAAGGTATTAGGTAGAATATTAGCAATAATGCGTTGTGGCGTATCCTCTTTAAAATCAACAACCCAATCAACAGCGCCTAAAGCAGCAAGTACTGTCATACGTCGATCAACTGGATTTACCGGTCGTCCAGCGCCTTTTAAACGTGTCACTGAATCATCGCTATTCACCGCAACAATTAATCGAGTACCCAATTTTTGTGCATTTGAGAGATAAGAAACATGACCAGCATGTAAAATATCAAAACAGCCATTGGTCATCACAATTTTTTCACCACGAGCTTTTGCTAAATCTACTGCTATTTTTAATTGCTCTTCACTTAAAACCCCAAAACCACTTTCTTGTCCAGTCGCTATTTCAGATAATATTTCTGCTTCACTGACCGTTGATGTGCCTATTTTACCAACAACAATACCCGCGGCAATATTTGCTAAAGCACTTGCCTGCGCATAATCTGCGTCTGCAGCAATAGCTAAGGCCAAGGTTGCAATCACAGTATCACCGGCACCAGTCACATCATAAACTTCTTTGGCCTGAGTGGGTAAATGAAACTCTTGATGATTTTTACGTAATAAAGTCATGCCCTGTTCACTACGGGTAATTAACATCGCTTGTAGCTCAAGCTCTTCAAGTAACTTTTGACCTTTTTCAACTAATTCGCTTTCAGTTTTACATTCACCAACAACTGCTTCAAACTCAGATAAATTGGGTGTTATTAATGTCGCACCTTTATAACGATTAAAGTCACTACCTTTAGGGTCAACTAATACCGGTGTATTTTGTTTATTTGCTTCTTTAATAAGGCTTTGCACATCAGATAAAGTGCCTTTGTCATAATCAGATAATAATAAAACATCATGATCGCTAATTAACTTGGCAGTTGCAGAAAATAGAGAGGATTTATCAACGTCACTAAAAGACTCTTCAAAATCTAACCTAATCAATTGCTGATGGCGACTTAATACCCGCAATTTAGTAATCGTTGGTATTTGTGGATGCTTATCAAATTTGCAATTAATTTGCATCGCTTGCAGGTGTGTTTGTAATGTTGTCGCGGCTTCGTCTTCGCCGGTAATACCAAGCAAAGAAACTTTCCCACCAATGGAGGCAATATTTAAAGCAACATTGGCAGCCCCCCCAGGCCTGTCTTCATGTTGATTTATTTTAACGATAGGCACTGGCGCCTCAGGAGAAATACGCTGTGTAGGCCCATACCAATAACGATCTAACATAATATCGCCAACCACTAATACGCTTGCTTGATTAAAAGCGGGAAGTTCTACTTTCATCCTGTGTCCTAAAACCGATATAATGCGCGCTAGTGTATCACATGCAATTCAACGAGTTGAAATCATACCGTGAGTAAAAACAAAGTTTTACAACCTAATTTTAAATTATCCTTTTTATTACCTAAGTACTGGCTTACTTGGCTTGGCGTTATTATTTTATACTCCATTTCGTGGTTACCTTATAAACTGCAACTTATACTTGGACGTTTAATTGGCAGACTGCTTTATCTTATAGGTTCAAGCCGAAAAAAAATCGCAATCAAAAATTTGGAATTATGTTTTCCACAAATGAATGCAGAAAAACGCCAACATATGCTCAAGAAAAATTTTGAGAATACCGGTATTGCCTTATTAGAAACGGGCATGGGATGGTGGTGGCCTAATTGGCGAGTAAAAAGGAAGGTAACTTTTAAAGGACTTGAGCACGTAGAGAAAGCTCAACAAGAAGGTAAAGGTATTTTACTACTTGCTATGCATTACCTTAGTGTTGAAATTAGCTGTAGAGCTATTGGTTATGGGCAACCTATGGTGGTTTTTTATCGACCACATAACAATCAGCTTATGGAATTTTTTCAATTCAGAGGACGTGGTCGTTCCAATAAATACATGTTGGGTAAACGAGATATTAAAGGATTGATGAAAGCACTAAAAGACGGCGAGTCTTGTGTTTATTTGCCTGATCAAGATTATGGCCGTAACCGCAGTTTATTTGTACCATTTTTTGGTGTTAAAGATGCGGCAACCACCACGGGAACTTTATTGTTTGCACGTCAAAAAAATGCAGTATCGATTATGCTTACCCCTACCAGAAATGAAGATGGCAGTGGCTACACCATCGAATTTAGTCCGGTATTAGAGAACTTCCCTAGCGGCGACGATGAAAAAGATCTTATTCGTGTGAATCAAGAGTTAGAAAAAGCCATCATGAAAAAGCCTGAACAATATATGTGGCTTCATCGTCGTTTTAAAACAAGGCCAAATAAAGACGACCCAAGTTTTTATAAATAACAGGCATATTGAGCGAGCTCTTAAACCACAAGATTAAGGGCTCTAATAAGCAATTTGTGGTTCAACTCGCCTATTGAGATAGTTTGGGTATATACTAGTTAACATCATCATTACATTTAATATTATCCATTTATGAATTCTCAGTTACTGCGATATACAATATTAGGTTTTTTTATCACTGTACTTGTCTTCTTTTTTGTCGCCAATCAAGACTTCTTACTGTCTTTGGATGAAGAATATGCTGGTAGTGATGAAACTGCAGAAGTGGCTGAAGAGAGCATTGCGACTGAAAGCTCCGAAGTAAAAAAACCAAAGAAGAAAGTTAAAAAAGAAAAAAAATCAGGTAATGCTGCTGCCGATGGATTATCGCGTTTTTACGCTAGTATTAATTCTGACATGGGTGGAAAAGGACCAAAAATAAGAAACAATGTAGTATTTTTACCCGATGTAACTGGTAACATTGTTGAGATATTAGAAGCTCGTCGCATCGTTGTTAGGCCACTTAGAAAAAATTGGAAAAGCCCAGCGGAGTCTCGCCCATTTCGTTTAGGTGAAACCTTATTTCAAAAACTATCAGAATATGCCAATGAAGAAGGCCTAGAAGTAATGTGGTGGTTAAATCGTGACTTTATTGTAAAAGATGCTTTTCGTATTAATAAAGATATCCTCAAAGTAGCCTATCAAATAGGCAACGCTGTAGAGGGTCATTTTATGAATGGCATTTCAACATATTTTTGTTATCAACACCGCGCGATAGTACTCATTGATCAAGAAGTTCAATATCTTGATGATGAGTGCACTTTGCTGCAAACCAGTCTGACAAATTAACTTCTGTGAAGCTATTTTAAAGTCACTATTTATTCATTTAGCTGATATAGCTCTTCAATAACCTTATTTACTTTTGTAGCATATGGCTTAAAATCTTCATTGAGTAATATTTGTTCTTGGTTCTGTAAAGCGACCTTATGACCTAAATCTCTAAGCTGACAGTAGCTTTGGGTTAAAATGTTTTTTTGTTGTTCATTGATAATACTGAATAAATGTAATTGTTCAAAAATACGAATGTTATCTGAAAACATACAAATTTCAGGCTGTAAAAAACTGTGTTTCAATACTAAATATTGCGCTAAAAATTCAATGTCAACTAGTCCGCCCTGACCTTGTTTTACATCACTATGGCTATCATTTGATTTATCCAGATGGAGACGCATTTTATCTCTCATTTGACGAACTTCATCATGTAGTACTAATTCGTCCCTTTGTTGCGATAAAATACCTTGCCTGATGAGGTTAAATTTATCACCTAATATCTCATTACCATAAACACAACGTGCACGCACCAGAGCTTGATGTTCCCATGTCCATGCTTCTTCTAACTGATATTGATTAAAGGTATCAATATGTACCACTAATAAGCCAGAGTTGCCAGATGGTCTAAGGCGCATATCAAGCTCATATAAAATACCACTGCTCATTCGTGTATTAAATATATGCATGATACGTTGCGCTAATTTGACATAAAACTGACTAGCGGGAACTGATTTTTCACCATTAGTCATTTCATTTTGTTGGCTATTATGTAAAAAAACTAAATCTAAGTCTGACAAATAGGCAAGTTCAATACCACCCACTTTTCCGTAGCCAAGTACAACAAAACCCTTATGATCTTGACCAATTATTGATTCTGGCAAGCCAAAGCGTTGCACTACATGTTGCCATGCTAAGTTAATCACCTCTTCTATTATCGCTTCAGCTAAGGCAGTTAAATGATCACTCACCTTAGTAAGAGGTAAAATATTTGAAATATCTGCAGCGGCAATACGTAAATGCTGTGCCTGTTTAAATTGGCGCAACATATCCATTTGCGCTTCGAGATCATCTTCAGGAATTCGTAACATCACTTCACGTAGATCATTTTTATACGAAGATAATGCAGGTGAGTTATTTAATAGCTTAGGATCAATGAGTTCATCAAGTAAAATAGGATATTTTGCAATATGTTCCGTCAACCAACTACTAGCACGACACAACTTAATGAGGTGTTTTAATGCACCTTCATTTTCAAATAACAATTCTAAATAGGCAGTTCTCGTTAGAACTTTATTGAAGATCAATAAAATACGTTCAAGAGTGACTTCTTCAACATTTAGCTCATTTAAATGACACAACAACAACGGCATTAATTGATCTAAAACGTGACGACCTCGGTTACCGATACTTCGTTTTGCACAATCGCTGCGAAAAGATGATAACCGTGCCCATATTTGAGCTGCTTGCCAGCCACTATTCACCCTTTTTATCCAGTCACAACTTTCTTCATCACTCCAGTTACTGTCCCAAAGTGTTTGCCAATGTTGGTCTTTACTTTGATGATTTGGACTTTGCTCACCGATTAGCATGATAAATTCTTGATGCACGCCCTGCATATGAAAAGATAGATGCGCTAAAAAGTCAGTCCATGTAGAACAATGCTCATTTTGTAAAATGTATAATATTCTGGTCTTGTCTAGCTCAAGTTCAGGTAATGTTTGAGTTTGTTGGTCATGCAAAGCCTGAATAATATTTTCCACTCGTCGTAAAAAGCAGTAAGCATTTTTTAGCACTAACATACTCTGCTCAGTTAATTCTTCTTCTGCGACCAAAATTGGCAGTACTGATAATAAGTTTCGTTGTTGCAAAGTGCTAACTCTTCCCCCTCTTATTAACTGAAAAACCTGAACAATAAATTCAACTTCACGGATACCGCCCGCGCCCAATTTAATATTATTAGTAAGACCCTTACGACGAACTTCTTGTGCGATCATCATTTTCATCCGACGCAAACTATCAATCACACTAAAATCGATATAACGACGATAAACAAAAGGTCGCAACATACTTGAAAGTTTATGATGATATTTCCCGTCACCAATTAAACGCGCTTTTAACATCGCATAGCGCTCCCAATCTCGGCCTTGCTCTTGATAATAATCTTCCATTGCATTAAATGTCATTACCAAGGGGCCACTTTCACCAAGTGGTCGCAAACGCATATCAACACGATAAACAAAACCATCCGCTGTTTTTTGATTTAACGCAGTGATCAATTTCTGCCCAAGTCGAGTGAAAAACTGCTGATTATCAACATTACGCCTCACACCTATGGTTTCACCTCGGTTGGGATAAACAAAAATAAGATCGATATCAGAGGAAAAATTAAGCTCTCTCCCACCTAATTTTCCCATACCATAAACAAGTAAAGGCATAACCTCTTCTTGTTTATTTTTAGGAATACCCCACTTCGTCTGGCAAAAATCAGTTAACCAAGCTAAAGCCCCAAGAATAAGCTGATCAGCAAGTTCAGAAAGACGACCAAGAGACTCATCTAAGCTGATATTAAGCACAATATCAGCGACAGCAATATTAACCATTTGTTGTAATCTAAAAATTCTTAATGTTTTATGTAAGTCATCTTCCGTTGTACATTGTTGAATTTGCTGCTGCAAAAGAATTTTATAATTTGGTGTATCCGTTTTATAAACAACTTTGGATGAAAATAAACAAATCACACGTTCGGGTTCCTGCAACGCACTCGTTAATATAAAATCGCTTAAGGTAATTGCCAACTTAAAATCTTTTAGTTGCTGAGGAGATAGAGCGCTAACTGCATCGTGATGTTGATTGATAAATCGTTGCCAACTTTTATCTTGCTGCTGTTGTAATAACAACGGAAATGTTCTTTCTTTTAAGGTAGGCATAGAGAAAAATCCTTAAATCACCATATATAAAAGTGGAATAGTGTAAACTGCTAACTATCAAAAAATAGTCATCAAACGTTACAAAAATAACAACTAAAGAATAGACATATTATGTCAATGGTGATATTAATAAATGATTACCATAGCATTTTTGAGGACACTATGGCAGAAATGCACTATCTAAAACTTACCCTATTTTCACTTTTATTGCTGTTAGTTGGTTGTGGCGATCCTATTAAAGATCAAATCATTCAGCAAACACCGATCACTGAACAACGCATTCAACAACTTGCCAATGCCTTAGACGGCGATCAAGTCAGAAATGCGAATTTAATTAGACAATATGCAGATAAAGTCGCGGCTCAAAAGCCTCATTTAACGCAATTAATTGATGAATTTAGAAAAGATGCCTCTACACAAGGTCCAATGTATTTAGCACTACTCGACCGTATCAATACCGTTAAAAACCAACCTAATATGTTTGCCAATAATCAAGCTATTTATGATGAGTTATTAAATATCTATCAAGCGGCCGATCCTACATTGTATTCTGATGCGCTGAGTGATCCTTTAAATGTATTAGCCGATATGTCTGATGGCATCCTGCCACGTGTTAATTCCTTATCTAAATCACAGAGTTTACGTGCCAATAATGCTCAAGATTTTGGCACCGGAGAACAATTGATCGGTAATCCAAGTTATGGTCAATGGTCAACAGGCAGTAATGGCATGTCCTTTTGGGCTTGGTATGGCATGTATTCAATGATGGGAGATGTTTTTGGCTCAAGACGCTCTTATTATAATGACTGGGGACGTAATAGAAATTACAGCTATTATAATGATTACGGTAGAACTCGATACAGCTCACCTAGCCAACTTAAAAAACAAAATCAACTAGATACTCGCACTAAAAAGTCATTTCAGAGCCGTGGGCAAAAGTTCACAAGCGCTTATAGTAAAAATCGAGCAGGCGCTTCAAGTTTGTCCAGTCAAAGTAAAACAGCACAAACTAGCGCAAATAGATTTCGTTCTAATAGCGTTAAAAAAAGTTCTTTTTCAAAAAAATCAAATTATTCAAAAAACGCAAGCTTTAGAAACAGTAAAAGCTCAACCTCTCGTGGATTTCGCCGCGGAAAATAACGAGCAGGAGCATAGGACTTATTATGAACACACTTATAGATATAACCGCTTTAAACCAAGATTTACTGATTTATTTAGCCATAGACATCAGCATTGCCATCGTATTACTTGGCGCAATGCGCTTTATTTCAGGTTTATCTGCGAAGGTAAACTCAACAGAAGAGTTGGCTAAAGAAGATAACTTTGCTTTTGGTATTAGTGTTGCAGGCAGTATAGCGGCATTAGGCATTGTCTTAACCGGCGCAATTACTGGCGAAAATGCCCCCAGCTATATGATGGAAGCCATTGGCATGTTTTCGTATGGTTTACTGGGTTTAATTTTGATTAAAGTTGGCCGTGTTGTTCATGACAAAATAGCTCTAAATGAAATAGATAAAAACCAACAAATTAAAAATCATAACCTGACTGTTGGACTTGTTGACGCTGCCGGCGCAATTGCTACGGCTATTGTTATTCGGGCGGTATTGCTATGGGTAGACGGTCTTGATTTAAATACCTTTATTGCCATTATTTGTGGCTTTTTAGTTGCGCAAACCATGTTAGTACTGGTTACTCGCATTAAAGAAAAACAGTATGCTAAAAACAATCAAGGCAGCTGCATGCAAGAAGCCTTTGCTAATGGACAAGTTGCCTTAGCTATTCGTTATACCGGACAAGTGATCAGTACCGCACTTGCTGTTACTGCTGCCAGCCACTTTTTAACTTATAGTCCAGAAACATTGATGATCAATCTTGCTGGTTGGTTAGCCTTTAGTATTGTGATGACTATATTAGTTTCAATATTAACAACTCTCGCCAAGAAAATAATTTTATGGGGTATCAACTTAGTTGAAGAAGTTGACCAGCAACATAATATTGGTGTTGCCAGCGTGGAAATGGCGATAAGTATTTCTATCGCTTTAATTCTTACTGCCCTAATGGCTTAGTGGCTTAACAATAACAACTAGAAAAAGAGTAACGTTTTTACACTGTGTTTAATCAACGAAAATTTCTTTGGGATGATGTTTTACTCATCCTCACCATGGCAGTATTGGCTGGTTGTGGGTTAATATACGAATATTTATTATCCCATTATGCTGGTCGAGTACTCGGTGTAATGGAAAGCACTATCTATGCAATGATCGGTCTAATGATTGTTGCCATGGGCATGGGAGCTTTTGCCGCACGAAAAATTCAATGTGCCTTTAATGGTTTTGTTTGGCTAGAATTCATTATCGCCCTCCTTGGTAGCTCGTCAATTCTTATCATCGGCGGTTTAATTGCCATTACCCAAACGTTTCCGCATATCATTGCTGAAATGTTTTCATTACCTCCTGATGCGTTACCACAAGGTGGTCTATTCAAACAATTAAGTTTCCTTGCATTTAATAGTCCTTATTTTTTTGGTTTACTACTGGGTTTTTTCATTGGCATGGAAATCCCACTCATTGCTCGAATTAGAGAAGAAATTCATCAAACGCATCTAAAAAACAATCTAGGCACTATTTATGGTGCCGACTACATCGGTGCAGGTTGTGGCGCAGCTATTTGGGTATTGTTTTTATTAACGATAGATATCAACAAAGCCAGTGCACTTACTGCCGCTTTAAACTTGGCTGCTGGTAGTGTATTCATCAGCTATTATTGGCGAAAGCTCAAGTGGCGAAAAACCTTAGTTAGCTTACATATTGCTTTACTACTAATGATTGTTGTTATTTATCAACAAGGTAATAGTTGGTTAAATCAAATGAGCAACTTGCTCTATATTGACAAAGTTGTTTACAGTGCAAGTACTCGATTCCAGCAACTTACCTTTACGCAACGGCATATGGGCATTGAGCAGGCCAATATTATTAATTTTTACCTCAATGGTCGTTTACAGTTTTCTTCTATTGATGAACACATTTACCACGGTTATTTAGTCAGTCCTGCTCTAGCTGCATCGGCAAGGCACGATAATATTTTAATTATTGGCGGTGGTGATGGCTTGGCATTACGTGACGTTTTACAGTGGGACCCTCAGCAAGTCACATTAATTGATTTAGACGGTGAAATAGTTGATATCTTTCAACAACCGCATGACAAGTTACCAAATATGTTATCAAAACAAATTATTGCTCTAAATAAGAGCAGTTTAAGTGATAGCAGAGTCAATATTGTCAAAGCGGATGCATTTCTTGCCATTGATGAGTTATTGAAAAAACGCAGTGTTTTTGACGCTATTATTGTCGATTTACCTGACCCAAGCCACCCAGATTTAAATAAATTATATTCTGTTAATTTTTATGCTCGTTTGAAACAACTCTTGGCTGGTGATGGTGTAATGGCGATTCAATCAACTAGTCCTTATCACGCTAAAGATTCGTTTATCTCTATCGGAAAAACAGTCAAAGCCGCTAATTTTAATCATGTAGAACAATATCATGACAATGTACCAAGTTTTGGTGAATGGGGCTGGACCATAGCAACAAAATTAGGAGCAAGCCCACTAACACGATTAAAAACGTTAAATAAATTACCGGTTGAACATAACTGGTTAACATTAGCTATGCTTATTAACTCATTTGAGTTTCCACAAAATTTTTATTTGAAAGAAAAAGATATTCCTATTAATTATTTGGGTAGCCATACCATATACCAGTTACATCAGAATGCATGGCGTGATCAACAAGGATTAAATAACAGTCAATAACAACAAAAATGAAATTAGTACTTGACATATTATGTCAAGATGCTAAATTTATCGCTATTGACATAATATGTCGATAGACAAAATAGATACCCGTAATTATTTTGTCGTTAATAAACATGAGGAACAACATGAATATTCATAAGATAGCTAACCACTTGAATACTTTGGCAGATAATTCAGAAACAGGAATGGTTTTTGATTGCCAACCCATATCAGGGGAAGTTGATGTTTTACAAATAACGGTTATAGACCGAGAAGAATTACCTATTTTTGTTTCGGTTACTGATGACCAAGTTCTATGCATTACCTATTTATGGGGCGCTGAAGAAGTTAAATCAGACCGTATTCATGAAATGCATGAAAGCATGTTAGAAATGAATATTCCGATGCCTTTATCATCATTTTCAAAAATTGGTGATAAATATGTGATTTTTGGCGCCTTATCAATCAATTCAACCTTTGAAGATATTGAACATGAGTTAGGTGTAGTAAGTAATAATGCCATCGAAATAATCGATGACATGAGTGACTATTTAATTTAAGCGACCACTTTTCAGGAGTAAACTATGAGTATTTTCAAAAAGATAATGACGGCAATTCGTGGTGGCGCAACAGAAGTTGGCGAAGCAATTATTGATTCTAATGCAACCCGAATATTTGAACAGGAAATTCGTGACGCTGAAAATCATTTAACCAAAGCAAAACGTGATTTAACCGGTGTAATGGCTCAACAGATGGCTGCTAGTCGTGATGTTGACCGTCTAAAGCGCGAAGTAACTGAACACGAAGGTTATGCTGTACAAGCTTTAGATAAAGGTGATGAAACATTAGCTTTAGCTGTTGCCGAAAAAATTGCAACATTAGAGAGTGATTTAGGCAATCAACAACAATCTCTTGATAGTTTTGCGGGTAGTGCCAATCGCTTAAAAGAATTGGTTAAGAAGAGTGAACGCCAAGTGGGCGAATATAAACGTCAACTTTCAATGGTAAAAACCACTGAAAGTGTACAAAAAGCAACTGCGGCAATAACTGATAACTTTTCATCAAGTAACTCCAAGTTACTAAGTGCTAAAGACTCTTTAGAGCGCATCAAAGCAAAACAACAAAAATTTGATGATCGCATGAAAGCTGCTGAAGTTTTAGAATCAGAAAACTCTGATAACTCGTTAGCCGCTCAATTAAAAGAAGCAGGTATTGGTGCCACCGATAACAGCGCCAATTCAGTACTAGAGCGTTTAAAAGCAAAACAAAAGTAGTATCTTTACAGTTCGACAGTTAATTAAATCGCTCACCGTACTTTTTAGTATTGATGAGCGATTTTTACGGTGGTAAATATGAGTTTTTTTAAACGCATTTTTAAAAAAGAAGAAAAACAACGTTCTTTATCAGATGTTAGAGAGCTAAAAATTAAAGATATTATTGTGCTTACCGATAGCTTTGGTTTGCCAGAAGCGTTACGAAATCAACAATTTCAAGTCAGTGCAATTAACTGTTATGAGTTTGAAAGAAAAACTCAAACTGAATGGGTACTTATCGGTAGCGATGATATTGAGCTATATCTTACTTTAGATGAAGATGATAAAACCTATCTTAAATTTTCTTTAAAAGTTAATAGCTCAGAAATTGAAAGTCTTTTTGATCTTGATGAATTTTCTACTGTTTTTGACGAACCAGGCAATGCTTTCCTTGATAAAAAAGCGGATAACCAGCTGACCTCAGGTTGGACTAGCTCTCAGTATCAACAAAATATTTATTCGCAAGTCGGTTATTTTCACCGTAAAGACAATCGCAGTGAAAACTTATCGTCATATGAAGGTAATGATGCGGGTGAACAATTTGAATTATATGCCTTATTAGATCAAGACCAAACGCGAGGTATTGATATAGAAGTTTGGCAAGACGGTGATACCGATGTATTTTTAACCTTATATCGTCCAACGTCTGATATTGTTGATATGTTCCCAGGGAGCTGATAAATGACACGAAAAATCCCTGAAAAATGGCAATCATCGATAAAAGCCGTAAAAGCCGTACAAGTTGCTTTTGATATGGATGAAAAAATACAATTATCAATCCGTAAACAGGCTTTAGAAGCGGGGTTAAGTCCATCCGATCAAATTAGAAATATATTAGGTTTACCCACCAACAAACGTCCTAAACGCCCCCGGTTAACCGTCAGTTTAGCACCTGCAGACTATGAAGTTTTAGCTAAAAAATATCAATTACTGCCTGAACAGCAGTTAGAAATTAAAAAACGATTAATGGATGATTTAATTCATCATGTAGAAGATAATAACTAAAATTCTAATAAAAGAAATAATAATGAAATACCAATTAAAAACCCATAGTTTTGATGAGTTTGGTGTTAAAAATTACAACACTTTTTATTTAGTCGTTATAACCTTAATTGTTCTCTATGCAATTATTGCATTACTATCATTCGCTTTAGTTCATGTTGAGTTAACCGATGTAAACAGTAATATAAAAACCTATAGAGATGCTTTTTGGACCCTACAAATGAGCGCCAGCACGATAGGTTTTGGCGATTTTTATCCCGTAACTATTACGGGTAGAATAATTGTTGCCGCGATGTTTTATATTGGCGTTGGCATGGTCAGTTATGTTGGCGCACAGTTTGTAAATAAATTTGTTAGCTTTTCAGATACTAATGTAAAAAATAGAGAGCTACGCAAACAAAATAAAGAAATTCTAAAAAACAACATACAACTAGAGCAAAAAATAGATTTATTGCTTACTAAAGTAGAAGAAGTTATTAATAAGAAGTAGCTGAAAATAAGTCGTTTGTAATAAGTAATTTGTTAAGAAGGAAACAACCTCTACTTACATTCCTTATCATCTTTGCCAATAAGGACTTATCGATAACGCTTTTTGACGAGAATGATCTAAAGCGTGCAACAAACTATCAACCTTACTGTCTTGCCAGTTCACTAACTTAATTGGCTGCTGATCAAGTTTTTGTAATTGCTGCTGTATGATCCACAACGTTTGTAGCTCACTAATACCACGTTTAAGATCTAGCCAAGGTGCACGATAAGCAATACACTCATTTTCATCGTATAAACTTCCTAACCAATTTCCTGTCAGCAAACAACGATTCAACAGCTTACTTTGCTCTAAATACTGCTCGCTAGTCAATGATAGTGCTTCTGGCATAATAGTCTGCAGCTCAGATAAACCTGTTGTCAATGCATCATCAGCAAAGTGTAACATTTCACTATTGTAATTTAATAAACTAACGTCTTCATCCGACCCTTTGTTTGACTCTTGTTCTTGCTTTTGTTCCAGGCATAAAAACTTAAGTAAAGAAAGTTGCAGGCTATTGAAACGTTTTGAATGTAAAAGTTTTTTAACATCATCAATACTTGGTAAACGACGTTTTTCTAGCTTTAGTTGCTCAATCAGCTGCTGACTCAATTCCAGTTTCTTTCTATAGTTCCCTGTCTTGTTGGTTAACTCTTGCAAATATATCGCATTATTAATCCATGAGAATAATTGAATAAAATAACTTAACTCCACTTTAATTTGAAAAGTTTCAGCTGACATATAGTCCTTAAATAGCCAAAATCCATGACGTAATATGGTTAATGCTTCATTAATTTGTGCTAAATAAACTAAAGAAGGACGCTGTAAATAATCATCTATAACTATTTGTAGTTCTTGTAATGAAAAATCAATACCAGAGGAGAGTGAATTTTCAATATTGTCAGCCATTTTAAGTGGGATAAATGCCGAAAACTGATGTTCAATTAGTGGTGTGCCATGGTAGAGATCATAACCACGAGCCGCTTTACTTTTGATGCCTGGCCTAACTTCGACAACATCAAAAAGCAGTTCTGCTAATAAAAATAACGCTGAAACATCCCCTAAGACCAACTCTAATTCAATTTCTAATAATTCAACACTTTGACCTTTACTGGTGATGTTTCCTTGGTCAAAAACAACTTCCACTTTAGTATCGTCACTCAGCGTAACCAACCATTTGGTGCGTAAGAAGTCGGTATTGAATAAAGCTATTAACTGATCTTGAAGATTAACTATTGATTGGGGAGTTGACCATATTTTTTGAGGGAATAATGAAAGTTCAGGGAAACGTTTATCAATAGTAACGTTGTATTCAGGTCGTTGATGTAACCCGCCAATAACTTTACCTGCCGTTTTTATCGTTTGTTCGATAAAGGTATCACTTTCACGAACTCTTAAACCCATATCTTGCTTGCGAAGAGCTAACTCAGGCGTATCAAAATAACAGTTAGATAAATGTGTTGTGCTTTGTTCAAATGCTAGCTTTTTGCATTTTAATAATGCCGTAATTTTTGACGCTGCATTATCACAATAAACAAGATATTTTAGTTCAACTTCGGTAGCCATGCCTTTCCATTAAAACGATTTTATACTCATGTTACCTCGAAATGTTCGTTTCAGCGAGAATTAAAAGGCTTAGAGGCAAGGCATTGATTAAAGAAAATGGTGTTCCCTTGTCGAAATCAATAACGCCGCATATAAGCCTTTTAAACTGGCCCTACGGGGACGTCTGAAACAGAAAATTTGAAGTGTCATGAGTATATACAAACAACACTCTCATCTTTAGTTAAGTAAAGTGAATTTTCGCTGTCAATGAATGAGTTCCTACAATACAAAACCTTGTCATTTGAGGCAATGTTTTTAAAAAAGCTGAAAATCAACTAATTTCTCGACAAATAAATTACCTTTTGTCTTGCTATCAACGAGCCAAACCCCTAATATTTTGAACAATTCTAGAAAAATTGAACTTTGGTCATTTCATGAAATTCGTAAAATCTTTATTTGCCTGTCTCGTAATATTTAACGCTTATAGTATTCAAGCCGAAGAAGCTGCTCCGCAAGAGTTCGCACAAGGATTTATTTCCGATGAACTTTTTATTTATATGCATTCAGGAGCCGGTAATAACTATCGAATTTTAGGTAGCATTAACTCTGGTACTGAAATTAAACTCACTAACGAGGAAGAGAATGAATATACCCAAATAATCGATACTAGAGGTCGAACTGTTTGGGTAGAAAGCAAATATGTCTCAGCAAAACCAGGGTTAAGGTATATCATTGCCGAGCTTAACGAAAAACTAGCTAATATAGAAAGTGTTGGTGCAGACCTAGATGGCCAGTTAAACGAAGCTAATAACAACACCGAACAATTAATTTCAGACAAAAAGAAATTAAATAGCGAAATATCCTCATTAAATACAGAGTTGACAGAAGTAAAATCACAACTTAAAGACCAAGATATGAATATCAAAAGAGAATGGTTCTTTAATGGTGCTATCGTACTAATTATTGGTTTAGTCTTAGGTTTATTAATTCCACAGTTAACTGCTCGTAAAAAGAGTTCAATGGATAGTTGGAAGTAATCGCCATAGCAATTTTGTTATGGCTCCTGCTCTTCATATAGCTAAATAAACATGCAATTAATTTTTGATGTATTACATCTCTATTATCTTCCGCAATACCTGCCCGTTTATAATGAATTACTAAAAGAACATGGTAATGAAGCTATTTTTGTTTTTTACCATGGTCGTCATGACGAGGTAATAAATAAATTAATACAGCAACAAAACCTGAACTATAAGTGGGTTGACAATGAGCAACAAGCTCGTGATTTTTATACTAAAACAGCTGCCGATTGGATTTTTTTCGCCAATGCCTTCTCGTACTTAAAAGAAATACATCAAGTCAGTAAATCAGTACAATTAGGACATGGTATCGGGCCTAAAGCGAGTTATTACTTAAAATCTAATGCTCCGACCACCGTTAGATTTGTTGAAGGTCAATACCGCACACAACGCTTACAACAAATGTATCCTAACGATACTTTTGTTGATGTCGGTTTTTGTAAACTTGACCCCATTATAAATGGTACTTGCCAAGGCTTACAGCTTGAAAAAATAGGCTTGAATAGCAAGAAAAAAACATTACTTTACGCACCAACCTTTTATCCTAGTAGTATTGAGTGTTTTGCTAAAGATTGGCCTGCGGAATATAGTGACTACAACATATTAATCAAACCTCATTATTTTTCTCTAAGTAAAGATAAATATGAAAAACAACGTAAACTATTAACGCACTGGGCAACTTTTGATAATGTTTATTTAGCTAAGATAGAAGATCACTCTCTTGTGCCTTTTATGACATCCGCAGATTTATTAATTAGCGATGCTTCATCGGCACTATTTGAATTTGCGGCACTCAATAAACCTGTGGTTTGGTGTGATTTTTTAAAATTACGTTGGGGTTATCGCGGAGTTTTTTCATACCGTTTTAAACAGCGTATGGATCAAGATTTTGGCGAATATGCAGAAATAGCCGTTCATGCTAAGCGGTATACAGAATTAAAAACTGTGATTATTGAACAATTAGATAATCCTCAACTCTTACAAACGACCCGATTAGCATACGCTAACAAGTTGGCGGGTATACTAGATGGCAATGCAAGTAAGCGTATTATTGATTATTTACAAAAGAATAACGTTTAAACAACAATCTCTATCTCCTGTACCTTTCTATAGCTCTTTGTATTGTGTAAAATAAGCCGAAATTTTCTTTTGCTTTAAATAGGTTTGTTATGAAAAAAATTGGCTACACCACTGGTGTATTTGATTTATTCCACATTGGTCACTTAAACGTACTGAAAAGAGCAAAACTCGAATGTGATTATTTAATTGTTGGTGTCACCAGCGATGAGTTATCAATGAAAGTAAAAAATAAAAAACCCGTGATCCCCTTTAGTGAACGCATGGAAATTGTTGAGTCTATAAAATTTGTTGATGAAGTTTTACCGCAAATGGATTACGACAAAATTGCCGCATGGAATAATCTAAAATTTGACAAAATGTTTGTTGGCGATGATTGGAAAGGAAGTAAAAAATGGCTTGAGATTGAAAAAGATTTCAGTAAATTAGGTGTTGAGATTATGTATTTCCCTTACACCACACATACATCTAGTACTTTATTAAAAGAAGCATTAAACAAATTAACTCAGCCTTAAAGCTTACTTACAATAAAAATTATACCGTAACCTTTTGTCATTAGTGACAAAAGGTTACGGGTTCTATGAACATAATATTGGCAAATTTATCAATGAAAAATCACCTCTCTAAGCTGTTTATAGCATCCTGTTTATTGTTATCAAGTATAAATGTGCATGCAGAACCTTGGGTAGATACCTCAAATATATTTCTTCGAGCTAGCATTCAACAGCTTGCTGATATCGGTGTAATTAAAACACCCGTGACGACCTTCCCGTTAATGTGGCACGACATTGCTGAAGATTTGAAGAATGCTAATGCACATCAGCTCAACAACAAAAATAAAAATGCTTATACCTACGTTTTACATCAACTTAAACTCGCAAAACGAAACCAGCAAAAAGTCGAAGTAAATGTCGCTTCTGAAAAAAATCGTTTCACTAGTTTTGGTGACAGTTTTCGAGATAATAATAACCTTGCTCTACATAGCACCTTTATGACGAATTATTTCGCGGTTAATTTATCACCTAGCTATAATTCATCCCCTGCAGATGGCGATAAAACACACTACAATGGTAGTTATGTTGCAGCTTTTGCAGGTAATTGGATTATTACACTTGGCATGCAGGATAGATGGTGGGGCCCTGGTTGGGACAGTAATTTAGCAATGACGAATAACGCCAGACCTATGCCTGCCGTTGCTCTGAGTCGTAAATCATCTCAACCATTTTCTATTCCTTTTACCGATATAGAAATTCCTTGGACAGTCACATCGTACATGGGCATGATGAATGATGAGCGTATTATTAAAGATACCTTGCTATGGGGATTTCGCCTCAACTTCAAACCTATTGATAGTCTAGAAATAGGTATCACACGATTGGCTCAATGGGCAGGTGATGGCCGTATTAAAGATATGAAAACATTTTTTAATGTCTTAAAAGGCTTCGATAATTGTGGCGGAAATGGACCAACCGTTGAAGAATGTTTAAACGGTGCAGAACCCGGCAACCAATTGGCTGGTTGGGATTTTCGTTGGTCAGGTTCATTATTTGAGCAGCCACTTGGTGTCTATTTTTCATTATTGGCCGAAGATGGTGACCGTAAGGGGGGCTTAAATTTCTTTGGTGAAGAAAGGTATCAAGTCGGTTTTGATACGCGTTTTAATTTATTCAATCATGATTGGTTATTATATGCTGAAGGCACAGATACTTATGCTTTATGTAAAGACGGCAATAATGGTGATGGCACTAGCACCATTGGCGATTGTTATTATGAGCATAATATCTATAAAACCGGTATGCATTACAAAGGACGTACTATTGGGAGCTTGTATGATAATGACGCCACTACCTTAGTTTTAGGTTTAGTCTCTCAAGAAAATAGTAATACCAACTTTGAATTTAAATTACGTTGGTTACAACTTAATAAAGACAATCATGATAAAGCTCCCGACAACCCTTTAATTGGTAATACATTAACGCCAATTGCTGAAAATATGCTGATGTTATCGGGTAAAGCACAATACAGTTATAAAAATTGGCGTTATACCTTGGGCACAAGATTAAGTGAGTCTACATATGACAATGACATCGATAAGAAAAACGAGATCAATGTATTCTTAAATGTTGAATATAATTTGTAGGGTAACTAAAAAACAGTGACGATAGAGCTTGCTATCGTCATTATTTCATTAACAAAAGAGATGAATTACCAAAACTTCCAATAATTTAACTCTTTCCTCATTTTGAACATTCGAATAAAGTTTAAAGGTTTACTTTTAACAGATAAATTCTTACCCGCTAATATTTCATCTACAGCATCAAGCACTCGTTGTGATGATTGCCCATCTCGAAAAGGGTGAGTTTGTTCAATAAATTTTTCTACTTCAGACATCAATGACTTAGGACGTGATAACGCTTGTTCAATAGACTGCTCCAACCGCTCGACATCATCTATATCAAACATATGACTCTTGGGGCTTGAGTTTTTAAAAGTAACTACGGGCTTATTTAATAATAAAAACATACTAAGCACAGATGAGGTATCACAAACCATCACATCGGCTTGTTGTAATAAAGGAATAACATTATCAGTTTCAATAAATGACAAATGCTCACTTTGCAATGACTTATATTGTTCAACGGTTTCTTTTGCCATTTTTGGATGAAACTGCACGAGCCAATGCCATCGTCCAGTAGCACTGAGTTGTTTAATTTTTTCGAATAATACTGGTGCACAACTTAATTGTTTTGAAAAGGTTGAGCACATCAAAATTGTTTTTTTCCGTGTTGTTTTTTCTGCTTGAGTACTTTTTTGAATGTTTTCTTGAATATTGTTTTGAGTGCTCTCTTGAATGTTCTCTTGAATGTTCTCTTGAATATATAGAGGGTCTATTGCTGACCATCCCGTTTCTTTCACTGAGAAGTATTGGTATTTTTCAGCTAATGATAGAAAAGTGCTTGTGGTATTAGGACCTTGTGTACAATATAAATCGAAACAGCCACGAATATTAAAATGACCACGTGTATTTGAGCGTTTTTCGACATTAAAACCATGAAATACTGCAACTTTTAAACCGGGAATAAAGCTAGGAACGACATTACCAGGCACAAAAACCGCACAAGGATTATACTGTTTGACTTCATTAATGGTATGTAAACGTTTTTCATCTGCGGTTAAATAATCAGCATCAACTTCACTTCCTTTTAAAAACCAAACGACTTTGTCACCTCTTGCCAAAATTATTTTTTGAATAGGACGTAAAATAGCAAAACTATAATTTTGCGCGATATAAAATAAATAGTGTTTTACTGACATAATTGATTATAGCTAATTAAAATTTATAAATGGGCTATGACTATTTTCATCTACAACAATAAAGTGTTCAATAACTAATTATGTTAGCAGCCGACTTTTTATGTTATTACTTTAAAATCTTACACATTATTAACATTCATAACTAAATAGACTAACGAAAGATCTAAACGGCCTAAAGTTTTTATTGACAAGATTCGAGTAAATACGTTATTAATAGATCATTATCGAAAGAAATAAACAAATATGACATATTTTATTAGCACATTAAGCATTCTCCTCCTCGTATTAACCATACGCGGATAGTTTTCATTGCTTCTAATTAAATAATCAGAAAGAAGAATAACTAAAACCCGCGTAATAAACGCGGGTTTTTTTATGTCCGTAGTTTATTTAAAAAATTGAATAACTAAGTACAAATAATTATTAAGGAATAGCACATGGACAATCACATGAGTAACCGCGTAATCATCTTCGATACCACTTTACGTGATGGTGAGCAGGCACTAAATGCCAGCCTGTCGGTGCATGAAAAATTACAAATTGCTTTAGCACTTGAACGCTTGGGCGTTGATATTATGGAAGTTGGTTTTCCAGTATCTTCACCAGGTGATTTTAAATCAGTACAGCAAATTGCTCGCACTATTAAAAACTCACGTGTCTGTGGATTAGCTCGCGCGGTTGAAGGTGATATTCAAGCATGTGCTGACGCTTTAAAAGTAGCGGATCAGTTTCGTATTCATACCTTTATTTCAACTTCTGACGTGCACGTTCAGCAAAAATTGAAGAAAAGTTTCGCTGACGTTGAAGCGATGGCAATTCACGCCGTAAAATTTGCACGTAAATTTACTGATGATGTTGAGTTTTCTTGTGAAGACGCAGGTCGTACCCCTATCGATAATTTATGCCGTATGGTAGAAAGTGCCATTAAAGCAGGCGCCTCCACCATCAACATTCCTGACACCGTTGGTTATACCTTGCCCAATGAATTTGGCGGTATTATTACGCAATTATTTAATCGTGTACCCAATATCGACCAAGCAGTTATTTCTGTGCATTGTCATAACGATTTAGGTTTAGCGGTTGCTAATTCCATGTCTGCCGTGCAAGCAGGGGCAAGACAAATTGAATGTACTATCAACGGCATTGGTGAGCGCGCGGGTAATTGTTCATTAGAGGAAGTGGCGATGATCATGAAAACTCGTCAAGACTTTTTAAATGTTCATACCCATATCAAGCATCAAGAAATTGCCCGCACGTCAAAGTTAGTCAGTCAATTATGTAATATGCCGGTGCAATTAAACAAAGCGATTGTTGGCGGTAATGCCTTTAGCCATTCTTCCGGTATTCATCAAGATGGCATGTTAAAAGCTAGTAATACCTATGAAATTATGACGCCTGAAAGTGTTGGCATCAGTAAAACTAAATTAAATTTAACCTCACGAAGTGGTCGCCATGTCATCAAACACCGCATGGCAAGCTTAGGTTATGCTGAAACTGAGTACGACTTAGAAGATTTATACAGCGACTTTTTAGCACTTGCCGATAAAAAGGGCCAAGTCTTTGATGATGACTTAGAAGCGTTACACTTTAATATTCAGCAACAAGGTGAAGAACAAGAGTTTTATCACTTAGCCACTTTAAACGTGCAATGTGGTCTTGGAGAGTTTGCTACCTCTAGCATTAAATTAATAGCTGGAGAAGAAAGTCACATCCTTTCAGAAACAGGAAATGGCCCAGTCGATTCTTTATACCGCGCCATTAAAAAAGCGGTTGATATTGACTTTGAAGTCGCCGATTACAAAATATCCAATAAAGGCGAAGGTGAAGACGGTTTAGGCAAAGCTGATTTAGTGGTTGCTTGGCAAGGTAGGAAATTTCATGGCTACGGTTTAGCGACTGATGTTATTGAAGCATCAGCACAAGCATTAATCCATGCATTAAACAACATTCATCGCGCTATCACCATTAACGAAATGAAGAGTGAAATTAAAAGCGAATTAAAGAACGAAGTACAAGCTTCACTATAAAGCCAGTTTTGAACGTAGAAATAAAAAAATTTAAAAACTTATTTAAGGTAAAGAAAAGATGTCAAACATAGCAATATTAGCCGGTGACGGTATCGGACCAGAAGTTATGGTTGAAGCTAAAAAAGTATTAACCACTATCGCCAACAAATTTGATATAGAAATATCGACTCAAGATTACGATATTGGCGGTGCGGCCATTGATAACCACGGTAATGCCCTTCCTGATGAAACCATGAAAGGCTGTGAACAAGCCGATGCTATTTTATTTGGCTCAGTTGGCGGCCCAAAATGGGCGAGTTTACCACCAACAGAACAACCTGAGCGTTGTGCATTATTGGGTTTACGTAGCCGTTTCGACCTATTTTGTAATATGCGTCCTGCAACGTTACAACCCGCATTATCTTCATTATCAACATTACGTAGCGATATTTCAGAGCAAGGTTTTGATGTATTAGTTATTCGTGAATTAACTGGCGATATTTACTTTGGTGAGCCAAAAGGTCGACGTGGTGAAGGTGAAGAAGAAACGGGTTTTGACTCAATGTTCTATTCTCGCCGTGAAGTTAAACGTATTGCTCACTTAGCTTTCCAAGCAGCACAAAAACGTAATAACAAAGTTACTTCTGTTGATAAAGCCAATGTTTTAGCGACCAGTCAATTATGGCGTCAAGTAGTTGAAGAAGTTGCCGTTGATTACCCAGAAGTAGAACTAGAACATTTATATGTTGATAACGCCGCAATGCAACTAGTGCGTGACCCAAATCAATTTGACGTGATGTTATGCCCCAATTTATTTGGCGATATTCTTTCTGATATCTGCGCAATGATCACTGGTTCGATGGGTCTATTACCGTCGGCAAGTTTAAATAGCGATGGCTTTGGAATGTATGAACCTGCGGGCGGCAGCGCACCCGATATTGCAGGACAAGGCATAGCTAATCCTATAGCACAAATTTTATCGGCAGCATTGATGTTACGTTATAGCTTAAATGAAAGCGTAGCAGCGCAGGCTATTGAAAACGCCGTATCAAGTGCCTTGGATAACGGCATTTTAACTGCGGATTTATTACCCGCTAACCAAAGAGCTAATGCAAAAAATACCCGTGAAGTGGGTGATTATATTTGCCAGCATATCACTTCACAAAATATCGCTGAACAAAAAAGTAATGAGGGTTAATTAATGAGCAACTCGACTCAAGCAAAAACAATGTATGAAAAATTATGGCAGCAACATATTGTTGAAGAAAAATCAGGAGAAACACCGCTACTTTATGTTGATCGTCATTTAATCCATGAAGTGACTTCTCCACAAGCGTTCGCCAATTTAAAATTCCATAACCGCCCTATTCGTCATCCTGAACGTACTATTGCGACGATGGATCACAACATATCTACGCGCTCAATTAAAATTGATGCCGCCGGTGAAGGTGCCGCCAACCAATTAAGAACCTTAGAAAAAAACTGTAAAGAGTTTGGTATCGAATTGTTTGGTATGGGTCATAAAAACCAAGGCATTGTTCACGTAATAGGACCAGAATTAGGGTTAACGTTACCTGGTACCATTATTGTATGTGGCGATTCACATACCGCAACTCATGGTGCATTTGGTGCATTAGCTTTTGGTATTGGCACCTCAGAAGTAGAGCATGTTTTTGCTACGCAGACTTTGCGTCAAACCAAAGCAAAAACTATGAAAATTGAAGTAAATGGTCAAGTAGGTACAGGCATTAGTGCTAAAGATATTATTTTAGCGATTATCGGTAAAACAGGTAGTGCTGGTGCGACCGGTTATGTGGTTGAATACTGCGGTAGTGCTATTGAAGCATTAAGCATGGAGGAGCGCATGACCGTTTGTAATATGAGTATTGAATTTGGCGCAAAAGCAGGTTTAATCGCCCCCGACCAAACGACCTTTGATTATTTAGAAGGTAAAGAATACTCCCCTAAAGGTGATATATGGCAACAAGCCGTTGCAGATTGGAAGTTATTAAAGACCGACCAAGGCGCTGAATTTGATACGATATTAACCTTAAAAGCTGAAGAAATTAAAACACAAATAACCTGGGGAACAACCCCCGGACAAGTGACCTCAGTTGATAGTACGGTGCCATCACCTGATGACTTTAGCGAACAAGTTGAAAAAGATTCCTGCGCCGCCGCATTAACTTATATGGGCTTAACCGCTGGCACTAAAATTACCGATATCAGCATTAATAAAGTGTTTATTGGTTCTTGTACTAATTCTCGTATTGAAGATTTACGTGCTGCTGCAGGCATCGTTGAAAAATATCAAGCCCAAGGAAAGTCAGTATCAGCCAAGGTTGATGCGATTGTGGTACCCGGTTCATACCGCGTAAAAGCACAAGCCGAAGCGGAAGGTTTAGACAAAATATTCAGCGATGCTGGTTTTGAATGGCGCTTACCGGGTTGTTCAATGTGCTTAGGCATGAACGACGATGTACTTGAAGCAGGCGATCGTTGCGCTTCAACCAGTAACCGAAATTTTGAAGGTCGACAAGGTCGTGGTAGTCGTACTCATTTAGTAAGCCCAGAACTTGCTGCAGCATCAGCCATAGCTGGTCATTTTGTTGATTTAAATAATTTATAAAGACAATGTAGGTCGGCACGAGTGCAACGAGGCCCGACAAGTAATAACAGAATTTAATAAAGAGAATTATGATGGACAAATTTAACAAACATACTGGCTTAGTCGTACCTTTAGATGCAGCTAATGTTGATACCGATCAAATAATCCCAAAGCAGTTTTTACAAAAAACTGAACGAGTAGGTTTTGGCAAACACTTATTTCATGATTGGCGTTATTTAGATATTTCCGGCAATGAAAGCAATCCAGATTTTATTTTGAATAAACCACAATACCAAGGCGCGAGTATTTTATTAACGCGAGAGAACTTTGGCTGTGGCTCAAGCCGTGAGCATGCGCCGTGGGCATTAGAAGAATATGGTTTTAAAGTGATTATCGCGCCAAGCTTTGCCGATATTTTTTATGGTAACTGTATTAATATTGGTTTACTGCCGATTAAATTATCTGAGCAACAAATCAACGAGTTGTTTGATAAGTCTGACGAAAGCTCACTATCATTAACCATTGATTTGATTAATAACAATGTTACTTTCGATAAAACAGTCTACAATTTTAGTTTAGACAGCTTTCATCAATATTGTTTAGAGCAAGGTGTTGATAGTGTTGGCTGGACACTAAATAAACTTGAAAAAATTAAAGAATATGAAGCAAAAATGTCCCCATGGCAGTAGCTATTTATTATTGAGTAATAATTAGCTAGGAGGGAAATATCTTCCCTCCAAATTTTGCATCAAAACTTAAAAAGAGCATAAAATGCAAGATACTCCTAGTGCCGAGTCCAACCCAAGTAGCCCACAAAACATTCCTGTAAGTCAATTAAAACTCGGCATGTACGTATTATCCATAACCACAGGTAATAAAAACATTACCATCAAATCAGAAGGCTACATTTCTAAAGCTGAGAGTATAGTGAGGCTCATACAATCAGGCGTTACTCGTGTGGTCATTGATCCTACAAAAACAAAACGACCAGAAAATAAACCGCCAACAGTTGAGCCTCCCACCGAAATCAAGCAAGAAAAAATTAAAAAAAACAATGTGTCCCTTGATCAAGAAATGAAAAAAGCTAGCAAGCTATACCGTGAGGCTAAAGAACTACAACAACGGATAATAAATGACTTAACCAAAGAAAAGACAATAAAAATTAAAGATGTGCAAGAAAGCACCGATGCTATTGTTGATTCTATATTTCGTAATCAAGATGCTTTATCTTGCATGTCACGCCTTAGATTAAAAAATGACTATCTAATTGAACATGCCTTGAATGTTTCGATATTAATGACTATTTTTTGTAAACATTTAGGCATTGAAAAAACACTTATTGAACAAATAGCATTAGGCGCTTTTCTGCATGACATTGGTAAAGTTTTGGTGCCAGACCATATTTTAAGTAAATCGGGTAAATACACAGAAGATGAATTTGAAGAGATGAAAAAACATGTCTCTTTAGGTGTAAAAATATTAGAAGACACCCCGGATATTTCCCACGTTGTGATGAGCATGGTAAAAGAGCATCATGAACGTCTAAATGGGCAAGGTTACCCCTATCAATTAGCTGATGAAGCCATTTCAAAATACGGACGCATGATTGCGATTGTTGACAGTTATGATGCAATGACGGCAGAGCGGATTTACAAATCAAGTATGCACCCTATTCAGGCATTTAAAAACTTAATGAAGGAAGCGCCTAATAGTTACGATAAAGAACTCGTTAATCAGTTTGTACAATGCCTAGGTTTGTATCCAGTAGGCACCTTAGTAAAACTAAGCAGTGGTAAATTAGGTTTAATTAGTCAGGTTAATAAAAGTAAACCGCTGCAGCCTTTTGTACGTATATTTTATAATACTCGTTTAAATCAAGCGATTGCCATGAAAGAAATTGATTTAAGCAAACCTAAAAATAACGACCAAATAGATTGCTGTATTAAACCCGAGGAGTTTAATATTAACTTATTAGGCTTTTTTAAAGCGGCTTTCCTTGAGTAATATCACCAGTATTAGCCCTAACCTAGTTACCAAGAAGACAATGCCGCTACGGTAAACTTTTCCCCTCGAAAATTTAATACGACTTTTTGTGGCAAAATCTCACTTAATAAAAGTTCACGTTCAATATAATCCCCTTCATAGCGATCTCGACCGTTTACTGTTACCCAACCTGCGCCATCACTGGCATAAATATGCATGGTAAACTCTAAATTAGGTATCGCTTGTTGTAGCCATTGTGGCATATCAGCTAGAGGAGCAATCTCTTCGCGAGTTGATGGTTCAGCTTCATTACTTTGTTTATTATTACCTGTTTCATCTATAGCGTCTTGAAAACGCATAAGTAAGTCTTCTGATACTCCTTCTGTAGCATTTACCTGATAGTTAACTTCGTTAGGCACTTCTTGATTAACGTTTTCACTAACAATGTTATTTGCTAATAGTTCAACTTGATTTTCTTGTTTGGCTAGGTGTTCAGCCCCCCTTTCAGCCAAACTTTGAACCACATTATTAGTCATACTACTTTTTGCGGTATTTGTATTTTCAGGTGGAGACACATCAGCAACAACGAGAGGCTCTTTTTCAACTAATATCGATTTTTTTATTGGCATATTTTCAGATTTTTTTTCAAAACCTTGTTCAGATAAATGCTCTTGAGTAGTATCTATCTTTTGTGCAACAAGCGCTGAACTTTGTTGATGTTGTCCGAGTTGATGTTGGCCAAAGTAATAACCTGCAAAAACTAAGGTAAATAAAAGTGTACTAGCAGCTAATGTTTTTAACATCTTATGCTGCCACCACGGTGCTAGATGATAGTCATCACCTAAAGCATCTTGAGCAGCCCCAATAACTATCTTTTTACTGATCACCGCATTATTACTACTGTATGCATTTATCAACGCTCGTTCACAAATTAAATTTATCACCCGAGGAATACCATCACTAATTTGATGGATGGCAGCAATAGCTTTTGTAGAAAAAAGCTCTCTAAAACACTGTGCAACTGACAAACGGTGTTTAATATAAAGTGCTACTTCTGATTTATTTAATGGTAATAAATGATACCGTGCGGTAATTCTTTGGGCTAACTGACGTAAATCACGACGTTTTAATAACATCTGTAGTTCTGGCTGCCCAATTAAAACCACTTGCAATAATTTCTTAGTATTGGTCTCTAAGTTAGTCAGTAAACGCAGCTGCTCTAATACTTCTGGTAGTAAATGTTGTGCCTCATCAATAATCAATAAAGTATTAATATTATTTTGGTGATTTTTTAATAGCTTTTCTTGAATTTTATCGGTCAGTGTTTTTAACGTAGCGCCCGTTTTTTTATAACGAATTTTTAGTTCATCACATATAGTTGCCAGCAATTCTTGTGATGATAGTGTTGGATTTAAAATAAAAGCAGCTTGAGTATTTTCAGGTAATTGCTCCATCACACAACGACTAATAGTCGTTTTTCCAGTGCCCACTTCGCCCGTAAGTAAAACAAACCCGCCATTATTTTCCAAACCCGAGCCGCCTAGGCCATAAGTTAAATGTGTCAAAGCCTCACGATGGCGATCACTCATAAACAAATATTGCGGATTAGGTGCAATTGAGAACGGTTTTTCCTTTAAACCAAAATACCCTGTATACATAGTCTCTTTTCAATAAAAATAAAGCTTGTTGAAATTAACCTTTACCCGTTCATAAGTCAAAAGCGTTATGACTATTATGGTAAACTCATGTGTATAACGATTAGAAACTTATGATTGGTAATAATAAAGAATGCTCCCTGATGATAATTTGTCTCAATTAACCACCTATTTAGTGGGTGGCGCGGTGCGAGATAAACTATTAGGTAGAGCGGTTGCTGATCGTGACTATGTTGTTACTGGTGCAAGTGTTAAACAAATGTTGTCTCTTGGTTTTACGCAAGTAGGCAAAGATTTTCCCGTTTTTCTACACCCTCAAAATAAAGAAGAATATGCCCTTGCTCGCACCGAGCGTAAGCAAGGTCATGGCTATACCGGGTTTACTTGTTATGCAGCGCCTGATGTAACACTTGAACAAGACTTATATCGCCGAGATCTCACCATCAACGCCATGGCAATGGCTATTGATGGGAAAATAATAGATCCATACAACGGTCAGCAAGATTTAGACAATCGCACCTTACGACATGTCTCTGACGCCTTTATCGAAGATCCATTACGAGTACTTAGAGTCGCTCGTTTTGCCGCTCGTTATCATAGCTATGGCTTTGTTGTTGCTGATGAAACGATGCTGTTAATGACCCACATATCAAATTCTGGTGAATTAGCTACCCTCAGCGGTGAACGTATCTGGAAAGAAATGCAACGTAGTTTGGCTGAATCAAATCCTGAAGTGTTTTTCCAAGTATTATTCCAATGTAATGCGCTTAAAGAAATATGGCCTGACTTGCATAATTTATGGGGAGTCCCCAATCCAGAAAAATGGCATCCAGAAATATGTAGTGGACTTCATACCATGATGGTTTTACAACAAGCGGTTAAGTTATCACCTAAAACCTCAATACGTTTTGCGGCGCTTTGTCACGATTTAGGGAAGTCTCTGACCTTAGAAGAACAATGGCCTGCTCATCAAGGACATGAAAAATCAGGTTTGCCATTAGTTGAAAGTATTGCAGATAAGTTAAGAGTACCAACAGATCATAAACGGCTAGCGTTAAAAGTTTGTCAGTTTCACTTACATTGCCATAAAGTCTTTGAATTAAAACCAGCCACTATTCTAAAGATGTTTAATAAATTAGATGTTTGGCGGAAACCTGAAGAGTTTGATGACTTTTTAATCGCCTGTAATGCAGATTTTTGTGGTCGATTAGGTTCAGAAGAAAAAGCCTATCCGCAGAAAGATTATTTATTAGAATTATTTACACAAACAAAAGCGATTAATGCCAAAAAATTTGTTCAGCAAGGGCTAAAAGGGTTGGCAATAAAAGAAGCAATTGAACAAGCTCGACTAATAAAAGTTAAACAAATAAAGAAAACTATTCTTCACCTTCAATAGCCAATGCTTTTATGAGAGGCTGTAAGTAGTCTTGATAAGCTTGCCAACTACGAGACTTATCGCCCTTAATACCATCCCTTAATTGCACGTTGCTTAAGGTACTAATATGGCGTTTTTGTTGTGAAAAATTTAAACATTCCTTTTGATAATCTAAATCACAAAAATATAATATTTTGGTCAATGTTTTTTCAGGGTCATTGATCAACTCTTGGTAGCTCACCGTGTGAATAAATTCCGGTAACGTACATTGCCAATGTGCCATAACATTTTTATAACAATGATGATACTGAGCAATTTGTTCAAGTGAGCAAAAGTAAGGTTCTAATGATTCAAAATGATTACGAAAGATGGACCAGCTAACATCCATAGAATTTCTTGTTATATGGATAATTTTTGCCTGTGGCATTAATAATTTGATCAATCCAATCGATTGATAGTTTGCTGGCATTTTGTCAATAATATAATTTGAATTTGGTGCTAAACTTTGTAAATTTTGAAGATAATGTTTGGCAAGTAATTGTTGTTGTTGTTCATCTAAATGCCTACAAGCTTTTGGAAAGTCCTTTCCTGTTAGTTGTAATAAACCTTGAGCAATACTTCCTGCCATAAAAGGTAATTCACCACCGCTGCTAACCTTATTATGTCCAATTAACATCTGTTCTAATAATGTTGTGCCTGAGCGTGGTTGGCCGACAATAAAAATAGGGGTTAGTGTATTGTTGTTAGCTGAATTAGCTAGTTTATTATCTACGGATTCAAAAAATGTTTTATCAAATACTTTAATTAGGTCATCAAAATAACCTTTCATATCATCGACGGTAAAATCAATACTTTCATATTGTAATTGGTTTGCTAATTTAAAGTGACTAAATGCTTGTGAGTATCGCTTCTCGTTATGAAATAACTCAGCAAAACTATAGTAGAGCATAATTCTGTCTTGCTGAGATAAGTTGTTATTAGCCGACTTCAATTTTAGTAACATCTGATCGATATAGTCTGTAGCTAAAGGATCGTTAAAACTTAGCTTGCCCATTCGCGCCAACAGCGAAAATGCTTGAATATGTTCAGCCTCAATTTCAATAATACTTTTTAAAT
>JABSOX010000015.1:124070-129733 GCA_013215655.1 Colwellia sp.
TAGCCCTCACTTAACTCATATTCGCCCGCTTCACTGTAATGTATTGCTAAGGCAAGTAAGCTAGGTATAAATTTTTTATTAAGTTGATATGCGGCTAATAAAGCTTGCTCAGCTTTATCAAAGCGTATTAAGTATTTAGCTGCTTCTGCAAGTAATAGATATATTTCTGGTTGTTTAGCATCAATCGATAAACAACGAACATAAATATCATATCCTCGCTGATAACTATCAAACGCTATCGCAACTTTACCTAAACCGACTAACGCATTTAAATTGTTTTTATTTTCCGTTAACAGTAAACGAAACAGATGTTCAGCTTTTTGGTATTCACCCTGTTGAAAATGTAAATTGGCTTTTTTAATCATAGATAGACGAAGCACCTTTTTAAATAAAAAAAGCCAGTTACAAATGCAACCGGCTTTTAAGAATGTATCATTGTGCAATATGCACTTCAATACAGATTTCTAGAACTTATAACTAGCTTTTACATAATAAAAGCCACCGTTAAAACCAAAGGGAGATGTTTCATAATATTTTGCTCCCCAGCTCTGATTTGAACGACTTAAAGCGTCAGCGAAATCTAATTTACTTGGATATTGATCAAAGATGTTTTGTGCACCAGCGCTAATTGTAAACGAATCCATTGCATGGTAACTAACTTCAAGATCTATGGTCACGGCTGAATCTGCATTGATTTCAGTTGCAGGACTTTCAGGAGAACCGATCCAATCAACATGTACACCTTGATATTCACCATAATAATTCACACGGGTGAACATACTCACTGAGTCCCAACTTTGTGACCAAGTGAATGTACCACGGTGATTTGGTAAATCATTTTCTATACGTGATACTTTACCAGCTCCCGTTATATCTGTTGATTTAGTAACTTCAGTTTCATTCCAGTTATAAGCAACACTGAAAGTTGTATCACCATCTAATAGAGCAGTTGAATAGTTACCAACAAAATCAACACCTTTGGTAGTGGTATTAAAATCATTTGTAAAGAAACTAACTTGTTGAATAGAATCTACATTAGGAACGCCTGCAGCTTTTAATGCAGTTCTATCGTCAGCGTCAAGATCATATTTGGTTGATTGAGAAATACGATCAGTGACTTTAATGTTGTAGTAATCAACCGTAAAATGAAAACCTTCCACCTCCCATACCGCGCCAAAAGCATAACTTTCTGACTCTTCAGGTGTTAATGCTGTCGCACCTTTTTGTATAGCGATAGGGTTTGTTGGAGGTAGTAACGCCGAATCAACTAAAAAACCGCCTTCAAGTGATGTTTGAACATTTGAATAGTTTGCTTGACCAACCGTTGGTGCACGGAAACCTGTACCTACAGAACCACGTACTGAAAAATCATCAGAAACACGATATTGCGCAGTAATTTTATAATTAGTGGTATCACCAAATGAACTATAGTCTTCATAACGAAGTGCATAGCCCATAAGGAATTCATCAGTATATTGTGCTTCCATATCGACATAAATTGCAGAGTTAACACGCGTAAATACACCTGCTGCAGACGGTTTAAAGCCTGGAAAACCATTTGAACCAATACCAAAACCTTGATCAGTATATGGCCCTGCGATGAAGGATGCTTCTTCACCAGCAACAACTTCAAATGACTCTTCATGCCATTCATAACCACCCGCTATTACAAGTGATTCTAACGTATCTGTGTCGATTTCTTTGACTAAATCAAAGTTAAACGTTTTTTCTAATTGTATATGTTTACCCGGCGCAAAATCTCGTTGCGATTCTGGGCCTAACGATGCGTTCAAAGTATTGTAAATTACATAACTTGAAGCATTTCGACCAACAGAAGCACTTACATCATATGTAAGCGAATCATCAATCTCACCTCGAGTTCCGACAGTTATTGCCGTATCAACAATGTTACCACCAAAATTTGGTGTAAAACCACCAGGAACCATTTCATTGAAACTGAAACAGTTATCATTATTCGCGACATTATTAATGTAATCGGCCTGACCTAAAACATTACCCGAAGTAACTGCTACAGGCTGACAAGTTCTTTCGGCTCCCCCTGCTTGTGCAATATCTGCAATTAGAATTGAAGCACCATCATCATTTGAAAATACACCACCACGGGTATGAGGGTTACGATAGTAGAAACCGCCTCGAACATCACGCTCAGAGTAGTTAGCAAACATATAGGCTTCGCGATCGTTACCTAAGTCTAAACCAAAGTTACCAAAAATCGTAATATCATCATTGACTTCTGGTGAACCCCAAATTTGTGCTAAGTCAGATACTGCGGTGTTACCTGCATCGATCAAGCCTTGAGCATCAGGACGTTGGGCACTGCGACTGGTAGCATCAGAATTTTTATATTGAAAGCTTAAATTAGCAAAACCATCATCAGTAAGTGGCAAACCGATATTACCGGAAACTTCTGTACTATCGCCATCTCCTTCATAATACGAACCATGACGAATTGTGAATGAACCACCATCGGCATCATCTTTTAAAACAAAGTTCATCACACCAGCAATAGCGTCCGAACCATATTGGGCAGCAGCACCGTCACGTAAGACTTCAACTTGTTTTAATGCAGAGCTTGGAATAACCGAAATATCTGGGCCTTGGGCACCATCATTAATACCACCACCTAGTAACGCAATGACCGAAGCACGATGGCGACGTTTTCCGTTAACAAGAATAAGTGTACTGTCCGATGACAAACCACGTAGGTTAGCAGGTTTAACTAAACTGGCAGCATCTGCTATGGGGTTTTCATGTACGTTAAACGAGGGGATTGTACCTTTTAGTAATTCCAACATATTAGTATTACCGGCTTTACTTAACTCCTCTGAGCCAATTATATCAATGGGTACCGGCGAATCGTCAACTGAGCGTGGTGCACCACGAGAGCCAACAACAGCAATACGTTCAACTTCTTGTTCTTGAGCTGCATCACCTTCAGCAGCATATGTAGGGGCAGTACCAAGCGCAATACCAACAGCTAGCGCTAACGTACAAGTACGAAATTTAGTAGACATGTTATTTCCTTCCTGTTTTTAATTTGTATTTTATTATTTTATTATTTTATTCGGATGCTATTTATTAAAATTATTTGCAACCTATACTAAAGAGTAGACTAGAATGAAAAACCGTAACAAAATATTTTTATTTTTTTAAATTCGACTTTTTTGGTCATTATTCAATAAATTACCTGATGATATAATTCAATTTAAATTTGGATATAGGGTTTATTTGATAAAGGGATGTGTAAATTCTTTGAGGTTATATCAATCACAATGTGATGATAAAACCTCATAAGAATCGATCTACTTGATATTCTAGGAGCCTAGAATAAATTTTATTTAGGTTGTGCAACTAGCTTGATTTAGTCAATAATATTTTATTTGAGCCAAGTCGTTGAGATTTCAAATTAAAAGATAGCTCTAAAGCTTCAATTAACGCTTCACTGTCACCTACGTCAAAACGGCCACTTATTCGTATTTTATGTAGAGAAGGATCTTTTAACACAATATCTAATTCAATATAGCGGTTAACCTCTTCAATAACGTCAAACAACTCTTCGTTATCAAAAATTAATTTTCCATTAAGCCATGAAAGCTCACGTTTTATACTCTCTGCTTTAACGTGCGTTAATTGTGGTGCTTGATTACTACTTATTAGAACTTTTTCCCCCTTAGTAATATAAACATCATCTATTTGAATTGTTGTATTATCTAACGCTTTAATATCAGCTAATTTTGTATTAGGTGCTACTTTGGACATTTTAACTTTACCATCAGTCACAGTAACTTGAATATTTCCGGTTTTTAAATGTACAACAAATTTTGTTCCTATCGCTTGCACTAGACGATCACCAGCATAAACGATGAATGGACGATTAGGATCATGAGCAACTTCAAATAATGCCTCACCTTTTATTAATTTAATGATTCGCTTTTCATCAGAAAATTCGGTTTCAATATGACTATTTGTATTTAGATGTATAATTGAACCGTCATCAAATGTTGCATCCAGCTGCTGCCCTATTGAGGTGACATATGAATTTCTTTCTACATTTAAAGGCATTACTAACCAAATAAATAAAGCTAGAAAGCTTATACTTGCAGCCAACATAGCCGGTTTAAAAATGGGTGTTAACATTGGCCATAATGATACATTTTTTGACGATTCTTCATCATTAACCATCACCAGTATTTCATCCATATCATGCCAAATATCAGCCATAGCTTTTAATGCTATCTGATGTCTTTCATCTGCCAACATCCAAGTCTTTAACTCTTTTTTTGATTGCGCTGATAAATTACCATCATCTAATCTTACTAACCAAATAGATGCTTGGTCATCAATCGTATTTATCGTATGAAGTGGGATTACTTTATTACTAGTATTCATTTTGCACACTCCTCGTTTGATTGATTCAGTTGTATTGGAGGATTAACTTCATACCCTTGAATGCAGAGTGATTGTTTACATTGCTTTAGGCCTTTGGCAATGTATTTTTCTACAGAACTTACTGATATATTCATTTTATTCGCTATTTCTTTATGACTTAAACAATATAATTTTCTTAATAATATCGCGCGACGATGTTTTTCAGGCAACGAGTTTAATATTTGACTAAACCGTTCGAATTTAAGTTTTTGGTGTAATTCTTTTTCAACAGGATTATCAACGTCATTTTCTATTAAGGCTTCATCTATTTCGGTATGTATTTCTTTTGATTGCTGCATTAACTTTTTAAGAACCAAATTTCTTGAAACAACAAATAAGTAACCTTTTGGAGATTTAATTTGTTGTTGAGTATCAGAGTGCAATACCTTAATAAAAGTTTCCTGTAAAATATCATCAACATCTTGCTGTTTGACACTCATCTTCATAATTGAGCGCACTAAACCGTCTTTGCATGCTTGAAAAGCTTCAAAAATCCTATTGTTCGACTGCTTGTATCTTGGCATTTATATGTCCAATTAAGAGACTCTACCATTAAAGAGCTTTTGTACGACTGAATCCATAACGATTTATAGATTAAATCACTATAATAACCTTTTTTTTGTTAATCGTATAAAAGAATAATATGGATGGTTTTACCCTAACAACCAATAGGAGGTAAATCTTACGAAACAGATTCATACGGATTACAGTGAGATCATCACAACTAATGTAAGCTTTCGTGAACAAGTAAAATCTTTAGTGATGCCAGCTGTAAATAGCAATTCTTGACAGCTTAATACATCATTGTCATCATATTATTGAATTAGGCAAGATGGTAACTGATTGAAAAATCAAACAAGGAGGGATAACTAGAAACTCAAGCCAAACAATATTCAAAGAATGACCGCTAGAGTGATCACTTTTAAGTAAAAAAATAACAAACAGCGAGATGTGTATTAAGTGTTTAGTCACCGATTAAAACATAAAAAAATGAAATACATTCCATTTTATATGGCATTTGGCTTGTTATTGTTAAGTAATACTTTGGTGTGTCAAGCAGCTGAACGTTACCTTTTTAACATACCTGCAATGAATGCTGCTGCTGCTTTAGATAAACTAGCCGATACATCGGGATACTCTCTCATATATCCATTTGATGATTCTATTATTATCATTACTAATCCGCTTCTTGTTCGTTATTCACTTGTCGATGC